>NZ_LZGM01000020.1 GCF_001690195.1 Gilliamella sp. wkB108 | reverse complement strand
GATTCTTTTGCTAAAACGATCCTATAGGTGCATAATATATCGATAAAAATGGGTATATATAACTATATATTAAATAATAAATTTTTGGTTATAGGAAATCGTCAATTAGGTATGGGTGAAATAATGGGATTAGTTAAGCGATTATTTATAGTAGGTATGGTCTTAGCCTTATTAGGTTGTGATGATAAAAATAAAGATACGTCAGCAAGCCCACCAACAGAAAATCAATCAAAAGTACAAACAACTAATAATTCAAAAAGAAATGATCCCCAAACCCCAATTAAAAGTACATTTAGTTCAACCCCAGAATTGATTGAAAAATATCGTAATAAACAGTTAAGCGTACTTGATAGTTCTGAAGCGATAATTAATGGTACGAGTACCTTAATTGTTACCTTTTCGGTGCCACTCAACCCCAAGCTTGATTTTTCAAATTTACTTAGATTAGTTGATAATGAAACAGGTAATGTAGATGGTTTTTGGGAGTTGTCTGATAATGGCTTAGAGTTAAGACATCGCTTTTTAGAGCCTAAACGTAAGTTAACATTAACCATTGATAAAATGATAGAAGCGATTAATGGTAGCCATTTAAAATCCGTTTACCAAACTGAAATAACCACTCAAGATCGTCAACCTTTAGTTGGATTTCCTAGCTCTGGATTATTACTGCCAAGTAAATCAATGACTGGTTTACCGGTGATAACGCTCAATGTGGATAAAGTTGATGTTAACTTTTTCAAAATTAAACCCGACATGTTAACCGATTTTATTGGATTTTATGGTTTAATTAATCGGCTAGATAGTTGGCGATCTGAGAAGTTGAATGAATACGCTGATCTAGTTTATTCATCCCGATTCGATCTTAATCCTAAACGTAATGCTCAAGAAACAGTATTAATTGATTTATCTAAAATTCCGGAGCTTCAAAAAGAAGGGGTTTACGTTGCTATAATGAATGAAGCCGGCACTTATAATGAATCAAATAACGCTTCTTTGTTCTCAATCAGTAATATTGGTATTTCTGTGCATAAATATAAGGATGATAGGCTAACGCTAATTACCCATGCACTTGATGACGGTAAACCACTGGGTGATATCAATTTATCTTTATTCTATTGCCAATATAATCAATTTGATCACAAAAAAAGTTGTTCAACTATATCGGAAAAGAGTGATGCTCAAGGCTTTGCAGAAATGGATCTACCGAGCAAAGCGGATTACTCCGTTATTACTGCCAGTGATGGACATCAAACTTCTTTTGTTAATATTGATCGCAATGCGCTAAATTTAAGTGAGTTTAATTTAACCGGCTCCACTTATCATGAAAAACAGTTGTTTGCATTTGGCTCACGTGATTTATACCGTCCGGGAGAAACCATTACATTTAATGCTCTATTACGAGATGCAGACGGGCAACTATTGCCAGAACAACCGATTATGATTGAAGTTCTAGCCCCAGATGGACAAAAGATAGCTAGTGGTCATGAAAGGCCTGATGCAGATTTAAATGGTTTATATCAGTGGCAATATGAAATTCCAACTGATGCAGCTACCGGTAGGTGGGCATTTCGTTTTAACCTAGGGGATGATAACTATCAACAAGTTTATTTTCAGGTCGAAGAGTTTTTACCTGAACGTATGGCAATGGAAATTAATGTACCGTCAACAAATCCTATCTTAGTTGGTCAAGATATCAGTTTTAATGTTAAAGGTTGGTATCTTTATGGTGCGCCAGCATCAGGCAATAATCTCGATGGTAATCTTTATATGAAAAAAGTGGATTCAGTTCCGGGATTATCAGACTTCAAAATTGGCCGGGTAACCGATATTCATTTAGATCAACAATTAGATCCGGTGGAACAAAAACTTGATAATAAAGGGATTGGCGAAGTAAAAATTGCTAGTGATAATTGGTCTTCTATACATTCACCGTTTAAAATTGTATTACAAGCCAGTTTACTCGATTCTGGAGGCCGACCTGTTACCCGTTATGCTAGTCAAACTATTTGGCCGGCTAGTCAAATGCCAGCAATACGAGCGCTGTTTTCTGAGCAAGATTATTATAATTGGTCATCAGATGCTTATGAAAATCGACTAATCATAGACAAAGGTGCGACGGCAGAATTTGAAATTGCCTATATCAATTTGGAAGGACAAAAATTGGCAACCGATAATTTGAAAGCGCGGATCGTACGTGAGCGTCGTAATTATTATTGGACTTGGTCAAGTAATAACGGTTGGCGACAAGAATATAACGAAAAAGATTTTACTTTATCCGAAGAGAAATTATCAATTGCTAAAGATGGCACTGCTAAAGTGAGTTATCAACCGGATAACTATGGTTCTTATCGAATAGAAGTCGTTGATACCCGAAGTAATATCATTAGTAGTGTGCGTTTTTGGAGTGGTTATGATTGGGAAGATAATACCAATGGTACCAATTCTGTTCATCCAGATCAGGTCAAATTAAGCATCGATAAAACTTTATATAACCCGGGTGATACTGCCAAAGTACACGTACAAGCACCTGTTGCCGGCTCGGGTTACATCTCTTTGGAAACCAATGATGGTATGTTATGGAAAAAAGATATCACCATTGATGAAGATGGACTTGACGTTGAGATCCCTATTGAAAATTGGCAACGTCATGACATTTATATCAATGCCATGATAATTCGTCCGTCAACTGATGCAGCAGTGCAAACCATTAAACGAGCTATCGGATTGCTTTACCTACCTATTGATACCAGCGATCGTCAACTTAACCTTACCATTGATGTACCGAAAAAAACTGAACCCGAAAAAACCATTCCAGTTAAAGTTAAACTGGACAAGAAATTAATTGAAAAAAATAAGAAAGTAACGGTACTTGTATCAGCAGTTGACTCAGGTGTATTGAATATCACTAAGTTTGCCACCCCCGATCCTTACAGCGCCTTTTTAGGTCGTAAACGTTATAATGTCGATCTATTTGATGTATATGGCAAATTGATTGAAGGTTCAGGACGCACTGTTGAAATGAGTTTTGGCGGTGATGCGATGGAGTCTGGTAGAAAACCATTGAATAATGTCACTATTGTGGCACAGCAACTAGAGACTATTCAATTAAATGAAGAGGGTGAAGGCGTAATTGATCTTACTTTACCAAACTTCAATGGTGAATTACGTTTAATGGCGCAAGCATGGGATGATAATCGTTTTGGTAAAGCCGAACAAACTATGATTGTAGCTTCACCGGTTATTGCCGAATTAACCGTACCTAGATTTTTATCCGGTGGTGATAAAGCGATCTTAGCTTTAGATCTTAACAATCTGACAGACCGAAAACAGACACTACAACTAAATGTCACCACCAATGGATTACTTCATCAAGAAATGAATAAGACATCGACAACAATAACGGTTAATAGCAATCAAAGACAAATTATTCAATTGCCGGTGATTGCTGATTATGGTTATGGTCAAGGAACCGTTACAGTTGATGTCAAAGGTATCGTATTAGAAGATGGCTCTAATTATCCAATTAAACGTTCATGGGATATAGGCGTTAGACCTGCCTATAATTTAACCTCTAAAAATTATGCTGTGGCGATAAATAGCGGTGAAAATTGGAAGTTCACACCAGCAGATCTTTCTGATTTAATCGATAATACCGTAGAAGGTAAATTAGTTGTTTCTAATCAACCACCACTAAATATTGCTCAATATATTAAAAGTTTGTTCGCTTACCCTTATGGTTGTTTAGAACAGACAATTAGTGGTTTATATCCGTCACTGTATGCTAATCATGATCAACTCACTGCGCTAGGTATCAAAAGTGATACAGATGCAATTCGTCATAACAAGATCCAAACAGGTATTTCTCGTATTTTATCTATGCAACGAAATAATGGTGGTTTTGGACTATGGAGCAACGAAAGTGATGAAGAATATTGGCTTACTGTATATGCAACTGACTTTTTACTACAAGCAAGAGAGCGAGGTTTTCAAGTTAATGATTCCGCATTGCGGTTAGCTATCGATCGTATCGGCCAGTATGTTTACAATGCAAATGCATTTACTAATCTACAAAGTTATTATGATAATAGTGAAACGCTTGGATATACTCAATTTGCTATTAAAGCTTATGCAATAATGGTGCTAGCTAAACAAAATAATATTACTTCTGCTGTACGTAATGAAATCCTACATATGGCACAACAAGTTGAAAATAATGAGATAAATATCGTCTCTCCATTACCTGTTGCTCAATTAGCATTGTCGGCAAAATTGGCTGGTTTTCAAAATATCTATAGTGATTTGATGCCTAAAGCCTTTGATATTAATTATGATAAACAAGAAGATTGGTTAGGTGATTATAGTAGTGAAATTCGCGATATAGCCTTACTTATTTCATTACTGACTGAAAACAATTTAAATACAGATAGACAAGATGACTATCTATTTTATTTATCCTCTTTATTAAATGATAAACGTTATTTTTCAACTCAAGAACTCAATGCACTGTTTATTGCTGGTTGGTCAATAGAACAACACAGAAGCGCCCAAGGATTTAAAGTGAAAATTAACAAACAATCCTTTGATTCAGATAAGGCGTTATCCCGTTCATTTGGTTTTAGTGGGTTGTCTAATGGTTTAACAGTGACTAATCAAAATAGTGCAGATCCACTTTATATTAAATTGACTGTTTCAGGTTTCGGTAAAAAAGCTCCTGCACCAACCTCTGATAGTGATTTCTTTACAATCAAACGTTCATACTATGATTTAAAAGGTAATCAAATCAAGCCTACTCAATTGAAGGTAGGAGATATGATGGTTGTCTTGTTAGAAGTTACCGCTCGTGAGGCTACTCGCGATGCGCTAATTGTTGATTATCTACCAGCTGGTCTTGAGCTTGAAAATCAAAACTTAGCTAATAGTAGTGTTAATTTACAGGCTATTCCGGAATTAGCTAACTTACTAAAAGGTGAAGATAGTAACGATGTTAAGTATCAACAATACCGAGATGATAGGTATGTGGCTGCTGTTGAAATCAGTGATTATGTTAAACAAAATAAATACCGAAAACGTATAGTTTATTTAGCAAGAGCGGTAACGGTTGGTGATTTTGGTATTCCTTATCCGTATGTTGAATCAATGTATCGCCCAGAACGTTTTGCGATCGGTAAATCGTTAGATTTGATATCAATTGTTGAACGCAATTCGGCTAATAAATGATAAGAGTTAAGCTATAAAATAATAAAACGTTTTGTATGGTTTAACCCAATAAAATACGTGATTGTCCGCCGACGAAAGTTGGCGGTTTTGTTATAACTCAAACGTAGTGCTAACCTGAAACATCTTAACAATAATGAAAAAGCGTCTGCTCAAAATATTTTGCTATTTACTCTCATTACTATTTTTTCTATTTGCTAGTTTTATCGTAGCTGATTATCTATTCCCGCTATCTATTGAGCAGAACAAAACCACCCAAACTATCCTTGCCCAAGATAAAACACCCCTTTGGCGATTTGCCGATGAAAATGGCATTTGGCGTTATAACATAAGCTTAGATGAAGTTCCTGATTACTATCTTGATGTGTTACTTAATTATGAAGATCGCTATTTTTACGAGCATATTGGTATAAACCCGATCTCGTTATTTCGGGCTGCTTGGCAAAATATAAGCAATAAAAGGATTGTTTCTGGTGGTAGTACTATTTCCATGCAGGTCGCTCGCATGCTTTACCCTCATGATCGTACACTTATGGGGAAGTTACAACAAATCTTTCGCACTTTACAATTAGAATGGCACTACAGTAAAAAACAGATCTTAACTCTATATATTAACCATGCGCCATATGGTGGAACGATTGAAGGAATAGGTGCGGCTAGTTGGTCATATTTTGGCAAGCAACCCAAACAATTAACCCGCAGCGAGGCGGTTTTATTGGCTGTATTGCCCCAAGCACCTAGTCGTTTACGACCTGACAGATACCCACAAAGAGCAAAGCAAGCGCGTGATAAAGTTCTGGATCGATTATTAGAATATCAGGTTTGGTCACCGGAAATTATAGAGCAAGTACGAAAAAATGAAGTGTGGGTTTATCCTCGTCAAGCCCCACACCTTGCGGCATTGTTAGCACAAAGACTGAGTCAACAATATCCTAATGATAATATTATCCATTCAACTATTGACTCTACTCTACAGTATAATCTTGAAGATATTGCTAGTAACCGTAAAAGGCAGCTAGCAGCTAAAAGCTCATTGGCCATTTTAGTGGTTGATCATACTGATATGTCGGTGAAAGGATATGTTGGCTCCGCTGATTTTAATGATAAGGAGCGATTTGGGCAGATTGATATGATAAGAGTGCTTCGCTCACCTGGCTCTACCTTAAAGCCATTTATGTATGCAATGGCTATTGATGAAGGCATGATCCACTCTGCTTCATTATTACAAGATGTGCCTAGGATCACCTCAGATTATCGTCCCACTAATTTTGACGAAGATTTTTATGGGCCGGTTAGTGCGACAGATGCACTGACCAATTCTCTAAATTTACCTGCGGTACAGCTAATTGAATTATATGGACCCAAACGTTTTGCAAGTAAACTGGCAAGTGTTGGTTTACCGCTAGAATCGGTTGGTAAAACGCCCAATATCTCCTACATTTTAGGTGGTGCATCATTAAAAATGGAAAATTTGGTTAGTGCTTATAGTGCCTTTGTTCGTCATGGAAAGGTCAGCCCACTACGTTTTACACAAACCGAGCCTTTAATAGAAAAATCATTAATTGGTGACGGTAGTGCTTGGATCACCAAACAGATGTTAGTCAATAATAATCTGATAGCTTATAAAACCGGTACTAGCTATGGTTATCGTGATGCTTGGGCGATTGGGGTTAATCCTCGTTACATTATTGGCGTATGGGTAGGGCGCCCTGACGGAACACCTGTTGCTGGACAATATGGTTCAGTGACAGCCGTTCCAATTTTACAACAGGTAAACACCCTATTATTAAATAAAGAGCGTCGGCTTAATCGTCCTTTGCCGGTTATGGAAAAGCCTGATTCGGTAACCGCTGAAAAAATTTGTTGGCCTTCCGGACAAATATTAGACATCAACGACGAAAATTGTCATCGTCAAAAAACTGCATGGATTTTCAATAATATGGTACCTCCAACCCTTGATACGCTCAGTGTGCTTAACAATAATATCTATCGTTCCGGTTGGATAAATATTTGGGTTAATGAGCATGGAGAACGGGTTGCATCTGATTGCCCGAATGCTCACAAAAAAGCCATTGCGCTATGGCCAATAGCCTTAGAAAATTGGTTATTACCAAAAGAAAGAAGACAAGCTTTATTACCACCGATTGATCCGCATTGCCCGGTATTTGGTAATGATGTTTTTTATCCGTTGACCATTATTGGTTTAATAGATAACCAACTGCTTAAACGGCCTCCAGGTCAAAAAGAGGTAACGATTGATTTAACCCTACAAGGTGGTTATGGCCAAAAATGGTGGTTTTTAGACGGTGATATTGTTGCTCATTCGTTAAATGACGAAAAAGTGGCACTTACTGTTTCAAAAAAAGGGCTGCATCATTTATTATTATTGGATGAAAGTGGACAAATTAATCGTATGCAATTTACACTGGATTAATGAGGATAAAACTTATGGCGCTCGAACGAACTCTCTCGATTATCAAACCTAATGCGGTTAGGAAACATTTAATTGGTGAAATTGAAACTCGCATAGCTCAGGCAAAACTCGATATTATTGCATTAAAAATGCTGAAATTAACTAGAACACAAGCAGAAGGTTTTTATGCCGAGCATCAAGGTAAACCATTTTTTGATAAGTTGGTCAACTTTATGATGTCCGGACCTATTGTTGTCCAAGTTCTACAAGGTGAAAATGCTATTAAACGCTACAGAGAATTAATGGGGACCGCTGATCTAAGTAAAGCACAGGCCGGTACTTTGCGCGATAATTTTGCTGATAATACCACCGAAAATGCGGTACATGGTTCAGATTCGCCAGAATCAGCAGCCAGAGAGATAGCTTACTTCTTTGTTGATAGTGAAATTATGTCTTAACGCAATGAAGCTATTGCTTCAAGACGATAAAGTATATTAAAGGATCTATAATAATCAATATGCCATTTACGCAAATTTTTGATGCAATTTAAATTAAAAGACTAACTTGCTATATGTAACGTAAATGGCTGACATTGAAGTAATTGCAAGTTTTCGGCATCCAGATGATTATCAGTAATAATATCGGTAAAGCGATTTAACGGAATAGAAGTAAATAAACTATAAGAATTGTACTTACTACTATCAGCAACAAGTATCACTCTATCGGCTTTTTCAGCAAAACTTGCTTTTATTAAAGCCTTATCTTCGGTTGGCGCGGTAACGCCTTTATTCACACTCCATGAATTACAGCTTATAAAAGCAATATCAGGATTGATTTGTTGTAATAATGAACGCCCATGCTCACCAATACAAGATTGGCTACTATCATCAATCTTACCGCCAATAATTGTCACCTCAATTTGTTTAAACTCAGATAAAAATAGCGCAATATGCAAATCAGAGGTAATAACTCGAATTGGCATTTGCGTGATCCGTTTTGCTATTTCAAGTGTGGTTGTTCCTGCATCAAGAGCAATTGAATCACCCGGTTTAATCAGTTGCGCGGCAATATCGGCAATAAGTTGTTTCTCAGTAAAATTCTTATGAATTTTTTCAGATGTTGTAGGTTGTGCAGGGATAAATCGATTTAAAGTAACACCACCATGAGTTCGACTAATTACACCTTGTTGATCTAACTTAATTAAATCACGACGGATCGTAGCTGGTGAAGCTTCGGTTGCATTGACAAGATCTTCGACTGTCACAAGGTTATGAATTTTTAGATAGTCCATGATTTGATCTAGTCGATTATATTTACCCACTGAATAATCCTCTATATGATATAAGTTATCTAATTAAGATAACAGTTCCGCTAAGCGGATTGATTCTATCATACTATCGGCCTTAGCAACACCTTGCCAGGCAATATCAAATGCAGTGCCATGATCGGCTGATGTACGAATAAATGGTAGACCCGCAGCAATATTCACACCATCATAAAATCCTAATAATTTAAGTGGAATATGACCTTGATCGTGATACATGGCCACTACCATATCAAATTTGCCTTGATGTGCTTGTAAAAATACGGTATCGGGCGCACAGGGACCTATAGCATCAATTCCATGTTGGCGCATTTTTTCGATAGCTGGCGCGACAATTTTAATCTCTTCATCACCAAATAAGCCATGCTCACCAGCATGAGGATTAACTCCTGCAACAGCAATTTTGGGGTGTTTAATACCAATCTTTTTAAGAAAATCATCAGCAATTTTAATTACTTTTTCAATACGCTCACAATTTAAGGTATCTAAGAATTTTCGTAATGAGACATGCGTTGTGACATGAATGACTTTAAGTGAGTCAGTATAAAGCACCATAGCTACATCTTTGCTATCGGTTAATTTTGCTAATAATTCGGTATGTCCCGGAAACATATGACCGGCTGAATGTAAGGCTTCTTTATTCAACGGAGCAGTGGCAATTGCATTCACTTCTCCTTGTAATGCAAGCTCAGTGGCTTTTTTAACACAGCGATAGGCTAGATCACCCGCTTGAGGTTGGATTTTTCCGGGTTGCAATGAATTAAGATCTTCTAATTTAGTATCTATCACATTGATAATATTAGGTGAAAAATTGGCTTCACTCACTTTATCAATGACATTGAAACTCACGTTGCTAAATAATCCCATGTCTAATTGTTTATTTAATAATTCAGCTGAACCAATCACCACCGAATGTACATTTTTTAAAACATCTGATTGTAAAGCTTTGACAATAATTTCAGGTCCAATACCTGCGGGATCGCCCATAGTTATCGCTACGATTTTTGACACAATCTGTCTCCTTTAAATAAATGCTAATATTTTTAAAAATATGTCTTGGGTTCCAAAACCACCGGCTTTAGTAAACACCCGATAATCTAAATTCTTTTCACTGATCAGTTTTCCATAAGGCACGCCAACACTTACTTCACCTTCGATTCTAAAACCAATTGCACCTAATGATTTTGCAACGGAAATAGCAACATCACCACCGGTTAAAAACAGATTGTCAAACTGTAAGTGATTAACTAACAGACCTAATGCTTGACAAATTTGTTCACCTAACTCGGTGCGTGTCACTTGATACTGTTGACAATATTGCTCAATTTTATGGCGATCAGTCATATTAGAACTCGTTCTAACGATACAGTGTTGTTGACGATCAAGCACTTGTTGGATCTGCTTTATATACGTGGATAATTTGATTTCAGGAAAATTGGGTAGTAGATCGGTGATATCAATATCGATGATTTTCCAATTATTATCCTGTTTAATAATATAGTTAATTTGTTGTTGTGTTACTTCACTCATTGAGCCAGCTATAACCAGTAAAGGATTTTTATTGGTAGGTTTAAGCGTTTTTGTCTGTTGTTTTGGGGCTAGAGGAAAAAAATCAATCAGTCCGGCCGAACCAACTAATAGTACTTGCTTTTGAATTGGTAAAATTTGCTCAAGGATTGATTGTAGATCTTGATCGTTTTCAGCATCAATGACAATAATTTTACAATTTTTGCAGATCAATGCTTCAATATGTTGTTTTAATTTTTGATTTCTTACGGTTGCTAAATAGATTTCTTCACACAAATAAGCTGTTTGCTGTTCAATACAAGCTTTAATATTGGATGAGTAAATAGGTGTTTTGGGATCACTTGCAAATTCAGTATTGATAAGTTCAATACCATTGATATAACACTTCCCATTTTTAGTTGTGCGTTTCATTTTTGGAAAAGCGGGAATAACTAACGCCACTTTATATTGAGTATTATCCAACAGAGCTTCAATTTCAGCGCCAATGTTGCCCCGAAGGGTCGAATCGATTTTTTTATAACACTGTTGCATTTTTTTATGATTGTTGATCACTGTTTTGATTCTTTTTTGTGCTTCTTGAATAGAAGTGGCTCGGCTTTCAGTATTTACCACCATTACACTATTTTGGGATTTCACATCATCACTTTGTTTTTCACAAAAATCAGCATTTTGCCAATCAAAAAAAACATTGACTGTCATTCCTTTATTAACAAGTTGCACACCTGCATCATTAGAGCCAGTAAAGTCATCAGCAATAATTAAATCAATCATTAAACACCTATCATCATCAATATTCTTTATTTTTGGATTATACCGTTTTCTTGCAAAAAAGTGCAATTAAAATGATTAAATTTAATCATTTTAATTGTTTTGTGATCTTGATCCCGTTTTTAAATATTATATTTGTTCATTTATGCTATTTTAAAATATTATTAATGAGCAAAATAAATCAAATTGATTTTTATTGTTCATTTGAGCTTTAAAATACTAACCGGAGTTAATTATGCACATAAACACTGCGATCCTGAGTGGACAAGGGATATTAAAAGATATTCATTTTTTATTAAAAGAACGAAAACATACACTATTTATTACCGATAAAAATATTATCAATCTACCTTTAGTATCAGAGTTAATTAAGAAAGTTCAAGATACCGTACCGGTTGTGACTTTAGTTGATGATATTCCACCTGAACCAAGTCATCATGATGTCACTAATTTATTGAATAGAATGAAAGTATCTGACGCAGATCTTGTGGTTGGTGTTGGTGGGGGGAGTGTCCTTGATGTTGCTAAATTAATTTCTGTTTTATGTGTAAAAGACGCCAATATAACACTGACTAAGTTATTAGAAGGGGAAAAACCAACTAAACGCTGTACTACAATATTAATTCCAACCACAGCCGGGACAGGTTCGGAAGCCACCCCAAATGCTATTTTAGCCATTCCAGAAAAAGATACAAAACAAGGTATTATTTCGCCGGTCATGTTACCTGATTATGTCTGTTTAGTACCTGAATTAACCACTTCTATGCCAAATCATATCGCAGCATCGACTGGCGTTGATGCTTTGTGTCATCTGATTGAATGCTTTACTGCCAGTATTTCTAATCCTGTCGGTGACAATTATGCCTTGATCGGTATGCAAAAATTATTTAATTCCCTCGAAAAATCAGTCACCGACAAAAATGATATTGAGGCCAAACTTAATATGTTATGGGCTTCTTATTATGGAGGAGCCGCGATAGCTCATGCCGGCACTCATTTAGTTCATGCAATGTCTTATCCATTAGGTGGTAAATATCATATTGCACATGGCGTTGCCAATGCCATTTTACTTGTTCCTTGTATGGAATTTGTTCGTGATGCGGTGGTGGATAAATTTGCTCAGGCTTATGACTTACTACCAGATGCAGAACTAACACTAACTGCAGAAGAAAAATCTCACGCCTTAGTTAATTATTTTAGAGAGTTAGTAAAACGGTTGGCATTACCAACAAAACTGCATCAACTCAATATCTCTCCGGATAATTTGCCTTATCTCGTTGATGCTGCACTGGATGTGAAGCGATTAATGAATAACGTTCCTAAGAAAGTCACTAAAGAGGATGTGCTTTCTATCTATCAATCTCTTTTTTAAAAAAATTTAGCCTACAGGAGTAAACATGATGAGTAAAAAAATTGAAGGTATTTTAACCGCTATCGTCACAACTTTTGATGACAATGGTGATTTTTGTCCGAAACGGATGCGAAAACAAGTTCAACGTCAATTAACTAATGGCAATAGCGTTTTTTGTAATGGTACCAATGGTGAATTTTTTGTCTTAAGTACGCAAGAAAAAATTAAAGTGACTGAAGTTTGTGTTGATGAAGTAGCAGGTCGTTCACCGGTTATGGCTCACATCGGTGAGATCTCAACACGTGAAACAATCAAATTAGGTAAAGAGATTGAGAAATTAGGCGTTGATGCTGTATCAGTCATTGCACCCTATTTTATACCTGTTAAACAAGAAGAACTCATCTATCACTATACCGCTATAGCAGATGCGCTAACCGTGCCAGTATTTTTATACAACATTCCCGCTCGAACAGGTAACACAATTCAACCTGAAACGGCAGCTAAATTAGCGGAACATCCCAATATTTTAGGAATTAAAGATAGTGCAGGCAGTGCTGAAAGTTTGCAAGCTTTCCTTAATGTTGCTAATAAAATCGATGGCTTTGATGTGTTAACTGGTCCTGATTCATTGATTTATCAAGGTTTTGTCGGTGGCGCGGTTGGATCTATCTCGGGATTAGCTAACGTAGCGCCGGGATACATTAATGCCATTTGGAAGAATTTTAAATCAGGCGATTTGGATAAATCAAAAGCAGCACAAGATGCCGTGGGTGATTTAAGAAAGAATCTTTATGCAACAGTATTTTCACCAGCAGCCGTGAAAAAAGCGTTAACACTAATGGGCGAAGAGGTCGGTGTGAGCCGTTATCCAATTATGTTCTCGGATGAGCATATTGCGGCCATTAAAGATATTGTTAGCAAATTGTAATTTTCAATAAATAAAAAGCGGTGATTGATGTCTGAAGTTACTGCTTTTTCTTATCAATATGAAGTATCAAAAAAGGATATTTAGTATGAAAGTTATTTCTACATCACCTTCATTTGCAAAATATGATGCAACGCCAATTGAAGATCTTAAGAAAAATGGATTTGAATATCTCTCTTTTCCTGCCGATGTCTCGTTAGATGAATTAAAACCTCATCTGCAAGATACCGTCGCGATGATTGTGGCATTTACTCAAGTAGATGAGCAGTTGTTAAAGTTAGCCCCTAATTTAAAAATTGTGTGTAAGCATGGTGTTGGTGTTGACAATATTGACTTGAAAGCCACTAAAGAAAGAAATATCTGGGCAGTTAATGTACCGAATGCAAATAAACATGCAGTCGCCGATTTTGCCTTTACTCTTTTACTGGGTGCTGCACGTCAATTACCGCAAGCAGCAAGCAAAACAGCCAAAGGTGAGTGGCCAAGAATTTTTGCTACCGATGCCTATGGTAAAACACTGGGTATTTTAGGTCTAGGTAATATTGGTAAGCAAGTAGCGTTAAGAGCAAAAGGATTTAATATGACCGTGTTGGCCTATGATCCGTTCCCTGATGAAAATTTTGCCAAACAACATGGTGTTCAATATGTCACTTTAGATGAACTGACCCAACAGAGTGATTTTATTTCAATTCATATGCCGTTAATTGAATCAACCAATAATTTGTTTGATCTTACACGGATTCGGAAGATGAAAAAAAGTGCGTTTTTACTAAACCTTTCTCGTGGCGGTATTGTCAATGAAAGCGATCTTTATACTGCATTATCTGAAAATATCATTGCAGGTGCAGCTTCAGATGTTTTTGTACAAGAGCCTTTAACAAGTCATCCATTATTTTCTCTCGATAACTTTATTGGAACAGCTCACATTGCCGGTTATACCGACGGCGCGGTGAGTGCTATAGGGGAAAGTTGTGTCGAAAATATCATTAACACTATTGTTCATGGGCAGAAACCTATCAATGTAGTGAATGATCTATAACGCTGTATTTAATAGTAATAGATTGAGGTTTAATATGGATTTAATACCACAAAAAAAATCAAATGTTCGTTGGATTATTGCTGGGTTAATGTGGGCTGCAATCGCAGTTAATTATTTAGATCGTGCAATTATTGCAGCAGCAAGTCCTCATTTAATTAAAGAATTTAGCTTAACAGCAAGTGAAATGGGTTGGATTATGTCAGCCTTCTTTTGGACTTATGCACTTTTGCAAATTCCAGCTGGTTGGTTAGCAGATAAAATTGGACAAAAGACAACATTAGGTTGGGCAGTCGGTTGGTGGTCTGTTGCAACTATGTGTATGGGCATTGCTACAGGATTTAAGTCTTTACTGCTTATGCGTTTTATATTAGGTGCAGGCGAAGCAGCGGCTTATCCAAGTAATGCAGGAATAGCTTCACGCTGGTTCCCTGACAAAGAGCGATCATTTGTCTCTGCACTTTTCGATAGTGCTTCAAAATTTGGTGGTGCAGTAGCCATGCCATTAATTGTCTGGCTAATGTATCTGTTTGATTGGCGAATTACTTTTGCTATTTTTGGTAGTATCGGCATTATTTGGGTTATCTTTTGGATGATTTTCTATTCCGATTCTCCCGAAAAACATCGCATGATTAATAAAGAAGAAATTACCTATATTCGTGAAGGTCAAACCCAAAAACATGGCGTGGATAAAGGGGCGGCAATGAAGTGGTATCAGCTACTTCGCTATAAACCTATTTGGGCTATGTGTTTAGGTTTTTTCACCATTAATTATACTTCTTATTTCTTTATTACTTGGTTACCTACTTATTTAGTTCAAGAGAAAGGAATGGGATTAATTAAAATGGGCTTTGTCGCAACACTCCCTTTACTTTGTGGTATGGTTGCGGAAATGACAGCAGGTTGGATTTCAGATCGCATGCATAGTAGTAAGCGGTTTTCATTAACCTTTACTCGTAAGTTTATCCTATTACTTGGTATGAGCATGGCATTATGTGTGGGATTTGCACCATTAACTGATTCGATTGTTTTAACGGTTGTTTTATTATGTATTGCTCGTTCTGGGACAGCGGTTGCAGCGTCTCAAGTATGGTCTTTACCTGGTGATGTAGCACCTAAAAATATGGTCTCAACCGTTGCTGGTTTGCAAAATACTATTTCAAACTTTGGTGGTGCGTTTGGTCCTATTATCACCGGCGCATTAGTTGCTGCTACCGGTTCATTTGCTTGGGCATTAATATTCTCTGCGGTTCTGTTGGTGCTTGGAATGTTTAATTATCTGTTCTTATTAGGTAAAGTAAAACCGATCGAAACCTAATCACCACTTGATGAATCATCTTTAAGCTTCAAATGCACGCCAGAAATTTATGGCGTGTATTTTTTTTTACACTATCCCATATAATCCTAAGTTATAAGTATGTGAGTTTTTATTATTTAGTTAACTGATCCTTTGTTGATAGACTTTTAACGTACAAAACAAAAAGTTATTAATGGAGGATAAAAATGAAATCTTTAGTTAAACCATTTGCTATCGTTGCGCTGATAGGATCAATATTTACTGCCAGTTATGCACATGCTGACCGGCTTGATGATATTGAAAAACGAGGTCAAATCAAAATCGCAGTATTTGATAGTAATCCTCCATTCGGTTATATCGATGAAAAAACTAATAAAATTGTCGGGCTTGATGTGGATTATGCCAATGAAATTGCTAAAGCATTAAAAGTCAAAGTTGAACTGGTTCCGACAAATCCAGCTAATCGTATTCCTCTATTAACTTCTCAGAAAGCTGATTTAATTGTCGCTAATTTTACGGTAACCCAAGAGCGAGCTAAAACAGTTGATTTTAGTCTGCCATATTTTGCTACCGGTCAAAAATTTATTGCCCGCAAAGGGGTATTAAAAACCGCCGATGATATAAAAAATCTACGCATTGGTGCTGATAAAGGAACAGTAATGGAAATCACTTTACGTGAAAAATATCCGACAGCTAAAGTGATTTCATATGATGATACTCCGTTTGCTTTTGCTGCTTTACGTAACGGTGTTGTGCAAGCTATTACTCAAGATGATGCAAAGTTAATCGGTTTACTGGCTAATGTACCAGAGCAACAGCGCACTGAATTTGAAATTTCACCATTTAGTATCACTAAAGAGTATCAAGCGGTAGGTATTCCTAAAGGTGAAACACGTTTAAAAGAAAAACTGAATCAAATATTGTTAAAACTTGAAGCCGACGGTGATGCAGTAACTATCTATAATCGCTGGTTTGGACCACAAACTTCATCAGCTATGCCACGTGGTGATTTTAAAATAGGGCAAGTTGAGTAATTCATCATGTTTGAGCAGTTACTTGAACCACGTTATTTATGGTGGTTATGGGATGGATTTTTAGTTACCCTTGCCATTTCATTACTCACCATTATTCTGTCAACACTACTGGGTTTTTTATTAGTTATTGCTCGTCAAAGTCAATTTAGAATAATGCAATGGATAGTGATAGGCTATAATGCGATTTTTCGTTATTCACCATTATTACCGCAACTCTTTTTTTGGTATTTTGGTGTCGGTAATTTATTACCGGTTGAATTTAAATTGTGGTTATTTGAAGAGCCACAAATTCAGTTATTTTTTGTGACACTTAAAATGCCGTCATTTGAGTTTATTATCGGTTTAGTGGGTTTAACCTTCTACTCAAGTGCGTTTATTGCTGAAGAGTTTCGTGCAGGCATTTTAGGTGTCAAAATGGGTCAAGAGCAAGCCTCACTAGCATTAGGGTTAACTCGTTGGCAGAGTATGCGCTTTATTATTTTACCACAGAGCTTTCGTATCGCATTTTCACCACTAATTGGTCAATATATGAATATTATCAAAAATTCATCGCTGACTATGGCTATAGGTGTTTTAGAGCTTTCTTATGTATCTCGCCAAGTTGAAACCGAATCATTAAAAACCTTTCAAGACTTTGCGATCGCAACACTATTGTATATTTTGGCGATAGTCATGGTAGGGACAATAGGCAATATTTACCAAACTAAACGGCTACAGTTACCTAAGGAACAATAATTTATGGAATTTAAAGGTCTGGAGATCATATGGAATAACTTAGGTTATTTAATGTGGGGGCATTTCCCCGGCGGGATCTTCTTAACTTTACTAATGAGTTTGATTGCAATCGTGTTTTCAACCTTATTAGGTATCTTATCCGGCGTTACATTAACCGTAGCCAAAGGTATTTTTCGACCTTTTTTCGTTGGATTACTTGGTTTTTTAAGAGCGATTCCAGTGATAATGCTGATCTTTTGGACCTATTTTTTACTACCGGTACTGTTTAATATTGATGTACCAGCTATTGCAACTGTCATTTTTGCTTTATCATTGATTGGTGCTGCTTATATTGGTCATTCAGTTCATGCCGGAATGGTAGCTATTGCCAAAGAGCAATGGCAGGCAGCCTTTTCTTTGGGTTTGACTAAGCAACAAGTTATTGTCTTGATTATTTTACCGCAAGCACTCAAAATCATGTTGCCTTCTTTTGTTAATCAATGGGTTTCGCTTATTAAAGATACCTCGTTAGCTTATATTGTTGGTGTTACTGAATTTACCTTTATTGCCACACAAATTAATAATCGTAGTATGGTTTATCCAACGGAAATATTTTTATTTGTGATTGTTGTTTATTTTATTATCTGCTGGTTACTTAATTTTATAGTATCAGTAATGACAAATAACCGATTAGGCAATATTTATCCCAATCGCCGTCATTCACATGAAGAATGAAAAGTAATTTATTCTCTAAAATGATCTGCTCAACATTATTAATCTGTTAATTATGTAGTTAAAACGGATATAAGTCGTAAATAATGCATCAAACTATTTAAATTTATTTCTCTTGCTACAATTTTTATTTAATTATTATCGAGATTAACTAGGTTTTATTTTTATCAATTTGCCAATTTGGTGAATAATTTGCTTTCGAACAACAGAGTGAGCAAAAACAGTAAAGAAAGGGTGGATGGATCTTTACTCATGATTGCAAAAGAGTTATGGTCTTTGTTGTAATGTGAAAAAATCTTTATCCATTATTGCTATAATAATAGTAATGGTTAACTGGTTTTAGAGCTTAAAACAATGATTATTGATGCTATTAAGATAGCGTTAAGCTAACTAAGCTAACTTAATGTTTATGTAATTTAATTCCGAAAATTGTCATTTCATTTATTAAAAAAACCTTATTTATTAACACTTTTTCTTTTATTTAATTGATACATATAGAAAATTAATTCTGTCAGATAGTTTTTATTAAGGATCTCTTAAGGTTAATTGGTTAAATTGATTAAAAGTATAGTTAATTTAGGTAGATGTTTTATGTGGCACGATATGAATACTCAACTTTTTTTATTAATTAATGCCTCAGAGCAAGCATCAAAATTGTTTATCTTTTTCGCTATTTTTTGCGCCAATTATCTGGCGTATTTACCGGTAATCGTTATGGGGATTTATTGGTTTTATAAACCTTCGTATCGGTTACTGATTATGAAAATGGTGTTTAGCTTAGCTTTGGCATTTTTGGTGACGTTTATTATTCGTCATTTTTTTTATTCTCCTCGTCCTTTTGTGGTAAATATCGGGACTAATTATTTGTTACATGACAAAACCAGCTCATTACCTAGTCAGCATGCAGTTTTTGTTTGGACAATTTGTTGTGTAATTGGTTTTAATTACACCAATAGATTAAAAAAATTGTTATTTTTGTTCACGTTTGTTGCGATTTTAGTCAGTTGGAGCCGGGTTTATTTAGGCATTCATTGGCCATTGGATATTATTAGTGGTTTTATTGTTGGGTTCTTATCAGCATTTTTAATAAAAAAGCTTTGGCCTACTCTACATAAATTTCTGATTAGCCTGTTTATCCCATAACAAGGTTCTCATTACTCAATAAGGTAATCAAGATGTTATTTATTATCTAAATAACTGTAATTTCATGCACCTTCACTTATTTTGAGTGTTGGTTATAAGTTGAAAGTATAGGTTTTTATGAAAAAAATAATTCGAAAAATAACAAACTGTCCGATATCGCTCAATTTGCTTATTATCTGTGTGGCTTTCTATCAAGCCACCATTTTAAACGTGAGTTATTATAAGCAGGTATTAATTCGATTACCGCTTGATTCTTTTTCTAATATTGCCTTCTTTTTATCAATGCCGATGGTTGTGTTTTGTACTATTTTCATTTTATTAAATTTGTTCATAAATAAATGGATAATAAAAATAGTGGCTAGTGTATTGATATTTGTTAGCTCTATTTTTTCTTACTTTATGTTCAGGTTTGGTCTAATGGTTGATAGGAGTACATTGCAAAATACACTCGAAACCAATTTTGCTGAATCTTCCTCATTGATTACGTTTGAGTTAATTATTTATATCTTGTGTTTTGGTATTTTACCTGCCGCTATGGTTATTTTGATAAAAATTAAAAGTATTAAAATCGACCTATTTTTTGTATGCAAACATGTATTGATTATTTTCCTTACAATCATGTTTATCGGACTGATCGCTTTAGTATTTTATAAAAACTATGCCACTTTTATGCGGAATAATAATAAAATAATTAAATATTTATTACCTTCAAATTATATCAGTGCAGTCTATAGTCAATATCAATTTGAAAAATATAAAAATCTGCCGTTTTTAACTATTGGTAACGATGCTTATCGTCAAAATTCCAGCTTAGAGAGTCATAACAATAAAACCGTTATTGTTTTAATTATTGGTGAGACTGCTCGTAGCCAAAATTTTGCACTCAATGGTTATGCCAAAAATACAACACCACTATTAATTAAGCGTGATGATATTATTTCTTTTCAAAATACATCTTCGTGTGGGACGTATACTGCTTATTCTATTCCATGCATGTTTTCTAACATGACACGAAAAAATTATGATGAACGTCTGGCTTTGCACCAAGAAAATGTATTGGATATTTTAAACCGCGCAAAAGTTGATGTTGTTTGGTTAGATAACAATACCGGTTGTAAAGGGGTTTGTACCAGAGTACAAAATGAAAATGTGACTAAAAAATATGTAACGCGTAAAAGTGCATTGTGTCAAAATGATGTTTGTTATGATGAAGTGCTGATTGATGAGTTGACGGATAAATTAAATCATATTGATAACGATTCATTGATCATTTTACATCCTCTTGGTAGTCACGGTCCCAATTACTATCAGCGTTATCCGGATAAATTTAAAACCTTTACACCCACCTGTGATACCAATCAGATCAATAATTGCGATTTAGCAAGTTTGATTAATACCTATGATAATACAATTGTTTATACTGATTTTATTATTAATCAAACGATTGAATTGTTGCAAAAAAAGCATGATAAATTCAATTCAATGGTTATTTATCTCTCGGATCATGGTGAATCATTAGGGGAAAATGGTCTTTATTTACACAGTTTTCCTTATTCAATTGCACCTGAGCAACAAACCCATATTCCATTTATTATGTGGATATCTAATTCCTATAAGAAATTAAATCATACAAATATTCAATGTATTAAAGAACAGTCAAAGCAAGGTTCTTTTTCGCACGATAATTTGTTTCATACATTGTTAAGCATTTTTGATATTCAAACTAAAGAGTATACTAGCTCATTGGATATCTTAAATGATTGTAAAATCACTCGCCAAGAGGATAAAAGGTCATGAAAATATTAATTGTTGAAGATGATAGCCTATTACAAAAAGGGCTTTATACAGGTATAACCTCAAATGGCTATGTTTGTGAAGTGGCATCAAATGGTAAACAAGCAGAACAATATCTACAATTTGGGCAATTTAGTTTAATTATTCTAGATTTAGGTTTGCCCGATTGTGATGGTTTAGAACTCCTCTCTCGTTGGCGTAAAAATCAAGTCGAAACCCCCGTTTTGATTCTTACAGCACGCGATACCATTGAAGATAGAGTTGAAGGTTTAGATCTTGGGGCTGATGATTACTTAATCAAACCCTTTGCATTAACTGAATTATTAGCCAGAGTCCGTGCGTTAATTCGTCGTAATCAAGGTACAGCAGATAATGTGATTAGTTGTGGTCCAATTACTATTGATATTAAACAACAAAAAGTGACTTTGCATAATCAGGAGGTTATCTTAACGCCCAAAGAGTTCATTTTACTATCACGCTTAATGTTAAAAGCGGGAGAAAAAGTGCATCGTGATTTACTACAAAACGATCTTTATGATTGGCAAAGTGATCCGAGTTCAAATGTTCTTGAAGTTTATATTCACGGACTACGTAATAAATTGGGCAAAAATTTTATTCGTACCGTGCGTGGTTATGGTTATCAACTTAATGTTAATGAGTGATAAAATATTATAACTTGAATCAGATAATGAAATTATGATTACAAATTCTATTAGCAACATTCGCCATAGTATTCGTTGGAATCTGTTTTTTACTTTAGGTTCAATTATGCTTATTTGCCAAATAATTACGGTATTTTGGTTGTGGCATGAGAGTAAAGAGCAAATTGATGTATTAGTGAATCTAACCCTTAGTCAAAATAAAATTGATGAAGTAGTTGAACATGAGGAACTTGAAGCCATTTTTGCTTTATTTTGTTCTGCGTTTTCTATGATGATTGCTACACTATTTTTAGCGTATAAAGCGATTAAACGGATCACTAAACCTTTAGAAATTCTTGAACAAGATTTAAATAAACGTACTGAAGACAATCTTAAACCTATCGATCCGATCAGTAACATGCGTGAGATCAAATCAATTACCTCTGTTTTGAATAATCTATTCGATAGATTGAGCAACACGCTTTCACAAGAACGGCTTTTTACTGCTGATGTGGCTCACGAAATGAGAACACCATTAGCTGGTATTCGTTTACATTTAGAGTTATTAGAAACCAAACAAAATATAGATTGCCATGAATTGATTGAACGTATTGATCGGTTAGTTAATACGGTTGAACAGCTCTTAATGTTAGCTCGCGCTAGCCAAAAATTTACCGTAGGTCAGTATCAACGTATCAATTTTTATCATAATGTTATGATCCCTTTATCTGATGAATTAACGGAATTAACACTACCTAAAGGGCAGATAGTTGAGTGGAATATTGCTAATAAAGAGTTAGCTTTTAATGGTGATGATACCTTGATTAGATTGTTAGTTCGTAATCTGGTTGAAAATGCGCATCGTTATAGTCCTGAACGAACAAAAATTGTTATTAGTTGTTATCAAGATAATAAAGACACCTTAATCACGGTTACCGATGAAGGCAGTGGAATTGATGAATCTAAAAGTGAAAAATTAACCCAAGCCTTTTTCCGTATGGATCGTAAACATAATGGAATAGGGCTTGGTTTGAGTATTGTCAATCGTATCGCTAAATTACATCATGGCCTATTTACGCTTAATAATAGGCAAGATAATGTTAAAGGTGCGATTGCGCAATTAAGGCTTACTGGTTCACCTCGTTAACTAAATCTTTGATAAGTGAATTATGCTGATTTTCACGAATAAGTGATTTTAAAAATCGTTGCCATGTTCTTTCAATTTTGGCGGTGGCAAAAAATGAGATGTAATTTGCAATTGGTATAAATGTTGAATTACCGATATTGTCGATAATAATCAGACGATTTTTTTCAGGTGTTAAATGCTGAAACAAAATATTTTTACTTTTGATCGTCATGGTAATAATGCGATCTTTTAATAATGATGATTTTAACGCTTTTAATGACACCACTAAAGCCGCATAGTACTGTTCAGTTAGCTGTTGATCAGCCAAATATTTTTCAAGTGAGGTAGAGGTTTTACCATCATAATCACGGATCAATTCAAAAACTTGGCCTTCGCCATAATTAGTGGATACAGGACCATAATATTTCGCTAACACATCCCAAGCGATATTTCGTTTAATTAGGTGATTATAATAGGCTATTTCACGGTTAGTCTCTTCTTGCGCACCTTCATTATAATTCACTTTGATACATTTATTGGCATCTTGTGGATGATGATAGCATTTTCGATGTAACCCTTTGCTGATATAATCTTTATCAGTAAGTTGAATTGTATTGTCCATATAAATTACTATTTGGTTTATTAAATTTAGTTTAAGAGTTTATCAGGTAGTGTTTTATCTCGCCATAATTTTTATTTTAAGTCCTAGCACTTTTATTATAATTCTGTATAATATTGCAACCCACGTTACAACAGCGTTCTTCCCAACGCTGTTTTCGGTTGTAAGGGTTAGAATAACAACTTGAAGGGGTTAGTTATTTTAATTGTAGCAATCAAAAAGTGTAAATAAATCAAATGATTTATTAACGTGAGATTAATCAAATTTTGGATAATTACGAATGAGTACTTTTTCAGCTAAACCAGAAACAGTTAAACGCGACTGGTATGTTGTAGATGCAGCAGGTAAAACGTTAGGTCGTTTAGCTACTGAAATCGCAAGCCGTTTGCGTGGTAAACACAAAGCAGAATATACACCACATGTTGATACAGGTGACTATATTATTGTTATCAATGCAGAGAAAGTTGCTGTAACAGGCAAAAAACGCACTGATAAGATCTATTATCGTCATACTGGTTACATCGGTGGACTTAAAGAAGCGACTTTTAAAGAAATGATTGAACGTCATCCTGAACAAGTCATCGAGATTGCTGTAAAAGGCATGTTACCGAAAGGTCCTCTTGGTCGTGCAATGTACCGTAAACTAAAAGTTTATGCTGGTAGTGAGCACAATCATGCGGCACAACAACCGCAAGTATTAGATATTTAAGGGGATAGAAGATGGCTGATAATCAATATTACGGTACTGGTCGCCGCAAAAGTTCTGCTGCTCGTGTATTTATCAAACCAGGTAGTGGAAATATCGTTATTAATAAACGTTCATTAGAGCAATATTTTGGTCGTGATACCGCTCGTATGGTTGTAATGCAACCATTAGAGTTAGTTGAAATGACTGACAAACTTGATCTTTACATCACTGTTAAAGGTGGCGGTATTTCAGGTCAAGCAGGTGCAATTCGTCACGGTATTACTCGTGCGTTAATGGAATATGATGAAACATTACGCTCTTCATTACGTCAAGCGGGCTTTGTTACTCGTGATGCGCGTCAAGTTGAACGTAAAAAAGTGGGTCTACGCAAAGCACGTCGTCGTCCACAATTCAGCAAACGTTAATTGCAACGTTATCAGAACGTTACAGAATTGTTTCAAAACCCAACTATATGGTTGGGTTTTTTTTATGTCTTAAAATTACTTTTCTCAAGAAAATAATCCAATAGAGTGAGTATTACAAAAATTACCTACTATTTTGCTATTGCAAGTTAGATTAAGATTAGGAAGATATTAACAGTCTATACTCTTTTTATACTTAAACGTATGGTTTTCCTGAAACTTTTAGTCAGAACTCATTATGGGAGTAGGGATTAAAAGGATAAGGATATTTTGAAAAAGTTACAAAATTGTTTCAAAACTCAGTTGTGGCAGATGTTTTTATGTCTTAAAAAAGCATCAAGTATAAAGAAAATAATAAAATAGAGTAGGTTATCTCAAAAATTAGCTATTATTTGGTTATTGTCGTAGGGGTTAATATTGGGAATCTATTGTTATTCGATAATATTTTTATACTAAAACGTATAGCTAACCTGAAACCTTTTACCAAAAAAATTGTTGTAAAAAGAAAGATTAAAAGAAATATGATTTTTTTTAACAAATTTGTTATCCAATTTGCTAGAATAAGAATCCTCTAAACTTATTTTTCAATTTTGCATATTTGGAGTGAACATGGTTGTTGCTGTTAATAAACGTTCTGTGATGACATTATTTTGTGATACAACAGATATATACGGCCATCAGATTCGTTTTGTGCTGGCAGAAAAGGGTATTACTGCTGAGATTGAGTTTGTTACCGCAGATAATTTACCTCAGGAATTATTGGATCTTAATCCATATGGATCAATTCCGACATTAATCGATCGTGATCTGACATTGTATGAACCTCATATTGCCCTTGAATACCTTGATGAACGTTTTCCTCACCCACCATTAATGCCTGTTTATCCAATTGTACGGGCTAATTCTCGTTTAACAATGTATCGCATTAAAAAAGAGTGGTACAGTGCTTATGAAACGATTATAGCTGATCCAAATAGTGAACAAGCGAAAGTTGCACGCAAAAATCTACTAGATGATTTAGTCTCTATTTCTATTATGTTTAAAGAGAAAGAGTTTTTTATGAGTGATGACTTTACTTTGTGTGATTGCTATTTTGCACCATTACTTTGGCGCTTACCTATGCTGGGTATTGAATTGCCAAAAGTAGCGGAAAAAAATTATCTTGGCTATATGGCACGAATTTTCGAACGTCCAGCCTTTGTCAGTTCATTAACTGAAGAAGAGAAAAAAATAAGAGCATAATATATCTAATTTGTAATATTGATCCGACAAGGTAGTATTTATGGAGTATAACCAAATGACCCCGCGTCGTCCCTACTTATTTAGGGCTTTTTATGACTGGATTTTAGATAATGAATTAACACCATACATTGTTGTTAATGCTTCAATTACAGGTGTTATAGTTCCGCAAGAGTTTGTACAGGATAATCATATCGTCCTCAATATTGCACCTTATGCGGTAGGTCAATATTCTGTATCTAATGAACAAATTGAATTTAATGCTAGATTTTCTGGTGTGCCACAACATATTATCGTCCCCATGGCAGCCGTTGAAGCTATTTATGCACGTGAAAATAATGTAGGTATTGGTTTTGAAGATGAGCCTCAATATCAAATCGCCCGCGAAGCACCAGCCCAAGCAGAAGAAAAACCTGAAGCAAAATCAACCAATCCTTTCCGAGTAGTAAAATAGTCAAATCTTAATTTACGCTGTTTATTCTTGTTCGCCTGAAGCGAGCGGGAATAAATCATTCATAATCATAAAATAATCCATGATATTAATAGGTGTGAGTTATCGATTTTAAGTATAAAAATGCTTGTTATTTTGTTTTACTTTATCGATAATGATAATTATTTTTATTTGTGAGTGGTTATTTTATGGAATCACGTAACAAAACACCGGTGGCTCGTCTTTGGGAATTAGCCTTTACCTATAAAATATTAATTATTTTTGCCTGTATTTTTTCCATTCTGAGTGCTATCTCTGCCTTTTTGCCGTTTATTGCTGTCTATTTTATTATTTATGAACTAATTATTAGCTTAAGTACTCATAGCGCCTTGAATGTGGAACTGATCATTAATTATGGTTGGTTAGCTTTTATTGCTGCTACTGCAACCATGCTGTTAGATTTTATTGCACTGTGCTTTTCACATATTGCGGCTTTTAGAACACTTTATCGACTTAAATATAATTTTGTACGTTATGTCTCTTATCTACCATTAGGATTTCACTCCCAGCATGCCAGTGGTGAGTTACGTAAAATTGTCGATGATGATATAGAAAAGATTGAAAAATTTATTGCTCATCAACTGCCGGATATTGTTGGCTCTTTTGCCTCACCCGTAGCGATTTTGGTTATTTTAGCTATCTTCGATTGGCGATTAGGCTTAGCAACTTTAGTCCCTGTCATTCTTGCCTATGTAGTATTAATCAGTGGTTATCATCGAAAAGAAATCAAAACAAATATGCAAGAGTTTCAAAAACGATTAGTTGATATGAGTAATACTTCAGTGGAATATATCCGAGGTATTGCGGTGGTAAAAGCCTTTAATCAGACCTTTTTTTCGTTTAAGCGTTTTTATGATGCTATTAAGGCTTACCAAATATATTGCCTTAAATTTACTTACTGCTTTAAAAATCATATGGCATTTTTCTTATTGATTTTAAATAATATTTATCTGTTTATTCTTCCTGTAATTATTTTTCTGTGCGGTTATGTTGATAATTATGCTAACTTTATTTTATCCGCTGTTTTTTATCTTATTTTTTCAGTAGCGTTGCCGGTGCCGTTTTTGAAATTAATGTATGTGACCAGAGGCTTGCAACAAACTGCTGAAAGTCTTACAAATATGGATAACGTATTAAATACTCCTTGTTTGGTTGAGCCGGAGAGTGGTTTTGAGGCAGATCAATATGATGTTTGCTTCGATGATGTCAGTTTTTCATATGAACAAGATCCTAATCAACAATTAGTAGCAATCGATCAGCAAGCGACTAGTAGCGCTGAGAAGGATAATAGCAAGGTTACTAATGCAATCAATCATATTTCATTTACCGCCAAGCAGGGTAAGATAACCGCATTAGTAGGGCTTTCTGGTAGCGGTAAAAGCACCATTTCACTACTTATACCTCGATTTTTTGATCCTAATCAAGGAAAAATTACTATTGGTGGTGTTGATATAAAACAGATGAAAAATGATTATTTGCTTTCGTTAGTGAGTTTTGTTTTTCAGGATGTCTTTATGTTTAAACAAACCATATTGGATAATATTAAAGTGGGTAAAACGGATGCTTCTTTAGAGGAAGTTATTACAGCAGCCAAAGCAGCTCAATGCCATGAATTTATCGAAACATTACCTAATGGATATTACTCAATCATTGGATCACAAGGTTTACATCTTTCCGGTGGAGAAATGCAACGTTTAGCTATTGCACGTGCGATATTAAAAAATTCTCCTATTCTGATTCTTGATGAGGCCACCTCATTTGCAGATCCTGAAAACGAATATAAGATCCAATTAGCCCTAAAAGCGTTAATGAAAGATAAAACCGTAATTATGATTGCACACCGTTTATCAACGATAAAAGATGCCGATCAAATTATTGTATTAGATAAAGGGAATATTGTTGAAAAAGGTTTACACCAACAACTCATTGATAATGGTGGATATTATTATCGAATGTGGCAATTTTATCAGCAAACATTGGATTGGCAGATGAATCAATCCACAATGGAAGCTACAACAGATGCGGGTAATAACCTTCACCAACACGAGGTGTCTCATGTTTAAGCGATTATTAATGTTGTCAGATACAGGGAGTAAAAATCTTAATCAAGCTATTATTGCCTGTATTATTTCTAATCTTACTTTAATGCTTCCGTTTGTGATCTTACTGCAAATCATTGTCTTACTTATTTCTCCTTTAACCGCTAATGTAACATTAAATGTGGGTTAT
Source organism: Gilliamella sp. wkB108 (assembly GCF_001690195.1). Taxonomy (GTDB): domain Bacteria; phylum Pseudomonadota; class Gammaproteobacteria; order Enterobacterales; family Orbaceae; genus Gilliamella; species Gilliamella apicola_L. The sequence continues at coordinate 2,840 of NZ_LZGM01000020.1, read as the reverse complement.
TTATGGGCAATGGGGGGCGTTGGTATCCTATCTGCTTGGCTTTTTCTAATCTGCTATAAAAGAGAATATAAAAAGACTTATGAAAGTGCCTATAGTGAGGCAGCCAATACCCGAATTGAGGTAGCAGAGCGTCTTCGAAAGTTACCATTAAGTTTCTTTAATCGTAAGGATCTTTCAGAATTGACCGCCAATATCATGGGCGATTGTACGACAATTGAAACGATGATGAGTCATGTCGTACCACAAATAATAGGTTATTCTTGTAGTAGTATTATCGCATGTGGATTAATGGCTCTTTATGATTGGCGAATGGCATGTGCGATCTTTAGTACCTTACCAATAGCATTGTTAATTGCAATTGTGGGAAAACAGATAGAGAAGCACTGGGCAGAAAAACATGTCCAAGCAAAATTGGCGGTGTCCGATCAAGTTCAAGAGTACCTCGATGGGATTAAAATTGTTAAAGCATTTGGACTCAGTGGCGAAAAGTTTAAGACTCTTGATAAGACGCTTAAAAATATGATGTGGGCTGCCATTAAATTTGAAGGTATTGGAGGGATATTTGTCACACTATCAGTGATGGTTTTGCAAGTAGGTCTAGGTATTGTTGTTCTAGTTGGTGTTAAATTAATGATTGCGGGGAGTTTATTGCCTATCGATTTTTTAGCCTTTGTGATCATCAGTTCACGTATTTATGGTCCTTTAATTTCGGTATTAACCTTGTTACCAGAACTATTTTATATGCTGGTATCAATTGAGCGTATGAAAAATCTACAAACAGAACCAATCATGGAAGGACGTGAAGATGTTGTTTTTGATGATCTGACCATTAATATTGATCATATCAATTTTTCCTATAATCAAACACCAGTGATTTGCGATTTAAGTTGTGTCATTTCTCCAAACAAAATGACAGCACTTGTTGGTCCTTCAGGCAGTGGTAAAAGTACTTTATTGCAATTAATTGCGCGTTTTTGGGATGTAAATAGCGGGGAAATTCGCCTTGGTGGTCATGATATCAAACAGATCGATCCAGAAACATTAATGCGTTCAATGGCATTTGTTTTCCAAAATGTAGTTTTGTTTGATGATACCATTTTGAATAATATCCGTATTGGTCGTTATGATGCCACTGATGAGGAAGTAAAACTTGCAGCCAAAAAAGCCCGATGTGAGGAGCTTATAGCCCGTTTACCTGATGGTTGGAATACCTTAATTGGGGAAAATGGTAGCAAGCTTTCCGGTGGTGAACGTCAACGTATTTCTATTGCCCGAGCATTATTAAAAAATGCGCCAATTATATTACTTGATGAAGCAACTGCCTCACAAGATCCAGAAAATGAGGTTTATATTCAACAAGCTATCGCTGAGTTAGTTAAAAATAAAACGGTGATTGTGATTGCTCACCGGTTAAAAACGATTATTGCAGCAGATCAGATTATTGTATTGGATAAAGGCACCATTGTTGAGCAAGGTGATTATCAGCAATTAATGGCTAATCATGGATTATTTGCCAAGCTTTATTCATTACAAAAACAGAGCTTTTCAGTTACTCGTTGATTCGGTTTATTTTTTATTTTAATCAGTATATGATATAGCAAAATTACTGAAATAAAGCCGATTGATGAGTAGCGAAATTGAATTAAAATTTGAAATTAATCAGAATGATATTGGTAGCTTGCAACTCTTTTTAAATCAGTGGGCAAGCAGTGATGAAGCGGAATTTATGCCTCATTCTGCTAGCAAGCGAATGTCAAGCTACTTAAAACTGGCTAATACCTATTATGATACTGCGGATTATTATTTACGTCATAATGGTTGTGGCTTGCGGATAAGAAGTTCTTGTCTGAATAACCATGCAGAACAATTTGAAATAACTTTAAAGCGTGATAGTAAATCGTTAGCGGGTTTACACGAACGAGCTGAATTTAATGTGCCTTTACCAAGTTCAGCGTTAGATTTATCGGTATTACCTTGCAAGGCATTGCCAGAAAATTGTGATATTGAGCAGTTGCAGCAAGATCTAACACCACTATTTACTACTGATTTTAAACGCCAGACGTGGTTAATTTCATTTGCTAGCAGTGAAATTGAAGTCGCTTTAGATATGGGTGAAATTATCGCCAATCACCAATCCAAACCAATCCAAGAAGTTGAATTGGAACTCAAACAAGGTAATCAAAACGATTTACTGAATTTTGCTATTGAGTTAAGTCGATTTCATTTACATCTTTTTTCACAAAGTAAAGCGTCCAGAGGCTATCGTTTATTACAGGATCTACCGCTAATCATGTGCCGTTTAGATCCTGCAATTGAACCAAGCTTACCAGAGTTATTAAAATTCTGGCAACAAAATGAAGAATATGCGTTACAGACAGATGATTTAACATTTTATCAGCAGATGTTGAACCAAGTAAATCGAGGGTTAACTGGCAAAAATCTTTCTATAGAGCCTGAACTTTATCAATGGCAAAAGGCTTTATTGTCGATTAGTTCTGTCGCTGAGTTTGCCTATAGTGAGGTTAATACTAAACTAAAATTAATGTTGATTGCACTCGTTACTAATTAATTAACCTCATCGCATTTTAAGGAAAAAATAAATGAAGTTATCATTTTTTAAATTACCTTGTTATATAGTGTTATTTTATTGTTTGTTTGACTTCATTTTATACAATTTTGCTTTTATTGATGGAAGCAATATTGAAACTGAAACTTTAATGACGCTTGAGCGTGCAGATTTATTTTTTAAATTTTTTATTTATTATAATTATTACCAGTTACCATATATATTGTTGGTTTTTATTGTTTCAGCCGTGAGTTTGCATAGATTTTCTGTTCAT
>NZ_LZGM01000019.1 GCF_001690195.1 Gilliamella sp. wkB108 | reverse complement strand
AGAATTTTTATTTATTACTAGTTTTTAGTGTTAGATAATTGTAATGTGTCATAAATTTTTTTTGGAACTAGGTGTCATGAATCAAGCTAAACGCACACTTAATCTAATGGGAACCACTATTCAAATATGGTTACAACATGATTATGCAGAATCCTTATTAGATCAAGCTCAACGGATGTTAATTGATTATGAACATCGTTTTAGTGCCAATAACCCCAACTCAGAGTTAATGCAGGTCAATCATCATGCTGGTGTTGCACCCGTACAACTTAAATCAGATCTATTTGAGTTAATTAAAATAGGTAAAATGCAAAGTTTAGTTGAACCTCGTTTTTTAAACATTGCAATCGGACCGCTTATTCAAGCTTGGCGGGTTGGATTTAGTGACGCAAGGTTTCCGACTGGTTCAGAGATTAAACAACTTTTAACGCTGATTAATCCAAATGATATTATTTTAGATGAAATTAAACAATCAGTTTTTTTGCAACATCATGGAATGGCAATAGATCTTGGCGCACTTGCCAAAGGCTATTTTGCAGATAAAATTATGCATTTTTTCAAACAAAATAATGCTAAAACAGCCTTTATTGATTTAGGCGGGAATGTCTTAACATTCGGTGATTCGCCTTTTCATGAAGATGGTTATTGGCGTGTGGGAATTCAAAACCCATTCCTTGCAAGAGGTAATACTGTGGCTGTGTTGAAAATTAAAAATCAATCAGTGGTTACCTCGGGGATTTACGAAAGAACATTCAATTATCACGGTAAAACTTATCATCATATTTTTGATAGTCATACGGGTTATCCTGTTGAAACGGATGTTGAAAGTATTACTATTGTGTCTAAATGCTCTATTGATGGTGAAATTTGGACAACTCAGTTGTATGGTATGAGTGCTATACATGTAGTGAATAGGATCAATAATATATCTGGTATTGAAGGCATAGTCATTACCGTTAATCAAGAATTTGCTTGTTCAAACGGTTTATCAATTTAACATGATGATATTTAGTTATCTTCACTAACTTATAAAGTGATTGTTTTTATCCGAAGGATGAAATAAAAAGATTGATAAGTTCCTTTTCGGCAAAACTTAACGTCTTATTTGCTGAGTAAGCAATAAAATAACTCAGTGAGATCAGCTCCAAAGGTAGGGGTAATAAATTATAATCCTCATCATTCGGTTTTTTACATATATTGACACTTTCAGGAATAAAAGTAACCCCAAGTCCTTTTTTTGCCAGTTCAACTAAAGTAAAAATATTGCTACTTTCAAGAATTATATTAGGTTTAATTTTATATTTTTGTATAAGGTATTCAATTTGTTGACGAATTGCAGAGCCATGTGAAGTTAAAATCAGCTTTTCTTTTAATAAGTTTTTCATAAAACTATGGTTACATTCCACCATTAAACGGTCTTTTTGGTAAAGTTTTGAACTTTCAGGAATAAGTGCATAATAACAATGTTTACCACAAATATGACTAACTAAATTTTGTGATATGGTTTCCGGATTCTGCCCAATAAAGAAGTCGAGAGTATTATTTTCAGTTTTTTCTTCACTATTTTTAGGAATAAACTCATGTAATTCAATCTTAATATTGGGATACTTCTGCATAAACTCAGGTAAAAACAGAGGTAATAAATAAGTACCTAAACTCGGTAAAACACCTATTTGAATAACAGTATAATTAGGATCTGTATATTTGTTGATTCTCTTTCTAAATTGTTCTTGTTTATCTACTAATGATGCCAGATATTGGTAATAAACTTTACCAGCTTCGGTTAATTGTAACGGTGTTGTTTGCCGATTAATAATCTCAATACCTAGTTCATTTTCTATTTTCTTGATAGTTTGTGTTAAGTAAGATTGCGAAATATAGAGATTCTGGGCTGCTTTGGTATAATTACCATGTTTAAGTAAAACATCAATATACTGCAACATAATAAGTGAATTAATTTTAGCCATTTTATTTATCTCTTCTCATCTTACTTGATTATAACAAATTACTTATAACCCTATAATTAATCAGCTATTTCACAAATATTTTTTTCTGTTCTAAACTAGTTTACATAAGTAAATACACAATAATCAATCTACAAAATGTAACTATAAAATATTCTATCATTTTGTGTGATTTGCTAAAGGATTTGTATTACAAAAAATTAGATATTAATTAAATTGTACCAAAAGTACTAAGTGAGGTTATAAAGTGAAATTCATTGGAATAGTTGGAACGAATTCAGATCGTTCTACTAATAGGAAATTACTCCATTTTATGCGAACGCATTTTGCAGATAAAGCAGAGATTGAAGTTTGCGAAATTAAGTCATTACCCGCATTTAATGAACCCAAAGATAAAACGCCACCATCATCAGTAAAAGCATTATCAGATAAAATAGAAGCGGCTGACGGTGTGATTTTTGCAACCCCAGAATACGATCACTCCATAACCGCGGCTTTAAAAAGTGCTATAGAATGGCTCTCTTATACTACCCGACCATTAATAAATAAATCCGTTATGATAGTTGGTGCTTCCCATGGTCTACTTGGTTCTTCAAGAGCGCAAGCTCACTTGCGACAAATCTTAGATGCGCCTGAATTAAAAGCAAGAATAATGCCTAGTTCAGAGTTTTTATTAGGACAATCCCTACAGGCTTTTGATGATAAAGATAATCTTATTTATCCAGATAAAGTCAAAGAGTTGGAAGAATGTTTTGATGAGTTCTTATTATTTGTGCAATTAACTAATGAGTTAGTTAAAACAGAAAAATTTAAAACTGAGCAAAATAAGAAATTTAGTTGGAAACAAGCAGCAGAAGAAGGGGTATCATAATGAAATTTATAGGGATTGTTGGAACAAATGCTCAAGAATCTTATAACCGTATGCTATTGCAGTTTATGCAAAAGCATTTTAGTAATAAAGCAGAAATTGAAATACTAGAATTGACTGATGTACCAATGTTTAATGAAACAGACGATCAGTCCAATAGTGCTGTTATTCAAAATTTCAATAATAAAATCATACAAGCTGATGGTGTAATTATCGCCACACCAGAACATAATCATTCTATTCCCTCTGCATTAAAAAGTATCATTGAATGGCTATCGTTTAATTTGCACCCCTTTGACGGTAAACCCGTTATGATTGTGGGTGCATCTTATGATGTACAAGGATCATCCAGAGCTCAATTACATTTACGACAAATACTTGATGCACCGGGTGTTAACGCGACAGTTATGCCTGGCTCTGAATTTTTATTAGGGCGAGCGCATGAAGCCTTTGACGATCAAGGTAATATTAAATCAGAACGTACAGTCGACTTTTTAGAGAGCTGTTTTTTACGCTTTTTACGTTTTACTAAAGTGGTTAGTTTACTTAATGAACCTGAAGAGGTCTTCTATGAACCTGGGAAGTATTGTGTTACTGCGCCGGGACATAATGGCGATTTACCGATGGTAGTCACATTATCAAGCGACCGCATAGAAGCCATTGATATTGATACTATGGGTGAATCAGAAGGTATTGCTGATGTTGTATTTAAGCGTATTCCGGCACAAATTCTTGAAGGGCAAACACTTAATGTTGATATATTATCAGGAGCTTCTGTAACCAGTAATGGTGTTATTGATGGTGTTGCTAAAGCAATAAAAATGGCTGGTGCTAACCCCGATGTATTAAGAAAAAGACCAAAAGCACCGAGTGCTGTTGATAATAGTGATGCACAATATATAACAGATATTGTGGTTGTCGGTGCTGGCGGTGCGGGTTTATCTGCGGCAGCAAGTGTATTACAGCAAGGTAAAAAAGTTATCGTAGTAGAGAAATTCCCAGCGGTTGGTGGCAATACGGTACGAACAGGTGGACCAATGAATGCGGCTAATCCTAAATGGCAAAATACCTTTGATGCAATTGCCGGTGAAAGTCATACCTTGGAGGAGATAGCTGCAATTGATGAAGCTATAATTGATCCAGAATATCTCGATGATTTCAGAATGTTAAAACAACAGATTACCAATTATTTATCTGAAAATGAAAATAAAACCGGTTATTTATTTGATTCTGCATTGCTTCACCGTATGCAAACTTATCTTGGTGGTAAAAGAACCGATCAACTTGGTAATATAATCTATGGTCAATATGATTTGGTCAAAATTCTAACGGATAAAGCATTAGAATCGGTTGAATGGCTTGAAGATATCGGTGTTGAATTTAACAAAGATGAAGTAACTATGCCTGTAGGTGCTTTATGGCGTCGCGGTCATAAACCGTTAAAAAGTGAAGGATATGCTTATGTGTCTGCGTTACAAAAATATGTTGAAGATCATGGTGGCACTATAATTACAGATACTGCGGTAAAAGAGTTAATTGTTGAAAACGGTCGCATCGTCGGGGTAATAGGTACTGGATTAAATGGCAAAAAAGTCACCGTGAAAGCAGAGGCTGTTATCTTAGCATCGGGTGGTTTTGGTGCAAATACTAAAATGTTAAAACAGTATAATACTTATTGGACAGAAATTGATGATGATATTAAAACGTCAAACTCACCAGCCATTACCGGCGATGGTATTATTTTAGGTCAAAGTGTAGGCGCAGATCTTGTTGGTATGGGCTTTTCACAAATGATGCCAGTCTCAGATCCAGAAACCGGCGCACTATTTAGTGGATTACAAGTTCCTCCACAAAATTTCATCATGGTCAATAAACAAGGTCGACGTTTTGTTAATGAGTATGGTAGTCGGGATAAATTAACACAAGCGGCAATTGACAATGGTGGATTGTTCTACTTAATTGCCGATGAAGCAATCAAAAAAACAGCCTATAACACTTCTCAAGAAAAAATCGATAAGCAAATTGCTGCCGGAACACTATTTTGTGCTGATACATTAGAAGAGTTAGCTGAAAAGTTAGGAATGGATGCAGAAATATTCAAACAGACTATCGCTAATTATAACGCTTATGTTGATGCTGGATACGATCCGGAATTTGGCAAGGATGTTTTTGATTTGAAGGTCGAAATAGCTCCGTTTTATGCAACACCAAGAAAACCAGCTGTACATCATACTATGGGTGGGCTAAGAATTGATACGCAAACTCATGTATTAGACAAATCAGGTAAAATCATTCCAGGCCTTTATGCAGCAGGTGAGGTTGCCGGTGGCATTCATGCAGGTAACCGACTTGGCGGTAATTCATTAACCGATATTTTTACTTTTGGTCGAATCGCTGGTAAAACCGCATTAAGTGATATAACAATAAAAATGTAAAGTGGAGTATTCACATGGAGAAAGGAAATAATAATGTTAATCGATGGGCTGTACTCATCGCATCAACGTCAATATTACTGTGTACCGGTGCAATTTATGCTTTTAGTGTCTTTGCTGGGCCGTTAAGTGTTACAAAAAGTTGGAACATGTCTGATGTCATGATGGCTTTTGCTATCAATGCTGCTATTGGACCCATTCCGATGATTTTAGGTGGTTTTTTAACTGACAAAGGATTAGCCAAATGGTCTAGTGTTATTGGCGGATTGATATTTGGTCTAGGCTTTTTCCTGACAGGATTTGTTACCAGTCCACTTATGCTTTATGTTACATATGGGTTATTAAGTGGTTTTGGACAAGGGCTTGCTTATTCAGGGTGTTTAAGTAATACCATTAAATTTTTCCCGGATAAACGTGGACTTGCTTCAGGCATTATCACTGCCGGTATGGGAGGAGCAACAATCATCGCTGCGCCGATTGGTAACTATTTGATTGAGCATTACGATGTCTTGTATTCATTTAAAGTACTCGGTGGCGCCTATATGGTCGTGGTAGTTATTGCTAGTTTGTTTATTAAAGTTGCGCCGGCTAATTATCAACCTGTAGGTTGGGTTCCTAGCGCAAATCAACAAGCTAAACCAATCGTCAATAAAAATTGGCAAAGTATGTTAAAAACTCCTTATTTTTACCTGATTTTTTTCATGTTAGGAACAGGGGCGTTTTCTGGATTAATGATCGCTTCTAATGCATCAGGTATTGGGCAGAAAATGTTTGGGTTAACCTCAGCCGTCGCTGCTTTTTATGTCAGTTTATATTCCTTAAGTAATTGTGCTGGACGAGTTGTATGGGGAACTGTTTCGGATAAACTTGGACGAAACAGAACATTAGATATCATTTTTACAGTTATTATCTTCGCATTTGTGTCGTTTTTATTTATCCCTTCACAAATTGGTTTTGCAATAGGAATAATAGCGCTAGGTTTATGTTTCGGCGGTGTTATGGGGGTATTCCCACCAATAGTCATGGAAAACTATGGTCCGGTAAATCAAGGTGTCAACTATGGTATCATTTTTGTTGGTTACTCTACTGCGGCTTTTTTTGCGCCAAAATTAACGGCAGATATTCTTGCTAATAATGGTGGTAGCTATACTAATGCGTTTTATGTTGCTATAGCAGTAGCCTTTATCGGATTGTTATTAAATATGATCTATAAATTAGTTAAACAACGACAAAGTAAAAATAATTAATTCGTCACCTAAAAATAAAGGAGTCTTTGTTGACTCCTTTATTTTTCCATAATCACAGATAGGCCATTTCGTATCATTATCACCATTTAAGTTAGTTTTATTGATTCAAATACCACGTTTTTATCTATTCCATCAAGTACTTGCACATGACCAATTTTTGTAGGTAACACTAGCCTTAGTTGTCCTGATAGCACTTTTTTATCGCGTAACATATGTGGAAGATAAGATTCAACTGACATCTGTGTTGGTCGCTTAACCGGAAGTTTTGCCCTAATCAATAAGTTTTTGATTCGTTCAATGTCATTAATGGTCAATTTACCAAGTAATTTAGCTGTGTGAGCTGCCATTAACATACCGACACTCACTGCTTCACCGTGTAACCAATTTCCATACCCTAGCTCTGCCTCAATAGCATGCCCAAACGTATGGCCAAGATTTAAAATTGCCCGCATATCTTGTTCTGTTTCATCGGCGGCAACCACTTGTGCTTTAAGTTCACAACAACGATAAATACAGTAACTAAGAGCATTAACCTCAAGATTGAGTAAATCCTCAATATGCGATTCTAGCCAATTAAAGAATGCTTCATCTAAAATAATACCGTATTTTATTACTTCAGCAAGTCCGGCAGAAAGTTCCCGTTGTGGTAAGGTTTTTAAGCAATTCAAATCAATTACCACCGATTGTGGTTGATAAAAAGCGCCAATCATATTTTTGCCTAAAGGATGGTTGATCGCAGTTTTACCACCTACAGAAGAATCCACTTGAGCAAGTAAGGTTGTGGGGACTTGAATGAATTTAATACCTCGTTGATATGCAGATGCGGCAAAACCTGCGACATCACCAATGACGCCTCCCCCTAGGGCAATTAAAATGGTATTTCTGGTATGATTATTGGCCAGTAATGCGGTTAAAATTATATTCCATGTCTCCATAGTTTTATATTTCTCACCATCAGGAACAATCACCGAATCTGTTTTAACACCATTATTTTCAAGCATATCAATTAAAGCTTGTAAATAGATTGGTGCAATGGTTTCATTAGTAACAATAAGTACCCGTTGACCTTGTTTAAGTTTAAAATGTTGAAATTCAGATAAAAGATTTTCACCAATAGCAATGGGATAACTGCGGTTTGCTAAAGCTACATTTAGAATTTTTTGCATAATCATTTCCAGACAGGTCAAAGCGAATTTTATTGTTGCATGTTAGCGAGAAAAAAGTAGCAGTGCAACTTAGAATCATTTAAACTTAACAGCAATTTTTATTTATAATGTTCAATTTAATATGTCTTTATCAATTGTTTTAGCACAAAAAAATTGGCGTGTAGGTGATATAGAAGGGAATACTCAACAAATAGTTGAACTAATTAAGCACCACTCCTCACATGATCTCATTATTTTCTCTGAACTTGCTATATGTGGTTATCCCCCAGAAGATTTGATTTATCGTTCTGATTTTAAACAGCGTTGTCAAAATGCCTTATCAGCTATTTCACAGGCTAGTTTACACTGTGCAGTTATTGTTGGTCATCCGCATTGGCAAAATGGGCAAATTTATAATGCGCTATCTTTTTTCTCGCAAGGTAAATTGCTTGCTTGTTATCACAAACAACAATTACCTAATTATGATGTGTTTGATGAAAAACGCTATTTTACCGCTGACACTCAAACTTGTGTGGTTGACTTTAAAGGGCAAAAAATTGGTTTATTAATTTGTGAAGACCTTTGGCAAAATAGTCCAATTGATGCTATTAAAACAGCACAGGCAGATTTTGTGATTGCCATTAATGCATCGCCATATGATTACGAAAAACAAAAGCACCGACAAGATCTGGTCAAATCACATGCGGGCCGAACTCGCTTACCTATTGTTTATGTCAATCAAGTAGGAGGACAAGATGAGTTGGTCTTTGATGGTGGCTCTTTTGTCTGTAATCAACATGGTGAGGTGATTTTTCAGTTAACACAGTTTGAAGAACAAGTAGCAGATTTTAATTTTGATGCTAATTGTCAAGCAATGGTTACTGATACAGATACGCATCATTTGGCTTCTATTTATGATGCCTTAGTGCTAGCTACCAAAGATTATATTACTAAAAATGGTTTTCATGGTGCAGTATTAGGACTTTCAGGTGGGATCGATTCGGCATTAACACTCGCTATTGCGGTAGACGCATTAGGTAAGGATAAAGTTCAAGCCGTGATGATGCCATTTCGTTATACAGCCGATATTAGTATTGCTGACGCCAAAGAGGAAGCCGAAATTTTAGGTGTTGAGTTTGATATAGTATCGATTGAACCGATGTTTGATGCATTTATGTCATCATTGGCACCACTATTTACCGGTACTCAAAAAGATACCACGGAAGAAAATCTACAAGCTCGTTGTCGCGGTGTTATCTTAATGGCGTTATCGAATAAACGACGGAGATTAGTATTAACAACGGGTAATAAGAGTGAAATGTCGGTTGGTTATGCGACACTTTACGGCGATATGGCTGGTGGTTTTGATGTCTTGAAAGATGTCCCTAAAACAATGGTATTTGAATTAGCAAAGTATCGCAATACGCGTTCTTATGTTATTCCGGAAAGAGTGATTACTCGTCCACCGTCAGCGGAACTTGCACCTGATCAGAAAGATGAAGATAGTTTGCCTCCTTACGATATTCTTGATGGCATATTAAAAGGTTATGTTGAGCAAGATCTTTCCGTTGAACAACTTATTGCACAAGGTTATGATGAGGCCACAATTAGGCGTGTAATTAAACTTGTAGATATTAATGAATATAAACGACGCCAATCGGCTGTAGGACCAAAAATTACCGCCCGAAATTTTGGTAAAGGCAGACGTTATCCAATCACTTCTGCTTTCGGTTACAAAAATTGGTGATCTCGAATTAAAGGAAAATAGATATGAAAAAAGTAGAAGCTATTATTAAACCATTTAAGCTTGATGATATTCGAGAGGCGCTTGCAGATCAAGGTATTACCGGTATGACTGTGACAGAGGTCAAAGGATTTGGACGTCAAAAAGGTCATACTGAACTGTATCGTGGCGCTGAATATATGGTGGATTTTTTACCGAAAGTAAAAATTGAACTTGTTGTATCGGATGATATTTTAGAAATGTGTATTGAAACAATTATGAAAACAGCACAGACAGGTAAAATTGGTGATGGTAAAATTTTCGTTTATAACGTTGAACAGGTTATTCGTATTCGTACGGGTGAAATGGATGAGTTAGCGATTTAGTTTAATTTGTTGAATATCAGGGCGTTCTTGTTTCAATAGTTCGGCACTTACCACTCCCTGAATCGAACAGATAAGAAGATTCATATTCGTTCCCTTTTCTATTAATAACAGTTTTTCTGTGGTTTCTGGAGCGGGAACGGTTTTGACACCAACGAAAGTACCAGTATTATTTTTCCAGACTTTGATATCATCGTTAATATGGCGAATCATCGGATTGGCTATATATAGCAAATTATCTTCCATGTCCTTCCACTCTAAAAAGTCTAATGTTGTTTTAATTTGGGTTATATCATTTTCGATGATAAATCCCCAAAAAAAGTATTTACCAATTCTGCCTAGATCCATTGCACTGTCATAGTAACCGACAACTTTTAGATTTTTATAGTTGAAAGATTTTTTGAAATAAACATAATTTTTTTCATTATCGGTACGATTTTCAACAGGAATATAGGCTTGATTTTTATTAAACACAGTTACATTAGCTAACTTTTGCAACTCTTCTTTATTTGCGTAGATCGAATTAAAAAAATCAGGGTTACAAGAAGTTAGAGATTCTACTATTGATCGATTATCGGCTAGAGCGAAAAAAGAACAAAATAGAAACAGCGAGCTAACAATGTTTTTTATCATATTTGTCGGAATAGTTAAGAATAGATTTTATTAAAATAATTTCGTTAGATTGTATAATTATTACAACTGAATAACAATGTTAAAACACGTTTTCTTTTTTATAAATCGTAAGAAAATTAAAGATTAAATAAGTAAAGTGATTAATTAGATAAAAAAGATAATTTATTTCATTAATCGTATTTAGGTTCATTTATGGAAGGCAGATCTCATAATTATTAATTTATTTAAAAAAGTAGTTTGAGGATTAAACAAATTACGCTAGTTTAAATTAAAAAAAGTAAGTTATTCATGTTAATCAATTAAATAAGTTAAATGGAAATAAATTATGAGTTCAAAATTTGCAAATCAAATATTAAAAGAATTTTCTGGCTTTGATGATATTTCAATTAAAACATTTTTTGGTGGATTCAGCATAAGTAGTAAGGCAACAATGTTTGGTTGGATAGGGAAATCAGATTTTTATTTAAGAGGGCATGCTTATTATCGTGAGCTTTTTATTGAATCGGGTATGCAACCATTAAGTTTACCTTCGGGTATTTCAACTAAATCACTGGACTATTATAAAGTGAGTGATGAATTATTTCGTGATCGGGAAAAATTACATTCAATAGTTAAAATGGTGATTGAATATGCTGAACTTGATTTAAGTGAAAAAAATAAATTAAAGGAACAGCGCATAAAAGAGTTACCCAATATGACATTATCATTAGAACGGTTGTTATTTAGTGTTGGTATTGTAAATATACCAACATTTGAGCAAGTAGGATATTTAGAGACTTATTACCGGATAAAGAATAAAAAAACGGGTATTTCAATTAATATTTTGTTTATTTTATATGCTTCACTACATCGGCGACATGTTGCTTCATTAGCTAAATCAAAGAAAGATGAAATTGAGTTGGAGTATCAATCTTTTTTGAAGCAACAGATCGCTAAAAATTCATAGTTAGTAATGATTAAACTATGAATCTTAAAGATAAAGTCACTAACAATAACGATTAACTAAAAATTGATAGTTGTAAAACATAATTAAATTTTTAGATATTTATTGTCTAACCCGTTAATTACTTTCTATGACGTCCTTCTGCGTGACGATCGTTTGAATACTTTAGGCATCGGTAAATCAACTAATAATGCAGAAGGATCATATTGGCTAACCGGAATAGAGTGATTAATTGCTTTCTCAATTGCAGGTAGATTTTGTGAATAACGCTCACAGGCAAGAGAAATTGAGTTACCCTCTGCACCAGCTCTACCTGTTCGTCCAATACGATGTCGATAATCGTCACAATCATCAGGTAAATCATAATTGAACACATGAGTAACATTAGGAATATGTAGTCCTCGGGCTGCAACATCGGTTGCAACTAAAATATCAAGATCGCCTCGGGTAAATTGTTCTAAAATAGCTAGACGTTTTTTCTGTGCGATATCACCTGTAAGTAAGCCCACTCGATGACCATCAGCGACCAGATGACGCCAAATTTTTTCACAAGCAACTTTTGTATTAGCAAAAACGATACAACGTTCAGGCCACTCTTCTTCAATGAGTGTTTGCAATAGCGCTAATTTATCCTCATTAGAAGGGAAAAAGAGTTCTTCTTTTATGCGATGACCAATTTTTTGTTCCGGCTCGACTTCGACATATTGTGGATCATTCATATGTTCAAATGCCAGTTCACGAACATTATGCGTAAGTGTTGCAGAAAATAACATTGTTAAACGTTGTTGAGGTGGTGTCATATGTTTAAAGATCCAACGAACATCGCGTATAAATCCTAAATCAAACATACGATCTGCTTCATCTAATACTACAACTTGAATGGATTCTAAGTTTATGTAATTTTGTTTGGCGTAATCAATTAATCGTCCTGTTGTGGCTATTAAAATGTCGACACCAGCTGAAAGCATCTTTAATTGTTTGTCATACCCATCGCCACCAAATGCAAGTCCTAATTTAAGCCCCGTCTCTTGAGAAAGTAATTCAGCGTCATTATATATCTGTACAACCAGTTCACGGGTTGGCGCTATAATAACTGCTCTTGGTTGGTTAGTTTTATGATCTGGTAAAGGCGCATGATTCAATAAATAATTAAATGTCGATGCCAAAAACGCCATAGTTTTACCTGTTCCGGTTTGTCCTTGTCCAGCAATATCAATTCCTTTGCTCGTTAACGGTAAAGTTTTTTCTTGAATTGGCGTACAATAAACAAAGCCTTTTTTCTCGAGTGCTTTTATGACTAAAGGATGAAGAGGAAATTGACTGAAAGTTGTTTTTGTAAGGTAAGATTGAATCATCGTGGTATCAAATATAATTATCGGATTTTGCAGATTATAACATACTAAACAGAGTGACATCACTAATAATTATACCCTATTGTAATAATTACTAGCAGGAAAACGCAAAATAACCTAATATTCTACTATCAATTTTTATTCTGGAGATCATCAAATGAGTAATAATATTGTTTCACTATCTGAAGCAACTTTTGACAAAATAATAAATGACACCAATAAACCAGTTTTAGTCGACTTTTGGGCTGAATGGTGTGGACCTTGTAAAATGGTCGCCCCAATTTTAGAAGAAATAGCTCAAGAATATAGTGATAAAATTTTGATTGCCAAATTGAATGTCGAAGAAAACCCGAATGTGGCACCAAAATTTGGTATCCGAGGTATTCCAACATTATTGATTTTTAAAAATGGTCAAGTTGTTGCAACGCAAGTAGGTGCTTTATCTAAATTACAATTAAAAACCTTTATTGATGCACAACTTTAACTGTTATAGCAACTAATTTCCTTACAGTGAAATTATCTTTTGAGTAATGTAATCTCTTGCATTACTCTTTTTTATCACTATATTAATCTTATTGAATAAATCTAAAAATTAACGTTAATTAAATATAGACAACGTAGTTTTTTTAGTGTACAGTGCTAAACTCTTACGAAGCTTCCTTTCTGCCATTCATTGTTTTTCTTGATAAAGTGGTAAAAATTCTATATTCAGACATTTAATTATCATTGAAAGCTTAATAAGCAATAGAATTTATGTGTTGTCAGAGAGAGCAAAATTTAATAAATGAATGAAACAAATAAACAAAACTAGCATTATTTGCATACATATCAATTTTATCCTCAAGAATTTTTTAAAATTATGAATTTAACTGAATTAAAAAATACATCTGTTTCCGAGCTGGTAACGCTTGGTGAAAAAACAATGGGGCTAGAAAATCTTGCCCGCCTTAGAAAACAAGACATTATTTTTGCAATCCTTAAACAGCATGCCAAAAGTGGTGAAGATATTTTTGGTGATGGTGTACTGGAAATTTTGCAAGATGGATTTGGATTTTTACGTTCAGCTGATAGCTCATATTTAGCTGGACCTGATGATATTTATGTATCACCGAGTCAAATTCGACGATTTAATTTAAGAACGGGTGATACCATAGCGGGTAAAATCCGGCCACCGAAAGAAGGTGAACGTTATTTTGCTTTACTGAAAGTAAATGAAGTTAATCACGACAAACCTGAAGATGCCCGCAACAAAATCCTCTTTGAAAACTTAACCCCACTTCATCCTAATTCTCGTCTACGCATGGAACGAGGCAATGGTTCAACTGAAGACATTACTGCAAGAGTTCTTGATTTAGCCTCTCCAATAGGTAAAGGTCAGCGTGGTTTGATTGTAGCACCGCCAAAAGCCGGTAAAACCATGTTACTACAAAACATTGCACAAAGTTTAGCGGTCAATCATCCTGAATGTGAATTAGTAGTATTGATGATCGATGAACGTCCGGAAGAAGTGACAGAAATGCAACGATTAGTTAAAGGTGAAGTCGTTGCATCAACATTTGATGAACCAGCAGCAAGACATGTTCAAGTAGCTGAAATGGTTATTGAACGAGCCAAACGTTTGGTTGAACATAAGAAAGATGTGATCATTTTATTAGACTCTATTACGCGTCTAGCTCGAGCTTACAACACGGTTATACCTTCATCAGGTAAAGTATTGACCGGGGGGGTTGATGCTAATGCATTACATCGCCCAAAACGTTTTTTTGGTGCAGCGCGTAATGTAGAAGAAGGTGGAAGTTTAACCATTATCGCTACTGCGCTTATTGATACCGGCTCAAAAATGGATGAAGTTATTTATGAAGAGTTCAAAGGTACGGGTAATATGGAAGTGCATTTATCACGTAAAATCGCTGAACGTCGAGTATTCCCAGCAATCGATTTTAATCGTTCTGGAACACGTAAAGAAGATTTAATGACTTCACCAGATGAACTGCAAAAAATGTGGATCTTACGCAAAATCCTTAACCCAATGGGTGAAATTGATGCGATGGAATTCCTAATCGATAAACTTGCCATGACTAAGACAAATGATGAGTTTTTTGAAATGATGAAACGCTCATGATTTTTGCAGTTAAAACTAAATACTATTAAAGTAATTAAAAAGAGCCGTATTATGTATTGATACGGCTTTTTTTGTGGCAGAATATAGCGGTATTTTCATTTTATGAAACTTATCTTAGTTTTGAAGTTGTTAAAACCTTGTTGTTAAGGTTATATGAGATTAAATAAAGGAGCCAAATCATGTCTAAACAACAAATCGGTGTTATTGGAATGGCAGTCATGGGGCGAAATTTAGCGCTCAATATTGAAAGTCGTGGATTTTCTGTGTCTATTTACAATCGTTCTAAAGATAAAACAGAAGAAGTGATGGCTGAGCATCCTGATAAGAAGTTGGTTCCTTATTTTACAATTGAAGATTTTGTTAATTCATTAGAAAAACCGCGCCGTATTTTAATTATGGTAAAAGCGGGGAAAGGGACAGATGCTGTGATTGATGAGTTACGTCCATTACTAGATAAAGGTGATATTATTATTGATGGTGGTAATGCTTATTTTGAAGATACTATCCGTCGTAATAAAATGCTTTCTGATGAAGGATTTAACTTTATTGGTACCGGTGTATCTGGTGGTGAGGAAGGTGCATTAAAAGGTCCTTCAATTATGCCTGGTGGGCAAAAAGAGGCTTATGAGCTAGTCGCCCCTATCTTAGAAAAAATTGCTGCATCAGTAAATGGCGAGCCTTGTGTCGCTTATATCGGTCCTAATGGTGCTGGTCATTATGTAAAAATGGCACATAACGGCATTGAATATGGTGATATGCAACTGATTGCTGAGAGTTACTCAGTATTAAAACATGTTGCAGGTTTAAATAATGATGAACTTGCTGATGTGTTTACTGATTGGAATAAAGGTGAGTTAGATAGTTATCTAATTGAAATAACAGCAAATATTTTTAAACATAAAGATGAAACTGGTAATTATTTGGTCGATATGATTCTCGATGCTGCAGGGAATAAAGGCACAGGTAAGTGGACGAGTCAAAGTGCTTTAGATCTGGGTGAGCCTTTGTCGTTAATTACAGAATCTGTCTTTGCTCGTTATATTTCTGCCATTAAAGATCAGCGGGTTGTTGCTTCTAAAGTATTAAAAGGACCAAAACAATTAGTTGATGTTGGTGACAAACAACAATTGATTGAAAAAATACGTAAAGCACTTTATATGGGTAAGATCATCTCTTATGCACAAGGTTTTGCTCAATTAAAAGCGGCATCAGAAAAATATAGTTGGCATCTAAACTATGGTGAAATTGCTAAAATATTTAGAGCTGGTTGTATTATTCGCGCACAATTTTTACAGAAAATTACTGATGCTTATACTCAAAATAATAATATAGATAATTTGCTGTTAGATCCTTATTTTAGTCAGACCGTTCAAGCTTATCAACAATCCTTACGTGATGTAGTCTCTTTAGCCGTTCAACATGGTATTGCTGTTCCAACATTATCAGCAGCTATTGCTTATTATGATAGTTATCGTTCAGCAGTGTTACCGGCGAACTTGATTCAAGCACAGCGTGACTATTTTGGCGCTCATACTTATGAACGTATTGATAAAGAGGGTGTTTTCCACACTGATTGGTTGAGTATCAAATCCTAATTTTGTAAACGTTTTTACCTCAGAAAATTATCAAGAGTGCAAGTTGGTCTTGCACTCTATCTTCTTTTTTTGATTTATCACACTAAGACCATTTTCTCTGTTTTAAGCCAAATACTTGTGTTTATTGGGCTAAGCGGTGTCAAGAAATTTATTTATTAAAAAATATAGAAAAACACAATATACAGTGTATAATTGTCGCAAATTCACTATATATAGTGTTTGTAAAGTAATGTGAAATCCCTGTCTATATCACAAAAGTGTAATATTCTGATAAAAATGAGTAATTCGAAATTATAACGGGAATATTAGTGTTGCTGTAAAACCTCTATTGATAGGTAATAAAGAATGAATATTAAGGAGTGGTTATGCCTGTAGTAATTAAACGTGATGGTTGTCAGACCGCATTCAATGAAACTCGAATCAAAGATGCTATAGTTAAAGCTGCTGTAGCCGCTAATGTTAATGATCCTGATTATTGTGCTGCTGTTGCTCGTGTTGTTACCAACCAGATGACTGAGCGTGAAAGTGTCGATATTAATGAAATTCAAAATGCTGTTGAAAATCAACTCATGTCAGGACCTTATAAGAAATTAGCGAGAAAATATATTGAATATCGACACGATCGTGATCGAGCTCGCGAACAACGTAGTCGATTAAATCAGGATATTCGAGGGTTAATCGAACAGAGTAATGTGGCTATCCTTAATGAAAATGCTAACAAAGACAGTAAAGTGATCCCAACACAACGTGATTTACTTGCAGGTATCGTTGCTAAACATTACGCTAAACAATATTTATTACCAAAAGATATTTCTCGCGCTCATGATTGTGGTGAAATTCACTATCATGACCTAGACTATGCGCCATTTTTCCCAATGTTTAACTGTATGTTGATTGATTTAGACGGTATGTTAACTAATGGTTTTAAAATGGGTAATGCTGAAATTGAGCCACCAAAATCAATCGCTACTGCAACTGCTGTGACAGCTCAAATTATTGCTCAAGTTGCTAGTCATATTTATGGTGGTACTACCATAAATCGTATTGATGAAATTTTGGCTAAATTTGTCACTATTAGTTATCAGAAACATAAAAAAGTTGCAGAGGAGTGGCAAATCCCAAATCCAGAAGCTTATGCAGAAAGCCGTACGCAAAAAGAGTGTTATGATGCATTTCAATCTCTTGAATATGAAGTCAATACCTTGCATACCGCTAATGGTCAAACACCATTTGTTACTTTTGGTTTTGGGTTGGGTACTAGTTGGGAATCACGTTTGATTCAAGAATCAATTTTAAAAATTCGCCTTAAAGGTCTTGGTAAAAATCATAAGACCGCAGTTTTCCCTAAATTAGTTTTTGCTATCAAAGACGGTATTAATCATAAACCTGGCGATGTTAATTATGATATTAAACAACTTGCTTTAGAGTGTGCAAGTAAACGTATGTATCCAGATATTTTAAATTATGACAAAGTTGTGGAAGTAACTGGATCATTTAAAACCCCAATGGGTTGCCGAAGCTTTTTAGGTGTGTACGAAGAAGACGGTCAGCAAATCCACGATGGTCGTAATAACTTAGGGGTGATTAGCTTAAACTTACCACGTATTGCCATTGAAGCAAAAGGTGATGAAGCACGTTTTTGGGAGTTATTAGATAAACGTTTAGCCTTATGTAAGAAAGCGTTAATGACACGAATTGCGCGTTTAGATGGCGTAAAAGCTCGAGTCGCACCTATTTTATATATGGAAGGGGCTTGTGGTGTTCGTTTAAAAGAAGATGATAGTGTTTCTGAAATTTTTAAAAATGGGCGAGCTTCAATTTCACTTGGTTATATTGGTATTCACGAAACCTTAAATGCACTTTACGGTAATAAAACGCATCCATTTGATAGCGAAACTTTACGTGAAAAAGGAGTTGCTATTGTTGAACACTTACGTAAAGCTGTTGAACAATGGAAAGATGAAACTGGTTATGGGTTTAGTTTATATAGTACACCGAGCGAAAACTTGTGTGATCGTTTCTGTCGTTTAGATACGGCTGAATTTGGTGTTATTCCGGGAGTGACAGATAAAGGGTACTACACTAATAGTTTCCACTTGGATGTTGAGAAAAAGGTTAATCCATACGAAAAAATTGAGTTTGAAAAACCTTATCCAGCGGTGGCAAGTGGTGGCTTTATCTGTTATGGCGAATACCCTAATATGATCAATAATGTTAAAGCATTAGAAGATGTTTGGGATTATAGTTATACTCGTGTTCCTTACTATGGCACTAATACCCCGATTGATGAGTGTTATGAGTGTGGTTATACTGGTGAGTTTTCATGTACTAGCAAAGGTTTTGTTTGCCCAAGCTGTGGTAATCATGATTCATCAAAAGTCTCAGTAACTCGCCGTGTGTGTGGTTATTTGGGTAGTCCTGATGCTCGACCATTTAATGCAGGGAAACAAGAAGAAGTTAAACGTCGAGTTAAGCATTTAAATAACGGTCAAATAGGTTAATAATTAATTAATAATTTATGAATTATCATCGCTATTATCCAGTGGATGTTGTTAATGGCGAAGGGACTCGCTGTGTACTTTTTGTCGCTGGATGCGTTCATCAATGTCGTGGTTGCTATAATAAAAGTACATGGGGATTAGATTCTGGTTCGCCTTTTACACAAGCACTTGAAGATCAAATTATCAAAGATTTGCAAGATACCGAGATAAAACGTCAGGGATTATCACTCTCTGGCGGCGATCCGTTGCATCCACAAAATGTACCAACTATATTAAAATTGGTTCAGCGTGTTAAAAATGAATGTCCTAATAAGGATATTTGGCTTTGGACTGGTTATAAACTAGATGAACTCACACCACAGCAACAAGCCGTAGTATCTTATGTCGATGTACTTATTGATGGTAAGTTCGTGCAAGAACTTGCAGATCCCAAGCTAATATGGCGAGGAAGTAGCAATCAGGTTATTTATCGTTTTAAGTAATTTATTCTATCTACTTACTGATGCTTGTTAATGTTGATTGAGTAGATAAGAAATTGCTTCACGGTAAGTAATTTCTAGATTTTCACTACTTGATGAGGTGATATGTAAATCGGTGATCTTACCATTATCTATACCATAAACCCAGCCATGTAAATTTACTTTTTGACCACGTTTCCATGCTGATTGTACAATGGTTGAATGACCTAAATTATAGACTTGTTCAATAACATTTAATTCACATAAAATATCCATACGTAAATGAGAAGGGAATTCGCCAAGTAATGAACTATAACGAAACCATAGATCACGAATATGTAGAAGCCAATTATTGATCAAACCTAAATCAGGATTTTCAACTGCGGCACGTATTCCACCACAATCTAAATGACCACAAACAATAATTTCTTCAATTTTTAGTACATCAACAGCATATTGAACTACTGATAAACAATTTAAATCAGTATGAATAACCTGATTTCCTACATTGCGATGGACAAACATTTCACCAGGTTTTAATTTGATTAGTTTTTCTGCTGGAACACGACTATCAGAACAGCCTATCCATAAAAATTTAGGGTTTTGTACAACGGCTAGTTGTTTAAAAAACTCAGGATCTTCTTGTTTTATCTTTTCAGACCATTCGTGATTAAAGCGAATTAAATCATTTACATCAAACATAATAGATATTTCCTTGAGTATTCTAACCTTGGATCTAGTCTATTTTTGACATCAACCTTCGGCTTTTCAATTCGTTTTGATATGTTGGATTTTACTTTTCATAATCAATTTGCGCCAAAATGGTGTAGTTAAAATCTTGGCTTTAGCAATTTTGCTATATAGTTTTAAACGTAATGGAATTGTTCGTTGATAATAACTTTTATTAGGTTTAGGATGACCACTGTTTAAGATCTTACTTAAAATTTCTGCACTATTAAGTGCATAGCTAATGCCTTCTAATGAACTTGCACTAATAAATCCAGCAGCTTCACCAATTAAGAATATATTTTCATTGCCCGTGTAAAAATCACCCAATCGATTTGGATAAACCACCAGACATTTTTCAGTTTTAAGTGGATCGCCAAAGTTAAATCCGTGTGACTTTAATTTTTCTTTAAGTGATTCAAAATGTTGATTGGCTGCTTTTTTAGGAAAAGCACCACCAAAAATAAAGTATCCGTCTTTTGATATACTCCAAGCATAACAATTAGTTGATCTATTATCGAAGATACAAGAATAAAATGGCGTTGTGTGCTTCTCGGTAAACCATTGTTGAATTGCGACATATTGCCTAATGGTATGATTAGGATAGCGCATGCGTCTTACAACAGAATTGGCTCCGTCTGCGCCGACTACATATTTAGCTGTGATTTTATATTCAATTTTATCTTCATTCTCATAAGTAATCTGGTAGCCGTCAATGATACGTAGTATCTCTTTACATAGTGTATTGTGATAGACAGTTACCGTTGATGGAATGAGTGATTTTAACCAAAGATCGAATTTGTGGCGATCAAAACTCACATAACTACGTTGATAGTTACACACAAGGTTAGTTTGTAGATCGTAGGTTCTGACGCTAAAAATTTGTGGATCAGTCAAAATATCAGCAGGTAAATTTAGCCCTTGTCGGATAAACGCTTTTTGTGCGTCTGTTGATAGTAATCCGCCACAAGGTTTATGAAATCCTTCATCACCTGATTGATGTTTTTTATCTAATGCAATAACTTTGAAAGATGAGCTAAGCAGGCGAGCTAAAGAGCTGCCAGCAGGACCAAGACCAATGATTGCAATATCGTAATCCATTTTTATTTTGTCATTTGTATGATAACTTTAGAATAGCTGTATGTTATCAAATTATGCCTTGTGTGGCTATCAGATATATGAATGTGAGTATTAAAGTTAGGTGTTAAAAAGTTTCAGGTTAACTATACGTTTTAGTATAAAAACAGCCAAAAAACACTATTTTTCTGGCTAAATAAAACTAGCTTATTAATCTGCAATTGTTTGTAAAAATGCTTGGTTTAATTCATCAAATGGTAATGTTCGGCTAATTATGACTAATCGCGAAACTCTTTCTGATGAGGCTGACCACGGCGAACCATAGTCAAAACCAACGACTTTGTGTACTCCTTGAACAATTAAACGTTGTGGGTTATCTTTGATAGCAAGTACACCTTTGTAGCGTAACATGTCATTACCATACTGTTCTACTAAGGTTTCCATAAAGGTACCTATTTTTTTGATATCCAGATCACCTGCTTCAAATAGATAAGAGCAGATATTATCATTCCAAGATATGGTTTGTTTCTGTAATGGTAATGGTTTAAAGTCGGCAGATAGTTTTTTATTCGGGTTTATGACAAAAAATCCTTTATTAATTGTCAATTCATCGCTTAAATCAAAGGCATGAATATCTATCCATTGTGATTTGGGAATTTGTCCATTAATCGCTTCAAAAATAATCGCTTTATTATTTATATTATGGATACGATTAAGGACTTTAGTTTTTTGTGGTTCATCAATGCTATCAGTTTTAGTTAAAATGATACGATCTGCAAATCCAATCTGAGAGAGAGCTACACGATGTTCATCAAGATGTTGCAGAATATGCTGAGCATCAACTAAGGTAATAATTGCATCAAGTTGTACCGTTTCACGAATCAAGTCATCAATAAAAAAAGTTTGAATGATAGGAGCAGGATCGGCAAGTCCGGTTGTTTCAATAATCAGGCGATCAAATTGCAATTTTCCGGTTATCTTTTGTTCATGTAATTTATGCAACGCATCAGTTAGCTCTCCTTGTACTGTACAACAAATACAACCGTTGGTCATTTCAACAATTTGAATATCAGTAGTGACATTAAGTAAATTACTATCAACATTTACTGGCCCGAATTCATTTTCAATGATAATTACTTTTTCATCACGATTATTTTCAAGCAAGTAATTGATTAGTGTTGTTTTACCTGAACCAAGAAAACCTGTTAATAAAGTTACGGGTAGTAATGATGGTGAAAATTGTTCAGTCATCTCATATTGCCTTATTGTCTAACAACACTTAAATCCACCTTTACCACCATAGCGTGAATCTTGGCGTTCTTTGAAAAATTCTTCATAAGTCATAGGGGTTTGTTCTGGATGAGTCAGTTTCATATGTTGAACATAATTATCATAATCAGGAATGCCAACCATTAATTTAGCGGCTTGACCAAGATATTTTCCGGCTTTAGCGAGTGAATCAAACATATTATTTCTCTTTTATTTTGCTGAAATCATATTTACTTATTAGCATGGCTAGTATTTTGCTATTAACTTCTGCTATAAAGTAATTAATTAGCTAAAAATGTCTAATTTTAATTCACTATAAAATGCTAACTTGCTTGAGTCAATCATTGATTATAAGTAATAGTTAAACGCTAACAAAATAAAATAGGATGAAATGTTTAGTCCTAACTTTATTAGAGGGTTAATAATAGCAAAAGTAACAGATAGATTAAGTTTGATAACATTTAAGAAAAGTTAAGCTTTTTATCTATTTTCATTAAATTGATTTATCTCTATGGAAATAACTTTTATAATAGCGACCAATTTATCATGTATAAGAGTTTATAATGGAAAAATTTCACGTTACCGGCCCAACTTCGTTAAATGGTGAAGTTGAAATTTCAGGCGCGAAAAATGCAGCGTTACCAATTTTATTTGCTGCGATTTTGGCAGAGAAGCCTGTAGAAATACAAAATGTTCCCAAGTTAAGAGATATTGACACTACTTTAGAATTACTGAGCCAATTAGGTGTAAAGTACCAACGTAATGGATCTATACATCTTGATGCCGGTCATCTGGATAATTATTGCGCGCCTTATGAACTAGTTAAAACCATGCGTGCTTCTATTTGGGCATTAGGGCCATTAGTTGCACGTTTTGGTCAAGGTCAAGTTTCATTACCTGGAGGTTGTGCTATTGGTGCAAGACCGGTTGATCTGCACATTTCAGGTTTACAACAATTAGGTGCAACGATCACTCTTGATGAAGGTTATGTTAAAGCCTCCGTAAAAGGGCGATTAAAAGGCGCTCATATTGTAATGGACAAAGTAAGTGTGGGTGCGACCGTAACTATTATGTCTGCTGCGACGCTAGCAGAAGGTAAAACCATTATTGAAAATGCAGCATGTGAACCTGAAATTGTTGATACGGCTAAATTTTTGAATATGTTAGGTGCAAAAATTAGTGGGGCTGGAACCGTACGCATCGAGATTGAAGGTGTCAAAAGATTAACTGGTGGGGTACATAAAATCGTTGCCGACCGTATTGAAACTGGTACATTCTTAGTGGGTGCAGCAATATCAAGAGGTAAAATTACTTGTCGTAACACTGATCCTAGTTTACTTGATGCAGTGATATCAAAATTAAAAGAAGCCGGGGCGACTATCGAAAGCGGAGAAGATTGGATCAGCCTTGATATGAAAGGTAAAAGAGCAAAAGCGGTTAATATTCACACTGCCCCTCATCCGGGATTTCCAACCGATATGCAAGCTCAATTTTCACTCTTGAATATGGTTGCGGAAGGCACAGGGATCATTAAAGAAACCATTTTTGAAAACCGATTTATGCATGTACCCGAGCTTATTCGTATGGGGGCTAGAGCAGAAATTGAAGGTAATACCTTAATTACTCATGGTGTTGAAAAACTAAGTGGCACACAAGTAATGGCAACTGATTTACGTGCATCAGCAAGTTTAGTTTTAGCTGGTTGTATAGCTGAAGGTTCAACCATGGTTGATCGTATTTATCATATTGATCGAGGTTATGACAACATCGAAGAAAAATTAAGAAAGCTTGGCGCTAATATTGAAAGAACGAAATAATTTCATCCTAAATATTAAAAATCTTGGGTAATCTGTTTATTGGCTAAAAGGAGTGCAAACATGACAAAACAAGCATTGGTATTTTTATCAAATGGTTGTGAAGAGACCGAAGCTGTTACGACAATAGATCTATTAACGCGTGCAGGAATTAAAGTCACATATGCGAGTATTTCAGATAGCCGTGAGGTTGAATGTTCGCGAGGTGTGACGATTCTAGCTCAAAAAACTTTTTCACAAATTAAAGATATTGACTATGATGTAGTTATTTTACCCGGCGGAGTGAAGGGAGCCGAAAATTTTCGAGCGTGCTTAGCATTAATAGATAAATTAAAACAAACTCACCAACAAGGTAATATTGTTGCTGCAATTTGTGCTGCACCGGCAATGGTTCTGCAATATCATAATTTATTTCCTCAGGCTTATATGACTGGTTATCCGCAAACGAAAAATGCCATTAAGCTCTGGAAAGCTGATAGAGTTTATTTTGACGAAAAAAATAAGATTATTACTAGCCAAGGTCCTGGAACATCGATTGATTTTGCCTTAAAAATTATAGATGTTTTATTAGGTAAAGAAACCGCAGCTAAAGTTGCTCAACAATTAGTCCTACCAACAGGTATTGAATGCTATCAATAGGTACAAAATGTCAAATACACATTTGTACGAAAAATTAGTTAAAAGAGCGACATTAAGTGCTGTTTTAGTTTCTATTTTTCTGATTATAATTAAATTAATAACCTGTTGGCTAACAGGATCGATGAGTCTATTTGCTTCATTGTTAGATTCAAGTATTGATTTGTTAGCTTCGGGTCTTAATTTCTTCTTAGTACGCTATGCTTTAAAACCAGCCGATGATGATCATACTTTTGGTCATGGTAAAGCAGAATCGCTGGCGGCTTTAGCTCAAAGCACCTTTATTATCGGCTCTGCTACCATTTTATTATTGTCCAGTATTAAATCCATAATTCATCCAAGTGATATACAATTACCATTATTAGGGATCGTTATATCAACTATTTCAACTGTGATTACAGGTGTGCTAGTTTTATATCAAAAACATGTAATAACTAAAACCGACAGCAAGGCCATTAGAGCAGATATGTTGCATTATTCTTCAGATATGTTTATGAATATTGCAGTTATACTTGCGCTATGTTTAAGTTGGTATGGTATTACTTATGCTGATGCGACTTTTGCTTTCATCATTGCATTATTTATTTTTTATAATGCTTATAAAATTGCTTATAACGCTATAGAAGATCTACTTGATAAAGCTCTACCCGATAGTGATAATGCGAAAATTGCTGATATTGTTGCTTCGTTTCCTGATGTGCATGGTTTTCATGATTTAAGAACCAGACAAGCCGGCCCGGTAAAATTTATCCAATTACATATCGAGCTTGATGATGCCATGCCATTAATCAAAGCGCATGCTATTACAGATTCTATTGAAAAACTTATCTCAAAAGAGTTTTCACCAGCAACAGTTATTATTCATCAAGACCCAATTTCTGTTGTGCCTGTTGAAATGTTATACGAAAAAAATCAACCAAAATAGCTTTTATCATCTATTGTGAGTTATCTTTTAAGACTTTATAATAACCAAAAGTTAATAATTTGGAGTTATTTTATATGATAAAAAAAATAGGTATATTGACAAGTGGTGGTGATGCTCCGGGAATGAATGCAGCTATTCGAGGTGTTGTTCGTACAGCATTAACGGAAGGGTTACAGGTTTTTGGCATTTATGATGGTTATTTAGGACTTTGTGAAAATAAAATTTCTCCACTAGATCGTTCTAGTGTGTCAGATATTATTACACGAGGTGGTACTTTTTTAGGTTCAGCACGATTTCCTGAATTTAAAGATAAAGCTGTTAGAGAAAAAGCGATTGTAAATCTAAAGCAACATGAAATTGATGCATTAGTTGTCATTGGTGGTGATGGTTCTTATATGGGGGCAATGCGATTAACGGAAGAAGGTTTCCCTTGTATTGGCTTACCAGGCACAATAGATAACGATATTCGTGGAACTGATTATACTATTGGATATTTTACTGCACTAAGTACAGCAGTTGAAGCAATTGATAGGTTACGTGATACTTGTTCTTCACACCATCGAATTTCAGTTATTGAAATTATGGGTCGTGATTGTGGTGACTTAACATTAAATGCCGCAGTAGCAGGTGGATGTGAATTCATGATCATTCCAGAAGTTGCTTATACTAAAGAAGATTTGATCGAAGAGATCAAACTTGGTTTTGCAAAAGGTAAAAGACATGCCATTGTTACCGTTACAGAACACATGTGTGATGTCAATCAACTTGCAAAAGATATTGAAGATGCAGTACATCATGAAACACGTGCGACGGTATTAGGACATGTTCAGCGTGGTGGATCGCCTGTTCCTTACGATCGTATATTAGGTTCAAGAATGGGTGCTTATGCGGTTGAATTATTGCTGCAAGGTCATGCAGGAAGAAGTGTTGGTGTGCAAAATGGTAAATTAGTTCATCACGATATTGTAGAAGCAATCAACAATATGAAACGTCCTTTTGATGTTGATCTTTTCAATACTGCTAAACGTTTATTTTAGATATTAACTTTCTCACAAATAGATAAATTAATATTATTTAAAATAAATCTGTTATATAGGTGAACAGTTGATGGCGTTGAATCTTATCTTTCGCTTTATCAAATGTTCATCTAATCAATTTAAACTGAATCATTATAAATAATTCGTATTGAAGTTATTAATAGTCTTTGTTTCTGTTATCTATCCGAAAAACTAATTCAATTGTTTTAAAATCTAATATTATTAAACCTGCCATAATCAAGTTGCCGATAAAAATAATTTAAAGATCAGCGCTTATAAATAATAGACGCATTAACTGATAAATTATTATAGTTTTATACTATTTATCTACTCACATTTCTATTATTCAACAGAGAAAAAGGGTAAAATCCATTTCGATTTAATAATTAGAAAAAAATATATAAGTAATTGTATATTTAAAAGGTATGAATCATTATTGTTTATACTATAGGGATTATTTATTAGGTGATAACTTGTTTATTTTTATAACTTCAACATAGCTATTTTATTACAACAATCTAAAAAAGTTGGTTATAGTTTCACTAAGCAATAAAAAATCAGTCGCAACCTTAAATTGTGAGGAGAATTTTATGTCATTACAATATCAAGAAGATGATCGTCGATTTTATGTTCAAGATAATGATCATGAAATAGCAGAAATGACATTTACTCGGATAGGAAAGAATAAAGCAACAATCGATCATACTTATATTGATCCTGCTTATCGTGGTCAGGGAATTGCTGAAAGGTTATTAGAGTTAGTTGTCGAAACATTACAACAAGAGAACCGTGAAATCATTCCACTATGTTCATTTGCCGTTAAAAAATTAGTCCAATAAATCATTTATTATCTTCAAATTCCCAATATTTTATTAACCTTACTATTATAGATATTATTTTGTAAATGCTAGTTATAAATACTTGAATTTATGATAATGTATGCCAATTTAAATTTATTGATTTTCAAGATCAAAAATGGCAACACAAAAAGCGCAAAAAATTCAATCTATCCATGTATTACGTGGTGTAGCAATTATAATGATTGTTTTTAGTCATTGCTTAGGGGTTTTTAAAAACAGTAGCTTAATACCTACGAGTTATCTATTCTCTTTTTTAAATTTATTTGCATTCAATTTCACTACTTTTTTTGTATTAATTGCTGGTTTTTTATTTCAGCATTTAACCTATAAATTCAATACTAAAACTTATTACCTATCTAAATTTAAGACAGTTGTATGCCCTTATATCTCAGTATCTATCTTCTGTTTTATTTTTTTTCATAATGAATATCTATCAGATTTACCGTGGTTTTCATTAACTGAGCCTAGCATTGTCACTGCAATTACTAAGATGATGCTTACCGGTACCCAATTGTTACCATTATGGTTTATGCCGATGATAATTATGGTTTATCTAATGGGTCCACTACTTAATTACTGGTCTAAAAAGAGTTTAATTATTGCCGGCCTTATAGCTATGTTTTGGATAGTAATGTTTACTAAACCCGATTATACCAAACCTTTATTAAATTTATTGCATTATGGACCAGTTTATCTAATTGGAATGATGATAAGACAGAACTATGAAATCATTATGAAGGCAGTAAAAGATAATTTATTTTTGTTTATCTGCTTTTATTGCTTATGCTTATTTGTACCGTTCACTTATCGATATGTTAGTCATCTACCCGTTGAAAAACTTTATATAGAAACTTTACAAAAAATTATTTTATTTATATTAGCCCTCTATTTTTTAGATGGACTGAATCATAAAACTAATGATGGAAAAATTTTCAACTTTTTCTCTTATATGGCAAATATTAGTTTCCCAATCTATTTTATTCATGAAATTGTTGTATTATTTATTGAAAAATGGGTACTAGAATCACCAATTGCTTTTATAATCGGCACTAATAACGGTCAATTAGCATCTTTAGGTGCAATAAGTTTCTTAATATCTACTTTAGCAATAAGCATAGTTATTGCCAATATAATAAAATTTATTTGTCGAGATAAAGCAAAATACCTAATTGGTGGTAGTCGCTAAAATCAACTTAATCACAATTAAATTCGGCGCTTTTTAAATATTTTTTATTATTTGCTAGCGTCGTATGTGCTTTACATTCAGAAACATAAAGTACTTTTTTACTTAGTTTGATACCGTTTTCATATTGACAGGCAAAATAGATCCATTCATTTAATCCCTGATGATAACCATTTAAATCAGACCAAAAATAGTTTTTACCGTCATTTTTTTGTGGTTTTATCGGCATGTTATTATTATATAGATTGATATTAATCAGGTGAAATTTAGGTTTAGTTGAGGTATCCAATTCTATGTTAAATGGTAAAGGTTGATTATGTTCAAGAACAACTGAATCAATATAGACAACTTCAGGACAACTAAATACCATTTCATCTGCATAACTATTAAAAGTACAAAATAGACTCAATAAGATTACATAGTTTTTCATTGAATTACTCCAAATGCCACAACTAATATAGTAAAAGTATCGATGATAATACGGATATATTGAGCTCAATTCAATAAAACAAGCAAATTAAATAACGTAATTATATAATTAATTGTATATATTGAATTAATTATCTATAAATCTTCTTATAACCAAGAGATTAAACAATTTAAATTGAATAAATAAAAGGCAAACGAAAAAAAAATCGAGATATTTACTTGCCAAAAAAAAAGAAGTCCCTATAATGCGCATCCACTGACACGCAGTCAACGAAAACAAGGCAGCGTAAGTTTAGTGAACAGGATCAAAAATTTTGAAAAAAGATCTTGACGAATATGAAGGTGTAGCGTAGTATACGCAGCCCTTGAGACAGTAAAAGCGAAAGCATAAATGACACTGTCAGCTCTTTAAAAATTAAGAAACAGACAATCTGTGTGGGCACTTGCGAGACGAAAGAATAAAGTCTACGGACTTAAAAGATAAAGTCTTGATAAGTGACACTGAAGATTCATTTGAATATGTCAGAGACAGTTATTGAGCATCAAACTTTAAATTGAAGAGTTTGATCATGGCTCAGATTGAACGCTGGCGGCAGGCTTAACACATGCAAGTCGAACGGTAACATGAGTGCTTGCACTTGATGACGAGTGGCGGACGGGTGAGTAAGGTATGGGGATCTGCCGAGTGGCGAGGGACAACAGTTGGAAACGACTGCTAATACCTCATAAAGTTGAGA
>NZ_LZGM01000018.1 GCF_001690195.1 Gilliamella sp. wkB108 | reverse complement strand
TGATGATGATGGGTTTGAAAATTTATTTCCAGACTTTTACTTATACGGTGTATTTTACTATATATTCTTCCCAGAAACTAATCACTATTTATCTAATAAAGAGTTTGATGTGTTTATTGGCAAATTAGATGATATCAGTTTGTACCGTCGCTATTCATCAATCAAAAATTATGTTTCGAATAAATATACGCTTATCATGACGAATCAGGACAAAGAATACCGTTTTAAAGAGTCACAAATTTATCAACGGATGGCAAGTCGAGAAAGCGCTGAGAGTTTTATCGGATTGGACATTATCGATTCAAAAGGGAAGATTACTTTTTATGATAAAACGGCATTAGCGAAACGATTAAACAAATCGACCATCAAAAAAAATATCAAGTCATATATTCAGCACGAAAAAGTACCACTTTATGATGAGCCTAATGATAGCCATCCAACGGATATGTATTTGGTTCAAAATGATTTTGTTAAAATTCTGGATGTGATTTGGAATAAAGAGAAACTAAAAAAAAGTCGATATCCTGATATCTGGTTTAAGGTAAGTTATAAAAGTAAAGACCAAGGTGAAATGGTGAAATGGATTGATGGGAAAGCGTTTACCATCTGGTGATATTTATCCTAACTAATAATAACACTAAGATTTTTATGAAGGGTGACACGAATTGAAAAATTTTGTGTCATTGAGATTAAATTTATTCAGTAAATTGACTGAAGAGTTTTA
>NZ_LZGM01000017.1 GCF_001690195.1 Gilliamella sp. wkB108 | reverse complement strand
GGTAGAGCAGCGGACTTTTAATCCGTTTGTCGAGCGTTCGAATCGCTCACGACCCACCACTTTTCTTCCTCATACTTCAAGCAACAAAAATACCTAATTAATCACACAAAAAAGCGATGAGAACGCTAGCGTTCGACAAATTCGTCTGGAACGAATTTGAACAACTCGAAGAGTTGGCTCCGAAGGAGTGAGGCACAGGAAGTGCCGAATAATCAGCTCACGACCCACCACTTTTCTTCCTCATAATTTAAGCAACAAAAATACCTAATTAATAACACAAAGCGATAAGAACGCCAGCGTTCGACAAATTCGTCCGGAACGAATTTGAACAACACGAAGAGTTGGCTCCGAAGGAGTGAGGCACAGGAAGTGCCGAATAATC
>NZ_LZGM01000016.1 GCF_001690195.1 Gilliamella sp. wkB108 | reverse complement strand
CAGATAAATTCCATTTATTTTTCATCTGATTTTTGGTTAAAACTTTCCATTTTAAAGCAATAAAATTCATAAATTAATATCATTTTTATATAAGCAATTAGCCACATACACTGCCAATAAAGGCTTTAAAGCCAATTTATGGATACACGCCATTATCAAACCAAATGTATCCACTTTTATATCCATTTTTTAACTTGATTTGGGTTAATTTTGGTTGATGTCAGTTGACAAAGAAAACTCATTGCAAGGCTTATTTGCAAAGGATTTAGGCATAAAAAAACCTGCTTGAAGCAGGTCTTAGAATTTGGTGATTGGTGCCCGGACGCGGAATCGAACCACGGACACGGGGATTTTCAATCCCCTGCTCTACCGACTGAGCTATCCGGGCAACAATGGATGCACATTAAACACGATCCGAGATTATCAGTCAATCCTTTTTGTTAGATATTTTAAAAAAAATGTTCCATTTGGTTGAAAAATAGCTAATCACCTTTATATCATAAGTAGGGTTTTATCTATCTGTTTTATTTGCAAGGAAATCGTCATATGCAGTTTATTGGTTTTATTATATTTTTTGTTTATATCTATTGTGAGATTAGTTTTTTTGTCATGATTGCAAACTCTATTGGCGTATTTTCTGCTTTAATCGGTATCATAGCCACTTCTGTTATTGGGTTTTCGCTAATTAAAACATATGGACTACGCAATCTTGCCATTATGCAACAAAAGTTAGTGAATCATCAAAATCCAAAAGATGAAATTGTAAAAAGTGTCTCTTTACTTTTAGCTGGTTTCTTTTTACTCATTCCTGGTTTTTTAACCGATATTTTGGGCGTTATTTTGTTAATTCCCTATGTGCAGAAATATCTT
The DNA here is from genome assembly GCF_001690195.1 of Gilliamella sp. wkB108. Lineage (GTDB taxonomy): Bacteria > Pseudomonadota > Gammaproteobacteria > Enterobacterales > Orbaceae > Gilliamella > Gilliamella apicola_L. The sequence continues at coordinate 121,210 of NZ_LZGM01000016.1, read as the reverse complement.
TCCAGGTTTATTGTCAGTAAGATGCCGATTAAATCAAGCTTCATAGCCTCACAGAGTCGCTTTCAATCCGATGATATTATTGAAGGAGAGTTTAAACGTGAAGATGATGAAGAAATAATCAATTAAAAAATTTTTTAATTTTATTCTCTTGAAGAATTTAAATTGATCCCCATTTAAGTTGAACTACATCATAGAATCATAATTTTATGATTTATTGTTAATAATTATCTATTTAAATTAGTGCTAGGAGATAACTAATGAAAATTCGTCCATTGCATGATCGTGTGATCATCAAACGTAAAGAAGTGGAATCAAAATCAGCTGGTGGCATTGTTTTAACAGGCTCAGCAGCAGGTAAATCAACTCGTGGTGAAGTTTTAGCTGTTGGTAATGGTCGTATTTTAGAAAATGGTCAAGTGCAACCATTAGACGTTAAAGTTGGTGATATCGTGATTTTTAATGAAGGATATGGCGTTAAAACTGAAAAAATCGATAATGAAGAAGTGCTTATCTTATCAGAAAGCGATATTTTAGCCATTGTTCAAGCGTAACAGGCAAATAATTAACTTTATATACAGAATTTAGGAGAAAGAAAAAATGGCAGCTAAAGATGTAAAATTTGGTAATGATGCTCGTATCAAAATGCTTAAAGGCGTTAATGTATTAGCTGATGCAGTTAAAGTTACTTTAGGTCCAAAAGGACGTAATGTAGTATTAGATAAATCATTCGGCGCACCTACTATTACTAAAGATGGTGTTTCTGTTGCTCGCGAAATCGAATTAGAAGATAAATTCGAAAATATGGGCGCGCAAATGGTTAAAGAAGTTGCTTCAAAAGCAAATGATGCAGCAGGAGACGGTACAACTACCGCAACTGTACTTGCTCAATCAATTGTTAATGAAGGCTTAAAAGCTGTTGCTGCTGGTATGAATCCAATGGATTTAAAACGCGGTATTGATAAAGCGGTTGTAGCTGCAGTTGAAGAACTTAAAAAATTGTCTTCACCATGTGCAGACTCTAAAGCAATTGCACAAGTAGGTACTATTTCAGCAAACTCAGATGAAACAGTTGGTTCTTTAATTGCACAAGCAATGGAAAAAGTAGGTAAAGAAGGTGTTATCACTGTTGAAGACGGTACTGGTCTACAAGATGAGCTTGATGTAGTTGAAGGTATGCAATTCGATCGTGGTTATTTATCTCCATATTTCATCAACAAGCCAGAAACTGCAACTGTTGAGTTAGACAGCCCATATATTTTATTAGCTGATAAAAAAATCTCTAATATCCGTGAATTATTACCAGTATTAGAAGCAGTGGCTAAAGCAGGTAAATCACTATTAATTATTGCTGAAGATGTGGAAGGTGAAGCATTAGCTACTTTAGTTGTTAACACTATGCGTGGTATTGTTAAAGTTGCAGCGGTTAAAGCACCTGGCTTTGGTGACCGTCGTAAAGCAATGTTACAAGATATCGCAATTTTAACGGCTGGTACTGTAATTTCAGAAGAAATCGGTTTAGAGCTTGAAAAAGCAACACTTGAAGATTTAGGTCAAGCAAAACGTGTAGTTATCAACAAAGATAATACAACAATTATTGACGGTGTTGGTGAAGAGTCTCTAATTGCTGCGCGTGTTGAACAAATCCGTAAACAAATCGAAGAATCTACTTCTGATTACGATAAAGAAAAACTTCAAGAACGTGTTGCTAAACTTGCTGGTGGTGTTGCAGTAATTAAAGTGGGTGCGGCTACTGAAGTTGAAATGAAAGAGAAAAAAGCTCGCGTAGAAGATGCGCTACACGCAACTCGTGCTGCCGTTGAAGAAGGTGTTGTTGCTGGTGGTGGTGTTGCTCTTGTTCGTGCTGCATCTGCGATTATCGATCTTAAAGGCGCTAATGAAGATCAAAATATGGGTATCAAAGTTGCGCTTCGTGCTATGGAATCACCTTTACGTCAAATCGTAACTAACTGTGGTGAAGAAGCATCTGTGGTTATCAATGCAGTTAAAGGTGGTAAAGGTAACTATGGTTACAATGCATCTACTGAAGAGTATGGCGACATGATTGCCATGGGTATTTTAGATCCAACTAAAGTAACTCGTAGTGCATTACAATATGCTGCATCAGTTGCGGGTCTGATGATCACTACTGAATGTATGGTTACGGATTTACCTAAAGACGATAAAGCTGATTTAGGTGCTGCTGGTGGTATGGGCGGCATGGGTGGAATGGGCGGAATGATGTAATTCCTGTTAACCGACCCATAATCATACTAAAAAACCACTCATATTTTTGGGTGGTTTTTTATATCCAAAATTCAAGCTAGTTTGATTCTATCTCTATCTTTCTGTTTAAAATTTGATTAAAAATGGAAGAGTTTTTTCTTTTTCCTTTTACCCTTTTTGCAAAATTCAAATACTAAACGGTATAGACTCCTGAATATTTTTTACAAAAACACCATTTTTTCCCCGTAAATGATATAGATTTTATCGCTTATTTAACGCACTATCGGTTAAAACACTTCATGATATTAGTAATAGTTTTCACTTGTAAAAATAATAGGTTAAATAGATAATAGTGCAATGAAAAGATGAAGTTTGTCTTTTCTCATCTTTAAAACCCTATAAATTATTCCAAACATGATCCTGTTCAATTCAACAGGATTAAATGTAAATAAATAACACGTAAATATAGAAAATAGTAATGGATAAAATGGACCAAAGGAGAAAAAACAATGAGTGTATCTTCAAGTAAGAAATTAGCTAGCACAGAACAAAGTGATTACTCGGCTAGACAGCGACAAAAAACCGCTAAAGTCGAAAATCCTCTCGAAAATATTAAAGAAAATTCTTTTTTTAAAGTTATTTTTTCAGATAGCTTGTCACTGGAACAAAAAGTAGAAGAAGTCACCCACATTTTAGAATTCACTGATAATAAAGAAATTGACCGAGCTAAAATTCAAGAATTTGACGCTTTCAAAGAGTATCTACAATCGATTTCAGAAGAGATGTCTAAACAACGTATCGAAATGACTGATACTGAAGTATTTGCTGAATTACAACGAGTATATGCTGATTTTAATGATGATCTTAATAGCTTTATTGAAAAAATCAAACCACTTACCGAAATCACCGATGCACTATATAACTTGCGTCAAAATGGAGAAACCCGTAATGCATTAGCTAAAATTAAAGCCGATCAAGAATGGGATGATGAAAAAGAAGCACAAATAGCACAAGTGCAAAATGAGATCGCTAATGCTGAAACACAAATATCGGATTTACAAAAAGAGATAGCAGTATTACAGAAAGATAAAGCATTTTTTGGACTTGGACAAATTAAAGCTGCATCGAAAGTTAAAATAGCCAATGATGAAGAGCAAATAGTACAGTTAAAACAAGATATACAAAATAAACATAACGAATTAGACAATATCAACGCAGAAATTCAACAACACCATGAGCAACGCGCTGAATTATTTGATGTAGAAAAATTAAAAGAGTTACTTAATTTAACCTCAGAACAACATACCTTACGCCAAGCAGATATGGTTGAATCAGCACTAAAATTTGTTAATCAAGGTAAAGAGCGCTTTGGTGCTATTCGTGGTCATCTGGAAAAAATGGTTAAACAAATTGAAGGCTTAAGTGACAATAATGGCAATATGATACAAATTTATGCCATCATGAACGAAGCAACCAAAAAAGTTGAAACCGTACATCGCGAACGTAAACAGGAACTTGAGAATAAAGATGCTGGTGATAATTTATTAGAATCAATGAAACTCGATGAAGCTCGCCGTAATTTAGATGAACACATCGATACGGTTTCAACAGCCACTGTTGATACTATGCAGACCTATGGTGAATTAACCACCGAAGCCATTAAAATCCGTAATATGCAAGCGGCCACCAAAAAACAAGTTGAAAGTGCCAGAGCTATGCATTCACGAGGTATTGCCTCTGTTGCCTCACAGCTTAGTGTCGTTGTTACCGCCGTTAACTCAGCTGCGATTAATGAAGCCCAATCTATGGCAGGTAATACTTTAGCTGAAATGGCGCGTGTAACTAACGATATTGCTAAAAATGAAGCCATTCGTATCGCGACAGGTCGTGATGAAATTAATAATGATTTAGAAGCCATGTTACAAAACTTGGCTGAATTTGGTGATACTCAACGTGAAGCTACCGAAATCACTCGCTCAGCATTAGAAACCATGCGCGCTAATTTGGATGAGATTGAAAAAATGGCGAAAGATGTTCAGGATGATACCCGTGATTTCATTGCTGTAACCAGTGATGTTTTATCGGAAAAAACTGAACCTAAAAAAGAGAGCGAAAATAGCACCACTTCACCCTTTAAACTATAATAAAGGAATACAAAATGTACTTAGTTAGAGGACGTGAATATTTAGCGCAATATCCCAATTTTAACTTAGTGGGAAGAGAGCATGATTTAGAAAGAATATCATCTATTCTTATTCGTAAATCATCAAATTCACTGTTATTAACAGGACCAGCTGGCGTAGGCGTTTCTGCGCTAGCCCTGGGGCTACAGGCTGCCAAAAACAGCCCTGAAACTCCTTTTGATTTGATTGTCAAAAAATTATTTTGGTTAAATAGTGACGCGCTGTTTTCGAGCGGCGACAGCAACAAAATCAATAATGAGTTTCAAAGCATTTTAAAAAAATTACTGCAAACACCTGAATCTGTTCTGATTATCACTGACACCGCTAATTTTCTAGAAGCAGCACATAATACCGGTAATGCTCATTTTATCAATGCATTAAATAATGCTGATAAATCAAGTAATTTCCAAGTTATCCTGGAAGTCCGTGATGATAAGCTTAGTAGTGTCTTAAAAGCTAGCACCAACATGCCGGAACTCTATACGCTTTATGATGTTAAAGAGCCTACAGGAGATAACCTAAAATCTATTGTTACTGTTGTAGCCAAAGAGCTATCTGATCATCATAAAATTGATGTAGATGATGAGGCAATCGAAGAAGCAATACGTTTAACCAGTAAATACCGCGATGGTTTAGGCTTAGGAGGCGCACAACCGCAACGGGCGATTTCATTACTTGATCGTGCATTGGCCAGTTATCGTCAGTTTACCCATAAACAGCACCCTAAAATTACTGAATTATTGGGAAAAATCGCAAAAAGTACTGATGACACTGAACGGCAAGAACTGCAACAACAATTAGATCAATGGCAACAAGATTGGCAGGAATTAAAGTCAGAAATTAATAAAACTTACCAATACCAACGTGAAGCAGAAACATTACGTTTTAAATTGCAAGATGAAATCACCAAGCTGCAAGAGGATGAAGAAAACAATAAAAGTTCAGAATCGGCAGCAATAAAAACATTTGCACAATTAACTTCCGGAGGATTTGATTCCCCTGCTGTTACAAAATTAAAAGAAAAAATTCGACAAATTGATGTTGAGATTGCACAAAATAACGAACAACACCAAAAATTAGTTAAATTAGCTAATAAAGAGTTGCGACTGAATCGACAAGAGGTGATCAGCGAATTTAGTAAAGTTTCAGGAATATCAGCAAACAAGCTTGATGAGAATGAGATTGAAAACCTGATTAATTTAGAAGCACATTTACTATCACGGATTTTTGGTCAGGATAATATTGTAAGGCATGTTGCTAATTCAGTTAAAGTAGCTAAAGTCGATGCACTTGAAGAACCCGGACCTGCGATGTCTTATCTATTTTTAGGACCATCAGGCGTGGGTAAAACTGAAATGGCTAAGGCGTTAGCGCAATATGTCTATGGTGATGAAAAATCATTAGTTCGTTTTGATATGTCAGAATATATGGAAAAACATGCTGTCGCTAAATTGATAGGTGCGCCACCGGGATATGAAGGATTTGAAGCCGGAGGTATATTAACTAATTCAGTTAGGGCAAAACCGGTTGGGATCTATCTTTTTGACGAAATCGAAAAAGCACATCCAGATGTATTTAATATCTTTTTGCAGATTTTATCGGACGGACGATTAACCGATAATGTAGGTCGAACAGTCGATTTTTCTGAGATTATGATCATCATGACGTCAAATATTGGGCAATCTTACTATTTAGATCCCGATCTTTCTGATGAAGTAGCTTGTGAATTGGCGACAAATGAACTTAATAATACTTATCGTTCAGAACTACTTAATCGTTTTAATGGCCGAGAAAACATTCTCCATTTTAAACGCCTGTCTATGGAAGTGATTGAGCAGATTATACGTCGTGAAATTGACAAGTTAAATCAAGCATATCAACCACGCGGTTATACTGTGGAAGTTCAAGATTCTTGTATAAGTGCATTTTGTCATGATCATTACGATATAATACGTGGGGCAAGAGGATTACCGGGCTATATTAAAACCAATATAAGACCGTTTATTGTAAATCACATTTTACATAATCCACATGACCAAGGTACGTTTAAAGCGGTCTATAATCAAACGACACATAGTTTTGATATGAATTTTTGTAAAAATTAAATAAGACAAAAAATAGCAATTGCATTTTAGATAACGGTTATTTTAATAAGGTAACCGTTTAATGCAAATAAGCAGAAATGAGATCTAACCTACTTATAATAAGTAGGTTATTTTTTATAATTGGGCGATAAAAATAATGTGATTATTTGATGATTGAAAATAGATAATCTGCAACCTTTGTATCACCCTTTTTTTGATAAATTTCAGCTGTTTTTGCAACACTTTCTCGCCGATTTGCATCATATTGAAAAAGTTGCTCAAACATCAGATCGGCTGTTTTTCTATCATTATTTTGGATAGCACAATAACCATATTGTTCTAACACATCGCCTTTCCAACGGTGACGATCTAAATCAAGACCTTGTTGAAACTGTTCTTTGGCTTCAGAGTAACGATCCCGACCACATAAGAAAGAGCCATAATGAACCCGATAAAGTCCATTACCCGGCTCCATTAAGGTAATGCGTTGATAAATCATCTCCGCTTCTTTATACTCACCAACATGTTGATCAAACATCGCTAAAGCTAACATAATTTGTGGATTATTAGGCGAATACTGCGCAGCTAATTTAAGATTGTAATGTGCAGCTTTTAGATTGTCTTCCGACTCATCTGCTTTAGCCAGATAAGCCAGTCCTAAGCGCATTCTAGCTAATGCCGCTTGTTCAGGATCAAAATCATTATTTTCATTCATTTGACAGCCCGAAACGAACAACATAATAAAACAACTTAGTATTATTAACGATCCTTTAATTCCTTTCATTATTCTTCCCTTATAACTATTTTTATGCCGGTTGTTGAATAAGATTTTGTTTTTTATACAGTGTTCTTTTAGTTCGATCGATAACTTCCCCTGCCAGTTGACCACAAGCAGCGTCAATATCATCACCACGAGTTTTACGTACAATCACGGTAAATCCATATCCCATTAAGGTTTTCATAAAACGATCAATACGGCTATTAGAGCAACGAGAATATGGCGCACCCGGGAAAGGATTCCATGGAATTAGATTAATTTTACTAGGCACATTTTTTAAAAACTGTGCAAGTTCATGGGCATGCTCTACACCATCATTAACTTGATTGAGTAACACATATTCAATGGTTACTTTGCCATGATTGGCATTTGAATAGGAAAGATAACGCAAAATAGAGTCGCGCAAGGTAGCCATATTGTATTTACGGTTAATCGGCATAATTTCACTACGAATAGTATCATTTGGCGCATGCAATGAAATAGCTAATGCCACATCAATCATACCTGCAAGTTTATCCAGAGCTGGAACAACACCTGAAGTAGAAAGTGTCACTCGTCTTTTTGATAAACCATAACCAAAATCATCTAACATAATTTCCATGGCTGGAGCAACGTTCGATAAATTAAGTAAAGGTTCACCCATACCCATCATTACCACATTAGTAATCGGTCTATCGGCTAATTTACCTGTGACACCAATCGCATTTGAGGCTCGCCATACTTGTCCGATAATTTCAGAAACGGTTAAATTACGATTAAATCCTTGTTGTGCTGTCGAGCAGAATTTACACTCCAATGCACATCCAACTTGTGATGAAACACATAATGTTGCGCGATCTCGCTCTGGAATATAGACAGATTCAATCATTTGATTATTACCGACATCCAATGCCCATTTAATGGTGCCATCCGATGAACGCTGTTCTACCGCGATAAGTGGTGCTTTAATTTCTGCTAAAGTCTTTAACTGTTCGCGTAGTTTTTTATTAATATCGGTCATCTGATCAAAATCATCTATACCAAAATGGTAGATCCATTTCATCACTTGATCGGCTCTGAATGGTTTTTCTCCTAAGGAAATAAAAAAATCTCTTAACTGTTGGCGAGTAAAATTGAGTAAATTTATTTTTTCATTACTTGGATTAGTTGTATTGGGTTCAGTAGTTTTAGATGCGTCTATACAATTAACAGACGTGTTTGCTGTAGCTGATGTTAACATATGGCCTCGTTTTTACACATTATGGCTATTTCAATTTTTAGGGAAAGGATTATACTGTTTTTCACTGAATCTGGCTAATAGAATATTAGGACTCCACAAAAACATGAAAAAAACAGCAAGATTTAAAAAATTTTTCAATTTTACCCAAACATTAACTTTACTTTTATTCTCTACATTTACTATGGCACAAACAATCCCATTAAATAAGCTAACCGGACAATTTGACGAAAAAAAAGATAGTGATTTTATTGCGTTAGACTCAACACAATTACCTGTTAATAAAAAGGGAATGTATCTACAAAAAGAACCGACTCAACAGTTAATTAAAGCCTATAATGACTTTAAAAAAGTACATCCCAATATCCCTTTTGTTGTGGTAAGTGCAACACGAAATTACACTTATCAAAATGGTATTTGGCAACGTAAATGGGATAGCTTGTTGTCAAAAATTAATAAACCACAACAAATCGCTGAAGAGATTTTAAAATTTTCATCAATGCCTGGTACATCACGCCATCATTGGGGAACAGATATCGATATAACCAGCGTGTCCTCTGATTATTTTAGAAATGATAAAAAAGGTATAATCCTTTATCAGTGGTTACAAGATAATTTGCCTAAATATGGTTTTTGCCAACCATTTAACGAAGGGCGCAATGGTGGATATCTCCCTGAAGAGTGGCACTGGTCATATAAACCTATCGCTAGCCAGTATATTGCACAATATCAAGCTCAGTTAGAAAAAGATCCCCAATCAATTATCCAAGCACTTAATTTTACCGGTCATGACCAAATTAATTTAGAAGATCTGGTAAAACAGTATGTACTAATGGTGAATGCTGATTGTTATTAAAGTTTACGCCAATACGGTAATTGAATAGTAACAACAAGCCCTCCAGAATCTCGGTTAGCCGCCTGAATCGTACCGTTATGCATAATAACGGTCTTTCTTGCAATAGCAAGACCCAGTCCATAACCTTTTCCTAGTTGTGGTGATTGAATTCGGACAAATGGTTCAAAAATACTGGATAACTTACTTGAATCAACACCTGGACCATTATCTTTAACTTCAATCTGTAGATACTTACCTGTCTCTTTCAATGATACTTCGACAACTTGTCCTGCTTTCGAAAAACGTATCGCATTGCGAATAATATTTTCAATAGCACGCCGAATTTGCTCTGAATTGCCTTTAACAATGGAGTGCGTGACCGGTGATAAGGTAAAATGTACATCTATTGATTGATGATTAGCTTCATAATTAGCATCACTAATTACCACACTAATTAAATCTTGCAAATCAAAATATTCATCGGTGCGATTACTCATTTCAGCACGAGAATAATTCAAAATCTCACCAATTAACTGATCTAATCGTTCTGATTCCAGTTCTATTCTTGATAAAGCCGTATCAATGTTTTGCTTATTTTGCTGTGCAAGTCCTATGGCTAATTGCAAACGAGCCAAAGGTGTACGTAATTCGTGAGAAACATCGTGCAGTAAAACTTGACGATCTGAAATTAAGATATTGAGTTGTTCAACCATCATATCAAAATCTTTACCCAATTCGCTAAGCTCGTCACGCCGACGTTTTAGTTTATTAAATAATCGAACTGAGAGATCACCTTGTGATACTTGGTAAAACCCTTTCCTTAATAATTTCATTGGTCTGGTTAAGTTCCAAGCCAAAAACAGACTAAATACTAAACCAACACAAATCCCCATTAAAACAATTGGCATTGGCAAACTGAAAAGCGTTTGTTTCTTTTTAGTATCTTTATCTTCTTTGAATGTAACAGAGTAAAGCGTACCATCTGGAGCAACGGTAGTTCGTTGATAAACATATTTTGAAGTTTCTAACTCATCAGTAATGAGATTAATCTGATCATTTTGTGGTGAGATCAATTTAATTGACAGTAACACACGTTCGCGCTCGGGTAAATGTTCCACAAAGTTAAGCGTTTCCTCTTCACCCGCAACATGTAATAACTGCGCTATCATATCGACTTTTGTCGGCATATGATTGAGAAATCGTTGATTTTTATTTTCCAAATAAAAAGAAAAAGCAATCCAAGTTAATTGGAATGTCAAATAAAAAACCACCCAAAATATGATGAGTATTTTCCAAAATAGTCGACGATTCATGCTAACCCTTTTATCGCTTACCTAATACGGTAACCGACAGCCCTAATCGTCTCGATTGTTACAACATTTTGTGCTATTTGATGCAATTTTTGGCGAATATTACTGATATGCACATCAACACTACGATCGTAGAGTTCGCGCGCACGACCAAGTCCGATTTCAGATAACTCTTCTTTAGTAACAACTCGATCACTGTATTTAACCAATAAAACCAATAAATTGAACTCGGTTGAGGTCAAATCAATAACTTTACCATTCCAAGTACAAAGTCTTTGCGGTAGATCCAATGTTAAACCATTAAATTGGAATTTTTTGTCGTCTACCATTTCAACTGGACGTTCATCGAAACGACGTAATACAGCACGTAATCTGGCAAGTAATTCTCGTGGATAACATGGCTTAGGAATATAATCATCAGCACCCAGTTCCAAACCTAAAACACGATCGATATTATCGCCTTTGGCTGTTAACATAATCACTGGCATATTGCTATGCTGACGAATACTTTTAAGAACATCAATACCATTGATATCTGGTAACATCACATCTAAAATTGTAGCGCGATATTTTCCAGATAATGCTTCATTAATACCATCTTGTCCTAAATAGACGCTTTTAATATTAAACCCTTCGTTAGTCAAATATTCACTAAGCATCTGTGATAATTCAATATCATCATCAATTAATAAAATATTTATCATAATGGTTATTATCGTTTAATTATAGAGAGTTACATTATTGGCAAAAATAACAAAAAAGTCAGTTAGTTTTACTAAAATATTACATAAATTTTATGTTATTTTTGATTATTTTTATATCAATAATTTTGTAAAGAAGTTTCAGGTTAAGCATACGTTTAAGTAATAATAAATCTACATTTAACGACTAAATACTATTAAATTTGTACAAGATTTTAATTTTGGATCAAGATATTTATATAAGTTCAATCATACTTATAAAATAAATTTCATGTTTGAGAAAGTCATTTTCGGATAAGAATATTATAACGAATTCACCTAATGATCAAATAATTCAATTTATATTTAATTTATATTTAATTTTATAATAATATGTTACCTCAAAATTTGTTATTTATTTCAACAGGTAACATACCTTTTGGAAACGGAGACTAACATGAAACAAGCAGTAATGTGGCAAGAATTAATCAGCATGGTAAAACAACAAGTTTTACCTGCGCTTGGTTGTACTGAGCCAATCTCTCTTGCATTAGCCGCCGCCATTGCAACAAAATATCTTGATAAAAATAGTATAAAAAAAATAGATGCATATGTTTCACCTAATTTAATGAAAAACGGCATGGGAGTCACTGTACCAGGAACGGGTATGGTTGGACTACCAATTGCAGCGGCTATTGGCGCGCTGGCTGGTGACGCAAATGCAGGACTTGAAGTGCTAAAAAGTATTACCGCAGAGCAACTCAGTTTAGCCAAAAAAATGTTAACTGATCATAAAGTGAGTGTCCAAATTGCTCAAAACAATAAAGCAATTTATTCAGAAGCCAATATTTATACTGATACCGATCATGTCAAAGTCTGTATCGAAAATTCGCATACTAACGTCATCTTGATCGCTAAAAATGGAGAAGTGATCTATCAAAATAATCAAAGCAGTAATTGTACATCAAATAATCACTCCATAATCAATCAGGCTTCAGTAAAATCGATCTATGATTTTGCCTCCCACGCTGATTTTGAAGATATCAAATTTATTCTACACTCAGCAGAACTAAATGATGCTTTATCTCAAGAAGGACTTAGGCGAGCATATGGCTTAAGTATAGCAAGTACACTACACGAACAAATCAAAACCGGCTTACTGGCAGATGATCTCTTATCAAAAGTCATTATTCGAACCACTGCAGCTTCTGATGCGCGCATGGGCGGAGCTACAATGCCAGCCATGAGTAACTCTGGATCGGGAAATCAAGGAATTACGGCAACCATGCCGGTCGTCGTAGTGGCTGACTATATAGATGCAACTCAAGAACAATTAGCAAGAGCATTGATTCTATCTCATACCATTGCCATATATATTCACAGTAAATTTCCACCACTATCGGCACTGTGTGCAGCATCAACTGCCGCCATGGGATCGGCTGCTGGAATGGCATGGTTACTTGGCAAAGGTCAATATGAACCTATCGACATGGCAATTTGTAGTATGATAGGCGATTTATCGGGCATTATTTGTGACGGAGCTTCCAATAGTTGCGCAATGAAAGTATCAACCTCGGTTTCTTCTGGATTTAAAGCGGTACTTATGGCATTAAGTCACATTAGAGTAACCGGTAATGAAGGAATTGTTAGCGATAGTGTTGAAACATCAATCAATAACTTAGGCGCAATTGTTAGCAAAAGTATGAAAGTAACCGATACACAAATTATTGATATTATGTCACATAAAGCTTAATTTATTGAATAATGTTAAAGTTTAAACTTTTAGCGCTTCTTATATAATCAATTGATAAATATTTTAAAAATTATACTGGACAACGCTCTTTTTTATGCGTAATATTTCGTCCTACTTCTATGGTGGCTATAGCTCAGTTGGTAGAGCCCTGGATTGTGATTCCAGTTGTCGTGGGTTCGAATCCCATTAGCCACCCCATTTTATGTAGAACATAAAATAAAAGTTAACGGCGAGTAGCGCAGCTTGGTAGCGCAACTGGTTTGGGACCAGTGGGTCGGAGGTTCGAATCCTCTCTCGCCGACCAATTTCAAATAAAAAAGCCTGCTCTTTGAGTGGGCTTTTTTATTGAATCAGTTTTAGTTAGATTCGAACCGACCGGAGGTTCGAGCCGAGCGTAGCGAGACAACGTTGCTTTAGCAACGACCCGTAGGGCGAGCATGTTAATGCGAGTCATCCTCTCTCGCCGACCAATTTCAAATAAAAAAGCCTGCTCTTTGAGTAGGCTTTTTTATTATTGAATCAATTTTAGTTAGATTCGAACCGACCGGAGGTTCGAGCCGAGCGTAGCGAGACAACGTTGCTTTAGCAACGACCCGTAGGGCGAGCATGTTAATGCGAGTCATCCTCTCTCGCCGACCAATTTCAAATAGAAAAGCCTGCTCTTTGAGTGGGCTTTTTTATTGAATCAGTTTCAGTTTGATTTAAGTCTGATTTAAAATGATACATATAGAGTTTAATGAACCGTAAAGATGTTTCAGGTTAGCTATATGTTTTAGTATAAAGATAGCGCTGAATTCAACCTCTAAATACTATTCGAAATTCAGCCATAAAATTTTTCAGCATTTATCACTTTACTGATTAAACTATCTCTATCTTTATCACTTAAAATAGCCTGATTTAAATATTCATCACAAATTGAGTTAATATATAAATAGATAGCACCTTATTTATAAGGAATATCCCAGCCAAATTTAGTGTATATTTTATATTTAGCATCTGCATCTTCATAACCAGTATATGATCTTCCAGCTGAATAAACTTCGTATCCTCAAATATGGCGAACTCGTTGTTTTGTTACATAGACAAAATCTGTCATTTTATTTACTTGATATTTCAAATAACCTACATTTTATATCATTTCTTCTAAGCAGAACTCTTATTTGTATCAAAAGATCAAATGATAAAAGTCCAAGTATCTTTGCATAAATCATCATTAAAAAATAACAATATTCCTTTAACTTCCAGTACACGAGAATCGTTATTCATTGTTTTTTTAATCATCTATTCACCCATAACTAATATCTTTTAAATAAAAGTCCTGTTTCTATATATTTTACCTGTTCCTTTTTTAATATTGTTACCTTTAATATTACCCACTAATATCTGTTTATGTTGCAATATAAAGAGTTGATGAATAAGTAACTGATGATGATTATCCACTATAAAAATACCCAAACCGATCTTTTAATCAAGTTGCAATATTATAAAAAGTAAAACCCATTTTTTGATTATATCAACGATCACTTATCTCTATAACAACTTATTTTGTAATTGGTACTTAGCTTTACGACTTCTGATTATCATCCCTATTTTGATCTTCTTTTTTTAATTTCATAAAAAGTGAAAATTGTGATCGCTGTAACAATTTTGGTACTAAAAATAGCTAACATGTATTTTTTCATTTCTTTTATAAGCAATATTATGTAGATTAAGATATATCTATTGAATAAAAAAACCCATAAAGGGAGTGTGTTCTTTGGAATATCGTGATATTGCTTCAAAAACGTATGTTGAAGAGCAAATTAGAGCAAATCCAGCTGTTATTAAGGAAAAATCGACAGAACGTAGTCTAGCCGAATATTTTGGTGTGAGTCGAACGACAGTGAGAAAAGCATTAAATGATCTAGCATTGGAAGGCTATTTATTCCAAAACGATAAAAATTTGGAACGTCAAAAAGTTTTTGAAATTAATATGCTAAAAATGTCTTCATTTAGTGAAGAGGTAAAAAAAGAAAATGATGTTCAAATTAAAATAAAAGTCCTCTCTAACCAAATCATCAAAATGCCAGCCGAATTGAGAACCTTCTTTTGTTCAAATAAACAATTAATTAGAATTATCAGACAACGTTTATTAGGTGAAAATCCTTTATCTTATGAGATCACCTACTTATTATCAGAAAACTTCAAAAATTTAGATCAAGTTGATTTAAACAATATTTCTCTCTATCAATTTTTGAAAGATCACTATCATTTGATGCCAAGTCACGGTCGTGAAGAGATCACCTATGAAGCGGCAACAGAAGATAAAGCAAAATATCTACAAGTAAGCGAAGGAACGCCGATTTATAAAGTATCTAGTTACAGTTTTGATGCCAATTTCCAACCGTTTGAACATACCGATCAATATTTAGTTGGTAATAGATTTAGATATCATTTATCTGCTAAAAACATTTTCGATTACCGGGAAAAAAATAAATGAGTTTATTTGAAAAAGTAACAGCTCATTTAATGGAGCAGATAACAACTGGACGCTACGGGGTAGGTGCAGAATTACCGCCCGAAGTTCAGCTACAAAAAGATTATGATGTCAGTAGGACAACAATTAGAAAAGCCATTGATCGCTTAGTAGAACAAAATATGGTGGTGAGGAAAAAAGGAGTAGGTCTGTTTGTTGCTCCAACGCTTTCAACTCAAAATATCTTAGAAATGACAGGTATTATTAAACCTCATACATACCAACATCATAAAAAGGTGATCAAAGATAGTTACTTAAGACAAGCTGGCACTTATTATAGCCAGTTATTAAAGTTAAAACCGTCTGAATTAATTTATTATATTAGTTTTTTAGAAGTAGCAAAAAACAGCGTTGTAAAAGAAATTTTTCTCCTACCTCTTAGCCATTTTCCGGATTTCCAAATTTCAATAATAAAAGTGCTATCAGCACTTGAAATTACTAATTCAGGCAAGAAAAAAGTCGACAAATTAGAACAAGATCTACAACTGATTGTAGCTAATGCGGAATTAGCTAAACAGCTACGAATTAATATTAATGACCCATTATTTAAAATTTCTAATCACTATTTTGATATTAATAGCGAACCTATTGCCATTGAATACAAATTCGCTAGTAATACTAAATATGTGGTCGATTTCACATAGGGAGGAAAACCAATGATTAAATTGTTACGGGTAGATCATCGCTTATTGCATGGTCAAGTTGTTGTTTCATGGTTCGAAAATGTAAGCGCTAACACCATATTAGTCGCTAATGATGCGGTAGCTAATGATGAACTTCGAAAATCAGCGATTCGTTTAGCTAAACCTGAACATGCAAAACTAGTCATGAAATCAATTGATGACAGTATTGAAGCAATAAATTCAGGGGTAACAGACAAATATCAATTACTTATCGTAGTTGAATCTGTCGAAGATGCGAACAAGTTAATTCGAGGTATAAAAAATAAAATCACAAGCCTCAATTTAGGTGGAACTAAACCTCGAGAAGGCACTAAAAATTACTCTAAAACCATCAATCTAACCGAGCAAGAAGCGGATTTATTAACAGCATTACAACAAGACGGCATTGATATCTACATTCAACAAATACCGAATGAATCAAGGCAAAAATTTGAAAAATAGTTTAGAGGGTACGAAAAATGAGTATCGAATTAACAGCAGTTGTTTTAGCTTTGATTGCGATGTTAGCAAACGGTGAATATTTTCTAGGTTCATCAATGCTATCAAGACCTTTAGTGACTTGTACTTTAACCGGTTTAGTCATGGGGGACATAACACAAGGCATTATGATCGGCGCATCGTTAGAATTAGCATTAGTCGGATCGTTTTCTATCGGCGCATCTATTCCGCCTGAACTTATTTCAGGTAGTGTTTTAGGAACCGCCTTTGCCATTGGTGCAGGTAAAAGTGCAGAGATTGCATTACCATTATGTATCCCAATTGCATCGTTGGTTTTATTAGTTAAAAACTTATGTTTCCTTTTCATCCTTCCTTATTTTGTTCACAAAGCAGATCAATACGCTAGTGAGGGCAATGGTAAAGGCATGGATAGAATGAATCTATTAGGCGGGTTTATTTCAATTAATATTCCAATTGGCCTAGTTGTGGGGCTTTCCTATCTGTTTGGTAGTTCAGCAGTTAATAATCTACTTGAAATGATCCCTAAATTCATTATTGACGGTTTAAGTATTGCAACAGGCTTATTACCAGCATTTGGTTTTGCCATGTTAATGAAAATCATGATTAAAAAAACCAATACCACCTTTTTTATTCTTGGCTTTGCTTTAGCTGTATACATGAAAGTACCTGTTACTGGTGTTGCTATTTTTGGTGCCTGTGCCGCTTTAGTCTTAACCGGTTACTCTGCATATAATGGCAAAAAAGGAACAATAGAAGATAGCAGTCAAGAGTTAAAAAACCAGACAGGCAATGTATTAGCCACACAGGAGATCGATTATGAAAACGAAGAATTCTAAATTAATAACCAATAAAGAATTGACAAGAACTTTCTGGCGCTCATTCACCGCCGAATGGTCATGGAATTATGAAAGACAAATGAACTTAGGTTATTCTTATGCCATGCGTCCCGCTTTAGATAAAATCTATGGAAATAACAAAGTAGATCTGACAGATGCTTATCAACGTCACCTTGAATTTTATAATGTCACACCATGGTTAATCACTTTTCCTTTAGGCATTTGTATTGCTATGGAAGAACAAAATGCCACGGATGAAAATTTTGATAAAAGTACAATTAATGATGTCAAAATAGCGCTCATGGGACCATTGAGTGGATTAGGTGACTCATTCTTCTGGGGTACTTTACGCGTTATTGCCACTGGTATTGGTACATCTTTGGCGATGCAAGGCAATATTTTAGGTCCACTTCTATTTTTATTAATTTTCAATATACCAGCTATTTTAGCGCGTTATTTTGGTTTACTTATAGGATATAACATTGGTTCATCGTTTATTGAAAAAGTACAAAAAACGGGATTAATGGACAAATTATCTTATGGTGCATCGGTATTAGGACTTTGCGTAGTTGGTTCCATGGTTGCCACAATGGTGACATTAAACATGCCTCTCCAGATAGGATCTGGCGATAATGCCTCGTCATTGCAAGCTATCTTTGATGATATTGTGCCGCAAATCTTACCTTTACTCTTCACGATATTTATCTTTGTATTAGTCAAGAAGGGGCTAAAGGCTCATTGGATCCTGTTATTAATCGCAGCTATTGGCATTTTTGGGGCTTGGAGTGGTTTATTAGGATAGTTGAGGTAAAAGTAATGAAAAATATTGCAGATTATGTAGCTCTAGAGCCTGATTTTTATCAAAATATTTTAGATAATTACCAAGTGTTATTTGCTAATATCATTGATTTAAATAAGGTTAAACAACTAAATTCAATCGTATTATTTGCTACTGGTTCCAGTGCAAATGCTGCTTATGGAGCTAGGCCTTTAATGAGTAAATTATTAAAGGTGCCTGTATATATTGAAGATCCCTCCATGGCAGCTAATTACCTTAATTACAACGATTCAAACACGCTATATTTTGCAATATCACAAGGTGGGCAGAGTTATTCAACTATTCACTTAGTTGAACAATTCCAAAAAAATAATCAAATCATCTACTCTCTTACCAGTGATCCTAATAGCCCGTTATATAAGATAAGTGACCATGTTTTATCAATGGGTATGCCTATTGAAGAAATGCCTTATGTTAGCGCAGGTTATAGTGTCATTATCCTAGATTTAATATTAATTGCCATGATGATTGGTCTAAAAGTTGGTCGTTTAACTAACGACCAATTCAACTGTTATTTAAACCAAATTCAAAAAATTGCCAAATTACTACCTCAAGTAATCAAGCAATCACAAAGTTGGATAAGTAACAACTTAAGTCAATTTTTCCATGCCAAAAGAGTTATTTTTATTGGATATGGCGCAACATATGGCGTTGCGAGAGAAGGAGAAACTAAATTCACTGAAACCGTGCAAAACACTGCTTTGGCTAAGGAATTAGAAGAGTATATGCACGGACCTTATATAGGTTTGCATTCAGATGACAGTATTATTTTTATTGAACCTCAAGGTTTATTAGAACAAAGAGCCAACGCTTTGAAAAAATTTTTAAACAAATATGTCAAAAACGTCACAACTATTTATGCCGGTAAAACTGCCACTAGTCAGGGAAGTGATTTATCTCTGAATATAAATTGTGACGAACTATTATCTTCATTATTCATGACAATTCCAATTCACTTACTCAGTTATCAAGTTTCACAATTGAAAGGGCGTGATCTGGAGAAATCAACTTATCCAGAATTTGATGTAATCACTAAATCTAAAATATAAAGGGTTAAAATATGAGAAAATTTGACGAACAAAAAGAATTAAACAGCATGAATGGCGCTTTAAAATTACGTCCACTGATCAATAATTTTATTGATCAGATAAGTGAACGTGGTTATAGCAACGTTTGTTGGTTAGGTATTGGCGGTACTTATGCCTCATCAATGCAAGCTGTTGTTCACATGAAAGAAAAATCAGCCATTGAAACTTTTGTACAAAATGCGGCTGAATATCTGGTAACCGGTAATAAAAGAATTACCAAAGATACACTTATTATCATATCTTCAGTTACGGGATCAACACAAGAACTGGTTGATTCTTTGAAAAAAATTAAAAACGAAGTGGGTGCTACCATATTAGCCTTTTTGGATATAGCCAACACACCATTAGAAGAAATTGTCGATCATGTCATTGTTTATCCAATGAATGAACAACTAAAATTTTTCATGGTTGCTGACCGTCTGATGTATTTAGCGAATGAGTTCCCTGATTATGATGATTTTTATAAAGAAATGGATCAACATTTTGCCAAAAATATTGTCGCGGTTGCCAAAAAAGCTGACCAATTTGGTCAAGAAGTAGCAGAAAAGCATCATAATGATGCCATGCACTATTTTGTTGGGGCTGGTAATCAATGGGGAGCCACATATTCTCATGCAATGTGTTATTGGGAAGAACAACATTGGTTACGTTCAAAATCAATTGAGGCTGCTGAATTCTTTCATGGTACATTAGAAGTTATCGATCGCGATACGGCAGTAACCGTTTATGTTGGGGAAGACACACAGCGACCATTAAGCGAAAGAGTTGCCAAATTTTTACCGCAAATTTGTGGTAATTACACCATTATTGATACCAAAGATTATGAATTACCGGGCATATCAGAAAAATATCGCGGTAACGTTTCACCATTTGTTTTCCGTGCGATAAACAATCGAATTGATGCCTATGTTGAACATCTTAATCGTCATCCAATGACAATTCGCCGTTATTATCGTCGTTTAGATTATTAACAGAGAGATCAACATACATGATTTCAGTATTAGTTAGTACTCATGGCATGGCAGCTAAGGGTTTAATTGAAACCGCAGAAATGATTTGTGGCAAGCAGACTCAATGTGAAGCAGTGCCATTTATGATGGGTCAATCGTTAGATTTATTTAAACAACAGATTAAAGAAAAACTAGATGTACTAATCAGTACTTCGCCCGAAGTTTTATGCCTGGTAGATTTAAAAGGAGGTACTCCATTTAATACATTAATCAATTTGATCGCTGATTATCCAAATATGGAAATAGTTACAGGTGTAAATATTCCAATGTTATTGGAGACTTTTATTCAAAGACCTGATGCCAATTTAGACGTAATATTACCCGATATTGTTCAAGCCGCTAATCAAGGAATTGAACGATATAATATGAGTTCTATGACAAACGGACAACAGAATGAAGAGGATTTTTAAGTATCATAGTTGATAATAAACAGTTTTAATCTGTATTAACACAAGGCAAATCTATTTTTTACAACGCATAAAAGATAGGCTTGCCTTTTCTCATTATTAATAATCAAGCCTCGTAAACCAATTTTACTACCCAATATCTTTTTTGATTTCCGAAAAATAATCAAATAAAGCAATATAATAAAATCTAAATATAATCAACGGCAATTAATCGCTACCCGATTGTTCTTCATTTCTGTTTTCTTCTTTTGATACCAGATTTAGCAAAGGCCTGTTTCATCAATCACAAAAATGACCATCAAATAAACAACAAATCACTTTATTAAACAATTAGAAGATATAAATCAGTTGATAAGATGTTATATTTTATATTGTTATATAAAATAGAGTATTCATTAACTGATGTCTAACAAAGGGCATGTATAACACCACGTTATTTTTAACCTATCTACAAAAATAATTCTTATCTTACTTGTTTTATGACAATATTTTGTTTTAATAGTAGATAATCTGTCTCTATATAACATCTACTTATTGGAAATAAACTATGAAAAATGTTGGTTTTGTCGGTTGGCGTGGAATGGTTGGATCTGTTCTTATGCAACGTATGGTTGAAGAACATGATTTCGATTATATCAATCCTGTTTTCTTTTCTACTTCTCAAGCTGGACAAGCTGCACCTGTATTTGGTGGTAAAACAGGAACATTACAAAGTGCAGATAATATTGATGCTTTAAAGGCATTAGATATCATTGTAACTTGCCAAGGTGGCGATTATACCTCTGAAATATATTCAAAATTACGAGCCACTGGTTGGCAAGGTTATTGGATCGATGCGGCATCAACGTTACGTATGGAAAAAGATGCCATCATCGTATTAGATCCAG
This sequence comes from Gilliamella sp. wkB108, assembly GCF_001690195.1. Lineage (GTDB taxonomy): Bacteria > Pseudomonadota > Gammaproteobacteria > Enterobacterales > Orbaceae > Gilliamella > Gilliamella apicola_L. The sequence goes on along the minus strand of NZ_LZGM01000016.1, from coordinate 99,425 downwards.
TAAACAAAGCTAACATTCATACAGCATTAGACAAAGGGATTAAAACATTTGTTGGCGGTAATTGTACTGTTAGTTTGATGTTAATGTCATTAGGTGGTTTGTTCGCTGAAAACCTTGTCGATTGGATTTCGGTTTCAACCTATCAAGCAGCTTCAGGCGGTGGCGCTCGTCATATGCGTGAATTATTAACTCAAATGGGTATGTTACATGCTGATGTGGCTAAAGAGCTACAAAATCCACATTCATCCATTTTAGATATTGAACGTAAAGTTACCCAAAAAATGCGAGATGGTAGCTTACCTACCGATAATTTTGGTGTGCCATTAGCGGGAAGTTTAATTCCTTGGATCGATAAAGCACTTGATAATGGTCAAAGTAAGGAAGAGTGGAAAGGGCAAGCTGAAACCAATAAGATTTTAGGAACCAGTCAAATTATTCCTGTTGACGGTCTTTGTGTCCGTATTGGTGCGCTGCGTTGTCATAGTCAATCTTTCACTATTAAATTGAAAAAAGACATAAGCGTACCTGAAATAGAAAAACTACTTGCTGCACATAATGATTGGGTAAAAGTTGTACCAAATGATCGTGAGATCTCAATGCGAGAACTTACACCAGCAGCAGTGACTGGCACACTAACAACACCAGTAGGTAGATTACGTAAGCTCAATATGGGGAAAGAGTTTTTATCAGCTTTCACTGTAGGTGATCAGTTATTGTGGGGAGCTGCTGAACCACTACGAAGAATGCTTCGCATTTTAGCTTAAACAAAAAAGCCCGATATTATCGGGCTTTTTTGTTAGAATAATAAAAGAAATTATATTGCATTATCTTCAAACATCGTCATTAGCAGTGAACCATTAAATAATGCTTGTTGCACTAATGCAAATGCGCCAATCGCTGAACGATCATTAAGCGTTGAGCAAGTAATTGTTAAATTCTTCCTTAAACCTTCTAAACTCTGAGTATTTAATGCGTTATTTACCGCTCTTAGCAGAATCTCTTGTGATTTAATCAACTCTCCAGCCAATACAATACGCTGTGGATTAAAAATATTAACCATAATCGCTACTGCTCTACCGATATTTTCACCCGAATCTTTTATTAATTTTACAGCAAGATCATCACCTTGATTTGCACATTGACAAATATTAGCAATATTACATGATTCAATCGTCAATTTAGTCGGATAACCCTGTTCAATCATCTGTTTAGCTCGGTTTTCAATCGCACGATTTACTACTCGATTTTCTAAACAACCAAAATTACCACAATGACAACGATCCCCCAAAGCATCAACTTGAATATGTCCAACTTCACAAGCACTTTGATTATGATTAGTTAATAACTGTTGATTAACAATAACCCCCGATCCCACGCCTTGATGCACACGAATTAAAATAGAATCATCAACATCTTGCGTTGTTCCAAAATAACTTTCAGCAAGAGCTAAACTTTGAATATCATTGCCAATAAAAATAGAAGTTTTAAACTGTTTTTGTAATGCCTCGGCTAAATGCCATTCTTTAACTTGAATATGTGGTGTGTAGCGAACGATTCCATGTACAGAATCAACTAATCCTGGCATGACAACAGATATTGCAATTAACTCTTTTATTTTTTTACTATATTCTTGAATGAATTGTTCAATTAATGTAATTAAATATTTCTGTGCTAATTTTTCTGTAAAATCAGTTAGTGGATATGTTTTTGATACTAAACAATTAGCACCAAGATCATAAAGTTCCACAATGACATGTGAACGACTTAACTGCACGGCAATAGTCTGATAATGTGTAAATTTTGCTACAATAGAAACAGCAGGACGCCCACCGGTTGATTGTTGGGCATCGACTTCTTTAATTAATTTATTTTTGAGAAGTTGTCGGGTGATTTTAGTAATGCTAGCAGGAGCTAAATGGCTTATTTCAGCCAATTGAATACGTGAAATAGGCGCTTGCTGAACAATCAAACGATAAATCATTGCATAATTAAGTTGTTTGATTAGCTCAGCATTGCCAACTAGATTTAGATAATTAAATGTCATAAGTAACTCAATATTTGTACTAACTAAATGACATTTTAACGACTCATCACTCCATTAACAATAGTTTTAGATATAGTATAGTTACGATCAAAAATAACTAAGTTAGCTATATTACCTTCGCATATACTACCAAGCTCTTTATCAACACCGATAGCTCGTGCTGGATAAAGCGTTGCCATGCGTAAAGCCTCATCTAATGCAATACCAACATACTCTACAGCATTTTTGACAGCTTCTATCATGGTTAATGCCGATCCACCAAGTGTACCTTTCTCATCAATACAACGACCATCTTTATAATAAATGGTCTTACCTGCAAATACCCCTGAGGATAAATTAGATCCTGCAAGTAACATCGCATCCGTAATTAGGATCAAATGATCTTGTTTGATTTTATGGCTGTTACGAATATTCGCCCAATTCACATGCTGACCATCCGCGATAATACCGACATAAACTTCTGGCGCATCATAAATTGCGCCAACTACGCCAGGTTCACGTCCTGAAATGTAAGGCATTGCATTAAATAAATGTGTACCTAAACGGATCCCATCATTAAATCCACGGCGACAATCATCATAATGACCATTAGAATGTCCAACCGAAACATGAATTCCAGCATTAACAAGTTGTTTAATAAAATGACTCTCTACCTTTTCTGGTGCTAACGTAATAATTTTGATTACATCAGCATTCTCACAGAGAAAATCAATCATTTTTTGCGAAGGTTGACGAATAAAATTCTCATCATGAATCCCTTTTTTCTCAGGATTGATATAAGGCCCCTCTAGATGCAAACCAAGCGCTTGGTTTGCATGAGTAGCTAAATATTCGCGCATTACAGTCACAGCTTTTATCATAAATTCATCACTGGATGTAATTAACGTCGGCAAATAACTAGTGCAACCCGTAACGAGGTTTGTCGCTTGCATTGATTCTAAAGTATCGATGCTTAACGCATCAAGCGTTTCATTAAATTGTACACCACCACAGCCATTTACTTGAATATCAATAAAACCAGGAGCAACAATGGCTCCTTGTAAATTTTCAATGGTGATATCTGCTGGTAGTTCGTCTTGTTTACAGATTTTTGTAATTCTATCACCGTCAATAATAGCTGCGTGATTTTCAAGAATTTCATAGCCTGTATAAAAACGACAATTTGTTAATGCGTACATTGATTTATCCTTTATAAAACGGTTACTTTGAGATTATCAGCTTCCATTTGTTTGAAATATTTTAGTGTTTTTACTTTAAGATCATCAGTACTTGGCTCATCACAAACAATAATAGATGTTGGATGCATTTGCAAAGCTGTAACAGTCCATAAGTGATTAACTGAACCTTCAACCCCCGCTTGCAACGCCAAGCTCTTATTATGCCCACAAACTAATAAGATGACCTCTTCAGCATCCATTAAAGTGGCAACACCAATAGTAAGCGCATGTTTTGGCACTTGATGTATATCATTGTCAAAAAAGCGCGAATTAGCAATGCGAGTATCTTCCGTTAATGTTTTGATACGAGTTCTAGAGCAGAGTGATGAACCTGGCTCATTAAAAGCAATATGACCGTCTTGACCAACACCACCAACGAAAATATTGATTTTTCCATAAGCTTTAATTTTTTCTTCATATTGACGACACTCTTCATCAATATCAGTTGCATTACCATTAAGTATATGGATGTTCTTTTTATCAATATCAACATGGTTAAAGAAATTTTCATACATAAAAGTATGATAGCTTTGTGGATGATCTTCTGGCAGTCCTACATATTCATCCATATTGAAAGTAACAACATGCTTAAAACTGACATTACCAGCTTGGTACTGTTTAATCAATTGTTGATACATAACTAACGGGGAACTTCCTGTAGGTAAACCTAATAAAAACGGACGATCCGCTGTCGGTTTAAATTCGTTAATTTTATTAACAATTCGTTTAGCTACCCAAGCGCCCACTTCTTGAGCATTTTCTAAAGGAATAAGTCTCATGAGATATCACCTCTTCTGATATAATTAAATAACTTCTTTTTTTTCTAAGTAAAATATGTTGACTGTATTTTACTATATTAAAGTAATAATTCAAAAAAAATCGTGATTAAAATCACAAAAAACGAATAATTAATTTGCGAAGTAAAATAATATAATATGAAATATACAAATCCGCTTACGTTTATTTAAAGATGTTTAATTACAGTATGTTATTAAGTTTATAACAAATAATTATATGAGGTAAAACCTATGGGAATTTTGGCTTATTTACAACGTATCGGGCGATCATTAATGGTGCCTGTTGCAGTATTACCAGCCGCAGCAATATTACTTGGTATCGGCTATTGGATTGACCCCAATGGCTGGGGTGCTAATAATGTTGCAGCTGCATTTTTAATAAAATCAGGCAGTGCAATTATTGAGAACATGCCGGTACTTTTTGCAATTGGTGTTGCTTATGGTATGTCGAAAGATAAAGACGGAGCAGCAGCACTTGCCGGTTTAGTTGGTTTTTTAGTTATTACCACACTGTTATCACCAACTACCGTTGCACTGTTTCAAGGCATAGATACCAAGGTTACTGGTTGGGAAAATCAAATACCGCTAGCGTATAAAAAAATCAACAATCAATTTATTGGAATTTTAGTGGGTATCATCGCGGCTGAATTGTACAATCGTTTTAGCTCTGTTGAATTACATAAAGCATTGGCTTTCTTCAGTGGTAAACGTTTAGTACCAATTATTGTTTCCATTGTAATGCTATTTATTTCGGTAGCTTTTTATTTTATCTGGCCTGTTGTGTTTAGCTCATTAGTATCATTTGGTGAATGGATTAAAAACTTAGGTTCAGTGGGTGCGGGTATTTATGGATTCTTCAACCGTTTATTAATCCCTGTTGGTTTACACCATGCCCTTAATTCCGTATTTTGGTTTGATGTCGCTGGTATTAACGATATTCCAAACTTCTTAGCTGGGCAAAAAGCTATAGATTCAGGTGAAGCAATTATTGGTATTACTGGTCGTTATCAAGCAGGATTCTTCCCAATTATGATGTTTGGTTTACCGGGTGCCGCATTAGCTATATATCATACAGCTAAAAAAGGCAATAAAGATAAAACCGCCTCAATTATGTTAGCAGCTTCTTTTGCCGCTTTCTTTACTGGTATAACTGAGCCATTAGAATTTGCCTTTATGTTTGTCGCACCAATACTTTACGTTATCCATGCTGTTTTAACCGGAATTTCGCTATTTATTGCCGCTACTTTACAATGGATATCAGGTTTTGCATTTAGCGCTGGATTGATTGATATGTTACTACAATCACGCAATCCATTAGCGGTACATTGGTATATGTTAATCCTGCAAGGTTTGGTGTTCTTTGTGGTTTACTATTTTGTATTCCGTTTTGTGATCGTTAAATTTAATCTTAAAACACCTGGTCGTGAAGATGATGATAGTTCAACGTTAGTAGCTAAAAAATCTCAACAAAAACAGGCAGAAGTTGATGTATCTAAACTTGCTGAGCAATATTTAGCGGTTGTTGGTGGTAAACAAAATTTAACTAATATCGATTCTTGTATCACTCGTTTACGCCTAAATGTTAATGATTCCGATCTTATTGATGAACAAGCTACTAAAGCGCTTGGAGCCATGGCGGTAATTAAACTGGGTAAAACTGGTGTGCAAATTGTAGTTGGTCAACAAGCTGAAAAAATTGCCGATCAAATGAAAAAATTAGTTTAATTGATTTGTACAAAAGTTATTCAGCTGAAATTTAATTAATATTCTAATCCACCCTATTATTCAGTTTTACTGAAAAGTAGAGTGGATTAACTATTTCTCTCATTCAAATTTATTAATATTAAATTGAATCATCCTATAATACTTATCATCATAACGAGTATAACCGTATTAATCTTATTGAATAAGTTAAATCTGTAAAAAAATTTCAGGTTAGCTATACGTTTAAGTATAAATCAGAAACGTAAGATTACATCTTGAGTAGAAAATAATTGATTTAATGCTTGGGGAGGGATCACCTTATTAGCAATATTTAAGGTAATATTGTTAAGACTTCGCTCATTCAGTGAGGATTGGCACACATAAACATCCTCAATATCATACAGTTCAAGCATATTAAATGTAGCAATATAATCGCGCATCAATATTTGTTCAGGATGTTGATGAGGTAACAGATGAAAAACACCATCTCCAATAAAAAAAACTGAAATATGATTAATATCAGACATTGCCAGAATAATATCTAATGCCTCTCGCCCTTTGGCATTGCCATGAGGAGGCTTGTTGATAATGACCGCAACTTTTTTCATTTCACTACCTTAATGTTAAAACTGGATAACACGATCGGTCGTTGCAATTGATTCACTTAATTCACCAAGTCCGGTTAATTCAAAATAATTTGCAAGATTATTATGGTTAACTCCGCGTCGCTGAGCTGCTGCAACGCAAACGGTTAACTTTAATGAATGCTGCTCAGCCAGTTTTTGCCATGCTGAAACTAAATCAAACTCATCATTTGCAGGATCGGTGAACCGATTACCATTATAAACACCATCGGCATAAAAAAAGATATTTTTAATTGTATGTTGGGAATCGATAAGTAATGTTTGTGCAAATTGCAAAGCACAATAAGCAGATTGGGTCCCATAAGCAGGACCCATAATAACTAATGTGTAAGTTAGATTTGAGGGATCGACCAAATTATTGTCCAGCTTTTTCTTCTGGTTGGCTTTTTTGTTGATCTTTATTATCAATACCTAGTAATTCAACTTCAAAAACTAATGTAGATGCAGGTTGGATATCAGCTTTACCATCTTGACCAGGAATATTCTGATTACCATAACCTAAATTAGGTGGAACAACTAACTTAATTTTACCACCTACACCAATTAATTGGATACCTTCTTTCCAGCCACCAATTACACTACCAAGTGGGAATTTAGCTGTTTCACCACGATCGTAAGAACTATCGAATATACGGCCATCAGTTAGCGTACCAACATAATGAACAATCACGATATCTTCATCTGTTGGATGCGGACCGTTACCTTCTTTAAGAATTTGATAAAGTAATCCAGACTTAGTTTGTTTTACACCATCTTGTTTAGCAAATTCAGTACGGAATTTGTCACCTGCTTCTGTATTTTCGGCTTTCTCTTTTTCAAAACGAACTCTATTTTCTTCCTGAATTCGTTTGCCAAATGCTTCTAAAATACTTTTTACTTCATCTTCTTTCATCTGTGACTTGCCTTGGTATGTATCATTAAAGCCTTTCATCACATATTCAGTATCCGGGCTAATTTGATTTTGCTCTAGATTAGATTTCATATAAGTCGCAAAAGATGAGCCTAACGCATAAGCCTCTTTTTGTGCATCAGTTGAAAGTGTCACTTTATTGTCTGTTGGTGTATTACTATTATCTTTTGGTGTATTACTATTTTCAGTTTTTGTATTGCTTGTTGTTGCTGAATTAGTTGTTGTAGCAGTACTACTATTTTCCGTTGCTTTTTTCTCATCACAACCGGCTAATGCCAATACAATTGCACTACTTATTAATGTCATTTTAATCAATGATTTCATACCACTTCTCCAAGTTAAAAACTTTTAAGTCATTTTCTCCTCATTATATATGATTTGATATAGGATAAGATAGTATTTACATATCATTTATTTTATAAAATGACTTTAACAAATTACTAACGAACTTAACATAAGCATATTATTGCTGATTAATTCATCCTTGAGTGAAGGTGGTTTCCTCAGTTATAATGTCAAGAATTTATAATAATTAATATAGAAGGATAGCTATTTTGACTACCGAACTTAACTCTCTCGATATTGAAGAGATCATCAGTCTACTACCTCATCGTTTCCCATTTTTAATGGTTGATCGTGTGATTAGTTATGAAAAAGGTAAGACATTAAAAGCAATTAAAAATGTCACTGTTAATGAACCTTTCTTCCAAGGCCATTTCCCCAATAAACCCATTTTCCCTGGTGTTTTAATTTTAGAAGCAATGGCGCAAGCAACAGGGATTTTAGCGTTTAAAAGTATTGAAGAGCTTTCTCCCGGTCAACTTTACTATTTTGCATCTATCGATAAAGCACGTTTTAAACGCCCGGTTGTACCTGGTGATCAAATTGTGTTAGATGTTGAATATATAAAAGAGCGTCGAGGCATTGCGTTATTTCATGGTGTTGCAACTGTTGATGGCAAATTAGTTTGCGAAGCTGAAATGATGTGCGCTCGTAAATAACATTTGTTTTTGAAAATAGCAAAGACAGTATTAAGGAAATACTATGGCAACGGATATACATCCAAGCTCCGTGATTGAAAAAGGCGCAAAAATTGGCGATAACGTTAAAATTGGTCCTTTTTGCTTTATTGGTGATAATGTTGAAATTGGTGATGGTACCTGTTTAAAATCACACGTAGTCATAAACGGACATACCAAAATTGGTAAAGATAATCAGATTTACCAATTTGCCTCAATTGGTGAAGTCAATCAAGATCTAAAATATCGAGGTGAACCAACACGTACCGAAATTGGTGATCGCAATATGATTCGTGAAAGTGTGACGATTCATCGTGGTACGGTTCAGGGTGGTGAGTTAACACGTATTGGTAGTGATAACCTACTCATGATTAATGCACATGTTGCACATGATTGTCAAATAGGCAACCGTTGTATTTTGGCCAATAATGCAACACTTGGCGGACATGTTCAATTAGATGATTATGTTATTATTGGCGGTATGACGGCCGTTCATCAATTTTGTGTAATTGGATCGCATGTTATGGTTGGCGGTTGTTCAGGTGTTGCGCAAGATGTTCCTCCTTATGTGATTGCCCAAGGAAATCATGCCACACCTCATGGCGTTAATTACGAAGGTTTAAAACGTCGTGGATTTAGTAAAGATGCGCTACAAGCTATTCGAAATACCTATAAAATCCTTTATAGAAGTGGATTGCCTTTAGATGATGCAAAAACCGAAATTCAGACCATTGCACAACAGTACCCTGAAGTACAATTGTTTATTGACTTTTTTGCTCGCTCTACACGAGGCATCATTCGTTAATGATAGATAAAAGGTCATTAACAATTGCATTAGTCGCTGGAGAAACTTCTGGCGATATTCTTGGCGCTGGTTTAATACGTGCGCTAAAAAATCATTATCCAAATATTCAATTCATTGGTATTGCCGGACCACTGATGCAAGCTCAAGGTTGTCAAGCATGGTATGAAATGGATGAATTATCTGTAATGGGGGTCGTTGAAGTATTAGGACGATTACGACGGATTTTAGCAATTCGACGAGATATCACCAAACGCCTAATCGAACTCAAACCTGATATTTTTATTGGTATTGATGCGCCGGATTTTAACCTTTCGTTAGAAGGCAAACTAAAACAAGCTGGTATTAGAACTATTCATTATGTCAGTCCTTCAGTTTGGGCTTGGAAACAAAAACGAGTTTTTAAAATTAAACGTAACACCAATCTTATATTAGCCTTTTTACCTTTTGAAAAAGCGTTTTATGATAAGTTTAATGTGCCATGCCGCTTTATTGGGCATAAAATGGCTGATGATATTCCGCTTGATCCAGATCAAATAGCAATGCGACAACTATTAGCTATTCCTGTTAACTGTCATTGTTTGGCATTACTACCCGGTAGTCGTCATGCTGAAGTAACTTTGTTATCAGCACCTTTTTTACAAGCAGCCCAATTATTAAAGCAACGTTATCCTGATTTACATATTGTTGTACCATTAGCTAATGCTAAAAGGCGCGAAGAATTCGAACAGATCAAAGCTGAAATTGCACCTGAACTTGATGTACAACTTTTAAATGGACAAGCTCGACAGGCGATGATTGCCAGTAATGCCTCAATTTTAGCGTCAGGAACAGTCGCATTAGAGTGTATGTTAGCGAAATGTCCAATGGTGGTTGGCTATAAAATGAGACCTTTTACCTTTTGGCTAGCAAAGAGATTGATAAAAACGCCTTATGTTTCTTTACCTAATATCTTAGCGGGTAAAGAAATAGTACCTGAGTTATTACAACAAGATTGTACACCTGAAAACCTAGCCAATCATATTATTCCTTATTTAGAAAGTGATAATACTAAGTTAAAAGAGACATTTTTATCTTTGCATAAACAAATTCGTTGTGATGCGGATGAGCAAGCTGCACAAGCTGTTCTTGATGTTTTAGGAGAATCACGTTGTTATTAGAGTTTACTTATCCAAATGCGACCTTAATTGCTGGTGTAGATGAAGTAGGTCGCGGACCGCTTTGTGGTGATGTGGTAACAGCTGCTGTCATTTTAGATCCGAATAAACCCATTACAGGTTTAACCGATTCAAAAAAGCTCACTGAAAAAAAACGTGAACAACTATTTGATATTATCAAGCAAGAGGCTTTAGCTTGGTTTATAGCTCGCGCATCGGTTGAAGAAATCGATCAACTCAATATTTTACACGCAACTATGTTAGCGATGCAGCGAGCTGTAGCCGGTTTACCGATTAAACCTAATTTTGTATTAGTTGACGGTAATCGATGTCCTAATTTTGGTATTCAGACACAAGCTGTAATAAAAGGTGATTTATTGGTTGCAGAAATTAGTGCCGCTTCAATTTTAGCTAAAGTTACCCGTGACCGTGAAATGGTTGAGTTAGACAAGTTATATCCACAATATGGCCTTGCTCAGCATAAAGGTTACCCAACTAAAGCGCATTTAGCTGCCATTGAAAAACATGGTATTAATCATCTATATCGCAAAAGCTTTGCACCGATAAAAAATTTAACGTTATTTTAATGTTACCATTGCTTATCAACCGTGATAAGTAAAGGCGAATTAAACATAGCAACAGGTGAAATCACGGTTTCTTGATAAGGAATTTTATTACCATAACGTTCTTTCAATATTTTTTTCACTAAAGGTGAGGTAAGATTAAATTCTTTAATAATTTGTAATTGACCAATTTTTAATTTCAGCGCCCTATCATAAATCTTCCAGACTAATTCTGAACAATAAATATAATTATCATCCCAACCAAACCAGATATCATAAGGTTTGCCTTCAAAGGTACTCGCAACTTGTTTTAATTTAATAATCTCAATATTAGATAAATTATGATCTTTTAAACGTTTAATGACATAATTCTTTTGCTTACCATGAGCGATCCAGTTATTCAATGGTGTATAAACAACTTTACTGCTAGCTTCAAAAACATAAGGTTGGCCATTTTTAATAAAAATAATGCCCACATGACTAAATGGAGAATTAGTTGCTTGCTCAACAGCTTGACTCTGTCTCGATTGCGAAGATTGAAAAATAATATCCCCATCTTGTGGTTTATAGCTAGCAGCACTGACAAAACTGACAAATAACACAAGCATTGACAAAATGAAACGCATAAATGATTACCTACAAACAGAATTTATTTACGCTAAATTATATATAAAAATCGCCACTTATAAAATTAATAATTATAAGTAGCGATTTATATTTATTGATATAAACGCGTTAATCTCTATTGGTAAAAATAGACGATGATTTGGCTTTATACATAACTTTACTTGCACTAGCAAAGCGAATTGCTTTAAAAATACCTAGCAAACTTGCTTGATGGAAACGATATAATAAACGATGGATCATTAAAGCAAAACGACCCTTGACACTCATTTCATTCTTACCAATTAATTTTACGACACCTTGCGCGGTATCATGCAGAGTAATAATTGTTCCTTTATCAATATATTTAAATACTTTCAGTGATTGATTATTTAAAAATCTAACAATATTTTCATAACAAACTTTTGCCATCTGCTGGGCTGCTTGTGCTGTAGCTGGTGAAGCTCGACCATTGTCTTGCATTGCATAAGCACAATCACCTATTACAAAAATACTGTCATCTCGTGTGGTTTGTAATGTTGGTTTCACAACTAACTGATTGGATCGACTTGATTCTAAACCCGCAATCTCTTTTAAATAATCAGGCGCTTTAACACCAGCAGTCCAGATCATAATATCGGCCTTAATCACGTCTCCTTCTTTTGGATAAAATCCGTCACTTTCAGCTTTTGTGATCATGGTTTTAGTCATGACATGAATACCGCGTTTTTGTAATGTTTCAGCAATACTAGATGCTGTTTTTTCAGGTAATGCTGGCAAAATACGATCCGTTGCTTCAATCACTGAAACATCTAAGAGATCAGAACACATTTTATTGCGACCACAAGCGCCAAAAGCTTCAACCATATGAGGTAATTCTGATGCAAGTTCAACCCCAGTTGCACCACCTCCAACAATAGCGATACGAATTTTATCTTCTTCACTAGTTTCATGTTCATCAATAATAGAACAAAAACCTGTAAATTTTGAAATGAGTGTTTCGCGTAAACCAATAGCTGCATTTTGGTCATCTAAGAAAATACAGTGTTCTTTAACCCCTGGCGTACCAAAATCGTTTGAAGTACTGCCAATTGCCACAACTAAAATATCATACGCAATTGTTACCGTTTCATCTTTATGATCAGTAATAATTACTAGCTTATTTTGTCGATCAATATTGGTAAAAGTGCCTTGGGTAAATTCAAAATAGTGCTGTTGTCCCTGAGAAGCATAATAAATATTATCAACTTGTTCATCAAGTACACCTGTTGCCACTTCATGTAATAGCGGTTTCCAAAGGTGATAACTATTTTTATCAACAAGTGTGATTTCGGCCTGGCTATTTTTACCTAGTTTATCACCTAGATCTGTTGCTAGTTCTAAACCACCAGCTCCACCACCAATAATAATTATTTTCTTCATAATCCCTACCTTTTCAAATTAATTGCAAATATCATACTAAATAAGTAGGTTTTTATCTATTTTCTTCAACAATATCATTCATAAATAAAATCTATTAAAAATATAGTTTACAATCATTGAAAATCACTTAATGTATACCCATAGATTTATGTATAGTTGTTATTTTAAACAAATGTAAATCTCTTTGATTTTAAATTAAAATTGACTTAACCTGTAAATATAGTATTTTCGTTTAATTTTAATACGGTTAATGATAATTTGTTGCTCATACCTCTATTAAGTATAAAATTATCGTAACTCTCTTTGTCTTATCTATTTTAAAAATCACTCTAAAAAAATTTATATTTATGAATAAAAAAACTTTTATCATTATTGCGTTAATCGTTATTTTAATCTCTATGACGATATTAATCCGCTCACACAACAGCCAACTAATATTGCAAGGTGAAGTCGACGCGCCGAATGTTAGTGTTGCATCGAAAGCCAAAGGACGTGTGCAACTTATACATGTAAATCGTGGTGATGATGTCAAACCCAATGACATTTTAATTACGCTCGATAGTCCTGAGCTATTAGCTCAAGTCAAAGCAGCTGAGGCCGCTCGCGATCAGGCTCAAGCTCAAGTTGCACTTTCTGATAATGGTACACGAGAAGAAAGTATTCGCTATTACGAAGCGTTACTTGAACAAGCAAAAGTGTCATATGATAACGCATCAAAAGAATATAACCGTAATAAAGCCATTTCAGCTAAAGGTTTTGTATCGCAATCAATTTTAGATAACGCTTTAAAAACACGGGATGCAGCTTTTCAACAAGTACAATCAGCACAAGCAAATTTAGATCAAGCAAAAAATGGTGATCGCGTTGAACAGCGTGAGATTTATGCAGCTAAATTAAAAGAGGCAGAAGAACAACTTAAACAATTACAAATTCAATATGATGATTTGCAAGTAAAAGCACAAGTGGAAGGTGAAGTAGGCGCAATTCCGGCTGAAGTGGGTGAATTATTTAATGCTAACAGCCCGTTATTAACCATAATTCGACTGCCACAAGCTTATTTTGTCTTTAATCTTCGTGAAGATATTATGCCAAATATCCGTAAAGGTGATCGAGTTATACTTGAAGTCCCGGCACTTGGTCATAAAGAGGTTGAAGCAGAAATCCGTTACATTGCTCCTATGGGAGATTATGCAACCAAACGTGCAACTCGTGCCACAGGTGATTTTGATTTAAAAACTTTTGAAGTCAGGTTATATCCAATGGATCCTGTTGAGGGTTTACGCGCAGGTATGAGTACATTATGGAAGTTAGACAACTAATGTTAGATTTCTACCGCCGTTTTAGAGATGCATTTAATGATGAAATACCGATAATATTTAAACGGTTCACTTTTCATTGGTTAATGTGGATTTTACCACTCATTATTTTCATATTAATCAGCAGTATTTTTTATCGTGGTGTATTATTTGATTTGCCTGTGGGTTATGTCGATCAGGATAAAAGTGTTTTGTCTCGTGAAATAGTCCGTGATCTAAATGCGGCGGCTCATGCAAATCTTATCAATTATGATAACCAGCTTTTCAAAGCTAAACGCGATCTGGAAAAAGCTAAAATTTACGCAATCCTTTATATACCACCTAATTTTGAAGCTGATGTATTAGCTGGACGCCAACCAACACCAATGCTTTATTACAATGCCTTGTATTACAGTGCTGGTTTATATTCTATCATGGATTATTCAGGGCTAATTGCAACATTAAATACCCAATATCGAACGACAATGGCAACAAGTATTGGACTTGCCGTACCGCCACTAACTAAAGTTAATTTCAATTATGATGGATTATTTAATGCAAGTGGTAACTCAATGTACTTCCAGCAATTTTCCGCGGTGGTACATTTACTACAGCTATTTGTGGTGACCACAACCATTCATATTTTAGCGCAACTACCTAAACGTACGCGCCCAAACTATCCTTTTGTACTAGGTAAATTAGCGCCATACACCATTTGGTACACAATGTTACTGATATTCGAAATAGCCATGTTGGTTTTCTTTTCCAATGCTAGAGTTTCTGGCTCACCATTTGCGATGATAATTGTGGTATTTTTCTATGTTATTGCTGCGCAAAGTATTGGTATTTTGCTCTATACTTTTACCAAAACAACAATTGATGCCTATACTTATATTGGGGTATTGGTTGGACTGGCATTAACTTATTCGGGGATAGTTGTGCCTGAACTCTCTATGCCTTGGATCGCAAGATTAATCTCCTCGCTTGAACCATTAACTTATGCACTCAATAAATTATTCGATCTATTTTTACGGCACTCTAGCTGGTTATCAGTATTAAAAACCTGTGGTATTTTAATGATCTATCCAATAATTATTACCGTGTTAGTCAGAAAACGTCTTGTTAGGCGTTTACATTCACAATAAGAGGAAAATATTCGGATGATTAAAATATTTTGGTCTTCATTGTTAAGAATATTCTTTCTTTTATTGGGACGGCCAATGTGGTTATTACTACTCTTATCGGTTTCATTAATGAGTCTGGTTTATAGCAATGGAACCATAACTTATCTTCCTGTCGCTATTGTTGACCTCGATCATACACCTGCTAGTCATAGTTTAATTCGATCATTAAATACCAGTACCAAAATTGAAACGATCATATACGAAAGCTCTTTGCAAGCTTATGATGATATTAATACCCGTAAACTTTTCGCGGTTATTACTATACCTAGAAATTTTGAAAAACACTTATTAAACGGTGAAGAGGTTACTATTCCAGCTTATGGCGATGCATCGAGTCGATTAGCCAATGGTCTGATACAGCTTGATTTAAGAGGAATTTACCAGCAGATTTTAACCGATATCAACACCAAAATAATGCGTAATAGTGGCTTTTCTGACAAACAAATTGATATTATTTTATCACCCATTAAAAGCCAGACAGAACCTCTTTACAATGCAGGAATAAGTTTTGCAGCGATTACCTTTCCGGGTTTATTAGTCATGTTATTGCAACACTCATTTTTAATTGCAGCTACTCGCACCAATATTACTTTAAACTCTTTACCACAAGGTAAACCACCTAAAATAGTAGTATTTGGCAGCTTATGTGGCTTAATTCCAATCTGGTTATTTCTATCAATTGTATTATTTGGTTTATGGCCATGGGTGCTTGGTTATCGGCAACTAGCCAGTATCCCTGAAATCATAATCATGACATTTCCACTATTAATTGGTGTTATGGGATTAAGCAAGTTAGTTACAGAATGTCTTCGTCGAACAGAAATGATTTATCTTACTCTGGCATTTTTGACCACACCTGTTTTTTATCTCTCCGGTACCATTTGGCCGCTTGATGCGATGCCTCTTTGGGTACAATTTGTTTCACATTTACTACCTTCCACTTGGGCAACCAATATGATTGCAGGGGTTAATCAAATGGGATTAAGTTTAATGGATAATCTATTAAACATTTTTATGATCCTTTTACTTGGACTGATATATAGCTGTTTAGGTATTTTTATCTGTGCCTTAAGAGAAGGACGAGTTCGTAAATTTTTTAAACAGTTTAAACACGTCCGACATTTGAAAAATAAACATAGGTGATCTTAATTATTCTTAAAAAGAGTCTACCTTGAAGATTTTTATGCTGTTTTGCTTAATATTGGTTAATTTAACATACTTTATCTCATACTTCATTTTCTTGGATTTTTTTAGAAATAAGCGTATTTTCATGTCGTTTTAGATGATATTCAAAATTATATTCATTAGTATTACGATATATAATGGCATAATTAATAAACTGATTGTTTGAGCTATATGATAATGTTGTTAACAATAAAATAGGCTGATTGGGTTCAATTGATAATAACTTCGATATACCTTGATCGGGCATAATTGCATAGCAAGCCTCATAACTACCCTCAATGCTGATATTACAAATATTTTCAATATAATGAAATTTTGACTCCTCCAAATGTTCAACTGAGAGATTTTTGAATAATTTAAAAGGCATATAACTATCTTCAACCATGACAGCTTTATTATTTATATAGCGAATTCGTCTTGAATAAAAAACCTTTTCATCATTATTTAACTCAAGTTTAGATGAAATAGATAGTGGAGCATTAATAATTTTAAAATCAATAACGACTGTTCGACCTTCAATATTGGCATCACTAACTATCTCTTTAAAACTGGTTAACTTTGTCACACCAAAATGAAAATCTTTTGCAATGATAAAAGTCCCTCTACCTTGTTCGCGCGAAACCAATCTAAGATGAATCAACTCATCTATCGCTCGTCGAATCGTCATTCGAGATACAGAAAATGATTCTGCAAGTTTTTTTTCACTAGGAATAGCATCTCCAATAGCAAATTTATGAGAATTAATCTCATTTCTAAGCAAATCAGCAATATTTTTGTAGATCATTTTAATACCTTTTTATTGTCTATTCTTTAAACTAAAAATAGCTAGAATCATTTGTTTTTTCTGATATTGATAATTTTTTATTTAACAGGTCTAACTTTTATTCTTAATTGTAGATCTGTTTGCGTAAATAAAGTTATGAAGTAGATCACATAAATTAACTTATTGGCAAAAAATTTTGACTTATTATCGCTAGAATCACAATCATCACATTAATTAACAACAAAAGGATGGTTGTATGCTAAGTAAAATACAAAGGTTTGGTGGAGCAATGTTTACGCCAGTATTACTTTTCCCTTTTGCAGGGATTATGGTTGGCCTAACAATTCTATTACAAAATCCTATTTTCGTTGGTGAGAATTTATCTCAACCTGATAGTTTCTTTTATCAACTAGTTTTTATTCTTCAGGAAGGTGCATGGACGATTTTCCGAAATATGCCAATTATTTTTTGTGTAGGTCTTCCTATTGGACTTGCTAAAACCGCACCAGCTAGAGCCTGTCTTGCTGTTTTAGTTAGTTTCCTTACTTGGAACTATTTTGTCTCAGCTATGGGGACGGTATGGGGAAGTTATTACGGCATTGATTTATCACAAGAGGTCGGTGGTGACAGTGGTTTAGCGATGATATCCGGTATTAAAACCTTAGATACTAATATTATTGGTGCTATTGTTATCGCAGGGATCGTTACTAAAATTCATAATGTCTATTTTGAAAAACAACTCCCTTCGTTCTTAGGTATTTTTCAAGGAACCTCTTTTGTTGTCATTATCAGCTTCTTTGTCATGATTATATTAGCATGGTTGACAATCTGGATTTGGCCAAAAATTCAAATCGGCATATTGTCATTACAACAAATGATGATTAGTAGTGGTGGATTTGGTGTTTGGATTTACACCTTTTTAGAACGCATACTTATTCCAACTGGCTTACATCACTTTATTTATGGACCATTCATTTTTGGACCGGCAATAACTGAACATGGTATTCAAGTTGATTGGGCTCAAAATATGCAAGCTTTTAGCCAAACAACTGAATCGTTAAAAGATCTGTTTCCTGCTGGCGGATTTGCTTTACACGGTAATAGCAAAATCTTTGGGTCTATTGGTATTGCCTTTGCCCTTTATTTTACTGCAAAACCCCAAAATAGAGCAAAATTAGCAGGATTACTCATTCCTTCTGCATTAACTGCCGCCCTAGTTGGTATTACTGAACCTTTAGAATTTACCTTCTTATTTATTGCACCAATACTATTTTTGATTCACTCAATTCTTGCCGCTACATTAGCAACAACACTTTATGAGTTTGGTGTAGTTGGCAATATGGGTGGTGGACTCATTGATATGATGATTCCGCTAAACTGGGCGCCGATGTTTCATAATCATCATATGATGGTCATTACACACATTATCATTGGACTAATATTCACATTTATTTGGTTTATCGTTTTCCGGTTCATTATTATTCGATTCAACATCAAAACACCTGGAAGAGAGGATGATGAAGAAACTATCAAACTCTACACCAAAGACGATTTAAAAAATAAAAATGTAACCATCGATGAATTATCACCATTAGAAAATGAAAACGAAGAAAACAGTCTTGAAACTTCAATATTAGAAGGCCTTGGAGGTAAAGAAAATATTAAATCATTAAATAACTGTGCTACTCGCTTACGCATTGAAGTGCATAGTATGGATCAAGTTCAAAATGACCAATTTTTTAAAAATTTAGGGGCGCATGGCGTAGTTCGCAAAGGTAATTCTTTACAGATTATTATTGGACTACAGGTTCCTCTAGTAAGAAACAAAATTGAAGCACTGATTAGTTAAAAAACTAAATTGATTAACTTTAAATTGGAGAAGTAAACATGAAAAAATTTTCAGTTGTAATTGCAGGTGGAGGTAGTACATTCACACCAGGTATTGTTTTAATGTTATTAGAAAATCTACAACGTTTTCCATTACGTGCAATTAAATTCTATGATAACGATAAAGAACGGCAAGAAACTATCGCTAAAGCTTGTGCCATAATTTTAAAAGAGAAAGCACCTGATATCGAATTTTCATACTCAACTGATCCTGAAACCGTTTTTACTGACGTTGATTTCGTAATGGCTCATATTCGTGTCGGTAAATATAAAATGCGCGAAAAAGATGAAAAAATACCATTAAAACATGGTGTATTAGGTCAGGAAACATGTGGACCTGGTGGCATTGCATATGGTATGCGCTCTATAGGTGGTGTGCTAGAAATTCTATCCTATATGGAAAAATACTCGCCAAACGCTTGGATGCTAAACTATTCTAACCCTGCTGCAATTGTGGCTGAAGCGACTAATCGGTTAAAACCAAACGCTAAAATTTTGAATATTTGTGATATGCCAATCGGTATCGAAACAAGAATGGCTACAATTGCAGGCTTGAAATCACGTAAAGAAATGAGAGTAAGATATTATGGCCTTAACCATTTTGGATGGTGGAATAGAATCGAAGATTTACAAGGCAATGATCTTATGCCTAAAATCCGTAAACATGTAGAACAACATGGCTATATCACTGAATTAAAAGATGATCATACTGAAGTGAGTTGGAATGATACCTTTGCAAAAGCGAAAGATGTTTATGCACTTGATAAAGATACATTACCAAATACCTACTTAAAATATTATTTATTCCCAGACTATGTTGTTAAACATTCAAATCCAAACCATACTCGTGCAAACGAAGTAATGGAAAATCGTGAAAAAAATGTTTTTGGCGCATGTAGAGCAATCATTGAAAAAGGCGTATCGTCAGCAGGACATCTTGAAATTGATGAACATGCATCTTATATCGTTGATTTGGCTACTGCAATTGCATTTAACACACAAGAACGCATGCTATTAATAGTTCCTAATAATGGTTCAATTAATAATTTTGATGCAACGGCGATGGTTGAAATACCATGTATCGTCGGTTCAAGTGGTCCTGAGCCATTAGTGATGGGTGAAATTCCTCGTTTCCAAAAAGGTCTAATGGAACAACAAGTTGCCGTAGAAAAATTAGTCGTTGAAGCTTGGATTGAAAAATCCTATCAAAAATTATGGCAAGCTATTACTCTATCAAAAACAGTTCCAAGTGCATCAGTTGCAAAAGCAATTTTAGATGATCTTATTGAGGCAAATAAAGATTATTGGCCAAAATTAAGCTAATCAATAGTTGCACCTACTTACGTAGGTGCAACTTATTATTTCCGTTTAACTTGATATAAACATTAATGTAAAAAAGTTTGAAACGTAGATTGTGTTTAAGCACAAAGGTGAATCTGAAGGTAATTCCTGTTATGATTAATAAATAATGAATAATTTGTTCTCTATTTTTAATCAAAATGAAATGTTACCCATGGATGATCAGTTTTCGTCTAAAAACACTGCCACTTTCTTTATCTGCCATTTTCGTTGGTAATGCCCTTGCTTTCTGGCAACAACAATTTAATTTACTGATCATGGTACTTTCACTTATCACGGCTTCATTGTTACAAATACTATCTAATTTAGCCAATGACTATGGCGATGCAATAAAAGGAAATGATAATACCAATCTTGATGCCCATACACGGGGTATACAACTAGGTTTAATTACCTTAAAGCAGTTAAAAGTAGCGTTATGGATCAATACTATCTTATGTATCTTATCAGGGTTTAGTTTACTCATACTTGCATGTAACACCCTCTATCAGCTAGCTATTTTTCTATTATTAGGTGCGCTATCTATTATTGCAGCAATAACTTATACCATAGGTAACAAACCCTATGGTTATATTGGGTTAGGCGACTTATCCGTACTTGTATTTTTTGGGTTAGTTGGTGTTATTGGTAGTTACTATTTACAGACAAAATCACTATCCATTCTGATTTTTTTACCGGCTGTAGGCTGTGGGCTGTTATCTGTCGCCGTACTCAATATTAATAATCTTCGCGATATCGATAACGATCGTCGTAATCATAAACGAACATTAGTAGTAATAATGGGTAAAAACATGGGACGCATTTATCATCTATCATTATTACTGTTAGCATTATGTCTTCTCAGCTTGTTTGCATACTACTACTTACGAACTCTCTGGGGCGGATTATTTATATTAACCCTACCACTTTTTATTCAACATATTCATGCTGTTTTTCAATTTCAATCAACAAAAGAGGCAACTCCGCTGTTATTACAGATGATCAAACTTGCTTTATTGACTAATTTACTTTATTGTTTGGGTATTATTTTGAGCTAGCTCACGTTTATTTAAATTTTATATCATGTAACGCGCTGTTAGCGCTATACTAAATAGAATTAAATATGATAGCTAAAGGAGACTTGACGATGGAGTTTGATACTTCAATTCTTTGCGATTATTACCCGGAAGATGTTAACGTAGTAGAACCGATATTTAGTAATTTTGGTGGTGTAGCATCATTTGCAGGCCAAGCTGTAACAGTAAAATGCTTTGAAGATAATGGGTTACTATACGAAGTCTTACAATCAAACGGTACAGGTAAAATTCTTGTTATTGATGGTGGGGGTTCTGTTCGTCGAGCGCTGATTGATGCCGAACTTATTGATATTGCAGTTCAAAATCAATGGGAAGGGATCATTGTTTATGGTGCTGTTCGCCAAGTCGATTATCTCGCTGATGCTGAAATTGGTATTCAAGCATTGGCTGCCATTCCTGTAGGTGCAGACGATCAAGGTATAGGTGAAGTTGATATTCGTGTTAACTTCGGTGGCGTAACCTTTTTTTCTGGAGACTTTGTTTACGCAGATAATACTGGCATCATTCTTTCAGAAATTGCGCTTGAAATCGAAGAGAAATAATAGATTATACTTACCGCCGATACTTGTCGGCGGATTAGTTTTATACTAAAACATATGCCTTTCCTGAAACATCTTAACAACCATTGTGTGGTGATTTAAATCGTACGATTTCGAACATAACCACCGGTCACTGTTTTGATTAATCCCTCTAATTCCATATCTAATAATTTGGTTGTTATCTCAGGTATCGACATACTTACTTGTTTAGCAATAATATCCACCGACACAGGTTGATGATGAATAGCTGCAAAAATCTCTGGGTATAAAATATGTTCAGGTTGTTTAGTCTGTTCGCTCGACTGATTGTTTACCGATGATAAATAACCACAATAATGCTCTAAAATATCAATTGGCTTCGTCACTAGATAAGCGCCTTGTTTAATTAAAGCATGCGATCCACCACAATTTTCATTATCTATTTCACCAGGTAGAGCAAACACATCACGGTTTTGCTCTAGTGCATAACGCGCGGTAATTAATGATCCACTTTTTTCCGATGCTTCGACCACAAATGTACCTAAACTCAATCCACTAATAATCCGATTACGACGAGGGAAATATTCAGGTCTGGCCATTTCAAAAGGAACAAACTCTGAAACAATTGCACCATTTTGAGCCAAAATATCACTTGCCAACTTCAGATTAGACTTAGGGGTAATATTGGCAATACCACTGCCCAATACAGCAATCGTATGACCCGATACTTCAAGCGCTCCCCTATGACAAATCGCATCCAGACCAAGTGCTAAACCACTGGTTATCGTTAAACCATTAATGGCCAATTCACCGGCAAAATAGCGTCCCCACTGCGCCCCATATTCACTAAACTCACGACTACCAACCATAGCAATTTGTGGGGAATGTAATAACTGCCGGTTACCTGACACAAATAGTAAAATAGGCGGAGAACTAATTTGTTTAAGTAACGGAGGATAATCTATATCACAATAGGCAATTAAACTATTAAGTTGTTGAGTGTCATCTAACCAATCAAGGATTGGTTCAAAATGGAGATAAGATATTTTAAAAAAAGTGGCTTGTTCAATTTCAGATAATC
This sequence comes from Gilliamella sp. wkB108, assembly GCF_001690195.1. Taxonomy (GTDB): domain Bacteria; phylum Pseudomonadota; class Gammaproteobacteria; order Enterobacterales; family Orbaceae; genus Gilliamella; species Gilliamella apicola_L. Next base: position 76,195 of record NZ_LZGM01000016.1, on the reverse strand, counting down.
CAATTTTCTTTAATAAAAAAGGGACATTTTGTAAATTCTTAGGTAGTCCATTTGCAAAAAGATGACTAATTTTCCTAAAAATTGCAAGTTTCCCTTTCCCAAACATTGAAATTCGCAGAAAGAACTCATATTTACTCATCATATACTTTCAAATTCATTATAAACTTAATGTTAGTCTTGAATTGACAAGACATATTTTACCAATAGTCAATAAGGGCTATTCATTAACATGATAAATGTTTACAATGTTTGAAAAATGGAATCACACTTATTTTTGAGGAGAAGATCGAAGAATTTATGGCTATTTTACCGATATTACGTTTTCCTGATGAACGACTTCGCAAAATTGCAAAGCCTGTTACTCAATTCACACCTGAACTTCAAACAATCATTGATAACATGATTGAAACTATGTACGCCGAAAATGGTATTGGTCTGGCAGCAACGCAAGTCGATGTACATGAACGAATTATTGTGATCGATGTATCACCAGACAAAAGCCAACTTTATGTAATTATTAATCCGGAAGTCATTAGTCAAGAAGGTGAAACGGGAATTGAAGAAGGTTGTTTATCGATACCAGATTGCCGTGGATTTGTACCAAGATCAGAAAAGATTAAGATCAAAGCACTCGACCGTAATGGTGAGCCTTATGAAATAGAAGCTGATGATTTACTGGCTATTTGTATTCAACACGAAATGGATCATTTGATAGGTAAGCTATTTGTTGATTATCTATCACCACTGAAACGTCAACGTATTGAACAAAAAATGAAAAAACTCACTCGCGAAGAGCAGAAAAATAAATAAAAATTAACCGCCACTGATTGTGGCGGTTTACCTGTAGAACTCGTTATTTGGCAACTATTACCATTGCTGGGCGAATCAAACGACCATTTAGAGTATAGCCTTTTTGAATAGTATTGATAATTTGTCCTGATTGATGATCTGGCGACTCAACCATACTAATAGCTTGATGTAAATCTGGATTTAATTGTGAATCATCGGTATTAACGACTTCAATACCAAACTTTTTCACCGTATCTAAAAATGATTTTAATGTAAGCTCTAAACCTTCAACGGTGGCTTGGTGTTCTGGATTAGCTTTATCAGTCGATTCTAATGCACGCTCTAAATTATCAATTACCGGTAATAATTCATTGGAAAATTTTTCTAATGCATATTTATGCGCTTTTTCAACATCTTGTTCAACGCGCTTGCGAACATTATCAATCTCTGCTCGCGCTCGGATCATTGCTTCACTTTCATTTTTTTTAGCCAATTGTAATGCTTGTTCAAGCTCAGCAATACGCGCATCTTTTGCTTTTAATTGTTCATCAACATTGGGGGTTGATGTCGCCTCTGTTTCGGTAGGCTCTTGTGTTGCTGTTTCAATGTTATTTTCATTTTCTGACATATTTTTATCTTGCTCTGTCATAAGGTACTCCAAATGTAGTCGAAAACTTAATGAATTAGGGTTATTATGGGGACAATTTTTATTATTACAAGCTTATCATTATTTTGATATGTGTTTTTTTCGTTTTTTGTTAAAACACATTTATGTTTATGTGAAAATTACAAGGATATTTTATGGATACACCATTTAAATGTATAGGTCTAATTGGACTGCCACGTAAATTAGAAGCGATTGAAACACATCAAGTCTTATATGATTGGCTTGTTAAACAAGGTATTCAAGTTTTAGTTGAAGATAGATTAGCCCAATATATCAAATTTCCGGTTAGTCAATACGCCTCATTAGAGATGATTGGTGAATTAGCAGATCTTGCCATTGTCGTGGGTGGTGACGGTAATATGTTACGTTCTGCGCGCTATTTATCACATTATAAAATAAAGGTAATAGGAGTTAATCGCGGTAATTTAGGTTTTTTGACTGATATTTTACATGAACAAGTCATCGAACAATTAAGCCCGGTAATTGCAGGTCAATATGATGATGATCCGCGTTTTTTACTGGAAGTATCCATTTATGATCATGGCACATTAATTAACTCTGGTTTTGCCGTCAATGAAATTGTGGTAACGCCTAATACGGTTGCACATATGATTGATTATGATGTGTATATTAATGAACGTAACGCTTTTTCACAGCGTGCTGACGGTTTAATCATTGCGACACCAACTGGCTCAACGGCTTATTCACTATCTGCCGGTGGTCCTATTCTTGCACCACATTTAGATGCCTTAATTATTACACCAATGTTTCCTCATTCATTAGCAATTAGACCACTGGTGATTAAAAGTGATAATCCGATTCATCTTAAATTCCCAACTACAGCTCTTGATCTTAATATTGCTTGTGACAGCCAAATTATTTTACCGGTTAAGCCAAGTCAAGATGTGATTATTCGCCGTTCAGTTTATGAATTTAACTTAATTCATTCTAAGAATTATGACTATTTTAATAATCTCTCAAGCAAGTTGGGGTGGTCACAAAAAATGTTTTAAACACAATTAAAAACATCTTTAAATGATATCAATATAGTTAATAATATTAAATAGTTATACTTGTACTCAATAACTAAATAGAGTACGAATAATTAGATATAGAGAGTGGAATTTACAACTACAGAGTAATGACTTTTGATAACCCCCATACTACCACGGATGAAAAAATGGCTGCAATCACATCGTCGATCATAATACCAAATCCTCCCGGGACTTTTTTATCAAACCAGCGAATCGGCCATGGTTTTGCCATATCAAAAATTCTAAAAGCAATAAAGGCAATAGCAATCCAGTAAACTGAAATATGAGGAATAAAAAATAACGTTATCCACATACCAACGAACTCGTCCCAAACAATATGCCCTGAATCATGAGTATGGGTATCATCCGAAGTTTTTTGACACAAAAAGCAACCAAATACAAAAGCAACAATAATCAGTACCCAATATAAAACTGGTTGCAAACCATTAAACAGTAACCAAATTGGAATAGCCATTAGCGATCCCATCGTGCCTGGTATGATTGGAGACATGCCAGAACCTAACCCAACCGCTAATAAATGAATTGGATTAGTCAATTTAAGATTTTTCTTAAAATCTTTATTTCGCTCTTGTTTTGTCATGGTTTTATCGTTTTGCCACTGAATTGATATTACTATGCCGACATCAAGTCGGCATAAATGGTGAAGAAATAGCTTATTAGCTAAGTATTTTTAATTGGCAAGTATATTATTCGTCTTTACTTAAGGTTGCAACCATTACTGCTTTAATAGTATGGAGGCGGTTTTCTGCTTCATCAAAAACAATACTGTGTTTGGATTCGAAAACATCGTCGGTCACTTCAAGCCCATTAGCTAAACCATATTGTGTCGCCATTTGTTTACCGACCGTGGTATTCATATCATGAAATGCTGGTAAACAGTGCATAAATTTAACATTCGGATTATTTGTCAGTTTTATAACATCTTGGTTAACTTGATAAGGTGTTAATAACTTCACACGTTCATCCCATACTTCTTTAGGCTCACCCATGGAGACCCAAACATCGGTATATAAAAAATCTACATCCTTTACACCTTGTGCAACATCTTCAGTTAGGATAATTTTTGCCCCTGTGGTTTTAGCTATATCTTGACATTTGTTAATAAGAGCAGTTTCAGGTTGGCACTCTTTAGGTGCAACTAAACGAATCTCCATACCCATGAGAGCAGCGCCTTCCATTAACGAATTACCCATGTTGTTACGCGCATCGCCTAAATAGGCAAACTTAACACTTTTGAGTTCACGCTCGCCGATATGCTCTTGCATAGTCATAAAATCAGCCAAGATTTGCGTAGGATGAGCCTCAGTTGTTAAGCCATTCCAAACAGGTACACCTGCATATTTTGCCAATGTTTCAACGATGTTTTGTCCATAACCACGATACTCAATACCGTCATACATTCGTCCAAGTACTCTTGCCGTATCGGCAATTGACTCTTTATGGCCTATTTGACTACCACTAGATCCTAAATAGGTGACATTGGCACCTTGATCAAAAGCACCAACTTCAAAAGCACATCGAGTGCGAGTAGAGTCTTTCTCAAAAATTAACGCAATATTTTTGCCAGTAAGATATTTTTGTTCTGAACCTTGCTGTTTGGCTTGTTTTAATTTGATAGCCAGTTTAATTAATTGACTAATTTCAGCTGGGGTAAAATCAAGTAATCGTAAAAAGTGACGCTGATAAAAACCGTACATAGTTTGCTCCTAGAAACCATAAATATTCTAATGATTCTATTTGAATAATTATGCAAATTCAAGTTAAACATCATAAAATAGACAACATTTAGTTTTCTCCTTTGAAAAAATCTCAAAATTTAGACTTAATTATTATATTAATTTTGATAATATCGCTTTTTTTGTTTAAAGAAGTGTAATAAAATGACTAATTATTGTATCTTTATCAATAAACCAAATTGAATTTTTATTCATATTTAATGGTTCTTTATTCAAAAGGTCTTTTTAATCATGCAAACTTATGCCCTCCTTATGTTACAAGATGGTTCGCAATTTATCGGAAAATCAATTGGCGCCGACGGTCAAACTGTTGGGGAAGTTGTATTTAATACTTCCATGACTGGCTATCAAGAAATTTTAACTGATCCTTCTTACGCAGAACAAATGGTTACATTAACTTATCCACACATTGGTAATGTTGGTACTAATGATGCTGATGCAGAATCTAGTCAAGTTTATGCTAAAGGACTTATTATCCGTGACTTACCACAATTAGCCAGTAATTACCGCAATGAACTGGATCTATCAAGTTATCTAAAACAACATAAGGTCGTAGCCATTGCCGATATTGATACCCGACGCTTAACGCGAATTTTGCGTGAAAAAGGAGCGCAGCATGGTGTGATCATTACCGCTAACGATAAAGAAGCATTACTAGCACAAGTTCAAAGTGCTAAGCAACAAGCGATCAATTTTAAAGGATTAACAGGACTTGATTTAGCCAAAGAAGTAACTTGTAAACAACGTTACACATGGACACAAGGTTTATGGACAAGGCAGAATGAACTCCCAACACCTAAAGCAGAGCGCGAATTACCTTATCATGTAGTTGCTTATGATTTTGGCGTAAAACGCAACATTTTACGCATGCTAGTTGAACGAGGCTGTAAATTAACCGTAGTACCAGCTAAAACCAGTGCGAACGAAGTGCTTGCATTAGCTCCAGATGGCATCTTTTTATCTAATGGTCCTGGCGATCCTGCTCCTTGTACTTATGCTATTGATGCTATTAAACAGTTTTTAACCACAAATATTCCGGTATTTGGTATCTGTTTAGGGCATCAGTTATTAGCATTAGCCAGTGGAGCTAAAACGGTAAAAATGAAATTTGGTCATCATGGTGGTAATCATCCTGTTAAAGATCTCGAAAATAATCGAGTGATGATAACTGCCCAAAATCATGGTTTTGCGGTAGATGAAAGTAGCTTACCGACCTATTTACGAGCCACTCATAAATCACTGTTTGACGGTTCTTTGCAAGGTATTCATCATAATGAAAAGCCAGCCTTTAGCTTTCAAGGTCACCCAGAGGCCAGTCCCGGTCCACATGATGCTGCCCCACTTTTCGACCACTTTATTGAATTAATTAAAATTTATAAGCAGGAGCAATAAACATGGCTAAGCGAACAGATATCAACAGCATTTTAATTATTGGTGCCGGCCCAATTGTTATTGGTCAAGCATGTGAATTTGATTATTCAGGCGCACAGGCATGTAAAGCATTACGTGAAGAAGGCTATCGCGTAATTTTAGTTAACTCAAATCCAGCCACTATAATGACTGATCCGGAAATGGCTGATGCAACGTACATTGAACCCATTCACTGGACAACAGTTCGCAAAATTATCGAAAAAGAGCGTCCTGATGCAATTTTACCGACTATGGGTGGGCAAACCGCATTAAACTGTGCTTTAGAATTAGAAAAGAAAGGGATTTTAAAAGAGTTTAATGTTGAGATGATAGGCGCGACAGCCGATGCAATTGATAAAGCAGAAGATCGCAAACGTTTTGATCAGGCAATGAAAAAAATTGGACTTGAAACGGCTCGTTCTGGTATTGCTCATTCACTAAAAGAAGCCTATTCAGTACTCGAATTAGTCGGCTTCCCTTGTATTATTCGTCCGTCATTCACAATGGGAGGAACCGGTGGTGGTATTGCTTACAATACCGAAGAGTTTGATGAAATTTGTACTCGTGGTCTCGATCTTTCACCAACCAATGAACTGTTAATTGATGAATCGTTGATTGGTTGGAAAGAATACGAAATGGAAGTGGTAAGAGATAAAAATGATAACTGTATTATCGTTTGCTCAATTGAAAACTTCGATCCAATGGGAATTCATACTGGTGACTCAATTACTGTTGCTCCAGCCCAAACTCTGACTGATAAAGAGTACCAAATTATGCGTAATGCCTCTATTGCGGTATTACGTGAAATCGGTGTGGAAACAGGTGGATCAAATGTGCAATTCTCGGTTGATCCAAAAACCGGCCGATTAATTGTTATTGAAATGAATCCTCGGGTATCGCGTTCATCTGCTTTGGCCTCTAAAGCAACCGGATTTCCTATTGCCAAAATAGCAGCAAAATTAGCGGTAGGTTATACACTTGATGAACTTAGTAATGATATTACTGGTGGTAAAACGCCAGCTTCATTTGAACCATCCATTGATTATGTAGTCACAAAAATTCCACGCTTTAATTTTGAAAAATTTGCTGGTTGCAACGACCGTTTAACCACACAAATGAAATCCGTTGGCGAAGTTATGGCAATAGGTCGTACTTTTCAAGAGTCAATGCAAAAAGCTCTGCGCGGACTTGAAGTGGGTGCTTGTGGATTGGATCCGAAAATTGATGATTATACTGATGAAAAAAATATCACCAAGATTCGTTATGAACTACAAGATGCTGGAGCAGAACGTATTTGGTATATTGCCGATGCTTTTAGAGCCGGTCTAACTTTAGATGAGATATTCCTGTTAACCAATATTGATAAATGGTTTCTCGTTCAGATTGAAGAGTTAGTTAATATCGAAAATAAACTCAAACAACAATCAATAACTAGTTTAAATAAAGAAACGCTATGGCAGATCAAGCGTAAAGGTTTTTCTGATCAACGTATTGCCAAATTACTTAATACCGATGAACAATCGGTACGTAATTTACGCCACCAATATAATATTCATCCAGTTTATAAACGTGTTGATACTTGTGCCGCAGAGTTTGCAACTGACACAGCTTACCTCTATTCAACCTACGAAGAGGAGTGTGAAGCTAATCCACAGTTTAAACGACCAAAAATCATGATTCTAGGTGGTGGTCCGAACCGAATAGGACAAGGCATTGAATTTGACTATTGTTGTGTACATGCCGCATTAGCCTTACGTGAAGATGGTTTTGAAACCATTATGGTTAATTGTAATCCTGAGACTGTTTCCACTGATTATGATACCTCTGACCGGCTCTATTTTGAACCGGTTACGCTTGAAGATGTACTGGAGATTGCCCATATAGAAAAACCTGATGGTGTAATTGTACAGTATGGCGGACAAACTCCACTTAAATTAGCCCGAGCATTAGAAAGAGCTGGTTTACCAATTATAGGAACCTCACCAGATGCGATTGATAAAGCAGAAGATCGTAAACGTTTTCAAGCTATTGTCGATAAACTGAGATTAAAACAGCCCGTCAATGCCACCGTCACCGATATTGATGAAGCCATTATTAAAGCCGAAAAAATAGGTTATCCATTAGTCGTTCGTCCTTCTTATGTTCTTGGGGGTCGAGCAATGGAAATTGTTTATAACAAACAAGATTTACAACGATATTTTAAAACGGCAGTGAGTGAATCAAATAACGCCCCTGTATTACTCGATCACTTTTTAGATGATGCTATCGAAATCGACATTGACGTAATCGCTGACGGTGAACAAATGGTCATTGGGGGAATTATGGAGCATATTGAACAAGCAGGGATCCATTCCGGAGATTCGGCTTGTTCATTGCCAACACACACATTAAGTCCTGAGATCTTAGCCAGGCTGCGTGAGCAAGCTAAGCAACTGGCACTTGAACTGAATGTAAAAGGGTTAATGAATGGACAATTTGCCGTGAAAGGTAATGATATTTATCTGATTGAAATCAATCCTCGCGCTGCTCGAACTGTACCTTTTGTTTCCAAAGCCACTGGTTTACCATTGGCCAAGATTGCTGCGCGGGTTATGACAGGGCAGTCATTAGCAAAACAGCAGGTAACTAAAGAGATCATCCCACCGTATTTTTCAGTAAAAGAAGTCGTATTGCCATTTAATAAATTTAGTGGTGTCGATCCTATTTTAGGACCTGAAATGCGCTCAACCGGTGAAGTTATGGGGATTGGCAAGACTTTTGCCGAGGCTTTTGCTAAAGCACAATTAGGTAGTTTATCCAACATGAAAAAAACAGGTAAAGCGTTATTATCTGTTCGTGATCAAGACAAAACTCGTTTAATCGAAGTGGCTAAGCGATTAGTTGCCCATAATTTTACTCTTGATGCCACTTCTGGCACAGCCAAATTTTTACAACAGGCGGGAATAAGCTGTCAAGTTGTGAAAAAAGAGAACGAAGGACGACCTAATATTCATGATCATATTAAAAATGGTGAATACAGTTATATTCTTAATACTACATCGGGTCGGGCAGCTATTGAAGCGTCTAAAATTTTACGCCGAAGTGCCATTCAATACAAAGTTCACTACGATACGACGATGAATGCCGCTTATGCAACTACATCAGCATTAGATTGTGATCCTGCACAAATTGTTATCTCTTTACAGGAGATTTATCAATAATTTTACTTTAACGTAATATTGATAAGATAAATATTGCTGGCTTTAATGATGAATAACTAATAATTAAAGCCAGTAAAACAACGTTTTTCTTATAGTTATTACTTAACAATCTGATTTTAACCAGTCATTAATTTTCGTCTAATCACTAAGATTGAGATGCTTAATATTATTTATTGCTTTGACAATAAATCGTCCCGTTGAATCATTATCCTCTTGTTGATAATTTAAAATACTCACACTTGAGTTATTGATTTTAGGGAAATAGTCTTGATCTCTATGTTTTTTCCAGTCTTTACCAGATAAAAAACACAATATTAATCGTAATGCATTGCCGTGGGAAACAATTAGTATATTTCCACGTTCAGGGGATTGATTAATGATATCATTAATCGCTTTTTGCATTCTCACCAGTACATTTATGTAATTTTCACCGCCATTTATATTGCCATCAAAAAATGCTGGTTCATTTAAAAAAAGATTGAATTCAGCGGTGTTTTTCAATTCAGGTATCAATTGTCCTTCCCATTTACCATAATCCATTTCAGTAAGTTCAGGTACTATATATCGTGCCGAAGCGTCAATAGGGCTATTTTGTTCATTTAAAATATAATCACGTGTTTCAATTGCTCTTGGCTGTTGACTTGAATAAGCTTTGGCGAAAACAATATCTCGCAGATAACGACCGGTTAATTTAGCTTCAGACACGCCTTTACTGGTTAAGGGTGAGTTATGCGAACCTTGTAATCGACTCGCTAAATTCCATTCGGTTTGTCCATGCCTTACAAAATACAAATTGATATCTTTCATTAAAAAACCCTATCTTTAATAACACAAGCTGTTTTTAATCTACCCATTTAATGATTATGTTGGCGAACAGTGGTGCGTGAGTAATGCCTCTATTTCTTCTAATGATTGATGTATGGTATTAATCTCAGATTCTACGGTTCTTGAACCAATATGTGGCGTTAAGATAAAGTCATCACGTGTAAGTAATTCCTGCTCTACGTCAATAGCAAGTGGTGGTTCATGACTAAAGACATCAGAAGCCGCTGAATATATTTTTTTATCTTTTAATGCCATTAATAAATGGTTTTCATTTACAATACCACCTCGAGACATATTTACAAGTATTGATGAAGATTTCATCATACAAATTTGTTGATAACCGATTAAATTTTCAGTTTGTGGTGTTAACGGTACATGAATTGTAATGATATCACTACATTGTAAAACGGTATTGAAATCGACCTGTGTAGAAGAATATTGATTAAGTACCTCTTTGGGAACATCATAAACATCGTAGACAAGTACCTTAACATTGAAAGGCGATAACAGTTTTGCCACTTTTTGACCGATTGTTCCAAAGCCAATAATACCAACGGTTTTATCTTTAACTTCTATTCCTGTTGGTTTATTCCATAACCCTTTTTTAACCTGTAGGCTACTTGATACAATATGTCTAGAACTAGCTAAAATAAGTCCTAACGTTAACTCTGCTACCGATTGAGCATTAGAACCTTTGGTATTACTGACCGAGATATTTTTTTCTTTTGCACTTACCAAATCCACATTATCTAACCCAGTACCAAATTTAACAATTGCCTTTAATTTATGGCAATTTTCTAGCAGGTTTTTATCAATGCGATCAACACTTACAATGATACCGTCAACATCGGATGCTAATTTCGCAAAGGTTTTTGCATCATATTGTTTACCTGTATCATTAATAACAAAATTAAAATTTTTGAACTTTTCTGAGCTTAAAATCTTCATACCGTAAGTATGAAAAGCTCTTGGTGTTAAAAGAATCTTATACATATTCTGTCCTTTTTAACGTTGATCTAAATAGCATCTAATAAGTTTAATGCTCTATCTTCAGGTATTGGTTGCAAATAAACTTGTACACCTTGTTCGTGTAAATATTTCATTTCATCAATTTCACTAGGTGTCATGACAATATTTTTATAGATATTTTTTTTATTTCCACCACCTTCTATACTACCGATTTGAATGGCAGGATAATGGATACCTTTACGCCAAGCTTCCAATGCGTCACTAGTATTTTTAAATAAAATCAAGATATTTTCATTAGGCATACTTTTTTCATCCCATCGTTGGCTTGCCTCTTCAATGGTATAAACATGTACATCAATACCTGAAGGTGCGGACTTGACTAAAATTTTTTTAAGTAAAGGATTACTAGCAGAATTATTGTCAATAACAATAATATTTTTAATATTATGTTTAACCACCCATCTCGTCATTACTTGCCCATGAATAAGTCTAAAATCAATTCTGACAAGTTTTAAATTATTAATATCCATAAAAACCTCTACTTTTTTGAAACACTTTAATTTATATATCCTGCTATTTAACAATTAGTTATTTTTTAATTTTTCTCGAGTTTCAACTAAAATTTTTCTTAATTGTTTAGCATTATTTGTTATTTCCTGACAAGAACCCTTAGATAGCAATCCCCCAATACCGATACAATCGGTTCCTACTTCAACCCAACGATGTAGATTTTCTAAATTTGCGCCTCCCGATGAGAGTATTGGCATTTTAGGAAACGGGACTTTAAAGGTTGAAATCAAATCAGGACCATAATAAGAAGATATTGGAAATGCTTTAATAAATGATGCACCACCTTCAAGCGCTTTGACCGCTTCAGTATAAGAAGTGCAACCGGGTGCATAAGGGATCTGATATAAGTTTGATATCATTTGTACATTATGATCATAAGAAGGCGAAATAATAAATTCACTACCACTTAAAATAGCAAGTCGAGCGGTTGTTTGATCTAAAACAGTACCTGCACCAATAACCATATCATGTTTAAATTCACTTTTTAGTCTTTCAATCACTTCACCGGCGTTGTTATTGGTATAACTAATTTCCATGATATTAACACCACCATCTAAACAAGATTTTGCAATATCTAACCCCTTTGCAACGGTATCAACTCTAATTATCGCCATAATTCCTGTTTCATGTATTTTTAACGTATTTACTGCTTTATTCATCATAATTAATCTCCTATTGATTAAATAAAAAATCTTCCATATTGGAAATCGTGTCTTTTGACACCTCCAAAAGATGTGATTTCATTTGCTGTAAGTTAAAAATGTTTTTATTTAATAATGCTTCCATCAACAGAGGCAAATTAACACCAGTAAAACAGGAAATAGCGACTTGCTCTTGTAATTCGATAAATAGTTGAGCTGTAATATTGAAGGGCGTACCACTTTTTATATCTACAAAAACAAGCGCTTCTTTTTTTGAATTACCGTTATCAGATAAACTTAACATTTCTTGCTTGATACTGTTTTTTAAATCATCCAAGTTATCTTGTGGATTAAATGGAAAAGTAACGATACTTTCTACTTCATCACCAAAAAACACTCTGGCATTTTCCTTTAGAGCTACACTTAATGAGCCATGAGTAAATATAAAAATATTAATCATCTTTATTCCTTAATATAATGATCGAAATATCACTAATTAACCTAATATACCGGTTGCCCCACCAATAAAGCCAAGCACAAAAAGCACGAGCAAAACCATGTTGATACTTTTACCTTTAACTTGTAACCAGAAACCTAAAATAGTGGCACTGAGTGGAATAATGTAAGGAATTAATTTATCGAGTAAGCTTCTAAGATTTAATGTTCCTGTTTCTAATTCGATTTTTAATACTGTATTAATGGATACATATTTAACAATCATAGCACCTAAGCATATTAAGCCGACGATTCCTAAGGCAGAGGTGATATTTTTGACAAAATTAGAATCGAGAAACTTCTCAACTGATTCCATACCAAATTCATAACCTCGCAGAAACAATTTATAGGTAATGGTAAAATCTAAACTAAATAACAATATGGCACAGGCAATTGGCGCCCAGATATTTCCTAATAAAGCCCAGCCGAGAAATATACTTAATACAATTTGCTTTAATAAGCCCGACCATAATGTATCGCCAATACCAGCTAGAGGTCCCATTAAAGCGGTTTTAATATTAGTTACTAAAGTATGATCAACATTTTCCCCTTCTTCGGTAGCCATTCCTTCTTCTAAAGCAACCGATATTCCGGGAATAATAGAACCTATACGTGGCTCTGAATTAAAAAACAGCATATGTCTTTCCAGACCTTCACTAATTTTGGCATTGTCTCCTTTATACAATTTGTTTAATACAGGCCCCATTAATGTTGCTAATGCACCTGCTTGTAATCGTTGATAGTTGTAGGTTAAATGGGAAGTAAAAAACCAAGTAACTGCTGCTTTTTTCACATCACCTTTGGTTAAAATTGAATTTGTCATACAAAATTCCTTATTACTTTAGTTAATATCTTTTTATCTATTTGTTGCTAATGTATAACCTAATCGGGTCATAATATAAGCAATACAACTACCAATTAAGGCATAGAATAAAAGGTCATTCATTCCGGTATAAGCAGCAAAAGCGAAGCCCAAAATTAAAAATGGTAGTAACTCTTTTTTGAGCATAAACTTCATTAACATTGACATACCAAGTGCAGGTAAAATTTTGCCGGCTGCCGATAAGCCATCCATAGCCCAATCAGGAATAAACGAGATGAGTAATTTGATATAATCAGCACCAAAATAACTTATTAGAAAAACAGGAATTGCTCTTACAAAAATAACAATCAATGGTCCACCAAATAATTGAATCCATCTTATTTGCCGCCATTTACCTTGTTTGGCAAGGTTGTCCATTTTGCCTGGCCAAAAAGAAGCTAACGTCATATAAGCTATATGAACATAGTTACCCAAGAGACCTATTGGAATTGCAAAAGCGACCGCCGTTGAGATATCCATTCCCGCTTGCATGGTCACAAACGTTCCTAACAATCCAGCCCAATACATATCAGAGGCATTTGCGCCACCAGTTGAAATCCACCCCAAATACGAAATACTAATGGTTGCACCAATCAAAACCCCTTGTTCTGGGTTTCCATAAATTAATCCGACCCATAATCCTGCCATGGCAGGCTCACGGAAAAAGTACCATCCTACAGGCCATTGAACACCATTAAAGACAGCGACTATAGACATTAAAAGTGCTTGAATCATAAATAACTCCTCAAAATTGTTATTAATTTCCATCACAACATATTGTCACCAATAACAAATATATCTTTTATTATTTAATTAATTGAAAAATATAATTTTTACATCAAAACAGTTTGTATAAATTATTCTTGGTAAACCCCATTTTTTTAGAAATTTGTAAGGCGGTATTTTTAACAAATCCAGCTATTAATTTTTCTTTATCTTCTGTCATACCACTATATAAACTGGCAACACTCAAAGAGGCTATGGGTTCATTATCGTGGTTGCGAATAACTGAACTTATACAGTACATTTCTAAATTATCTTCCCTATCATCAATGGCATAACCTCTATTTCTGGTTGCATTAGCATCAGCAAGTACTTCTTGCGCATTGGTTTTTGATAAAGGTGTTTTACTTGGATAAGGTTCTTCACCTAAAATTTTTACTATTTTTTCATCCTGAAAAGCACACAAAAGTCCTTTTCCTAAACCTGTTGTATGTAAGTAGCGACGAGAACCTAATTTTGCTGTAGGTTTCATTATTGAATGGTTTTCAGCTTTATCGATATAAACAATTTTTCCTTTATCTTCAATTCCAAGAAAAACGGTACTACCTGTTTGCCGATTTAACTCTTGGATAAAAGGTCTAGCTACATCTGCTATTCCCATATCACGAATAATTGCACTGCTAATTTCAAAAGTCAGTAAACTTAAACCATACTTTTTATAATGAGGATCTTTTTGTTCTATGATCCCTTTATAAGAGAGTGTCTGTATGAGTTCAAATGCACTACTCTTTGGTAAATTCAACGCTTCAACAATATCATTGAGTGTTAAATAATCTTTACTATTGGCTAACAAAAGTAATAAATCTATTGTTCGTGCAGCAGACTTATTTAATTTGAACCCTAGATGATTGTTCATATATACGAACCTTTAGTTATCACAAAATCGTCATCCTTTTATATTTACGATTTTATCTGCTAATTTCGCATAATCAATGTAACTCATTATTAAATATTAAAAATATGACGAAGCTCGTAAAAATAGTTCGCATATGTAAATAGTGATTCATATATGCGAATTGTGCTGAATAAAATAGCGATAAATAACCAAAAATTATTAGTCACTATCTCAATTTAAAAGTATCAATCAAAATAATATAACTAGCGTTGATTTTTTTAGTTAAAATAAGGCAAGATTTAATCAAATCAGATCTATTGCAAATTAGGATGATATATCAAATAACCGATAGGATATTTTATTGCTATCAACGCTCTATTCATTAAGGGAGAAAACTATGCGACTACTGCGTTATGGTTTAAAAGGACAAGAAAAACCAGCTATTTTAGATGATAAAGATCAACTTCGCGATCTCAGCGCGATAATTGCAGATATTGATGCCCAAACCCTAGCTAACAATGCACTAACTAAAATTAGCCAAGTCGATATTGATACCTTACCAGTAATTAATCATGCTGAGCGTATAGCCCCTTGTGTCGGTAAAGTGGGCAAATTTATCTGTATCGGTTTAAATTACCGCGATCATGCCAAAGAGACCGGTGCGCAAATACCTAAAGAACCTGTCATTTTCAATAAATGGACCAGTGCGATAAGCGGACCCAATGATAACATTGTGTTACCAAGAGGTTCGACACATACCGATTGGGAAGTTGAACTGGGTATTATCATAGGGAAAGAAGGCAAATATATTCAAGAACAAGATTCATTATCTTATGTGGCTGGATATTGTGTGGTAAATGATGTATCTGAACGAGATTATCAAAAAAATCGCGGTGGAACTTGGGATAAAGGTAAAGGCTGTGATAGTTTTGGGCCTATTGGTCCTTGGCTAGTAACGGCTGATGAAATTAGCGATCCACAACAACTTGAATTATGGTTAGAAGTAGACGGTAAACGTTATCAACATAGTAATACCAGTAATATGATTTTTAATGTTAAGCAGATCATTAGTTATGTTAGTCAATTTATGAGCTTACAACCCGGCGATATTATTTCAACCGGCACACCTCCGGGTGTTGGTCTTGGCATTAAACCCGAACCAGTATTTTTAAAAGCAGGACAAAAGGTTCGTTTAGGCATAGAAAAATTAGGTATTCAAGAACAATTAGTTGTTAATGAATGTTAATGAATAAGAAATTACCACAAAATAACATCATGACCTCCATTAAGTCATGATGTAACTATTTTGTTTATTTAGAAATATAACGGGATATATCTTGATCGTTAACGTTGGCAAATGTATAGAGTTTATCAATATTAAATGGAATGGTTTTAGATTCACTTTTACCCGTTTCACCTTCACCAGTGGTTAATATTATCTGTTTAGTTGAATAATTTACGCTGATTTGTGTTGTTTCAAGCGTGGCTCGATGAGTGGTATCTTCGGCAAAGCCAATCAACTCAAAATGATCGTTTTGATATCGAAAAATATACCTATCATTATTGGTATACCAAGTACCCATACTATACCAATAATGAAAATCTATTTGTAATGAACCTTTACGGATCGTTATCCCTTCAAAAGGCTCATCCATCGTTGAACTATCGGCAGATTTAATAAAGTTATTGGTTTGTTCTTTTAATACAAATGTCTGTTTCTCATTATCCCAAAAAGCAATACCTAATAGCCGAGGACAGACTTTAAAATCTGGATTTTCAGGCTCTGGTGTATCACACTGGTTTTCATTAGTGATAACAAAAGCGATATCCGGATAACCATCTTTATTGAGATCGCCCATATCAACATCTAAGATTTTCCAATCCCCAGGAATAAATTTTTGTAGTGTGGGAGCCTGTTGAGATATTACAGGATAAGTGAAATGGTCGGCATAGAGATAAAATGAACTGAGTAATAATATAATTAAACAATAGAACTTACGCATCATTAATATCCTTATTTAAAAGATGTTATTAGTTAGATATTGGTTTTAGCAGTATTGAAAGATCTATTTTAGTTTAAAAAAACATCATATTCATTAAGAAAATTACTTTTTAAACTCATTTTTCGGCTTATAACTAAAAATGAGCTTAATAGTTTGTAATTAATCAACAAGATTTTATATCGCTACGTTAGATCAACATTCCTATAAAAAGTGATAAAAGCTGAAGTAAAAGATGAATCATAACGCTATACATTTTTAATTATCAGATGAATTTTTTGCAACCATTGCCAGAATATCGGCTTCGGTTAGTTTATGGGTATGATTAGCAAAATCATAACAGCTTGGCTTGTTATCAATAAATACTTCCGTCGTAAATTCTAAATCTTTAATATCATCAAAGATCCACGTAGCAAAATAATAATTATTAGTACCTTTTAAATGATAATAAAGATGAGAACCACACTCTTTACAAAATGCTCTTTCAGCCCACTCAGAAGAATTGTAATGGCTGATATATTCTTGTCCTTGAGTAACAATTTCACCACTATACGTCAAGGTCATTAATGGGCCTGCACTCCATTTGCGACAAATATGGCAATGACAAGCACTTAGGTTGGTATTTTGAAATGGCACAATGAACTTAACTTTGCCACATAAGCATGAACCATGATATTGAGTAGACATCATATTTTCCTTATTTTAGTAATAAAATAATTAAAACAGCGAGATTATATTTTATAAAGAATCCATATTGATTGAAATATTATTTTGAAATCTGTTGCTGGCAAGTTAAAACTGAAAAAATGAACAAACCCAACATAATTAATGACAGGCAACCTAACATTAACTGATACCCACCTAAATCAAGCATGACTCCAGCAATAATTGGTATTAATATCCGTGCAATCACAAATAAGCTTGCTTGTAGACCATAATCTGAAGCTCGCTTAGTTTGTCGAGTAAAATTAAACATTAAACCAATAAATAGTGTTGAAGCTATACCCATTGACGAAGCAATTAAAAATAGACTTATTATTAAAAAAGTTATTGATAATGAAAAAATTATCGAAAGCCACAATGTAGTTAATGTTATCATTGCCCAGCCAATGCAAAGTGGTAATATTTTATTTATTGATAAATAATTCATTTAGCTGATCATCTTGATTGGCTTTTACCTAAGACGGCTAAATTAAATGATAAATTGGCTTCTCATGAGGTCAATAGACTTGAACAAGTACGTATGATTTTATTAACTCAATATCAGCAACCGCTAACTGAAAACTATTTATGCCTAAAAGTAGGTTTAAATAAGACTAAACTAAAAAATGGATTTACCAAGCTTTACAATATCTCACCATCGCAGATGTTATTAGCTATTCGTATGCATAAGGCTCATCTATTATTAGAATCAGGTATGCAAGTTACTAAAACGGCATGGTTAGTAGGTTATCCTTATGCTAACAATTTTAGTGTAGCTTTTTCTCGTTATTTTGGCTATCCACCTAATTCAGTATTTAAATAAACGTGATATCGGTAATCGATATAAGGTAAATTTTTATATATTTTAAAAAATATTTCAATTTTATTCAAAACAGGTATTGCTTTATTATTTAATTACTATATTATAGCGACCTCTCTGACGCGGGGTGGAGCAGCTTGGTAGCTCGTCGGGCTCATAACCCGAAGGTCGTTGGTTCAAATCCAGCCCCCGCAACCAATTCTAACCTATCGTTTAATCTATCTTACTTCAATCAGAAATCTTTATTGTACTTTTGGTACGGCTAGTAAGGTTGATACTGCTTCGCTTATGCGTCTGGCAATATAGCTATTGTTCATGGTGTATAAATGGATACCGTCGACATTTTGTGATATTAAATCCACAATCTGATCAATCGCATAGGCGATACCTGCATCGCGAAAGGCTTCGGGATGATACTCATACTTTTGCATCATCTGTTTGAACTTTTTCGGTAGATTTACACCACACATTGTGACCATTCTTTCAATTTGATTTTTATTAGTAACCGGCATAATTCCCGCTTCAATCGGTACATGAATCCCCATATCATGGGCTTTATCTAAAAAAGTATAAAAATAGTCATTATCAAAAAACAGTTGTGAAATTAGTTGATCGGTTCCGGCATTGACTTTTTCTTTTAGGTGAATCAGATCTTGCTTAAGTGTCGGTGCTTCAAGATGCCCTTCTGGGTAGCAGGCACCGATAATGTTAAAATCACCATTTTCTTTAATAAAAGTCACCAATTCACTGGCAAATCTAAAGTCATCTTTGGGTTTAACATTAGGACTAATATCACCACGTAAAGCAAGCACATTATCAATGCCAGCACATTTTAAATCGGTGAGGATTTTCTTTATTTCAGCTTTATCAAAATTAATACCCGGTAAATGAGCAACACTTTCAATCCCATAAGTATGTTTAACGGCATGAGCGATATCGATTGTTGTCTGTCCATTTAAGCTTCCTCCGGCACCATAAGTAACACTGATAAAATCAGGTTTAAAGTAACCTAGTTCACGTAATGTGCTATAAATTGTCTCTAAAGGTGAGCTTTTTTTAGGGGGAAAAACCTCGAAGGAGAATACTGTTTTTTTATTAAAGAGTTGATTGGTTTTCATTTAGATCATCCATTAGTACTGTCATTTTTGCATTGATACTTTTGCCACCAGTGTGAGGTGGCAAAAACACAAGCTATGACAAAGTTATATTACTGAGTAACAACAGCATTAATTAAGTGTTTTCCTTACTTCTAAGGTTGCTTGTACTAAATGTTGTAAACTTTCGACCACTTCTTTCTCACCACGAGTTTTTAAACCGCAATCGGGATTGATCCACAATTTTTGTTTTTCAATTTTGGCAAGTAATTTCTCAATTGTTGCTTTAATTTCAGCAACTGGCGGTACGCGCGGTGAGTGAATGTCGTAAACACCAGGACCAACTTCAGTTTTAAAGTTATTTGCTTTTAGTACATCAATTAATTGTAAGTTAGAGCGAGATGCTTCAAATGAGATAACATCAGCATCCAATGCATCAATATCTTTAATAATGTCAGCAAATTCGCTGTAACACATATGGGTGTGAATTTGGGTATCAGCTTGCACTTTACTATGTACTAATCTAAATGCCGGAATTGCCCAGTCAAGGTATTCACTATTCCAATCGGCTTTACGCAGTGGTAATTTCTCTTTGAGTGCCGCTTCATCAATTTGGATGATCTTAATGCCAGCGGCTTCCAGATCTAATACTTCGTCACCAATAGCTAATGCAATTTGGAATACTGATTCTTTTTGTGAAATATCTTCACGCGGGAACGACCAGTTAAGAATGGTTACCGGTCCAGTTAGCATACCTTTAACTGGTTTATCGGTAAGACTTTGTGCATACTGTGAATATTCAACGGTTATTGGTTTAGAACGTGAAATATCCCCCCACACAATAGGTGGTTTAACACAACGAGTACCGTAAGATTGTACCCATGCTTTTTCAGTGAAGACAAATCCGTTTAAGCTTTCACCAAAATATTCCACCATATCATTACGTTCAAATTCTCCATGAACTAATACATCAATACCGATTTGTTCTTGCAACTTAATGCACTGCGCAATTTTCTGTTTGTTAAATTCAGTGTATTCATTCAGGCAAATTTCTCCTTTTTTAAATTTAGCACGATTTAAACGAACATCCGGCGTTTGTGGGAATGAACCGATAGTCGTGGTTGGCAATAATGGTAAATTAAACGCTTGTTTCTGTGTGGCTTCACGGACAGAAAACTCAGGTAAGCGAGTAAAATCAGACGCTTTTAAAGCGGCGACTTTTTGACGAACGCTTTGATTGGCGCCTTCACGCTCACGGGTAAATAGCGTTTGATTAGCTTTATAAGCTACGTTGTTATCTGGATTGGTTTCATTTAACAATTGACCAAGTTCTGCAAGCTCTTGTAGTTTCTCTTGAGCAAAGGCAAAGTAGGCACGTTGCTGGATAGTTAGTTTGGTCTCATTTTGTAATGTGTACGGTACATGCAGTAATGAGCAAGATGTGTTAATAACAATTTTTTCAGCTTTTTGTTTAATTTGATTTAATAACGCTAAGGTTTTTTGGTAATTGTTTTTCCAGATATTTTTGCCATTTACTACGCCAGCAAATAATACCTTATTCGCTGGGAAACCATTATTGTTGAGTAAATTTAAAGACTGTTTACCTTCAACAAAATCAAGACCAATACCATCAAATGGCAATGCTACTAACTCTTTGTAGCAGTCGCGCACATCACCAAAATAGGTTTGTAACACCACTTTGGTATTCCCTTTAACAGATAAAATAGCTTGATAAAGCTCAGTAAATAGTGCGATATCATCTTTATTGAGATCAGTGACTAAAATTGGTTCATCAATTTGGAGCCACTCGGCGCCAAGATCCGTGAATTTTTGGATAATATCTTGATAAGCTTTAATAATATCTGCTTTAAAATCAGTAAGCTGTTTGTTACCTAAATACTGGGCTAATTTGAAAAAGGTTAATGCCCCAATCACCACCGGCTTAGTTTGTATACCCAGTGTTTTTGCTTCTTGATATTCGTCAAACGGTTTAGTACCTATGAGTTTAATCTGCACTGAATCTTCAATTTCAGGTACTAAATAGTGATAATTGGTGTTAAACCATTTTTTCATCGCTAATGCGCGGACATCACCTTTGTCACCTTGATATCCACGAGCCATAGCAAAATAACGATCAAGTTCTGGTAAACCTAAATCTTGATAACGTTTTGGAATAACATTAAGTAAACAGGCTGTATCTAATACGGCATCATAAAATGAAAAATCATTAGATGAAATGAATGCGATTTTTTGTGCAGCTTGTTGTTTTAAATGCTCAGCACGTAACGCTTTAGCTTCAGTTAATAATTCAGTTTGCGTTTTATTACCTTTGAAATAAGCTTCAGTGGCAAATTTAAGTTCACGAAGCTTACCAACTCGAGGATATCCGATAACAGCAGTATTCATTTTTATGTCCTTTTATCACTTTTCTTTAGTGATAAAGAAGATAACAAAAAAAAATGTTATTGAATAATTCTAGTTTTTTATTAGTTGTTATAGTTTTTATCTATATCAATAACGATTTAACTTATCATAATGAATAGTTTTGTTATTCATAATTTTCTAATATAGAATACTTGAGTAAAGATTTTGAAAGGTAAACACATATGTATATTATTCCTTTTGCTATTATGTTACTTGAGTGTATTGTTATTTTACCTCTTATAGGAAATCATAGTTACTCGATTCTCGATCAACATCTACTCACCAATTGTTTAATTATTCTCACTTTTATTGCTAATTGTTGTTTTAATGTGATCTATTTTTTATTCAAAAAAAATATAAAAATAAATGATTATATTATTATGGCAATGTTATTTTCTGTTATCTTTTTTTACCCTCTCAATAATCCGACATAATAAAAAGTGAATGCACCTAATCGCTAAATCCTACAATAAAAGTAGTCAAAAAATGACATATCAATAAGCATTAAAGATAAGTGTTAAATTTAGATCGTAAATAACTAAATGATATCAATCTATCGTTGATTGGTTGCTAATTTTCATTACATGGTAACTTAGTGATACTAAGCTTCATTGAGTAGTAACAATGTTACAAACAAAGGGCATAACTTTTTATAATAAAAAATCCTTCTATATTGTTTATAGAAGGATTTAGCATTGAGTACAATAAAATCAAATTGACTACTGACGCCACTCTCCATGAATTGGTCTTGAAAAATGAGCAAGCACAGCAATCATACAAATTTCAATAGATACGCTCCAATAAATATGACCTAAAATTTCACTCCATAACTCATAACCATTCAAATTCCATAACCAACCCACTACACCTGGCGCATCATAAGCCGGATGACGAAATCCAAGTAATGGTATCAAAAAGCCATGCATAACTACGGTAATAATAATTCCGTAAAATGCTCCATACCATAATCGGATTTTGTTCCAATAAAATGCAATAAAAACATACACAAAAGCAAAAGCAAAACTAAATAACCAGTGATAAAGCGTGACAGCACCAGAAACAATCGCTGTTTGATAGACATAATCAAGGGAGTGAGAATTGATACCTAACCAACCAAGCCATGCATCAATATGTGCAGCGGGTGGTGAAATTTCTCCGGGTACGCGGGGTGGCATATTAACTTCGGAACCCCATTTAACTAACGCACTAATAAATCCACCTATAATTGTTGTCCAAATAATAATCTGACGATTTGTTTTATTTCCAAACATACAAGGTTATTTCCTAAGTTAGAGTTAATATGTACTTAAATTATATTACACAACAATTTCAGAAAAAAGAAAATCGTATAAAATATGCACAGCAATTGTTCTGTAATAATTATTCCCTTCTTTTTATTATTAGCATCAATTTATTTTCTTTTTTACTGATAAACAGATTTTCCTTATCTATTAAATTGAACGTCACAAAAGGATTAAAATAATTTATTTTTTTATTGATAATGATTCTCATTATCAGTAGAATAAATTTATTACCTTTTACGATAGAGATTACAGTTATGATAAAAACATCGATGATTAGCCTTGAAGAAATAAATAATACTGTGCGTATACCGGATCATCAGTCTGGTTTTTTTCGCAAACTGTGGGCTTTTTCTGGTCCGGGTGCGTTAGTTGCCGTGGGGTACATGGATCCCGGCAATTGGATCACCTCAATCCAAGGTGGGGCGCTTTATAGTTATTTACTGTTATCCGTTATATTAATATCAAGTTTAATCGCCATGCTACTTCAAGCTATGTGTGTAAAAATAGGTGTCGTCACCGGCATGGATTTAGCCCAAGCAACTAAGTCCATGGTGGGCAGAAAGGTATCTTTTTGTTTATGGATATCGACCGAACTGGCAATTATCGCGACAGAAATAGCCGAAGTTATTGGTAGTGCGGTAGCGCTAAACTTGTTATTTGATATTCCATTACTCATCGGTGTGCTATTGACGGTATTTGATGTAATTATTCTTTTATTACTTATGCAATTTGGATTTAGAAAAATCGAAGCTATTGTATTTTGCTTAATTGCAACCATTTTTATTATATTCACCTATGAAGTTTTAAGAGCATCGCCTGAATTTGGTGACATTATAAATGGCTTCATTCCTAGAACTGATATCTTTACCGCCTCGATCAAGGGTCACGATTCTGCACTAGTAATTGCACTCGGTATCGTTGGTGCAACCGTTATGCCACATAACTTATATTTACACTCATCTATCGTACAAACCAGAAAGTATGATAGGAAGAAAACAGCAAGCCTAAAAGAAGCCATAAAATATGCAACAATCGATTCTAATATACAATTATCCTTTTCATTTATAATTAATTGCTTGTTATTGATTCTCGGTGCATCGCTATTTTTTGGTAATGATCCTGATGATCTTGGTCGATTCACGCAACTTTATGATGCTCTAAAAAATCCACAAATGGTAGGGCCTGTAGCGAGTTCAATCATGGCAACACTATTTGCAGTTGCTTTACTTGCATCAGGTCAAAACGCCACTATTACAGGTACTTTGACAGGGCAAATAGTCATGGAAGGATTTATAAACTTCTCCATTCCACTTTGGGCAAGAAGGCTTATAAGTCGAGGTTTAGCGGTAACGCCGGTTATTTTATGTATCTGGATATGGGGAGATAGAGAGAGTATCGTAGAAAATTTATTGATATATACCCAAGTATTTTTAAGTATTGCCTTACCTATATCAATGGTTCCTTTAATAATGGTTACCTCTAACAAAAAAATTATGGGGGAATTTGTTAACTGTAAACTAACGATTATTTTAGGCTGGATAGCAACCATTTCTTTGGTAATTTTAAATCTACAGTTAATTTATGAAGTAATTAGTTCATTATTGTAATAATGGCAAACTATTAGCGTTTGCAAAAACAACTATCTGCCCCAAAAGCCATTGATAACTTATCGATCAATGGCTTTTCAATTTCTGCTATTTTTCATAAATCACTTGTTAATCAAGCTAACAATATTTGGAGTAACCTCTTTAATAAGCTCAATAAACCTTATTGATTATGAATTTGTAACAATGGTTTATAACCAATTATTCACAATAGAATGATAGATAATCGAAGTTAAGAAGATTGGTTACCTAGGTTATCAATTAAACTTGTTTAGCTTATTTAATGAAACTGTATTTATTTACAGTGCTTTTGTTGCTATACTTATGCTAAATTTAACTGGTTCTATGTAATAATTTACTATGATCACCCAATTAACTATTAATAATTTTGCTATCGTCGATCAGCTTTTAGTTGATTTCACAACAGGTATGACTGCTATTACCGGTGAAACCGGTGCGGGTAAGTCTATTGCCATTGATGCGTTGGGGCTTTGTTTAGGCAATCGTTCTGATGCTTCTTCTATTCGCCATGGTGCTGATCGGGTCGATATTTCAGCCTCCTTTGTTCTTGACGATACACCGGCTGCTTTTACTTGGTTAACTGAAAACCAACTTGATGAAGGTAATGAATGTATTTTGCGTCGTGTTATCAACCAAGATGGACGTTCTAAAGCATTTATTAATGGTCGGGCTGTACCTATTTCACAATTAAAAGATTTAGGACAAATGCTGATTCAAATTCATGGTCAACACGAGCATCAACGGCTTTTGCGTAGTGACTATCAACAGCTTATCTTAAATCATTATATGAATGAACCAACACTGCTTACACAAATGAATCAGGCTTATAAGCAATGGAAACAAGCACGCTCTGCTTATCAACAATATGAAACATCAAAGCAAGAACGCGATGCTCATATGCAACTATTACAATATCAATTAAAAGAGTTAAATGAATTCTCACCAATTGATGGTGAATATCAACAAATTGATGAAGAATATAAACGTTTAGCTAATAGTGAGCAGTTAATTAATCTTAGCCAACAATCGGTCATGTTATTAGATGAAGCGGATGAATATAATGTCAGTAACTTATTAAGTAGTGTCAAAAATAGCGTTCAAGAATTAGTAGGACTCGATCCTACCCTAAATAGCGTTTATAACATGTTAGAAGATGCGTCGATCCAAATTAAAGAAGCAAGTTATGAACTTCGTCATTATAGTGAAAATTTAGAGTTAGATCCTGCGCGCGTTATGCAACTTGAACAAAGATTATCTAAACAAATCACTCTGGCACGTAAACATCATGTTGCTCCCGAAGCGTTACCTGAATTACATCAAAATTTATTAGCCGAATTTAAACAAATTAATCAACAAGATGAACAAAGTGAACAACTTAAAGCTGATATTAGTAAATATCATCAAACCGCTTTAGAAATAGCAAATAAGCTACATCAAAAACGAGTAACAACCAGTAAAACTCTGGCCAAAAAAGTAAAGGCTATTATGCAAGAATTATCAATGCCGAACGGACAATTTAGCATTGAGATAACCTTTGATGAAAATCGTTTAAATGAAGATGGTGCAGATCAAGTTACTTTTTTAGTCAGTACCAATGTAGGGCAAGATATGCAACCTCTTGCTAAGGTTGCATCAGGAGGGGAGCTGTCTCGAATAGCACTCGCCATTCAAGTGTTAACCGCACAAAAAATGGATACACCAGCATTAATTTTTGATGAAATTGATGTGGGAATTAGTGGATCAACGGCGGCTAAAGTTGGACAATTATTAAGACAACTAGCTGAATCAACACAAGTTATTACAGTCACGCATTTACCTCAAGTAGCCGGTTATGCAAATCAGCACTATTTTGTTAGTAAACAAACTAATGGAAAACAGACTTCAACGGATATGCAGAAATTAGATAATAATGGGCGATTAAACGAACTCGCCCGATTGCTAGGTGGTGATAAAATTACCGAAGCAACATTAGCCAATGCGAAAGAGCTACTTATTATCTAGTCTAATTGTGGTAATATAGCGCTTTCGATTTGGGTGTGAAGGAAGCTTGATCATGAATTTATCTGGTAAACATATCTTATTGGGGATTACAGGTGGCATTGCTGCTTATAAGTGTCCGGATCTTGTTCGTCAGTTAAAAAAAGCAGGCGCGCAAGTACATGTGGTAATGACTGACTCTGCTAAGCATTTTGTCACACCAATGACACTACAAGCGGTTTCTGGCAATCGTGTTTCCAGTGATCTCTTTGATCCTTCAGCAGAACTTTCTATGAGCCATATTGAACTTGCTAAATGGGCCGATCTGCTATTAATCGCACCAGCCACCGCGAATATTATCGCTAAAATAGCAAATGGTATTGCCGATGATCTATTATCGACTATCTGTTTAGCTACACCTGCACCAATAATGTTAGCACCAGCAATGAATCAACAAATGTATAGTGCAACAGCGACACAACATAATTTGGCCATACTTGCTTCAAGAAATATTTCCATTATAGGTCCAGATAATGGTTATCAAGCGTGTGGTGATATTGGACCAGGACGAATGCTAGAACCTACAACTATTGTTGAAAATATTAATTACTATTTTTCATCTTCTGCTAAACTAGCTGATATATCTATTACGATTACCGCTGGACCAACAGTTGAAGAGATCGACCCAGTACGCTACATTAGTAATTATAGTTCTGGCAAAATGGGCTTTGCTATTGCTCAAGCCGCAGCAGATATGGGCGCTACGGTAACATTAATTAGTGGTCCAGTACATTTATCAACCCCCAATAATGTTACACGTATTGATGTAAAAAGTGCTAAAGAGATGTATGAAGTAGCGTTAAGCCATGCACAAAAATCAACAATTTTTATTTCATGTGCTGCGGTGGCTGACTATCATGCTGCCACAATCGCTACACAGAAAATCAAAAAAACCAATGATAATAATGAACTCATTATTAAATTGGTCAAAAATCCGGATATTATTGCTTCTGTTGCAGCATTACAAACACATCGCCCATTTGTAGTTGGATTTGCAGCTGAGACCAATGATGTAAAGAACTATGCACTAAAAAAATTAACCGCAAAAAATTTAGATATGATTTGTGCTAATGACGTTTCAGATAAAAAAATTGGTTTTAATTCTGATCAAAATGCATTAACCCTTTATTGGCAAAATGGTGAACAAACGCTACCATTAAGCAATAAAAATGTTTTAGCACAGCAGTTACTTGAAGCAGTTATAACACGATATAAAGCGAGTCATAATGAAAAGAAAAATTGATATTAAAATCTTAGATAAGCGTTTAGGTAGTGATTTCCCACTTCCAACTTATGCAACAGAAGGATCTGCTGGTATAGATTTACGCGCTATGTTTGAAAAAACCATGGAAATAAAACCGGGAGAAACCATTTTAACTCCAACCGGTTTATCTATGCATATAGCCGATCCTAACCTTGCTGCACTAGTTTTACCGCGTTCAGGACTTGGATCTAAAAATGGTATTGTTCTTGGTAATTTAGTTGGTTTAATCGATTCGGACTATCAAGGTCAATTATTTGTTCCGCTTTGGAACCGTAGTCAAACACCTTTTATTATAGAAATGGGCGACCGAATCGCTCAATTAATTATTGTACCTGTGGTACAAGCTGAATTTAACATTGTTGATGAATTCACCGAATCTCAACGTGGTGAGGGTGGGTTTGGACATTCGGGTAAAAAATGATTGTGAGTACCAAAAATAAAAATCGTAAAGAGGATATTTTACAAGCATTGGCAACAATGCTTGAATCTAATGAAGGTACACAGCGCATTACTACAGCGAAATTAGCGGCAACGGTCGGCGTTTCCGAAGCCGCACTTTATCGACATTTCCCTAGCAAAACCAAAATGTTTGAAAGCTTAATTGCCTATATTGAAGATATCCTGCTTTCACGAATCAATGTAATTTTGCAAGATGAACCAAAAACCTTTGTTCGTTTACAACTTATTTTGGCGTTGATATTAGGTTTTTCCGAAAAAAACCCGGGATTAACCAGAATTATGACCGGGCATGCATTAATGTTTGAACAAGAACAGTTACAAGATCGGATTAGCCAGCTATTTGAACGAATTGAAACACAAATTAGGCAAGTTTTACGTGAACGTAAAATCCGTGAAGGTATTGCTTTTACTACTGATGAGCGTGTTTTATCTAGCCAATTATTAGCGTTCTGTGAAGGTATGATGGTTCGTTATTCTCGTTCAGGTTTTAAATATTTACCCACAACCAATTTCGATACACGTTGGGCTTTATTAGCTAAACAGTTAGTTTAAGTCATTTTGATAGTTTATATTGATATTTCCTCGCATCAATTACTAAGGGCAATAAAATGAATTCTAAAGATATTTTTGATCGTATACTTTCATTTATTGATAAGTATGATGGTATTGTAATTAGCTATATTGTGCATTTCTGTTTTGCCATTTTAATTTTCTTCATTGGTAAAACAATAGCTAAATTTATTGGCAAACAATTAAAATATATTTTAAGCAATCGTAATGTTGATCCTACGGTTGTCAAATTTGTAAGTGCATTAACTTACTATGCCATTATTATTATCACTTTAGTTGCTGTTCTTGGTCAATTAGGTGTACAAACCGCCTCCATTGTTGCGGTAATAGGTGCAGCCGGATTGGCAGTAGGTTTAGCATTACAAGGTTCTTTATCTAATTTTGCCGCAGGGGTTATTTTAATTATCTTCCGTCCTTTCAGAGTTGGTGAAACCGTTACTATTAATAGTCAACAAGGCATAATTGATTCTATCCAAATTTTTTCAACCACACTCATTACACCAACAAATGAAATGGTCGTTATTCCTAATGGGCAAGTTGTCAATGCGAATATCATCAACTTTAGTCGTTTACCTGAAAGACGTTTGGATCTGGTGATTAATGTCGGTTATGATTCGGATATTCAAAAGGTTTATCAAGTGTTAACGCAAGCTATCAATCAAACTAAAAATATTTTAACCAACAAAG
Organism: Gilliamella sp. wkB108; assembly: GCF_001690195.1. GTDB lineage: Bacteria > Pseudomonadota > Gammaproteobacteria > Enterobacterales > Orbaceae > Gilliamella > Gilliamella apicola_L. The sequence continues at coordinate 46,372 of NZ_LZGM01000016.1, read as the reverse complement.
AACCAATTATTCGTTTAGATGTTTTAGATGCTTCCTCCATGAATTTTAATGTATTAGTTTGGACTTTAAATGAAAACTATGGTCCAGTTAAAGGGGAATTACTCGAAAATATTAAAAATCGCTTGACTGAAAATGGGATTAATATTCCATACCCGACAATGGATGTTAATGTTAAAGGTAATCAATAATTATCTTGATTGCTCCGTCGGCAAAGGTCGACGGAGATATTCTCGCCTAATAACAACGTTATTTTAAATCTCTTGATCCATATTTAATGCAGGTTTTTCACAATTCGGATTACCAACGATTTTAGCTGGTACTCCAGCAACGGTGGTATGTTGTGGCACTGATTCTAATACAACCGAACCTGCACCAATTTTAGCCCCTTTACCGATTTCGATATTTCCTAATATAGTAGAATGTGCGCCAATCATGACGCCTTCACGGATCTTTGGATGACGATCACCATTCTCTTTACCGGTTCCTCCTAATGTCACAGATTGCAGAATAGAAACATCATTTTCAATAACCGTCGTTTCACCAATGACAATGCCGGTTGCATGATCGAACATTACACCCGATCCTATTTTGGCCGCGGGATGAATATCAACGCCAAATACAATTGCAATTTGACTTTGCAAAAATACAGCTAGTGATTTACGATTTTGCTTCCACAGCCAGTGGGCAATACGATAAGCCTGTAAGGATAAAAACCCCTTATAATAAAGTAATGGAGTAGAATAATAGTTGGTTGCTGGATCGCGAACATAAACAGCAATAATATCTGTAATAGCCGATTGAATAATAGTTTCATCGGCTTTATAAGCCTGCCAGGCAATCTCGCGTATCTCAATTGCCGGCATGACTTGGGTCGATAGTTTATTTGCTAAAATATAACTTAACGCACTGTCAAGATTTTCATGATTTAGTAATGTTGCATGAAAATAACTTGCCAACATAGGTTCACTTTCAACCAATTGAGATGCTTCATGGCAAATGGTTCGCCATAACATATCAGGTTTAACAGCCATTTTTACTTCGTCCACAACTCTATCCTACCCACAATAATAAAAAGTTATTTACATTGTTTCGCAAACTCTATACGGAAGCAAGTATTGTGTGCAACGTTTCGTATTTAAATTTACAATAAGTAATTTGCTGTTAACCATTTAATTAGCTTATAACTATTCTCAACATCAGGCTTTTTCAGTTTTTTTCCCTTCACTTAATGTAAATATCGCTATCACCGAAATAACCAACACGACGCCGGCAAGAATATAAAATGTTGTTGAATAATTATAATTATCAAATAATTTACCCACTGGAGTAGATAATGCAATCACACCAATATTTGATGAAATATTAAAGCCAACTAAATACAGGGTTGCCGATAATCTTGCGTCAAAATTAGCTACGATATATTTAAACATTGCCAATATAAATAGCGGTATTTCAATGGCATGAAATAGTTTAACCAATGAAATAAGGTATATATTGTCTAACGTTGCAGAAAGAGAAATTCGGCAAATCATAACTAATGCAGCCACCAATAATGACTTTTTGGCTCCTAATTTATAAATAAAGTAAGGTGCTATAATCATGCAACCAGCTTCTAAAAAGACTTGGAAGGAATTTAAATAACCATACACTTTGTAACCATTTTCTGGTGTTTCAAAAAAACTGGTATAAAAGTTAGGGAATAGTTGTTGATCATAAATAGTATAGAAACTATATGTACCGATTACAAAGAATACAAACAACCAAAATTTGGTTAATTTAAACAGAGATAAGATCTCACTCATGGTTGGAATCGTTGATTTTTGTTCAACAACAACGTTATCTGTTTTGGATTGTTCTGGATAGTGTTTAGGTTTAAATACTAGGTTAATTGTAAAAAATATAACTGATACAACTGATGCCATCCAGAAGTTAATGTGTGGATCGATACCAAATAAAATACCCGCTAAAAACGTAGCCATGGCATAACCAAAAGATCCCCAAAACCGAGCTGGTCCAAATTCAAAGCCAAACAAGCGGCTAATACGTTCGACAAATGAGTCAATCAAAGCACTACCAGAAATAAATCCGGCGCTTAAAACTGGCGCACCAATACAAACACCAACAATAAAATTGTTTTGTAATAATGGTTCATAGACATAAATCAAGAATGGGCCAATAAGCATCATCATAATACTTTGGAAGGTAACCACCGCTTTACCTATTTGTAACTTATCTTGAATAACACCATAAAAAATCATAAAAAACATAGCTGCTGCAGAATTCGCCGCATAAACAATGCCAAGTTGTTCGCCAGATAAACCAATTTTACTTTTTAACCAAATTGCATAAAAAGACCACCAAAGTGACCATGCTGCATAGAAGGTAATAAGATAACCTGATGAGAACCAATAATTTCTATTTCGTATCATATTCATTTTTATTACTCTTATATTGTTTAAGTTTAACGTTAACATGTTAATGTTAACATTAATGACACATTTGTTATAAAATAGACAGAATCAATTTTCATAATTGTTACTTTCATCACACTTTTTATCATTTATAATTGTGATATCATCTCACAGGGTTAATATCATTGATTAATTTTTTACTAATGCTGAGCAAAAGGATTTAACTATGGCTTCATTAAAGGATGTTGCAAAGCTAGCGTCTGTCTCTTTGATGACAGTTTCACGAGCTATAAATAATCCTGACAAATTAAATAAAGAGACTTATAAGCGTGTAAAACAGGCTATTAAACAGCTTAATTATGTACCTGATCTATCTGCTCGTAAAATTCGTGGGGACAATTCAGGCCCCCGTGCAATTGGCGTATTAGCATTAGAAACAGCAATGACACCTTTTTCAGTTGAATTACTACAAGCTATTGAAAAAACCGCTCAAAAATATGGTTGGAATACGTTTATCGTAAATTTGTTTGATGATAAAGATCCTGATCATGCAATTGATACGCTGTTATCTTATCGTCCTGATGGTATTATCTATACAACGATGGGTCTGCGTAAAGTAGAGCTACCAGAGAAATTACGCGATAAAAATCTAGTTTTAGCCAATTGTATTAGCGATGCGGAGCAACTAGCCTGTTATATCCCTGATGATTATTTAGGTCAATATCAAGCCACTCAACAAGTTATTGCAAAGGGTTATAAAAAACCTTTATGTATTTATTTGTCAGAACAAACATTGGCCGGCAATATTAGACGTAGAGCCGTTGAACAAGCTTGGATAGATGCTGGTCGAAATTTGAATGATCTCAGTAGTTATCATACCTTTTACACGCCAGATAATTTGGCACAAGAATATATGATGACAACAGAGATATTAAAACAGCATTGTCACAATAAACCGGATTTTGATGTATTAATTTGTGGCAATGATCGTATCGCTTTTGTTGCCTATCAATTTTTACTGGGTAAAGGATGTCATATTCCTAGTGATGTTGCGGTTTTAGGTTATGATAATATGGTTGGAACTGGCGAACTGTTTTATCCACCGCTTACTACAGTTCAACTACCACATTATGAGATTGGTGAGCAAGCAGCTTTACATATTATCAAGGGAAAAAACGATAAAGAGGTCACTTATATTGCCTCACCTTTTTTACAAAGAGAGTCATTATAAATGGTATTGAAATAACCTCATCACCAGTAGTGATGAGGTCAAATATCCATTATTGGTAAATTGATTTTAATTGCCAACTGTCTAATTTGGTGATTTTAGCGGTTCCATTTTCTGCAAAGAGATTAACCATACGTCTGGCTGGTAATTTCGGATAAATACGGCTCGAAAAGCTATATAAACCCCGATTTACAAATACCTCAACCGAAGATGCATCGACAAAAATATGCAAAGTTAATGTCTTGGTTTTAGGCAATGGTACAGTTCGATAACCTTTTAATTCAAGACCTGATAAACTACGATCAAGTACAAGCCGATTTGATTGTAAATCAACATACAAGAGTGTTGCTTGTTTACCATCTTTCGTTGCAGAGAGTTGTAAACCAAAACGTTCAGCATTACTTTGTGATAAATCAATTTCTACTTCAAGCTCACAGCTAATTGATTCGATATCAGTGTTTTTTAGTTGGTCTTTTACAACTATATCTGTTAATGATTTTGGTTTTTCACGTAACATTTCTAGTTCTTTAATTGGACGATTACGAACTTTATTGTTGCGATCTAAAATTAATTCACGCGGTAAAGTAAGACTTCCCATCCATTTATCTTTTTTACTTGGCATTATAGATTCCCACATATCCATCCAAGCAAACATAATACGTCGGCCATCAGCAGCTAGAAAAGATTGTGGTGCATAAAAATCATGACCAAAATCCATTTCCTGAAAAGGTTTAATAATTGAAAATTGTTGTCCTGGTTGCCAGTTACCAACAATATAGCCAGATTGATATAAATTACGATACTGATAACCTTTGGCTTGCATACCTTGTGGAGAGAACATCAATACCCATTTATCACCCAGAGGGAAAAAGTCAGGACATTCAAGCATATAAACATTAGGATCAATATTACTTATTAGAACGTGATCTAATGTCCAACTTCTTAAATCATCAGAACGATACAGTAAAATTTGTCCAATATCGTCAAGATCGCGTTGTCCAACAACCATCCACCATTGGCCGTCTTGTTGCCAAACTTTAGGATCACGAAAATGCATAATACCGTCATTTGGTTTTATGATAGTACCTTGTTTTTCAAAATGAATCCCATCTTTACTGGTAGCAAGACATTGAGTTTGGCGAATTTTTTCTTGTTTGCCTTGGCCTTCTAACCAAATATGGCCGGTATAAATTAAACTTAATTCGCCATTGTTATCTACAGCTGATCCAGAAAAACAGCCACTTTTATCACATGGTTGATCGGGTGCTAAAGCAATTGGTAACCTACGCCATGTGACTAAGTCATCGCTTATCGCATGTCCCCAATGCATTGGCCCCCAGTTTTCATCATAAGGATGATGTTGATAAAAAACATGATATTGCCCTTTAAAATAGATAAGACCATTAGGATCATTCATCCAACCAGATAATGGTGCTAGATGAAAATGAGGATAGTATTGTTTGTTAGTGATTTTTTCTAATTCTTGAACAGCTTGATTAGCTTTCTTGATTGCAGTAGACATAAAAACCCCTTTTTTATTCTATTTAATAACCATATGTTTACATATTACCTCAAACATATTGTTAACGTTAACTGTTAATGAAATTAGAGATAAAATATGTGATGATAGTCACATATTTTTAACGTTAACAATGAATTTTTTTTTAAATAATTTAGTCTGTAGTAATATTTATATTTGTGTCCCACTTTGCTTGCTTTTAGATCACTGATTGAATAAATAGTGATTAATAAGATAACAAGATAATTTTTGGCAAGGTTTAGTTAGGTTGGTTTGCCCATTTATATTAAACCTGTGTACTGCTATCACTAACTTTAAATTGAGTAATAACATGAATAATACTAAAGTTTGGTCTCTTGGAGATGCTGTCATTGATTTATTACCTTTTGGTAATATGAATTATCAAGCCTGTGCAGGTGGTGCGCCGGCTAATGTTGCTATTGGTGTAGCGAAATTAGGTTTGCCTTCGGCATTTATTGGTCGAGTTGGTAACGATCCCTTTGGTCATTTTATGGAAAAGACATTCTGTGAATATCATGTTGATTGTCAAAGTCTTGAAAAAGATAAGCACCATAGAACCAGTACGGTAGTTGTCGATTTAGGTGATAATGGCGAACGTAGTTTTACTTTTTTGGTTTCTCCTTCAGCCGATCAATTTTTATCAGAACAAGCTATTCCTGATTTTAACCAAGATATTCTACATTTCTGTTCTTTAGCCTTAGTTGGCCATACTTGTAGACAAACATTAAAGTCTGCAATTGAAAAGCTTACCGCCAAAAAAGGGTTAATTAGTTTTGATGTCAACTTGCGTGAGCAGATGTGGACAGATAAAAATGAAATGCGCATTATAATTAACCAATTTTGCCATGATGCCGACATATTAAAACTTTCGGACGATGAGCTTTTTTGGTTAACTGAATGTAATGATTGGGATAATGCGTTACAAAAATTACAGCAACATTATCATGCACCATTGAAATTAGTGACTAAAGGTAAAGATGGCAGTATTGTTTTATGGCAAGGAAAAACCTTTTCTTTTGATGCTTTTCAAGTAAATAGTGTTGATACTACAGGTGCTGGAGATGCTTTTGTCGCAGGTTTATTAAGTAGTATTGCTTCATCTGGTATGCCTGAAGATAAATTGATGTTAGAAAGTATGATGACCATTGCTAGCGCATGTGGAGCTTTAGCCACTACCAAAAAAGGTGCGCTCACTGCATTACCTGATAGTGCTTTTTTACAATCTTTTATCAGTGATAATCCAACTTTATCAGCCAAACAGGTAAGTTAATATTATGATAGAAAAAGAAAAAATGTTAGCTGGTCTTCTTTATGATCCAGGTAGAGATAGTTTATTAGCAAACGAACGGCTTCATGCTCTAGATCTGTGCTTTCAATTAAATCATTTATCACCTATTGAAACGGAGAAACGAAAACAACTATTTATTGCGCTATTGGGTAAAACAGCGCAACAATTTACCATTATGCCAGGTTTTCAGTGTGATTACGGCTACAATATTGAAATTGGCGAGAACTTCTTTGCTAATTACAACTGTATTATGTTAGATGCGGCTAAAATTACATTTGGTGATAATGTACTGGTTGCACCTAATTGTGGTTTTTATACATCAGGTCATCCACTTGAGAGTGAGATTCGTAATAGTGGACTTGAGTTTGCAAAACCCATTACCATTGGTAATAGTGTTTGGATAGGAGGGAATGTGATAGTACTTCCTGGTGTAACCATTGGCAATAATTCGGTGATCGCAGCTGGCAGCATTGTTGATCGTGATATTCCGGATAATGTTGTCGCCATGGGGAGTCCTTGTCGAACTTATAAGCAACTCCCTAATTTATAGCTATTACATTTAGTACTGCTATTACCTAGCATGGCACTGTGATCTTGCCCATTCATCTATAGCAAGCACATCTTCAATCGTCGACGGTTCGGGTAAATTAAGTTTATCCAACACCGTTGATACCTGTTTGGCTATATCCATAAACCCAATTTTATTCTGTAAAAAGGCGTCAACTGCAACTTCATTAGCCGCATTAAGTGCTGTTGTACTTGCTTGTCCTTGCTTTGATGCCTCAATCGCAAGTTTTAAACAAGGATAACGATTAAAATCCGGTTCGTTAAAGGTTAACGCCGAGATTTGGCTAAAATCTAATGGTGGTACACTCGATGATATTCGGTCAGGATAAGACATAGCATAAGCAATTGGCGTACACATATCAGGTACACCTAGCTCCGCAACTACACTTCCGTCTTTATAGCGTACCATAGAGTGAATAATTGATTGTGGATGAATAATTATTTCCATTTCGTCAATACTTGCATTAAATAGCCAACGAGCTTCGATATATTCAAGTCCTTTATTCATCATGGTTGCTGAATCTACTGAGATTTTTTTACCCATTGACCAATTAGGATGCTTAATAGCTTGTTCTGGAGTAACCAAAGCTAGTTCATTGATATCTAAATTCCGAAAAGGCCCACCCGATCCTGTTAGCACAATTTTAGTGATCCCATGTTCAGCTAATCTGGCAAAACCGAGATCTTGTTGGATACAAGCCGGTAAACTCTGAAAAATAGCATTGTGTTCACTATCAACTGGCAATAACTGTGCGCCATACTGTTTAACTGCTTGCATAAATAAGTGGCCACATGTCACTAGTGACTCTTTATTAGCGAGTAAAATACGTTTGCCTTTTTTAATAGCAGCAAGGGTCGGTTTTAATCCTGCGGCGCCTACAATAGCCGCCATAACATAATCGACTTCCGGTAATTGAGCTAAATCACAAATAGCTTGTTCGCCACTTGATACCTCAATATCTAAATTTAGATTAAGCAAATTAGACTTCAATGCAATTGCCGCTTGCTCATCAGCCATAGCCACATATTTAGGTTTAAATTCTTGGCATTGTTCGGTCATTTTGCTGATATTTTTACCACCAACTAATGCATAAACGTTAAATTGTGACGAATTTTGCCGAATAACCGCTAAAGTGCTACAACCAATTGATCCTGTTGAACCTAAAATTGTAATATTTTTCATAATTAATAAATTAAACCAATATTATTATCGTTAAAAAAAGAAAGATACTGGGAGCTTGGCGCTTTATCAGTAATAACTTGATAGAACCGATTAAGTTCCGCAATAAAAGCCGGCTTAACTTGGTTAAACTTAGTATGATCTGCGATTAAAATATTCTGACAAGATTTATCCAGCGCTTGGTGCTTCATACTGAGTTCATCAAAATCATAACAAGTAACGCCCTGTATAAGATCTATGCCAGCAGCCGAAATAAAAGCTTTATTAGGACAAACAAAATCTAATTGATTATGTGGGCTGATACTTGTAAAGATTGCATTATTGAGCTGATAGTGTCCGCCACATAAAATGATTTTACAATTGGGTTTATGTTGTAACGCTAAAAAGGCATTAAGTGAATAACAAATTGCTGTGAAAGATATCGCATCATTAATTGCATCAATAATAAAGGGTATGGTGGTACCACAATCAAAAAAAATCGTATCGTTTTCTTTAACTAATTGACTGACAAGTTTAGCTATGTAACGTTTTTCTTCAACCTGCTTATCTTGTTGATCACTGACAAAATATTGGGTAATTTGATTTTGAGATTGATTAACGATATAACCACCTAATACCATTAAAGGTGAAGGTTGATTGCTAATATCACGCCGTACCGTCATTTCTGAGACCGCTAACATTTGAGCGGCATCTTTTAAATGAATTTTATCGGTCGATTTTAGATACTCAATAAGTGTATTAACTCTTTTTTGAGGTTGTGTTTCCATTGCCATTCCATTAAACAGCAATAAGCTACTTTGCAGTAGCTTATGAAAGGATCAATTAATAGTTGCTTGATGAGGTTGAATTGCCTGAAACAATCGCAATGCCTGCACTTGCACCTAACCGTGTTGCACCTGCTTGAACCATTTTCTGAGCAGTTTGCTGATCGCGAATACCACCTGATGCTTTGACGCCCATTTTATCACCAACGGTATCTCGCATCAATTTCACATCTTCAACCGTTGCACCAGATACACTAAAGCCGGTAGAGGTTTTAACAAACGCTACACCGATTTCTTTGCAGATTGTACAAACTTTTACGATTTCTTCTTTAGTTAACAAACAAGTTTCTAAAATAACTTTCAATGGTACTGAACAACATGCTTTGAAAACAGCATCAATATCATTTTTAACGGCATTCCAATCATTGCTTTTGAGCCAACCGACATTGATAACCATATCGATTTCTTCAGCGCCCGCTTTAATCGCCATTTCAGTTTCAAATGCTTTTGCAGAAGTTAACATAGCACCAAGAGGAAAACCAACTACCGAACAAACCTTGACATCACTACCTTTTAATAAACTAGCGGCTAAAGGTACATAACCAGAATTCACACATACAGAATAAAAATGGTACTGCTTTGCTTCATCACATAGTTTCCGTATTTGAACTTCTGTCGCATTCATCGCCAGTAAAGTATGATCAATATACTTTGCATAATCCATAAGCTTTCCTCTAATTATAGTTAATAATGTTATAAAATTAACAAATATAGCGTTATAATGTTATTTTTATAACATTATATACTTAAACTATGATAATTAGAAACAAAACTAATTACCGAATATAGACAATTTAAACCAATAAGTACTAAATACAGAGCCTGTTACAATTAATCGTTTTTAAGTTTATCAACATTAATATCAACCGGTATGGTATAAATACGTTCAACCATTTCATCTGCCGAATTAAATACAATACTTGATATTTGACTGGTATCAAACAGTGAAATAATCATCACATGAGGTTCATCTGTACTAATAGCTTGAGTTTGCCAATCATCAAACTGATCTGAAAAATACGCTACAAATTGCTCATAATTAAAATTTGGATGGCGCCGCATTGCGTCATAAGTTGAATAAGGTAACGTTACCGAAGACCAATTTCCAGCAAAATAGTTATCACCATTATAAAATCCTAGTATGATATTTTTGTCTAAATCTTGCTTTGATAACTTAATATGAATACGATTACCTTCTAATGCAATTAATTCAATTTTGTTACCTAAAAAATTGTTTGTGTGGCCAATATCGCTTTTATTGAGTTTAAGAGATTGGTATGAGACAGGATAAGCAACGCGCAATTTAACCTTACCACTCAATTTATGATATGTAGCATGATCAATTAAAGCAAATCCGAACGATTGATTCGCACAAACTTGGTTATCTTTTGTGTCAGATAATGAACCAAATCTAAGCGATTTATCATCATTATTTAACTTTACAACCTCATGATTTTCATTAACTAATTGTTGATCAACTAAGTTAAACACCACATCATGTAAAATAGAAGGTTTATAACGTATTGAGTAATTTTTTTTATATTCATCTTGATCTATACCCCATAAAATACAACTACTAAAATCAACATGATCTAAATCGTTGGGTAATGATGATGTGGTATAACTGGTTGCTAAAATTGATTCACTTATTTGATCGAAGATCAACGATAAATCATGCTTGGAAACTAACTTATCTTTAGGATTGATACCTTTATCATTATTAGCGCCCAAATCAACTTTTTTCGAATTTGCTGTTAAATAAACATAATACTGATCTGCATATAATTGATTGGAATCATTAACTTCTTTTTGCGATTCTGATAAGACCATTAATGGTGGATATTGCTTATCATCACATCCAACCAATAAGAATATTAGGAAGGTAAATATCCATTTCTTCATGATTAACTAATTCCAAAAAACAGATCTTAAGGAGCAGATTATTTAAATAAAAAAAGCCTAGTTTTAACAACTAGGCTTTCAAAATAGAGGATTAAAATTCCATTAACTCTTTTTCTTTATCAGCTAAAGCAGCATCAAGCTTTTTAATCGCTGCATCTGTCACTTTTTGAATCAAATCTTGTGATTTACGTTCATCATCTTCGGAAATTTCTTTATCTTTTAGCAATGCTTTGATTTGGTCATTAGCATCACGACGAATATTACGAATTGATACGCGTCCTTGTTCCGCTTCATTACGTACGATTTTAGTTAAATCGCGGCGACGTTCTTCAGTCAACGGTGGCAATGGTACTCGAATTACAGTGCCAGCTGAGGCTGGATTTAATCCTAAATCCGAGGTTAAAATGGCTTTTTCGATAACAGGTGTAAGTGATTTATCAAATACGGTGATAGCTAGTGTTCTGGCATCTTCTGCAACCACATTGGCTAATTGGCGAAGCGGTGTAGGGCTACCATAATATTCCACCATTATACCGTCTAATAAACTTGGTGAAGCTCGACCCGTTCTGACTTTAGAAATATGAGTTTGAAACGCTTCGATACTTTTTTCCATGCGCACTTGCGCTTCTTTTTGAATCTCATTTAACATAATAAAAAACCTTATTTGAAATAAAGAAGACTAACAGCTTACTGTTGCCTGATTATTAATTAATGTCCCTTCTGGCTCACCTAAAATAACGCGACGTAATGCGCCTGGTTTATTCATATTAAACACACAAATTGGTAGATTATGATCACGAGCTAAAGTAAATGCGGCTAAATCCATCACTTTGAGTTCATCATCTAACACTTTTTCATAATTTAAGGTTTTATAAAGTGTTGCATTTGGATCTTTAACTGGATCGGCTGAATAAACACCATCAACTTTAGTCGCTTTTAAAACAGCATCTGCTTCAATTTCAATACCGCGCAAACAGGCCGCTGAATCGGTTGTAAAAAAAGGATTACCTGTTCCAGCTGAAAGGATAACCACTTTACCATGACGAAGCAAGCTAATTGCCTCTGTCCAACGATAATCATCACATACTCCATTTAATGGGATGGCAGACATTAATCGAGCATTAACTTCAATTCGATGCAAAGCATCACGCATAGCCAGTCCATTCATCACTGTTGCTAACATGCCCATATGATCGCCAACCACTCGATTCATTCCCGCTTTAGCAAGACCGGCACCACGAAATAGATTACCACCCCCAATAACAACAGCAACCTCAACATTCATTTCAATTAGTTCTTTAATTTCTTGAGCCATACGATCAAGAACAGTTGCATCAATACCAAAACCTTCATCGCCTTGCAATGCTTCACCGCTAAGTTTAAGAAGAATACGTTTGTAAAAAGGGGTTACCATATGAAGTCTCACTATTTCGTTATTTAATTGCCTAAACAGCTAGATTAACTAGCTGATAGTAATTTTAAAATATTTTGTAGATAAACAAAACCGCCTTTACGGCGGTTTTTTGTAAAACAATTAAGATTGTTTCGACATCGCAGCAACTTCGGCTGCAAAATCAACTTCGACTTTTTCGATACCTTCACCCACTTCGAAGCGGATAAATGTAGCAACAGTCGCTTTTTTCTCAGCTAATAAATCACCCACTGTTTTACTTGGATCCATAACAAATGGTTGACCTGTTAGTGATACTTCACCAGTGAATTTACGCATACGGCCTTCAACCATTTTTTCAGCGATTTCACGTGGTTTACCAGATTGCATAGCAATATCAATTTGAATTCTACGCTCATGTTCAACAACATCAGCAGGTACATCATTTGGTGTAACATATTCTGGTTTGCTTGCTGCAATATGCATTGCGATGTGTTTAACAAGTTCATCATCACAACCGCTATTAGCTGCAACTAAAACACCGATACGTGCGCCATGTTGGTAACCACCAACAATATCACCAGCGATTTCTTCAATACGACGAATACCGATATTTTCGCCAATTTTAGCAACAAGTGCTGTACGTTCTTCTTCGAATTTTGCTTGTAAAGTAGCAAGATCTTTAATATGGTCATTTAATGCTGTAGTTGCAACTTTTTCGCTAAATGCTAAGAAACCTGCATCTTTTGCAACAAAGTCTGTTTCACAGTTAATTTCTAAAATTACACCGGATTTTTTATCATCAGAAATTTTAGAAATAATTACACCTTCAGCTGCAACACGGCCAGCTTTTTTAGCCGCTTTTGCTTGACCTGATTTACGCATATTGTCGATAGCAAGATCGATATCACCATTTGCTTCAACTAATGCTTTTTTACATTCCATCATGCCTGCGCCAGTTCTTTCACGCAGTTCTTTTACCATAGAAGCGGTAACTTCAGCCATCTTTAAATCCTCTATTTAACCATTGTGATGATTTTCATAAGAATGGGTCGATCTTTTTATATGAACGACCCTGAAAATATTTGAGTTATTACTCAGCTGCTGGAGCTTCTTCAACAAAGCTATCTTCAGATACTGGAGATTGATTTTGTTCACGACCAGTGCGAACAGCTTCTGCAACCGCATTCACATATAATTGAATTGCACGAATTGCATCATCATTACCTGGTACGATGTAATCAATACCATCTGGATCTGAATTTGTATCAACAACAGCAATGACTGGAATACCTAAATTGTTAGCTTCTTTGATAGCAATATGTTCATGATCTGCACCAATCACAAAAATTACATCGGGTAAGCCACCCATATTTTTAATTCCACCCAAGCTATTTTCTAATTTAGCCATTTCACGAGAGCGCATTAACGCTTCTTTTTTGGTTAATTTATCAAATGTACCATCACTAGCTTGTGTTTCTAAATCTTTTAAACGTTTGATTGATTGACGAACGGTTTTCCAGTTAGTCAACATACCACCTAACCAACGGTGATTAACGTAATATTGTCCACAGCTTTCAGCTGCTTGCTTAATTGCTTCACTCGCTGCGCGTTTTGTACCAACAAATAAAATTTTGCCTTTACGAGCAGCAATTTTATTTAATTCAGCTAAAGCTTCGTTGAACATTGGAACTGTTTTTTCAAGATTAATGATATGAACTTTATTACGAGCACCAAAAATAAATGGTTTCATTTTTGGGTTCCAATAACGGGTTTGGTGTCCAAAGTGTACACCAGCTTGTAGCATATCGCGCATAGATACTGTAGTCATGATTTCCTCATTTTGACGTTGGGGTTATGCCTCCACATATCCGCTTTTACCGACCTTGTTACTATTAAGCAAAAGGCACCCCGGAAAAGAGTGATGATATGTGTGTGTTATAACGTTAATTAATAATTAAATTATATTGTTATTTCTAAAAATAACGCGCGTTTTATATCATATTTTGTTAAAAATTACTAGTTCTATTTATATTTATGCTATTTTAAGTATAAAAAGAGTCATTTTTATGATAATAGAGTGATGAGATAATAGTGTAAGTGAGCTAAAAGAGGTCTGTTTTATATTAAAACGTATAGCTAACCTGAAACATCTTTACAATTTAATTAACTTTTTCTGAAATGGAATGTAGATAATTTTTAGAGTAAAAACTACAGTTACGTTATTTCACTTATAGTAACTGTAGTCATGATTTAATTAATGAAATAGTTTATAGAACTGTAAGCCGATCCAATCCCAAATACCACCAAAGAATCCTGTCTCTTCAACATCTTGTAGAGCAACTAAAGGTTGTTCATTAATAATTTTACCATCGAGTAAAAATTGCATTTTACCAACAGCAGTACCTTTAGTAATAGGTGCATAAATATAGTTGTCGATAGTATATTGAACTTGTACATCCGCTGAACGACCTTTTGGTACCGTTACATAAGCACCATTAATTGCACCTAATTGGATTTTATTTTCATCACCATACCAAATTGATTCTGTGGTGAGTGGGGTTCCCTCTTTAACCGGATTGGCAGTTTCAAAAAAGCGGAATCCCCAAACTAATAATTTTTTACTCTCTTCTTCACGACCTTTGAAGGTTCTTCCTCCAAGAACCACTGAAATTAAACGGGTATTACCATCAACAGCAGAGGCAACTAAATTATAACCAGCCGCGTTAGTATGACCTGTTTTAATGCCATCAACATTTAATGTGGTATCCCATAGCAAACCGTTACGATTTAACTGTGGTTTAGACAAGGTATAAGTAAACTCTTTTTCTTTGTAGATCGCATATTCAGTCGGTAAATCACGAATTAAGGCTTGTCCTAAAAAAGCCATATCTTTAGCCGTGGTATATTGTCCGGGTGCATCAAGTCCATGAACTGTTTCAAAATGGGTATGTTGTAAGCCAATTTTATTGGCATATTCATTCATAAGATTAACAAAGGCACCTTGACTACCTGCGACATGTTCAGCCATAGCAATACATGCATCATTACCGGATTGAATAATAATACCTTTATTCAGATCACTAACAGAAACCGTTTTACCTACTTCTAAAAACATCAATGATGATCCTTTTAAAACCGGATTGCCGGTTGCCCATGCATCTTTACTCACCGTTACCATATCATCATTTCTTATACGACCTGATTTCAAAGCTTGACCAACTACATAACTGGTCATCATTTTAGTTAAACTAGCGGGATCGCGTTGTTGTTCTGCTTTATATTGCGCTAAAATTTCGCCAGATTTGGCATCAATTAAGATATAAGATTCTGCATCTAATTGCGGAATTTCAGGTATAGGAAAATTGATTTCGGCCGATGCAGATGAACAAATTGCAAGGACTAACATTGCAACAGATAATTTTAATTTTTTTGTCATTTATTTAAATTCCGTTAAATATTTTTAGATAACATATACCGATGAGTGTGAATAGACATCATGATGCCAAAACCAGCCATTAACACTATTAAAGATGAGCCACCATAACTAATTAATGGTAATGGTACACCAACTACCGGCAAGATTCCACTGACCATGCCGATATTAATAAAGGCGTAAACAAAAAAGACTAAAACAAGTCCACCAGCCAATATTCTGCCGAATGTTGTTTGCGCCCGTGAAGCAATAATTAATCCTCTTGCTATAACGCAAAGGAAAAGGATCAGTAATACAATGGTGCCAACAAAACCAAACTCTTCAGCGATGACAGAAAATATAAAGTCAGTATGTCGTTCAGGTAAAAATTCCAATTGTGATTGCGTGCCACTTAACCAACCTTTACCCCAAATTCCACCTGATCCAATCGCTGTTTTTGACTGGATTATATGATAACCGGTACCAAGCGGATCGCGTTCAGGATTAAAGAGCGTCAAGATTCGCTCACGTTGGTAATCATGCATTAAAAAGAACCACATAATTGGTAAAAAAGCCGCAATTAAAATTATCGAAATAATAATAAATCGCCAGTGAATACCCGCTAAAAAGATGATGAATATTCCCGACATTACAATTAAAATCGCGGTACCTAAATCAGGTTGCATCGCAACAAGTAATGTAGGAACGCCAATAATAGCGAGTGTTTGTAATGTTGTTTTTAAAGGTGGTGGACATCCTTCACGGTTAATAAATTTCGCGACCATTAATGGCACTGCAATTTTGGCTATTTCAGAAGGTTGAAAGCGTAATACCCCTAAATCTAACCACCGTTGCGCACCTTTACTGGTGTAACCAAAAATATCTACCAATAATAAGACAATTATGCAAATTATATAAAGATAAGGCGCCCATTTTTCATAAGTTCTCGGTGAAAATTGTGCAAGAATAATCATGACAGAAAAACCTAAGAAGATCTGTATGACGCGCCTTTGCATCATGTCGATATCTTGGCCACTGGCACTCCACAGTATATAAAGACTATAGCCAAGCAATATAGCTACAAAAAGGAAAAAAAGTGGATCGAGATGTATCTTTTGCCAAAAAGATTGCTTGTTATTATTAATCATTAATCTTCATGTCCTGTATTGGGTGATGATGAATCGTCTAACTCGGTTGAGTCATTACCTAATAGGTAATAATCTAATATTTTGCGTGCTACCGCTCCACCATGTGAACTTCCGCCCCCACCATTTTCCAGTACGATTGCTAAAGCGATCGTTGGTTTATCATAAGGTGCATAGGCAATAAATAGGGCATGATCGCGTAAATGCTCAGGAATTTTATGCGCATTATAAACTTCATCTTCTTTCAAACTATATACTTGGGCGGTACCAGATTTACCTGCAGCTTGATATTTAGCATCCGCATAAACTTTTCTTGCTGTTCCTCGTGATCCAAACATCACTCTATGCATACCTTCTTTAGCTAAGGCCCAATAATTAGGATTAACACTGGTTAAACTATTGTCTTCTTCAAACTGATTTTGATTAACCTCTGGTTGATTTTGGTCAGACTTTAATATGTCGCTCTTTTTATATAATAAAAAATGTGGTGTATAAGTTTTACCATTATTGATTAAGATTGATAGTGCTTTAACCATTTGCATAGGCGTTGCTGTCCAGTAGCCTTGCCCAATACCAACAGGAATCGTATCACCTTGTAACCAAGGTTTTTTATGGCGTTTTAATTTCCATTCACGACTTGGCATTACCGCCCGCGTTTCTTCATTCGGTGAGATATCAATACCTGTACGTTCACCATAACCAAACTTATTCATCCAAAGACTTAAGCGATCTATCCCCATGTCGTAGGCTACTTGATAAAAGTAAGTATCAACTGACTCTTCAATTGCTTTTAATACATCAACACGACCATGTCCCCATTTTAACCAGTCACGATATCGTTTTTCTGTTCCGGGTAATTGCCACCAGCCGGGATCGTTAATTACACTTTTAGGACTAACAACTCCTTCACTTAGCGCAGCAATAGATATAAATGGTTTAACGGTTGATGCCGGAGGATAAGCACCTAGTAATACGCGATTAAACAAGGGTTTATCTGGATCATTTAGTAATGCGCTATATTTGGCACTAGAGATCCCTCCAACAAAAGGGTTAGAGTCATAACTAGGACTTGAAACTAAAGCTAAGATTTCACCATTATTAGGATTCAATGCAACTACAGCCGCTTTTCTTCCTTCTAAAAGTTGTTCAATATAGAGTTGTAATTTCAAATTGATAGATAAATAGATATCTTCACCAGCTTGAGGTGGGTGTTGATTGAGCTGACGGACAATACGTCCCCGACTATTTACTTCTACTTCTTCATAACCTGGATAACCATGCAGCACATCTTCATAATAACGTTCAATGCCCATTTTACCGATATTTTGCGTCGCAACATAATCACTGGTTTTATTTTCGTCATCTAAACGTTGTTTGTCCTGACTATTGATTTTAGAAATATAACCAAGAATGTGGGTCAGTGATGCACCAAAAGGGTAGTAACGATGCTGTATACCAACAATAGAAACAAACGGAAAACGATGTTGATCGACAACAAACCGGTCGATTTGCTTTTCAGTTAAATTATCTTTTAGTGGTACCGGGCGATGCGCTTTATAGTTGCGTCGTTCTTTTTGAAAATTTTCTATGTCTTCATCAGTTAAATCAACGATTTTTTTTAATTCATCAAACTGGTCATTTAGATTTTTAATTTTATCAGGAATGATATTAAGCTGATAAGTGATGTTGTTAATGGCCAATGCTGTACCATTACGATCATAAATCATACCGCGACTAGGTGGAATAGGAATGATTTCAATACGATTATTATTGGATTTGGTACTGTAATAGCTAAAATTGGAGATCTGGAGATCGGCTAAATTGGTGAGTAAAATTATCACCAATAAAATGATCACAACAAAGGCAAACAGCGCCCGACGCAAAAAAAGATTGGCCTCTTGTGAGTGGTCCCGAATTTCGGTTCTATTTTTATTACGTGCGATAGAAATAATAATACTCCTTTAGTTATTTCTTTCCGTAGGTTGTTGATTATGAAGTTGTTCTTGCTCTTCCCATTTTTCATAAGCATTGACAATTCTGGCAACCACCGGATGGCGTACTACATCTTCGCTATTGAAAAAATTGAAACTAATTTCATCTACTTGGCTCAATACTTCGATCGCGTGGCGCAAACCTGATTTTTGATGACGAGGTAGATCTATTTGCGTAATATCACCAGTTATTACCGCTTTAGAATTGAAACCAATACGAGTCAAAAACATTTTCATTTGTTCAATAGTAGTATTTTGGCTTTCATCGAGAATGATAAATGCATCATTAAGTGTGCGTCCGCGCATATAGGCTAGAGGAGCAACTTCAATGACACTTTTCTCGATAAGTTTTTCTACTTTTTCAAAACCGAGCATTTCAAATAATGCATCATAAAGTGGACGCAAATATGGATCGACTTTTTGACTTAAATCACCGGGTAGAAAGCCAAGTTTTTCACCTGCTTCAACCGCTGGTCGGGTTAACACAATGCGACGAATTTGCTGTTTTTCCAGCGCATCAACCGCAGCAGCAACGGCTAAATAAGTTTTACCCGTACCAGCAGGCCCAATACCAAATGAGATATCATAATCTAAAACATGGGCAATATATTGCGCTTGATTAGGTGTTCTTGGTTTTATTATACCTCGTTTGGTCTTAATCATTACTAACTTGCTACCATGCTGATCCACATAAGCAGGTAGATGTTCACTTGCTTTTTCCAGCGCACCTGACTCTTTAATGGCTAAATGGATCTGTTCAGGTTCAATATCTACGATTTTATCTTTTACTTTCGTTTGCTTATAAAGTGTTTGTAAAATTTCACCGGTTGCTTTAACACAAATAACATCACCTGTTATTGTAAATTGATTTCCACGATGATTAATTTCAATACCAAGACGACGTTCTATTTGTTTAAGGTTATCGTTATGAGGACCACAAAGGCTATTAAGTCTTTGATTATCTGCTGGTTCAAGCAATATTTCATGTTTCGTAATATTCAAAAATAAGTCCTCTAATAATTCATTTTTACTGACTAATACGTTGTCCACATAATGAACATTTTTCAACGCCTTTTAAAAAGTCCATATTACATTGATGACAAGTGACAATATTATTAGCCACAATATAATCAACTGCTTTTGTTGATTGATCTTGATCAAGTCCTTGTGCTTTTAATTTATTTATTAGCATTGAGATAGGTGTACCCGTTTTTAACTCTTGTTCAACATAAGAGGCTAATTGTTCTGCAAATGTTGGCGGTACATACTCTAAAACCTTTTCATTATATTCAGAATGACAATGATCACATTTGATGTATCTTCCTAATGTTTCATAACTGAAAATAGGAATAAAAAACAGAGTAAAATATTTAGCTACTTTTATTTGTGTATATTGTTGCTGTTTTTCATCAGTAACTGTATTTTGTTGAGAACAACATTTTGGGCAATTAAATTGCCCACTTTTTTCGTGAACTTCCCTTCCACGCGTTCCAAATATAATAAACATTATATTATCGTCCTTATATTTCATTGAATAAATTTTTTTTAATTTAAATTGTTAAATTCTTTACTACTCATTTCTTATGGGTGATAAATTCCTACGCCTAAATCATTTTCTTTACGTGTACGTGAAATAACAGACAATGGGGACTCACTGACGCGTAAATCCATTTCATCTTCTGTTCGCACAACTTTACCTCGTAGTGAATTAGGATAAACATCGGTTATTTCCACATCCACAAACTTACCAATCATATCAGGACGACCTTGGAAATTAACAATTCGATTATTTTCAGTTCGACCAGTTAATTCCATAATATCTTTTTTAGATGGTCCTTCAACTAAAATACGTTGTACTGTATTTAGCATACGACGACTAAATTGCATCGCTTGCTGATTAATGCGTTCTTGTAAAATATAAAGACGCTGTTTTTTCTCTTCTTCGGATACATTATCTTCCATTTCGGCTGCCGGCGTACCTGGGCGAGAAGAGTAAACAAAACTATAACTTAAATCGAAATTAACATCAGCAATGAGTTTCATGGTTTGTTCAAAATCTTCTTGCGTTTCACCCGGAAATCCAACAATAAAATCGGAACTAATTTGAATATCTGGTCGCACTTTACGTAATTTACGAATAATTGATTTGTATTCAATTGCCGTATGAGTACGTTTCATTAGATTCAACACACGATCTGATCCGCTTTGCACCGGCAAATGTAAAAAATTGACCAGTTCAGGGGTATCACGGTAAACATCGATAATATCATCAGTAAATTCAATAGGATGACTGGTGGTAAAACGAATACGATCAATACCATCAATAGCGGCAACTAAACGTAATAACTCAGCAAATGAACATATATCACCATCAAACGTTGGTCCACGATAAGCATTAACATTTTGACCAAGCAAGTTAACTTCTCGTACGCCTTGTTCAGCAAGTTGCGCTATTTCATAAATCACATCATCACAAGGCCTACTGACTTCTTCGCCTCGTGTATATGGCACAACGCAGTAAGTACAATATTTATTACATCCTTCCATAATCGATACAAATGCAGTTGGCCCTTCACTACGAGGCTCAGGAAGGCGATCGAATTTTTCAATTTCCGGAAAACTTACATCGACCACATGATTACCATTACCACTTCTTATTTGTTCGATCATTTCGGGTAAACGGTGGAAAGTTTGTGGTCCAAAAATAATATCAACAAAAGGAGCGCGTTTACGAATATGAGCGCCTTCTTGAGAAGCAACACAACCACCAACACCAATAATTATATTTGGGTTATGTTGTTTAAGGTTCTTCCAACGACCTAATTGATGAAAGACTTTCTCTTGGGCTTTTTCACGAATAGAACAAGTATTTAATAGTAAAATATCGGCTTCTTCTGCATCATCTGTTAAAGTTAACCCGTGGGTAGATAAAAGGAGATCTGCCATTTTATTAGAGTCATACTCATTCATTTGGCAGCCCCAAGTTTTGATATGTAGTTTCTTGCTCATCAATAACTCAGCTATATTTAATTGTTAAAATGAAAACGGCTTTAAATCCGCGATTTTAGCGAAATATATTGTAATCCTTTGTTAATGTAGGGTCTATAATAAAATATAAAATGATATTATAAAGTCTGTCACTTATATTACTTATGATGATTAATAATAATTTAACACTTTTTTCGTTTTTTTATGTATTAATTCAAAATGTTAGATTATAAACATCGATTACTATGACATGCTAAAATTTAGCAAACTATAAAATAGATGAATTATAATGAAAAATAAGCTATCTCTTTAACGAAAAAACACGTTATGATGAGAATCATTCTTTTTAACATCTTTTTATTTTATGGTATTATTCGCGCTTAATTCATATAACAAAAAAGTGTTTAGGTATGCCAAAAACATTTAGTCCAACAAAGCGCCTTTTAATTAAAGGTATTATTGCTACTTGTTTATTGTCAGTCTCTCGAATTGGCTTGGCTGCGCCAATGGCACAAATCGTCGCCGTTCGCGTTTGGCCGTCGTCAACCTATACCAGAATCACATTAGAATCGAACGTTAATCTTAGTTATAAACGTACTTTTCTAAGTAACCCTGAACGAATTGCCATTGATATTGACAATTTAAATTTAAATCCAACCTTAAAAACAATTTCATCAAAAGTCTTAAGCCGTGATCCTTATATAAAATCAATTCGTGTTCTTCAACGTGATCCCAAAACAGTTCGGATCATGATCGAATTAAAACAAGATGTACAGCCTAATATTTTTACATTAGCACCGGTTGCAGAATTTAAAGATCGTTTAGTCATCGATCTTTATCCTTCAAAACCAAATTCAGCTGATGATGATCCTTTATTAGCATTATTAGAAGAGTATAAAAAAGGGGATCTTAATAAAAAACAGGCAGAAATAAAAACGCCAACCAATAAAAAGAAGAATGCACCTATTATTGTTATGCTCGATCCCGGTCATGGTGGTGAAGATCCGGGCGCTATTGGTTATAAAAAGACCCGAGAAAAGGATATTGTGTTACAAATTGCACGTCGAACCTATAATCTGCTTAAGAAAGAACCTCAGATTAAAGTCTATATGACACGTAACGAAGACATATTTATCCCTTTGAAAGTACGCGTTGCCAAAGCACGATCTTTACATGCAGATCTTTTTATCTCTATCCATGCTGATGCATTTGCTAGTCGAGCAGTAAAAGGATCTTCGGTCTTTTCATTATCCACGCGTGGTGCGAGTAGTTCTGCTGCGAGCTACTTAGCACAAACCCAGAATGAAGCCGACCAAATAGGGGGCGTGAGCCGAAGCGGGGATAAGTATTTAGATAATACTATTTTAGATTTAGTGCAAAAAACAACACTAAGTAATGGTGTATTACTTGGCACAGCGATATTAAATCGTATGAAAGGTGTAAATAAATTACATAAGCCATCGATAGAAAAAGCTGGTTTTGCCGTATTAAAAGCTCCAGATATCCCGTCAGTATTAGTCGAAACAGCCTTTATCAGTAATATTGGTGAAGAACAAAAATTAAAGACTGTTTCATTCCAAAATCAAGTATCTAAAGCCATTGTTGACGGAATTAAGGATTACTTGAAAAAACGCAAAAATTAACATTGTAAAGATGTTTCAGGTTAACTATACGTTTCAGTATAAAATTACTGAATAATAACCAAACATCTTTGCGCATCTAGTTGTGGAACCGTTAGTTTGACGGTTTGTTTTAAGGTAAATCCTTCTGGGATCGGATCGAGATCATTCGCCTTTAAAGCATAAAAAGATCCTTGATCATTAGGAAGATGTTTACACCAATTAAGCATATCTTGCAAAGAGGCAAAAGCTCTACTTATAACACCGTCAAACTGTTTTTGTGTATACTCTTCAATACGACTTTGTATTGGATTTATATTGGGTAATTTTAATTCAAACTGAACCTGTTTCAAAAAACGAACTCTTTTACCTAAGCTATCAACCAAATCAAACTGCTTATCCGGATTAATAATAGCAAGTGGTATGCCAGGTAAACCTGGTCCGGTACCAACATCAATAAAGGTTTTACCGACTAAATAAGGTGAAACAACTAAACTATCCATAATGTGTTTTACTAGCATTTCATTAGGATCACGTACTGCGGTTAAGTTATACGCCTTATTCCATTTATCTAGCAAGGTGACATAGTGAATAAGCTGATCTTTTTGTTGTTCTGAGATCGAAAGATCAGTTTGATCGATTAAATTAGAGAGTTTCTTTCTTAACATAATTCTTCTTTTTCAAATAAACTAATAACATCGAAATAGCAGCTGGCGTAATACCTGATATACGTGAAGCTTGGCCAATAGAGACCGGTTTATGTTGTTTTAATTTCGCAACAACTTCATTAGATAAACCAGAAATTTCAGCATAATCAATATGATCTGGGATTAATGTTTCTTCATTACGTTTTTGACGTTCAATTTCTTCAATTTGTAACTTAATATAACCGTCATATTTGACTTGAATTTCAACCTGTTCGGCAGCTTGTTCATCGCTTAAGCCCGGTGCAAATAATGATAGTGATTTTAATGTTTGATAGTTCATTTCTGGACGTTTAAGTAACTCTTCACCATTCGCTTCTTTGGTCAAATTAGCGCTTAATACTGCATTAACTTCGTCAATTGATTCAATATGAGGATGAACCCAAATATCACGTAAACGCGCTCTTTCTTGTTCAATAGCATCAAATTTTTCATTAAAACGTCGCCAACGATAATCATCAACCATTCCAAGATTTCGACCTATCTCAGTTAAGCGAATATCTGCATTATCTTCACGAAGCATCAAACGATACTCAGCGCGTGAGGTAAACATTCGATAAGGTTCATTAGTACCAAGCGTACAAAGATCATCAACTAACACGCCTAAATAAGCTTGATCGCGCGTTGGATACCATTGATCTTGATCATAAACAAAACGAGCAGCGTTAAGACCGGCAAGCATACCTTGAGCTGCGGCTTCTTCATAACCGGTTGTACCATTGATTTGTCCTGCTAAAAAGAGTCCTTTTATAACTTTACTTTCAAGCGTTGGCTTAAGATCCCTAGGATCAAAGTAATCATATTCGATCGCATAGCCTGGTCTTACAATATTTGCGTTTTCAAGTCCTTTCATACTACGAACAAAAGCAAGCTGAGTATCAAAAGGTAAACTCGTTGAGATCCCATTAGGATAAATTTCATTACTATCTAATCCTTCAGGCTCTAAATAGATCTGATGTGAATTACGATCAGCAAAACGCATGATCTTATCTTCAATTGAAGGACAATATCTTGGACCAACGCCTTCAATAACACCAGTATACATCGGGCTACGATCTAAATTATTACGAATGATCTCATGCGTTGTTTCATTAGTGCTTGTGATATAACAAGGGATCTGTTGTGGGTGTTCACTTGCTTTACCTAAAAACGAAAATACAGGAACAGGATCATCACCATATTGTGTACCTAATTGTGAAAAATCAATGGTTCTGGCATCAATACGAGGTGGTGTTCCTGTTTTCAATCGACCCATTCTAAATGGATATTGGTGCAACGCTTTAGATAAGCCAATAGAAGCAGGATCGCCTGTTCTACCACCGCTGTAGTTATCAAGTCCGATATGGATCTTTCCGTCTAAAAAAGTACCGGTCGTTAAGACAACAGCTTTAGCTTTAAACGAAACGCCCATTTGAGTGGTTACACCGGTGATCTGATCGTTCTCAATGATCACATCTTCAACGGATTGTTGAAATAGCATTAAATTTTCTTGGTTTTCCAGTGCGGTTCTCACAGCTTTACGGTATAAAGATCGATCGGCTTGAGCGCGGGTTGCTCTAACTGCTGGCCCTTTGCTACTGTTTAAGATCCGAAATTGGATCCCTGCAAGATCAATAGCATGAGCCATTAATCCTCCCATAGCATCGATCTCTTTAACCAAATGTCCTTTACCTATACCACCTATTGCGGGGTTACAAGACATTTGACCTAATGTATTGATATTATGGGTTAAAAGTAGTGTTTTTCGCCCCATTCTTGCTGATGCCATTGCCGCTTCTGTTCCTGCATGACCGCCACCGACAATGATGACATCAAAAAGATCTGGATAAAACATAAAAAGCCTCGTTATTGTTTTGCATGTAAATGATCGTAATTTTAGACATGGTGATTTGGTTTAATTTAGCGTAAGGGATTTTACTCATCTTTTTGGTTACGTCAAATGATCTGTTTGGATCGCCAAATAAATTAAATAAGATCTTTTATGTGATCTTTTTATTTTTATTATTATTAGATCGGATCGTTTTTGTGTATAACTATATTTTATGATTATTTTATAGGATCTTATTTATCGGTGAATTCTGTTAATTGATCCGATCTTTTTTAAATTAAACCTGTTTATAAATAGCTAAGTTATCCACATGTGAATTCTAGTTCAAGGTTATTAATATGCTTATCACAAGTTATTATGGGGATTTATCACAGAGTTATCCACAAAAAATAAGTTTGATCGCTTAAAATTTATCTTTTATTGCTTATATTTTATGCTTATGTAAGTGACAATAAATCGATATGATGATCTATTTAAAGCGATTAGTTAAGTTGTGATCCAATTATTTCGCTGAAAAATAACCTACAATTATACGTACAATAACAGTAACAAAACTAAAGTTACGCAAGTAATAGAATAATCTTAAATCTGCTAAGAGAAATAGTTTAGGGTTAAAAAAAACAGTTTGTTTTACTGTGGAAGATAATGATGAGATCTTTATGTAGTTTTAAGTTATTTTACAATCAGGCTTTGCTATTATTTATGGACGTTTTGATCGGCATATAATTGTCTAAGAACCTAATTTTTTATAGTATCTTTTGATATCTTATCTCTTTTCTATAAAAGTGATTGATTTTTGTGAAAGCAAATTTATACTTAGTATGAATTTTTTTCTATTGTGAGGCTATTTTATTACTCTTTCGCAGCTACCTTTACCTTTTATATTACCTAGCAATGAGACTTTTGACAGTTTTTATGTGGGTGATAATCAGTTATTGTTTGATTCATTACAAACTTTACTTGATAAGGAAGGTTTTAACGTCTTTTATATGTGGTCGACTACTGCTGCGGGTCGAACTCATCTGTTGCATGCCTCCAGTCAAAATAAATTAGCTAGTTATATTCCTTTGAAACAACATTGTTATTTAGTACCTGAAATCTTACAAGGACTAGATAATTATGACTTAGTTTGCTTAGACGATATTGATGCTATTGCAGGATATCGTGAGTGGGAGGAAGCTATTTTTGATTTATTTAATCGTTTAACTGAGAAAAATATTACTAAATTATTGATTACTGCTAATGCACCACCTAAACAACTCTCATTTATGTTACCCGATTTAGTGTCTAGATTGACTTGGGGACAAGTTTATCAATTAAAAGAGTTAAGTGATGATGATAAGCTCAAGGCTTTGCAATTAAGGGCGCAATTGAGTGGATTTGAATTATCAACCGAAGTAGGACTATTTTTATTAAAACGTGTTAATCGTGATATGCGAACGCTGTTTTCATTATTAGAAAAATTTGAAGTGGCAACTTTAGCTCAACAACGTAAATTAACTATACCATTTATTAAACATATTTTGGATTTGTAAAATGAGTAAAAAACCGGAAGCTATCGTTTTTTTCGATTTAGATGGAACGCTGTTTAATAGCCAAATCGAAGTATTACCAAGTACACTTGAAGCTATAATAAAGCTAAAACATAATAATATTATTCCTGTTATTGCTACAGGTAGAACACCTTGTGAAGTTGCTAATTTAATGGAAAAAACACAGATTGATTCTATTATAGGCATGAATGGACAAGCAGTTTTATACGAAGGCGAAACAGTTTTTACTAATAATATAGATCAAGATGTCATTAATCGAATATATCAATTTTCTAAACAACAAATGAACATTCCTTTATCTTTTTATAATCATGAAAAGATGCGAGTGTCAGAACATGGTAAACCAGCGGAAGCTTTTTATCATTACCTTAAACAGCAAGTTCCACCTGTTGATGATCAGTTTTATTTAAAAGAATCTATACAGATGTTGCTATTATTATGTGAGGAAGGTGAATCACATTATCGGGAAATTTTTCCTGAATTAACCTTTATCCGTAATGCGCCTTATTGCGTTGATGTTTTTAATCATGGTGGATCTAAAGGTTTTGGTATTAATAAGTTATTACAAAATAAAGATTTTACCGATGTGCCTACTTATGCTTTTGGTGACGGAATGAATGATTTTGAGATGTTTTTAACTGTTGATCATCCTGTTGCTATGGGTAATGCGGTTGATGAATTAAAACAACAAGCTGAATTTATTACTGATACTAATAATAAAGATGGTATCGCCAAAGCATTACAGAAATTTGGTTTGATTTAAGTGTGCCGGCGAAATTAAAAAGATACTTTAATTTCGCCAAAAGTAGTGTGTCATTTCAAGATACAAATTTAAAAATGACACAAAAATACAGCAATCTAAAAAATGCTTATTAAGCTAAAACGCTTTTAATATAAGCGGTTAACTCTGCATCTTGGCTGTTTTCAAATAGGCATTTTTGGAAACGTTCACCTTTAATTGCATCTTTAAGTAAAGTTTGATCTATCGATTTTAATGACTCAATTAATGATTTTCCGGCTGCTTTTTTCATATCATTTAAGATAATCGCATTGGCATTTTGTGATTCACGGCGTTCTGGTGGATAACCTAAACCTTTTTCACCTTCGAATGCTTTTTCAAAAATATATCGAGCATTAAGTTCTCCTCCCCAACCATATCCTTTAGCAAAAGCTAATGCTAAAGCATTACCATTATTAACTTGTGCAAAAAGATAAGCATCAGTTGGATCTAAACAATATCCACAATTAACACCCGGAAACGCATTTAATGCCATTAATGCACCTTGTCCAGTACCACAACCAGAGATAACAAAGTCCACCGCTTTACTGTTTAACAAAATAGCACCAATAATACCTAAATGAACATAAGTTAATTTATTATCGTTGTCGCCATCCATCCCTACATTAAAAACAGTATGTCCATATTTGTTTGCCACACCTGTCAATTCATTTAAAATAATTGGGTTTTTAGCTGCTTGGCTAAATTCATTCATTAGTGCTATTTTCATAATTTACCTCTAACCTATTAAAAAGTAATAACAAATTACACAAAAATTGTTACTGTGTTGATATTCAAATTATTTCATTTTCATTATATGCTTACCAAAAAATATATCAATTTTTTTAATTAAAATAAAACGATGTTTTAATAAATTTATTGCAATGTGATGTTTGTCACAAAACGAGGATTATTTTTATATTACTATTTATTCATAAAAAAATAGGATCTTTTATATTCAGGAGTTTTTATGGCAAAAGGTAATATAGTACGATTATCGTTTTCATCGTTTATTGACGAAGATTCAAAGAATGAAATTATACGATTAACACCTGAAAATGTACTTTGTCATCGTAATTATTTCTATCAAAAATGTTTTACCAAAGATGGCAAAATATTGTTTGCAGGTGAATTTGATGTAAATCGTAACTATTATTTACTTGATATAGCAACCCAAACAGCTATGCAACTAACGGAAGATTCAGGTGATAATACTTTTGGCGGATTTTTATCCCCTGATGATAAATTTTTATATTATGTTAAAAATGAACGCAATTTACAGCAGGTAAATTTAGCCACATTGGAAGAAAAAAATATTTATACTGTTCCTGATGCTTGGGTAGGCTATGGAACTTGGGTGGCAAATAGTGATTGTACTCAAATTGTTGGGATTGAGATTGATAAAAAAGATTGGACGCCTCTTACCGATTGGACAATATTTAAAGCCTTTTATGACAAAAATCCACATTGTCGTTTAATTAACATTGATATTCAAACCGGAATAGCTAAAACAGTGATAGATCAAAACGTTTGGTTAGGTCACCCTATTTTTAGACCATTTGATGATAATACTATCGCTTTTTGCCATGAAGGTCCTCATGATTTAGTCGATGCCAGAATATGGTTAGTTGATAGTAATGGTGATAATGAACGTAAAGCGCACGATAATTTACCAGGAGAAAGTTGTACACATGAGTTTTGGGTTCCAAATGGATCAGGACTTGCTTATGTCTCTTATATGAAAGGACAACAAGAACGTTATATACGTCTTTATAATCCAGTAACAAATGAAGATAAAGAAATTATGGAGATGCCTGCTTGTTCACATTTAATGAGTAATTTTGATGGCTCACTGTATATTGGTGATGGAACAGGAAGTCCGGTTGATGTAATTGATACTAGTGGTTATAAAATTGAAAATGACCCTTGGTTATATATTTTGGCGCCTAAGACTAAAACAGCACATAAGCTAGTTAAACATAATAGTTCTTGGAAAGTTTTAGCAGGAGATCGTCAAGTGACTCATCCTCATCCTTCATTCTCTCCTGATAATCAATATGTTTTATACTCATGTGATGCACAAGATGTACCTGCGCTTTATCTAACCAAAGTACCTGTTAATATCTTAAAAGAAATGTGATAGATAATTTTCTGTCTATCTGAAATATATTGGAGAATATAATTATGTCGATTTTAAATAGATTTTCACTTAACAATAAAATTGCTCTTGTTACCGGCGCTTCTTATGGTATCGGTTTTGAAATTGCAAAAGCACTTTCGTCCGCTGGAGCAAAAATCGTATTCAATGATATTGTTCCAGAAAATTTACAAAAAGGACTTGATGCTTATAAAGCAGCAGGTATTGATGCTCATGGTTACCTATTTGATATTACCGATGAAGTAGCGGTTAAACAAGCCATTACTCAAATAGAAAAAGAGCATGGCGTTATTGATATTTTAGTAAATAATGCCGGTATTATTCAGCGAAAACCTATGCTGGAAACCAGTGCTGCTGATTATAGAAAAATTATTGATATTGATTTGACCGGTCAATTTATTATGGCTAAAGCTGTATTACCATCAATGATAAATAAAGGTAGTGGAAAAATTATTAATATCTGTTCAATGATGAGTGAACTTGGTCGTGAAACCGTTGTCGGTTATGCTTCGGCAAAAGGTGGATTAAAAATGTTAACCAAAAATATCTGTTCAGAATTTGGTCATGCCAATATTCAATGTAATGGTATTGGTCCGGGTTATATTGCCACACCACAAACTGCGCCATTACGTGAAAAACAAACTGATGGCTCTCGTCATCCGTTTGATCAGTTTATTATCGCTAAAACACCTGCTGGACGATGGGGTACACCTGATGATTTAGCCGGTGCAGCCGTTTTTCTTGCTTCTGAGGCGTCAAATTTTGTTAATGGTCATATTCTTTATGTTGACGGTGGCATATTAGCTTATATAGGAAAACAACCTTAATTTATAGCATTTTATATTTGTTAATCAAAGAGATAATAAGTTGTTATTATTATCTCTTATTCGTTATGTGATTGTAGGAGATCTTCATGTTTTGCTTTAATTCAGATGTAGAATTAAATGATTTAGGTAATGGGGTTAAGCGTAAAATTTTGGCGCATGATGGTAATATGATGGCTGTTGAAGTACATTTTGAAGTAGGCGCTATTGGCGCAATGCATCATCATCCACATGAGCAATTAACTTATGTTTTATCTGGCGAATTTGAATTTACTATCGGTAGTGAAACCAAAATTGTTCGAAGTGGTGATACATTATATAAAAAACCAAATATTGAACATGGATGTGTTTGTAAACAGGCAGGCGTTCTTCTCGATGTGTTTACGCCACAAAGATTGGATTTTTTATAAAATAGCTAGTAAAACAGATCATAACTAATTATGATATATACCCAACTGTGTTAATTAGTTATATTTTTTCAATTAATATCAATAACGTGGCTAATTTTAGTAAGGAGATTTGCTCATTATGAACGATAGTTCACCAGAATCGGTTGCTTCGGTCTTAAAAGTTTTTGGAATTTTAGAGGCTTTATCTGAATCGAAAGATATTGCAATATCAGAATTATCGCAAAAAGTAATGATGCCGAAAAGTACAGCTTATCGCTTTTTACAAACAATGAAGACGTTAGGTTATGTCAATCAAGAAGAAGATTCAGATAAATATTCACTTAATTTGAAATTACTCGATTTAGGTAATCGAGTGCTGTATCACCAAAATTTCTTAGCAATTGCTGATTTAGAGATGCGAAAACTAAGAGATAAAACTAAAGAAACCGTACATTTAGCCGTGCGTGAAGGTGATCAGATTATTTATATTAATAAAGTTGCTTCAGAACAATATAGTCTTTGTTTAACTTCTAAAATTGGTAATCAAGCAAGTATTCATGCCAGTGGCTTAGGTAAAGTTTTGCTTGCTTGGTTAGATGAAGAGAGCAAAAGAAGTTTAGTTGATAACATCACTTTTGACCAATACACACCGAAAACGATCACGGATAAACAAGCCTTTTTAGCTGAACTAGATGAAGTTAAACGTTGTGGATATGGTAAAGATGATGAAGAATCAGAGCTAGGTTTACGATGTTTTGCTGTGCCTATCTATAATCGTTTAGGAAACATTATTGCCGCATTAAGCTTATCGACCTCTATTTTCAGATGTAAGACTCCGGAAGATGAAGCTAAATTGGTCAATGAAATAAGTCAATGTGCAGCTAAAATTTCAGAATTAATTGGATTTAATAAACCAGCAAAATCCTCTGAGTAACTGGTTAAATTATCGGTATATCACACCTAAGCTAACAGCTTGGCTAGCACCTGTAACTTCAGGAATATTTGACGGTATCTCCTCGATTTTACAATAAGCCAGCCAAGCAAATGCCATAGCCTCCATATAATCACTATTTATCCCTTTTTCTGTGGTAGTCAATACTGACCATTTAGGGAGCAAATTGGCTAATCTTTGCATAATTAATGGATTTTTTGCTCCCCCACCGCAAACTAACAGTTCACAAGGCAGCGTTTTGATGACAGAGAGTTTATTTAATTCTTGTGCAATCGATAGAGCGGTAAATTCAACCAGCGTAGCTTGAATATCTTCTGCTTTTAAATGAAAACCAGTCAATTTTTGATAGAGCCAAGCGAGATTAAATAGTTCACGTCCGGTACTTTTGGGTGGTGCTAATTGAAAATATGGCTCTTGTAATAATTTTTTTAATAGATCAATATTAATTTTACCGGTTTTGGCCCATTGGGCATTGTTATCATAGGCCTTTCCAAGATGTTGATGTATCCAACTATCAAGTAATACATTGCCAGGACCTGTGTCATAACCCATAACCGGTAAATTGGGTATTAATACTGTAATATTACTTATTCCGCCGATATTTAATACCACACGATTAATATTAGGATCTTGTAGTACCGCTTTATGAAAAGCTGGTACTAAAGGCGCACCTTGTCCACCATAAGCCATATCTTTACGACGAAAATCAGCAATCGTTGTGATCCCTGTTTTTGCCACAATAATGTTGGCATCACCAATTTGCATGGTAAATGGATAGTGACCCGTTGGTGAGTGATAAATTGTTTGCCCATGACAACCAATAGCCTTAATTTTATATTTATCAATTTGATTTTCTACTAAAAATTGATTGATACTTTGAGCATATAGTTTACCAAGTCGATGATCGATCTCACCTAAATTTTGTAATGTTGTTTGTTTATTTTCACAAAGTGTAAGTAGATCCTGTTTAAGATCGGGTGGCATTGGGTAACAATTACTGGCGAGAGAAGTGACTTTTTCAGTTGAAATATCTACTAACACAATATCAATACCATCCATGCTAGTTCCTGACATGACTCCAATATATAAATTTTGCATAAGCTTATCCTTGCCTAATAATCTGACCCGTTTGAATGTCTCTGATTTCTGAAGGTTGCGATCTTTGTCCTGTTTCACCTTCTAATATCGGGAAATTTGCACCAAATTGTTTTTCGATCTCACTAAAAGTGCGACATGGTTCATGAGCAGAAAGATTGGCGCTGGTTGATACTAAAGGTTTACCAAAAAGATCGCATAATTTACACACTAGTGGATGATTAGTAACGCGTACGGCAATGGTATTAAATTTACCAGTTAAAAAATAAGGGGTTTTAATATTTTTGGGTAAAATCCAAGTAACCGGTCCCGGCCAACTCATCAAAGCTTGTTGTTTTTGCGCAGTAGTTAACATTGTTTCATCGATATAAGGTTGGAGTTGTTGATAATCACTGGCAATTAAAATTAAACCTTTTTCAATACTTCGTTGTTTTAATTCAAGTAATTTTAATACGGCTGTTTCACAATCGGGATCGCAACCTAATCCAAAAACAGCTTCGGTTGGATAAGCAATAACTTCACCTTTTTTTAACAGCTCATAACTTTCTGTTAAGGTTAATAAATTTGCCATTAAGATTTAAAATTTAGTTAACGATAAATGAAAATTATATTAAACCTAGGTGTCAGTATTTGCAAATTTGCGTGAGTGAATTACTCATGTGGTGTTCATATTTTATAATATTGATCTATAAAAGCTTGGTATAAATTGGTTTGTTAATGATCATGATTGCCAATTCATTTGCGGATAATATTTTGCTGTCAGTGCAATAACTTGCTTCATATTAATTACTTTTACTCTTGGATCGATCAGCTGACTTAATCCACGAGCATTAATGTCACTGTCTAAAATGTAGCAATTATTTGTTTTTTCGATAATGTTATTTAATAATATGTTACCTTTTAATGAAATAAAAACACCATTTTGCCAAAATAGTACAACATCTTGTGCTGAAATAAGTTGTAGATCAATTGCTGATTGATTAGCGGTTGCGATAGTATGTAACATGATTTTACACTTTTATTATATTTAAACGTATAGTTAACCTGAAACTTCTTGTCAAAAAATCAAGATAATGTTGTTTCGTGCATCTTCAAGGGTTATTAGTATATAATAAACACTATTTATTGAGCAAAGAATCTGTATGAAACCGACTATTTTAGCTAATGAGCAAGAAACAATTGCATTTGGTAAACAGCTAGCTAACGGCTGTTTAAATTATTTATCTATGCATGATAGTGTTATTGTGATCTATTTAATTGGTGATCTAGGTGCAGGTAAAACAACTCTAAGTCGGGGATTTTTGCAACAATTAGGGCATACAGGGGCGGTAAAAAGTCCAACTTATACTTTGGTTGAACCTTATCAATTTGCTAACTTTTCGGTTTACCATTTTGATTTGTATCGCCTTAATGATCCAGAAGAGTTAGAGTTTATGGGCATTCGTGAATATTTTTCATCGCGCTCTATTTGTTTAATTGAGTGGCCCGAGCAAGCTCAAGGTGTATTGCCAAAAGCTGATATTGAAATTCATTTGACCTACTTAGCACTTGAACGGACTGTTTGCGTGAAAGCAAAAAGTGATATAGGTCAAGCTATTATTAACTTATTATAATAAAAACGCGCGATAAAAAACGAAATGAAAAAAATACTTACTTTTTTTATGTTACTGCTACTTTGTAGTTCTGTATATGCCGCAAAAGTGGTTATTGCTGTTGATGCTGGACATGGAGGTAAAGACGCTGGTGCTATCGGTCAAAATAAGTTATATGAAAAGACGGTGACGCT
The DNA here is from genome assembly GCF_001690195.1 of Gilliamella sp. wkB108. Classification (GTDB taxonomy): domain Bacteria; phylum Pseudomonadota; class Gammaproteobacteria; order Enterobacterales; family Orbaceae; genus Gilliamella; species Gilliamella apicola_L. The sequence goes on along the minus strand of NZ_LZGM01000016.1, from coordinate 10,817 downwards.
CTCAATCGCTAAGAAATTAATTAACCTATTAAATAAAGATCCGAGTTTTAAAGGTGTGTTAACCCGAACTAGTGATAATTTTATCTCGGTTTTTCAACGTTCTGAAATTGCCCGTAAAAATAAAGCCAATCTATTAATATCGATCCATGCTGATGCCGCGCCTAATCGAAGTGCAACAGGTGCATCAGTTTGGGTTCTTTCAACTAAACGCGCTGATACAGAGCTTGGTCGCTGGATCGAACAGGATGAAAAACAATCGCAATTATTAGGTGGTGCAGGTGATGCCCTGAGTGATGATCATGATCCCCATTTAAGTCAAGCGGTACTCGATTTACAATTTTCCTATTCTCAGCGAGTAGGTTATGAGTTAGCTACTCAAGTCTTAAAAGAGATGAATGGTACTATTAAATTGCATAAGCGTAAACCCGAACATGCAAGCTTAGGGGTGTTACGATCACCGGATATTCCTTCAATCTTGGTCGAAGTTGGTTTTATTTCAAATGAAAGTGAAGAGAGTTTGCTAAATAGTAATGCTCATCAAGATAAAATCGCTAAAGCGATCTATCAAGGTATCAAAAATTATGTAAAACAAAATCCAAAGTTTGGAGAGCGACATTAATGGCAATTCATATTCTATCACCACAATTGGCTAATCAAATTGCTGCTGGTGAAGTGGTAGAACGCCCCGCATCTGTCATCAAAGAGTTAGTTGAGAATAGTCTTGATGCCGGTAGTACCCAAATTGATATAGATCTTGAGCAAGGCGGTTGTAAATTAATTCGCATTCGTGATAACGGTTGTGGTATTGCTAAAGACGAATTGGCGTTAGCGCTTGCTCGCCATGCTACTAGCAAAATTAGTACACTCGATGATTTAGATGCTATCGTCAGTCTTGGATTTAGAGGAGAAGCTTTAGCGAGTATAAGTTCTGTATCTCGCTTAACCTTAACTTCTCGAACAACAAATCAATCTGAAGCTTGGCAAGTTTATGCTGAAGGTCGAGATATGACGCCAACGATTAAACCGGCAGCTCACCCTGTTGGTTCGACCGTTGAAGTGTTAGATCTTTTTTATAACACTCCTGCGCGTCGTCGTTTTTTAAAGACCGAAAAAACAGAATTTATGCATATTGAGGAGTTTGTAAGACGTATTGCACTTGCTCGACCGGATGTAACTTTTAATTTACAACATAATGGTAAATTGGTTAAACAATATCGATCTTCATCACTTGAAAAAAGAGTTGAGTTAGTTTGTGGACGTGCTTTCATGCAAAAAGCGGTGAAGTTGGATTGGCAACATGATGACTTATTGATTCAAGGTTGGGTTGCAAGCAGCGAAACAAGCGAACTACAATATTTTTATGTCAATGGTCGAGTTATTAAAGATAAATTACTCAATCATGCTTTACGTCAAGCTTATATAAGCCGAACCAATGAACAACAAAGCTATGTAGTCTTTTTACAAATAGATCCTAAACAAGTTGATGTTAATGTTCACCCAGCTAAACATGAAGTTCGTTTTCATGAAGCAAGGTTAGTTCATGATTTTGTTTATCAAGCAATTGTCATGGCATTAGAATCTAATTTACCTATTGTTGATGATAAAGTTGCACTTGCGCCCAATCGACAAGCAGCTGGTGAGAATATTTTTGATCACCCTTCTAATCCAAAACCCAATTTGTCATCTAATCAACCAGCGAAAAAGGTTACTAGTCATATAAAAGAAAATGCGCTATATGCTCAATTAGTTAATGTGGTTAATGAGCCGGAAAAAAAATCAACTGAGCGTTTACAACCACCATTATTATCCCAAGATGATAAGCAAATAACCTCATCACAAAAAGCGGTTATTGACGCTTTGTTTCCTAAACGAAATTCACCTTTACAATCATTACAACAGCAAATTGACTGTTCTTCTTTAGTTCAATTTGGTCGGGTATTAACCGTTATTCAACCTGATATTGCATTGCTTGAAAAGTATGAAGATAATCAGCAAAAATTAATGTTAATGAATTTACCAATTGCTCAGCAAAGAGTAACAGCAATAAAGCTATTATCGCAAGAATCTGAAAAACTACTTATTCCTTTAACCATCTTAATTAACCACAAAGAGCAACAAACACTGGCTAACTATAAACCGCAATTGCTTTTTTTAGGTTTTGATTTTCATGTTGAAAAAGCCAAATTGTATCTACAAAATGTACCTAAAATGTTACGTACAATGAACTGGCAGCAGTTACTACCAGCCTTGATTGCTTTTATATCTTCATCTGAACAGGTAACATTAGATCCGACCATAATTGCAAGTTGGTTAGCTAACCAGTGTGATGACAGTCGTACCGTAAGTTGGAGTGTAGCTAAAGTTATTCAATTATTGGCTCAGTTAGAACAAATCGATACTAATTTGTTACAACAGGAAACATTTTTACACACACTTGATATATCATTATTTACTCAATCATTTTTATCATGAATAAACCAAAAATTATCTCGTTAATGGGGCCGACAGCATCGGGTAAAACCGCGTTTGCTATGGAACTTTATGATCGTTATCCAATTGATATTATTAGTGTTGATTCTGCATTAATTTATCGGGGTATGGATATTGGTACCGCTAAACCAAGCAAGCAAGAACAACAAAAATATCCACATAAATTGATTGATATATGCGATCCTTCACAAAGTTACTCTGCGGCAAATTTCAGACATGATGCGCTTGCTGAAATTGAAACATCATTAAAAAATGATCGCATTCCACTTTTAGTGGGTGGAACAATGCTCTATTTTAAAGCTTTAATCGAAGGTCTATCCCCACTTCCGGCTGCTAATAGTGAGATCCGTCAACAAATTGAAGAAAAAGCTAATAAATTGGGTTGGCAGGCCATCCATGAGGAGTTAAAAAAAGTAGATCCAATTTCGGCACAAAGAATACATCCCAACGATCCACAACGCCTTAATCGGGCTTTAGAAGTTTATTTAATTTCAGGTAAAAGTTTGACCGAACTAACACAAAATAGTGGTGAAGCGTTACCCTATGAAATTATGCAATTTGCTATCATGCCAGAAGACAGATCTATTTTACATCAACGTATTGAAAAGCGCTTTATACAGATGTTGGAGCAGGGCTTTGAGCAAGAAGTAAAAGTACTGATGCAACGTTCAGATCTACATTTAAACTTACCTTCTATTCGTTGTGTAGGGTATCGCCAAATGTGGGAATATCTAAATGGTGATATCAGCTATGATGAAATGGTATTTAAAGGTATTTGTGCAACTCGTCAACTCGCCAAAAGACAAATTACTTGGTTAAGAGGTTGGAAGCAACCTATCACATGGTTAAATAGTGATAATATAAATGCTACATTTAACAACCTGTTTTAGTTAGCATCATTAATTATCTACCCGGTAGCTTATTGTCTTGCCATTTTTACCAGCAACAAAAGTTCATGTTGTAAAGAAGTTTCAGGTTAAACTAATGTTTCAGTATATTCCTTAGTTAAGATTTTATCAATTTATACAAATTTTAGTTATTTGTGCATAAATTTTGGCTGATTGGTTTAAGATAGGTGCTTTTTATGTTAATTTAAGTAATAATACTGTGGCGTGTCGCAGTCAGATAAAAATGCGAGTACAGTTTTATTTCTTCATCTTATTATTTTATTTCATCTTAAAGGAAATACTCATGTCAAAAGGGCAGTCATTACAAGATCCTTATTTAAATTTGCTACGTCGCGAACATATTCCGGTATCAATTTATTTGGTTAATGGCATCAAATTACAGGGACAAATTGAATCGTTTGATCAGTTTGTGATTCTATTAAAAAATACTGTAAGCCAAATGGTCTACAAACATGCTATCTCAACAGTTGTACCATCAAGACCTATTTCTGGTTTGATATCTCAACCTGAAGAGGAAAGCGAAAGCTGATTATTTCAGTGGAGAGTTTGATTGTTTGAGCGATATAAAGGCGGTGAATCAGCCTTATTAGTCCACGTATTTTTTCCTCAAGAAAGCGATATCGAGGATCTTAAAGAGTTTGAAGTTTTAGTTTCTTCAGCTCAAATAGATATTCTCGATATCGTGACTACCTCCAGAAAAGCACCGCAAGCGAAATACTTTGTTGGTGAAGGTAAAGCACTCGAAATTGCTGAAAAAGTTAAACAACTTGAGGCTTCAGTCATTTTAGTCAATCATACATTAACGCCAACTCAAGAACGTAATCTCGAAAAATTATGTGAATGCCGAGTCGTTGATAGAACAGGATTAATATTGGATATTTTTGCCCAAAGAGCCAGAACTCATGAAGGCAAATTACAAGTTGAATTAGCACAGTTACAGTACCTATCAACTCGTTTAGTGCGAGGTTGGACTCATTTAGAGCGACAAAAAGGTGGGATTGGCTTACGTGGACCAGGTGAAACACAATTAGAAACAGATAGACGATTAATTCGTCATCGAATTCAATTAATTTTATCAAGACTAGCCAAAGTCGAAAAACAGCGTAATCAAAATCGCCAATCACGTAATAAAGCTGATTTATCAACCATATCGCTAGTTGGTTATACTAATGCCGGTAAATCAACACTCTTTAATGTACTAACCAATGCAGATGTTTATGCCGCCGATCAACTGTTTGCTACACTCGATCCCACCTTAAGACGCATCAATGTTGAAGATGTTGGTGAAGTCGTTCTTGCTGATACTGTTGGTTTTATTCGCCATTTACCACATGATTTAATTGCTGCTTTTAAAGCTACCTTGCTTGAAACTCAAGAAGCAACATTATTATTACATGTGGTTGATGCCGCTGATCCTAATATATTGGACAACATGCATGCTGTAGATGAAGTTCTATTTGAAATACAAGCGCATGACATCCCAACGCTTATCATTATGAATAAAATCGATTTAATTGAAGGTAAACAAGCGAGTATAGATCGTGATGAAAATGGTATACCAATTCGTGTTTGGATTTCTGCACAAAATAGTTTAGGATTAGATCTCCTATTTATCGCATTAAAAGAGCGACTTGCTAAACAGATTCAAATTTGTAAATTGAATTTACCCACTCATTTAGCCAAATTAAGGAGTCGTTTGTATCAGCTAAATGCGGTAGAAAATGAATTTATTAACGACGATGGTAGTTTTCATTTGGATGTGAGAATGCCCTCAATTGAATGGAATCGTCTCTGTAAACAAGAGCCAGATCTGTTATACTTAATCAATACGCAAAATAACAACTAATTGTTAAATGGAGCATATAAAATATGGCGTGGAATCAGCCCGGAAATAACGGACAAGATAACGATCCATGGGGTAATAATAACAACAAAAAACCTTCCGGTTCATCGGTTGGTTTATTGGATAAAATTAAAAACCTCTTAAAAAAAGGTAATTCAAATAATAATAAAGGTTCTTCAGGAATTAAACTACCTATGAATGCCTCTAAAATAATAGGTATAGTAGTTGTTGTATTAATTTTTATTTGGGGAATCAATGGATTTTATACAATTAATCAAAGCGAACGTGGTGTTGTTACTCGTTTTGGTCAAGTTCAATCAGAAATACTTCAGCCTGGTTTAAATTGGCGCCCAGCGTTAATTGACAAAGTCTATAGAGTTGATACACAAGGTACCAAAAATTTTGATGTGACAGGACTTATTGTCACCACAGGCGAAAACTTGGTTAAAGTTCAAATGAATGTGCAGTATCGTATCAGTAATCCTGCAAAATATTTGTTTAAGGTGACAAATGTTGATAATAGTCTAACTCAAGCTGCCGATAGTGCGCTTAGAACAGTTGTGGGAAGTTCAAATATTGATGCAATCATCTCTGACGGTAGAGCGGTGCTTGAAAGTAGTACTAAAGACGAACTAGTTCGGGTTATAACTAATTATGATATGGGGATTACTATTGTTGACTTGAATTTCCAAGTTGCAAGTCCACCAGACCAAGTACAAGATGCTTATGCTGATGCTATCCGAGCTCAAAGCGATAGTGAACGAGAAATTAAACAAGCAGAAGCGGATAAAGTTCAATTAGTTCAACAAGCTGAAGGACGTTCAGCGAGAATTTTAGCTGATGCCAATGCTTATAAAGTTAAAGTAGAACTCGAAGCTACCGGTGATATAGCACGCTTTGAACAAATATTACCACAATTTAAAGCGGCTCCAGAAATTACCAAAGAGCGTTTATATATTGAAACTATGGAAAAAATATTAGCGAAAACCAACAAAGTGGTTGTTAATGATAAAAGTGGTAATTTAATGGTATTGCCATTAGAGCAATTGTTAAAAAACAAAGGCGAACAAGCTTCAAATTCCAATACATCTAATTCAGAGAGTGATTATAATTTTAACTTACCTAATTCTTCTGAAATGTTAAAAAGCTTACCGCCGACGCAATCCGAGTCAAAAAATGGCGTAACAAATAGTGACAATAGTAATAACAATGATGTTCATACTAGAAAATCAACAAGAGAATTGGGACGATAAGGAGAAAAATTGAGTATGCGAAAATTATTGATCCCTCTGGTTTTAATTTTAATTGGTGCTTTCTTTTCAAGTGCCTATGTCATTGAAGAAGGTTACCGAGGTGTTGTTTTACGGTTTAATAAGATTATTGGTTTATCTGAACCCGGCTTACATTTTAAAATACCCGGTATGGATAGCGTCAAAGTTATAGATGCAAAAATTCAAACAACCAATAGCTCCAGTAGTCCTAATGAAAGTAACGAACAAAGATTTTTTAATGTACAGAAAAAGGAACTCATTGTTGACTATTTCGTACAATGGAAAATTATAGACTTTAATCGCTATTATGAAACTGTGGCAGGCGGTAATAATGTTGAAGATTTACTCTTAGCAAGATTAAATGGTCGCTTACGAGCAGAAATCGGTAAATTGAGTAATGAAGACATTATTAATGATTCTAACGCCGATACAACATCACGTAACTCTCTCATGATTCGAGTAAAAGATGCTTTAAATGGTACTACTCAAGTTGCTGTAGAAAATGAACCAATTGAAAAATTGGTTGCCGATACCCAAAAAGATCCTGAGAGTACTAAAACTAGCCTAAGGGCATTTGGTATTGAAGTAATTGATGTTAGAATTAAAAAAATAAACTTCCCAACAGAAGTATCCGAATCGATTTATGCCCGAATGAGAGCAGAACGAGAAGTTATCGCGCGAGATAAACGATTCGAAGGGGTTAGAAAGGCTGAAGAAGAACGAGCAAGAGCGACCCTGCAAGCAACTAAAATTTTATCAGAAGCTCAACGACAATCACGTACTATTCGTGGTGAAGGTGATGCTAATGTGGCTAAGCTTTATGCCGATGCTTTTGGTAACGATTTAGCGTTTTTTAGCTTTATCCGAAGTTTAAAAGCTTATGAACAAAGTTTTACAGGTAATGATGTTATGGTCATCAGCCCTGAGAGTGAATTTTTTCAATACATGAAATTGAAATCTATTAAATAACACAATGAGTAAATAATTTATGAGTAATAATGTTGTTGTGCTCGGTACACAATGGGGTGATGAAGGCAAAGGTAAAGTTGTTGATTTACTCACAGAAAAAGCTAAATATGTTGTACGTTATCAAGGTGGACATAATGCTGGCCATACTTTAGTTATTAATGGTGAAAAAACAGTTCTCCATTTAATTCCTTCAGGTATATTACGTAACGATGTTATTAGTATTATTGCTAATGGTGTTGTGCTATGCCCGGACGCTCTAATGAAAGAGATGAAGGCACTTGAAGATAAAGGTATTCCTGTCAAAGAAAGATTGCTTATTTCTGAGTCTTGTCCTTTAATTCTTCCGTATCATATAGCGCTTGATCAGGCAAGAGAAGTTGCCCGTGGAAGTAAGGCCATTGGCACCACTGGACGAGGTATTGGACCTGCATATGAAGATAAAGTCGCTCGCCGTGGACTTCGTGTTGGTGATTTGCGCGACCGTGCTGCATTTGCTGAAAAATTGAAAGAAGTAATGGCTTATCATAATTTCCAATTAGTTAACTATTACAAAACAGAAGCTGTTGATTATCAGAAAGTTCTTGATGAGACGCTAGCCATTGCTGATATTCTAGTTGACATGATTGCTGATATACCAGCGCTTTTAGAAGATGCTCGTAAAAAGGGCGAAAGAATCATGTTTGAAGGCGCACAAGGCACATTACTTGACATTGATCACGGTACTTATCCTTTTGTAACATCATCAAATACTACAGCAGGTGGCGTTGCAACGGGATCTGGTTTTGGTCCTCGCTATGTCGGTTATGTGCTAGGTATTGTTAAAGCTTATTCTACCCGAGTTGGTGCAGGCCCATTCCCAACAGAATTATTTGATCATATCGGTGAATATCTTTGTCAGCAAGGTAACGAATTTGGTGCTACAACAGGTCGTCGTCGTCGTACAGGTTGGCTTGATGCAGTTGCTGTTCGAAAAGCGGTACAACTTAACTCAGTTTCTGGTTTTTGCTTAACTAAGCTTGATGTATTAGATGGACTTAAAGAAGTGAAAATCTGCGTAGGTTATCAATTACCAAATGGTGAAGTAATCAAAACTGCACCGGCTGCTGCTGAAGAGTGGAGCTTAGTCAAACCAGTTTATGAATCAATGCCGGGTTGGGAGGAGTCAACTTTTGGTATTAAAAGTTATGATGCATTACCACATGCAGCCAAAGCTTATATTAAACGAATTGAAGAGTTAACTGAAACGCCAATTGATATTATCTCAACCGGACCAGATCGAAGTGAGACCATGATCTTACGAGATCCTTACCAAGTATAATCGTAAATATCAAAAAATCGGGATAATAGTCCCGATTTTTGTTTTTAGCATATCTGAACAATATATAGGTTAAGTATTAGAGGTAGTTATGACCAAATTAGGTACTCCACTCTCATCTTCATCGACTAAAGTCCTACTTTGTGGTGCTGGCGAGCTTGCTAAAGAAGTCGTAATTGAATTACAACGATTGGGTTGCGAAGTCATTGCTGTAGATAGTTATGCTAATGCACCGGCAATGCAAGTAGCTCACCGCTTTCATATTATTAATATGCTTGACGGCAATGCTTTAAGAAAAGTCATTGAAGCTGAAAAACCAGATTATATTGTTCCTGAAATTGAAGCAATTGCAACAGCTACTTTAGTTGAGTTGGAAAAAGAAGGATTTACCGTTATCCCAACAGCAAAGGCAACACAACTTACCATGAATAGAGAAGGTATACGCCGTCTCGCCGCTGAAGAATTAAAATTACCAACATCGCCTTATCAATTTGCTTCGAATGAAGTTGAATTTCGAAAAGCGGTACAAGAACTTGGTTTCCCTTGTTTAGTAAAACCGGTTATGAGTTCGTCAGGAAAAGGACAATCTTTGCTACGAAGTGAAACTGATCTTGATACTGCATGGAAATTTGCTCAAGAAGGTGGGCGTTCTGGTAAAGGGAAAGTCATTATAGAAGGCTTTATTGACTTTGATTATGAAATTACTCTATTAACCGTTAGCCATATTAACGGTATTTCATTTTGTAAGCCTATAGGTCACCGACAAGAAAACGGTGATTACCGTGAATCTTGGCAACCACAACCCATGTCTAGCCAAGCTTTAGCACTATCTGAAGAAATTGCTACTAAAATAACAGCAGCATTAGGAGGGTATGGTGTATTTGGTGTTGAGTTATTTGTTAAAGGGGATCAAGTGTGGTTTAGTGAAGTATCTCCTCGTCCTCATGATACAGGCATGGTGACATTAATTTCTCAAAATCTATCTGAATTTGCTCTACATGCTCGGGCTATTTTAGGCTTACCAATAACCAATATTGAATTATATGGTGCAAGTGCATCAGCAGTAATAATAGCTAATGGCTATTCAAAAGAAGTCTCTTTTATTAATATAGAAAAGGCGCTTAATGAACCACAAACTGATATACGTTTATTTGGCAAACCTGAAGTAAAAGGTACAAGACGAATGGGCGTGGCTCTGGCTCGTGCAGAAAATATTCAAGAAGCCGTCAATAAAGCTATCAAGGTGGCTAAACAAATAGAAATTGCTCTATAACAAGGTGATTTGAATAAAAAGCAATCACTCAATTCAAAAAAGACAAAAAAACTAAAATAGGGGTTGACGAGGCAAAGTGAAGTGAGTAATATACGCAACCCTTGAGACAGCAAACCAATTCAATAAAAGATTGGTAAAATGATAAGCTGTCAGCTCTTTAAAAATTAAGAAACAGACAATCTGTGTGGGCACTTGCGAGACGAAAGAATAAAGTCTACGGACTTAAAAGATAAAGTCTTGATAAGTGACACTGAAGATTCATTTGAATATGTCAGAGACAGTTATTGAGCATCAAACTTTAAATTGAAGAGTTTGATCATGGCTCAGATTGAACGCTGGCGGCAGGCTTAACACATGCAAGTCGAACGGTAACATGAGTGCTTGCACTTGATGACGAGTGGCGGACGGGTGAGTAAGGTATGGGGATCTGCCGAGTGGCGAGGGACAACAGTTGGAAACGACTGCTAATACCTCATAAAGTTGAGAAACCAAAGCATGGGATCTTCGGACCATGTGCCATTTGATGAACCCATATGGGATTAGCTAGTTGGTGGGGTAAAAGCTCACCAAGGCGACGATCTCTAGCTGGTCTGAGAGGATGACCAGCCACACTGGAACTGAGACACGGTCCAGACTCCTACGGGAGGCAGCAGTGGGGAATATTGCACAATGGGGGAAACCCTGATGCAGCCATGCCGCGTGTATGAAGAAGGCCTTCGGGTTGTAAAGTACTTTCGGTGATGAGGAA
>NZ_LZGM01000015.1 GCF_001690195.1 Gilliamella sp. wkB108 | reverse complement strand
TTATTTTATTAAAATAGACTTTTTAAATTAGTTAACTATCTAATAAATTGTCAATTAATCATTTATTACATAGATATAACTAACATAAAAAAACCGACTTTCGTCGGTTATTTAGACTGATGGACTATTTTTAAAGCTTCACTTTCCATGAGCTGAATATCGCTAAATATATGTTCATCTTCTTTAATATTTTGCATTTTCATTACCCAAGGTAGGCAATTATAATCAAGGCCAGTAATGCCACCTATACTGGTACGCCACTGCGTAGACATAGCACTAAACAATCTTAACGCATCAAGATTATCTTGCCATACCTCGATATACTCATCTTCATAATCATCTTCTGTTAGCCCAAAGGCAGCTAATTCTTCTTTAGATGGTTCAGAAGTATAAAGTGCAGTGACGAGAGTGATTAGTTTTTTTCGCGTTGTCCAAAAATTTCTTTGTAATATATATCGGTAATTGCCTGAATTGCAGCCGGATAATTATTTAATAAGATCTCCATGTTGTCTTGATTAAACTCTTCATCTAAACTCCAGCCAGTTACAATTTTCATTACAAATTCAGCTACAGACTTATCTTTTAGCTCCTCCTCAAATTTAGTAATATCACTCAGTTTGTAATGTTTAAAAGTGAATTCGATTTGTCCATTTTCTTGACCTGGTCGAGGAATAGAAACTTTACATTTAAATGTCGGTTCAGCAACTAATTTGAATTTAGCCATTTTATTTCCTTAGTTTTCAGTTTCTTTGCTCTTATAAAATGTAATTGCAGGTGATTCAACTGTCGCTGTAACTTTTACTGTTTCAATATCATTAATAGCAGTTACCGGAGTTGGGTCAAAAGAAATACGAACAGAATCATAACGAGTTTCTTGCGCTTTAGGTACATACATTTTCATTGCTACAATTTCATTAGTTTGATCTAACTCTTGTAATAACCCATAAATTGATAGAGAACTATCATGAGCAATAGTATAACTTTTACTTTTTGCTGATTTAATTGTTGGTAGTTGTTTTTCAATGTCATCTTCAAGAAATTGTATTTGAATAAATTGTTGTTCACCGCCTTCTGAAGAAACCTCTTTCACTTGTGGAATTTGTTCCCACTCTTTGATTTTGGTTATTGTTCCTTTACCTTCTCCTGCCGGAAACAGCTTAGTATTAGTCGTATTAATATTACCTAACGTAACTTCGGTATTATTAACAAGAACAACTTTGGCAACAACATTATTTAATTTACTCCATGATGAAGTAATGATAACTTCATCGCCGACTACTATCCCATGCCCAGTTTTAAGCACGATAACGGCTTCTTTAGCATTTGAGATAGTTTCAAAATTATATGCAATGTCTTTTGTTTTCTGTACATAGACACGTGAACCATTAGGTAATGCAAAACTCATAATATAAAATCTCCTATTTATAATTAAATTAATGAATCAGTCCAGTTAGTTAGACTGCTTGGTACGATGTAAGTGGTTTTATCCAAAAGATTGGATAAGCACTCGGATTTGAATTGATTAAGCGTCAATTTTTGTTGTTACTAAAGGCTAAATTAAATGAAAAAAATGTTTGATAAACTTATCTAATTATAGTTATGGCTTAACTTTCCGTTATTAATCAGCATCACAACATTAACAGCTAAATATTTTTATAAATAAATCATGGAATAACTTTTTAGATTAAATCGATAATCTTAGCTGATGTGTATTGGTTGATATCTTCTGTTATTAGATATGACTTAAATAATCCGAAACATATTTGCTTATATTATTTTTAACAATAATATTGAGATGAGAAACAATCAAAGCTCAACTAATTAAATACATTGAATAAAATCTCCTAATAAGATTACAAAATGATGCGATAAGTAATGGTTTAACTATTATGGATTATGCTAATAACAACATGAAATTATTAGATAACTAACTTATTTAGTATTATTAATGTCTCTGATAGATCTTTTATCGGTATTACATTTTTCAATGACATTTAATAAATGCTCGTTATATTTAAGGCTCTCACCAAATGTCATTGATTTAGGTGGTAACTGTGGAAGGCAATCACTTAATAGATTGGCTGGTATCGGTTGATTCACGTAAATTTTTCGCTCGGTTGTACAAGCTGGCAGAAACAGGCATAGGCACAAACCGATTAGCACAATCATTATCTTTGAGTTGCTCATTCATTTGCTCCTGTCTTTCTTGTGATTGATTTTCGAGCTTAACCTTTTCTTGTTCATTGTTAGCGACTATTTGATTATCAGATTCAGCTTTCTGTTTAGTTTGAGCGATTTCGTTTGTTAACTCGGTAATTTTATTTTGTGCAGTTTTTTTAGCTAACCACTGGTTTATTGTAGTGTAGAAAAAGAGAGTACAAAGAAAGGTTAAAATAACTGTTGTTTTATTTATCATAGGCTTCTACAACTTCCAATTTAAATGATTGTTCGTCAAGCTCATTCATTAATAAAGCTAACGCCTTTCTACTTTCAAATAATTGAGAATCGTTATTACTCATTCCAACTAGAATGCAACCCGATGTATCTTTAGTCCAATTACCGGCATGAATTAAAATATGAGAGCGATTCGGTACATCTTTAACTTGATATACTCGTCCGAACTTTGGTGAATTAACCATATCGCATTGATACGTAGCCGCAGGAATGCATGAAATTTGGCGTTGATTATCTTTCCATTGTAGTTCTAAAGTTGACAGAACTTTGCCTGACGGCAATTGAATCTTACCAAATGTCCCATTTAAATTAGTTTTTAGCCTTGTTAGCTTCATTGTTCATCTCCTTTGGCTTTTTTTATCAAACGTTCCTCAAGTGCTTTAATCAAGGTTGCACCTGACCAACCAGCCAATCCAGCAATCCCACCAGCAAACTCAAAAGCCCAGTTAAAATAGCTAGCAGCTAACACTACTAGCGCACCAGCAAATATTGAAATGAATATTTGAGCAATTAAAACCCAGATATTAAATTTGTCACCGTTGAGAACGTGATAACAATAGCTAGCTAATGAACCAAGTGATGTTAGGATGAATAGATAAATGACAACGAGCCAATTGATATTATCAGGGTCTCTTATAGGCATACGTTTAATCTTCATGATATGCCTCCATGTTGAGGCGGTTGAAATAGTGGTAGCGCACTAGCTATTGATTGAAGATGTGTGTGTCTAGCATTGCTACCGGTTTGATGTTGAGTGAATACTCAAAATATATATTCAATTGTTACGATATACTTTCATATTTTTTTAATGATAAAATGATTTGCATCAAATAATCACACTTAAAGGCATAATTAAGGATGTTGCAGTTTCTAGTGAGATTTTCTTACATAGTTTCTCAAGTTTGGATGTTCCTACCTAAAAAAAAACAAGAAAAAATTATTGATGGTATTGTGTATATATTTTCATCATGGCTTCATGAATATATAAAAAAAATAAAATGGAACCATAATAAGGAAAACATAAAAGATATTATTAAAGACGAATCCGGAACATCGGATAATATAAACTCATCAGATCCATTAAAAACAAAAGTAGAAGTTGCTATATCTACAAACTTGGTTCCTTCCTATAATATTCCAACAACAAAAGAGAAAAAATTCATTGAAGAAGTGAGTTCATTTATCACTAGTGATGAATTTTTGGATGAAATACAAGATGATCTTAGCAAAATTGATATTAATAAAGTGAGTGAAGAGGAGTTTGTGTATCAAGCTACCAATTTGTTAAAACAAAGACTAGTGAAGAAATTTCTTAATAAAGAATAGCGTTATAGCCAATAAAAAAGCCCAGCTATTTCTAGCTAGGCTTAAATTTTGTATGCATAAAAATACATTATGTACTTATTATATATGTGCATTTGCGCAAAGTCAACATGTTTAATCACAAAAACTAAAATTTTTATGATTCTTTTTTGAAAAACTCAAAAATATAACCTCTTATAAAGCATTCCGCCTCATTTAATAAATGGATAATATCATGAGGACGCCTTCCTATCACTTTTGCTTGAGCATTACATGAAATCCCTCTCAAGTAATAGGCAGTTAAAATAATCCAATGTGAATAATTATCATCTTTTAATCTCAAAACAGCATTATCAACTTTTTCAGCTTCATCTTCTGTCAAATATTGACGATAGTCATTCTCACGAGCCGCCCCTTTTATGCCTGAAGATTGTGATGGATATTCAGTTCCTATACGTCTTAAGATTCTAGTATTTTTCCATGCAGTTAGAATATCTTTGGTATCTCTCATCTCACCTCTCCTATTACTTCTTACCTATGTTATTTAGTGGTATTAATTTTCTTAACTGTTTATTGCGTAGGTTAAGATTGTTAATATTTTTTCTTTTGTACTAATTTACGGATAATTTTGTCTAATAATTGTTGAAAGCTTTAACTAATAATGATTAAGTCGTGACAATGTGAGATTGTGCTGTTCTTAACATTTTTCTGATATTTGTCAGATGAGCCAGACTTTTATTTGGTGTGTGTGTATCATCTTTTTTATACTCAAGCATGGCCAATGTATTTTCAGGTTTGGGCAGATAGTCATCTGCTTTATCTTGAGTTAATAAACCAGTAAAAACAGCACGATTAATTGCTTCGGCACGTTTTTGTTTATCACTTCCCAAAGAGACAAACACTTTTACCGGCTTACCATACATCATGGCTTGGTTAATCATCCTTTCATAAGCTTCGATAAATGTTCGTCTTGCACCAATATGGTCACCATTACGGTAAACAATCTCTGCTAGTGTCCATGCCCTTGCTATTTCATTAGTCCAAACAACAGTATTAGTTTCATCACTAGCCAAAATGGCAACTGCCCAAGCTTCATCAGCCGATAAATGATGATTAACACCTCCCATTAATTTGATTAAATCAGCTGGTTTGGGCATGAATTGACTTTTACGAACCCATGTATTAGCCGCTAAGCGTAACGATTCGATAGGATATTGTCCTAGTGTTGACCAATAAATATTAACTTTGGTTATACTGGCTTGTTGTCCATATAAATCAAGTAATCCACCAATAACTGTTAAAAAATCATCTGTTATTTTTGTCATAATTGCTCCGCATACTTTCTAAAATAGCTTTATTTCTCTCTGCAAGTGTCATAAATTTAGTTGGAATAAATTGATTATTTGATTTTTTATAACGCCCAGCATTACGTAACCAATTATTAAAAGCCGCACACCAATCAAGGTATTTTTTACCGTTAGCCAAACAATAATCTTTGAATTTAGTGAACTCCATTTCGAGATCAACGTTTTCTGTTAAAGCTATTTCTAAATGATGTGTGTTAGGTCTAAAATCTTCAGGTAGTTGACACCCGCGCTTTGTTTTTTGTGTTTGTTTGTTAATAACAATATCTGTTGTAATTTCTGTAGTAGTTTTTGTTGTAATCTCTTGATCTAATGAACTTGATTTTCTAATCATCTCGGAAGCTATTTTGTCGAGTTCGGGATGATGACTTTGTGAAGATCGTGATAAGTAATTATTAGATTTGGCGAAATCCAATAACACTTGATTTAATTTTTCATTATCAATTTTATAAAATGTTCTATGCTCTAATCTTTTTTCGGTAACAATTAAAATACCCTTTTCACAGAGTTTTTTTATTGCTGTTCTCTGTTCGTTATGAGTTAAACCGGTCTCTTCTTCCAATTCATCACGAGTTTTATAAACTCCTAAATGAGATGTTGCTTTATCTTGCCAGTAAAACAATTGTGAAAATAATACGGCAACACTTACTCCGCCTAATGGTTTGGCTAACTTTGAGTAATAGGCATTTGGTTTACCGATTAAATATATGAGTTCTGTCACTTTCATTAGTAGATCTTCTTTAATGTGTAGTGATAACAAGCCTTTTTAGTCTTAGGATCAACCGTTCGATATTTATCTTTTATATATCCAAACTGAAAAATTTGACTTTTTTCTCTCAACCTCGCACTGATTGCTGGTGTGCTATCAAACTGATTAAATCTAACTTTAATTTCTTTTTGTATTCCTTCTAGAGTTCGGTATTGACCATCACAACAAATTGCTATAACTCTTTCTCGTTGTGTTCTGGGATTAAATATTTGCATAGTTACCTCACTGATTTATCTTGTTGTGTTTTATACCACATTGATTATTTATTATTTTTCACTTTGCGATCTGCAAACCGAAGGCATTAAGTAAAGAATTAGTTTAGTATTTAATTAGCATCACAATCCCATACATCAGGCCGTAATTCGGTTTTACTCACCTTGCCAAAAGTTTGTTTCTCAATTCGCTTTGCTATGTAAATAGGTATCTTCGCTTTTCCAATAGCCATATTGCGTAGGAATGGTTTGGTGACATCAATTTTTTTGGAAAATTCTGTTTTTCCACCTTTAGGAAGTTGCTCTAAATAACTTAAGAGATCCATTATCCACTCTCATATTTAGTTAAAAATTAACTTAAGTTTAGTGTTTAATAAACAATTAGTCAAGTAAAGTTTACTTTTTGCTTGTTTAGTAATTACTAAATAGAATAGGAAAAAAATAGGAGCCAGTATGAATAAAGACGCATTAAAAGAAATCAGAGCAAGAAATCTACGACAATGGTTTTCTGGTAAAACAGTACCACAGAAGGAAAAAAGTTATATCTCTCAGTTAATGAATGGTAAAGCTTCGTTCGGTGAAAAGTCTGCGCGTCGTTTAGAGCATGACTATGGTATGCCTTTCTATTATCTGGATACAGAAAGTAATGGATCAAATGCCACAATGCTAGGCAATATTGATGAATGGGATAGCAAAACACCACTTGATAATGATGAAATTGAAATACCTTTTTATAAGGATGTTCGGTTATCAGCAGGTGATGGTTTTGCTGATGATATCGAAGATTATAACGGCTACAAATTACGACTATCTAAATCTACTATGCGTAAATATGGGATAGATAAAGATTGTGCAGTATGTCTAACGGTCTATGGTGATAGTATGGAGCCAGTATTTAGAGACGGTTCAACTGTGGGAATAGATCAAGCCGATACCAATATCCGTGACGGGAAAATCTACGCAATTAATCATGATGGATTATTACGAATAAAGATTTTAGAAAAGTTACCAGGTAATCAAATAAAAATTAGAAGTTATAATCCCGGGTATGATGATGAAATTGTACCTCAAGATGCAATAACCGTGTTGGGACGAGTTTGGTGGCAATCATCAATATTGGATTAATTAAACAATAAATACGCAATGATAAAATAATGACCTTGTCATAATTTAATATCATTAGTTGTTGACAAAAAATAGAGCCATTTTTATGGCTTTTCTTTAATTTTAAGACTTTTTATATATAAAACACTCTGTTCACATAAAACAACACCTGCCTAAATCAAAATCAATTGTTATAAAGAATCAATTCTAAAAGATTTATTTTATTAAATAAACATCCTTTCCTTAAAAATAAGTTTAGTTTTTTATAAATTATAACTTTACTTTTAGTTAATTATTTACTAAACTTACTGTATTAAATAAAGATAACGATACAGTAAACACTAAATAAATATACAGCTCCAATAATAAATAGAGCAAATAAGCACTAAGGAAAGAAGTTATAAAAATAAATATTTAAAGGGCTATCACATTGACATTTAAGCGTCTTACTACTTTGACAGTGACATATTCTGTAGATGCATTTTTTGAGGTAACTATGACTAACCGAGATTTTATTAATGTAAAAATTAAAGACAGATTTCACAAGGACTATAAATTAACTGAAGGTGAGATTATATTCGCTATTTTTTGTACCCGTATTTTAATTGTCTTTGGTTATTTCGGGCTATTTCAATGGATGTTACAAATTGCGACGAGGTAAGTTATGATTATGTCATATATGCAATTTATGCAAAATGCTGATAACGATCAAAAGCGACAAATTGAAGTAGAAAAGATCCAATCGACGTTATTGAAAGAGTTGTCCTATTTAGATTATGAAGCAAGTGATGAGATCAAAGAGTCACTTTATGATATAGCAGAAAAATTAGTTAAAGATAGGGTCAAGGTAAGGGGTTTTCGTAATATGTCTCTAGCCCAATTTTGTGAGGCTTATGAAAAAGCTATTTAAAAAAAGATAGTGCTGATAAATGGAATATCACGCTATTTATAATTACGATCTAGTTGTAGCATAATCTTTTATGGAAAAGTTGATTTGATTCAATTTTAACTATACCCAATTAATAACAATTACATTCAACAACTAAAGCCATTTAAGAGTTGTTGATTTAAAATAATCTGTCTTTCATATTTTTTTATATTGCCAACCATTAAATTAAAAAATGATATCAATAAAGTATATTGCCTGATAGTTGATGAGATTGGTAATAAGATTAAAAAGGATGAGGACAACAAGTTATCAATTGAATAAAGTAATGGCGGTGAGGAAGGGATTCGAACCCTTGATACGTTGCCGTATACACACTTTCCAGGCGTGCTCCTTCAACCACTCGGACACCTCACCTTTGACTTTTACAACCTACTGTTTTGAAGTAGGTTGCATACTATAATGATCCTAAGACAATTAATCAAGTCTTTTTAATTCATCACAACAATAGCACCAAAGGTGGCTAATATTGCTAATATGGCAACTACTGTAATTAATGCATATTTTAGATCTGATCCCATACATTTACCTCCGTCTGATTAGTTTTACACTTAATCATCTGTGTCATCTTCCACTGACAAATCAAATGATATAATTTTTTTATTTGCACTACTAATTTCAATCTTTGGATACTTTGGTGTAAGATCGAGCAAGATCTCAACAGCCTCATCTAAATAAGCATCAGGTTGTTTGTAATCTTTAGGTAAATCGTCCAATTTTGCAATACGTGGTAAACCAGCTCGGTCTAAACGTTCATTCATTCTTTTCAAGTCACGATCATCATTACTTTTTTGTTCCGCTTCTCGTTTCTTTTTATTAAGAGAGACAATATATTGCTTATCTTTTTTATCATTAAACTGTTTAATGTCTTCATCTATGTAAATAAACTCAGGATTTTTGGCGATCCTTTGTAAATGTTGTGATTTTAATTCCTTTAATAGTGGCGTTATATTCGCAACAGTTAAATAATCAGCTGAAGGAATTTTATCCCATGGCATAGCATTATCTAAGAATCGTTCACCTGTTTCATCAACATATTGCGTTTTACTCATTTCAATATCAGGTTCAACCCCTTTAAGTTGAGTACTACCACCATTGATACGATAAAACTTCTGCACAGTATATTGAACACCACCTAACTCTGGCCATTTAGGATGTAATTTTGCGTCCACCGGATAGGAGATGTTACGTGATGTTTGCACAGTTCCTTTGCCATAAGTGGTTTCGCCAACAATGACCGCTCGACCATAATCTTGCATAGCAGCTGAGAATATCTCTGAAGCAGATGCGCTATAACGGTTTATCATTACAACCATTGGACCGGTATATTCAATACCACTATTTTTATCATCATATATGCTGATCTTTTGTAAATTGTCACGGACTTGGACTACCGGCCCTGTATCTATAAATAGTCCTGTTAATGCAATAACTTCGGCTAGTGAACCACCACCATTATCACGTAAGTCAACGATAATACCTTGTAAATTTTCTTTATTCGCTTTTTTGAGTAACTCACTAACTTTTTCAGTTAATCCCATATAAAAACTAGGTATTTCAAGAACACCGACTTTACCCCGTTCGTTGTCGACTATCTTTAATTTGGCTTCCCGATCTTCAAAATGAATTTTATCGCGAGTTATTTCAATAATTTTTGATTTGCTTTTATTACCAGCCGGCAAAATTTCTAATTTGACCACCGTTCCTTTAGGACCACGAATTTTGTCGACAATATCATCTAAGCGCCAACCAATAACATCTTCTATAGGTGTATTACTTTGCCCTACGCCAATGATTTTATCGCCGACAGAAAGTAATTTACTTTTTTCAGCCGGTCCACCAGTGACGAAGGACATGATCACCGTATAATCATCTTGCTGGCTTAATGTTGCACCAATACCTTCAAATGATAAGCTCATTTCAGAATCAAAATCACGTTTTTTACGTGGAGCTAAATAACTGGTGTGAGGATCAATTTCACGAGCAAAAGCATTCATGAAAATTTGAAAAGCATCTTCGTTATTGGATTGTATCAATGTTTTCAAAACACGATTATAACGTTTAGTTAGTGCTTCTCGAATCTCTGTTTCATTTTTTCCTGATAGCGCTAAACTAAGTTCATCGTATTTGACACGTTTATCCCAATATTCATCAAGCTCTTTTTCTGTTGTCGGCCACGCAATGTCATCACGTTTAAAATCGATTTCATCATTAGCTGAAAAATCCATTGGGCGCTGTAGTATTGCTAGCGCGTACTTATAACGATCGTATCGTTTTTGCAATGAAAGGTTGTAGATATCATATGCTGTTCTTAGGTTACCATCGAATAACTCTTGACCTAATAACTCTTGCCGATCACGAAACTTATCAACATCACTCTGGATAAATAAACTTTTGTTACCGTCGAGTAATTTAAAATAACGATCAAAGATTTTAGCAGAGAATGCGCCATCTAATGCAAAATTGCGGTAATGTGATTGCGTAAAATAATTAGTTACACGTCTAGCAACAACTTGATGAACTTCATCTTGTTTTAATACTGGTAATGTTTCTTTAACAGACTCTTTTGCTTGAGCGCTTTGACTAATAATACACAATACAAGGCTTAATCTAATAATACCTTTCAGTAATTTATTCATTCAAACCCTCTATTTAGTAATGATATGCTCAGGTTTAACAGTTAATTCCATACCGGAGCCAACTTTTACTTTTATGTGTTCTTTTTCAATGTTGATAATTTGTACTTTTAACAATTTATTGCCTAGTTTTACTTTAATGAAGTCGCCAATTTGTAAAGTTCGTGCTTTTTTAAATGGCGGGCGTGTTTTTTTATGTCGCTCTTTTGCTCGTTCTTTAGAGCGCTCTTTCGCCTTTTCCTTACTTTGTTTAAGCTGTTGTTGAGCATATTCCATTTGCTCTTTACTAATTACTTCATTAGGGTTCCCATCCAGATCAACACGATGAGATCCTTCTTTTATACTATATAGATAACGCCAACTCATCGTATAAGCACGTAAAGCGACTCGAAGTTTAGTTTTACTTAATACTTCACTATTTTCTAAACGAGATAAAATATCTTGAAAAATACCAATCTTTAACGGTTTGGCTTCCCCTTCAAGAGTAAAACAGTTTGGGAATTGTTGAACTAAATAAGCAATAATTTCTTTACTATTTGTTAATTGGTACTGACTTTCCATTCGTTCTTCCGTAGCAACAAAATTTTAATAGCGTTAAAGTATATCGCAGCTTATACAATAACACTAATTATCTTTTTTATGTTTATCAATAAAAGTAATAAAATCTTTAATTCCGTTACGCATTAACCATGATGCAACTATCGATTGTTCTTCAGTAGTTAACTGTTCAAATGCTGTCATCCAGAGTTGTAACGGTTCTATTGGTGAAACAACATAAGTTGCACTTTCTTCTTCTAGATATAGTGCTTTTTTAACTTCCACAGGTAAACTATCAATATGATATTCAAGAGCTTTACCACGTACACCATTTCTTTTGCGTGAAGACCAATTTTCAACTCTTGCTTTTCTGTTCACGCCTTGCGTAGTAGAAGGCATCCCTGCAATACTTAATAGCTCTTTTGATGAGAACCATTCTTTCATTTTAATTATCCTACTCTTAAATAACCAGAAAAAATTATAGAAATTAAAGAAACTTTGATACAATAAAAAAGAAACATATCGAAATTAGTTAGAAAACTAAATTAAACGACTTACTTGTTTCAATAACGAAAAAGCATAACATAGATGTACAAGGTTATAAACTAAGAAGGAATAAAAAATGGAAATAAAATCTAATGACTGGCATCAAGCAGATATTATTGCAGCGCTAAAAAAGAAAGGTACATCACTTTCTAAATTATCTCGCCAATCAGGTCTGAGCTCATCAACTCTTAGTAATGCATTAGTTAGACCATGGACTAAAGGTGAAGCAATTATTGCTAGTGCATTGAATGTTGAACCATCTGAAATTTGGCCTAGCCGTTATATTGATTCAGTAACCAATCAACCTATTAAACGTGTAATACGAAAATATAAAGGTTAATTTTAATTATTACTTGTTTGTAAGAAAACTTTATAAAACCCCGCCTAGAAATTAAATGGAAACACAAGGAAACTAATGTTTCCATATTTTTTATTTAAGTAGTTTAAATTCCCCTTTTTCAATATTACACAAATTGATAATGATACTGTGACTTGAGTTAGTTTATCTTCTGTTTACGTTTATCTTGAACGTTAATCAGCATATGCTATTATTGATATATTATTTTTGGCAATATTAGTAGGCAGTAATTCAATGAAAAACATCACTAAATTATTATTCGCATTATGTACCGTAATAATATTAACCGCTTGCGCTCAAAAAAATTTGGTTGAACAAGGTACACCGCTAAATAAAGAAAAAATCGATAATATCGTAGAAGGTTCAACCACTGAAGCTCAAATATTATCACTATTTGGAGAACCAACTTCCAAAAAAGTGATTAATAGTAATGAAGCACAGTGGACATATAAATATACGAAGAAAAGTTCAACAAGTCATCCGTTAATCGGTGAAACTCAATATGATATTATAGAAGGGA
This sequence comes from Gilliamella sp. wkB108, assembly GCF_001690195.1. GTDB lineage: Bacteria > Pseudomonadota > Gammaproteobacteria > Enterobacterales > Orbaceae > Gilliamella > Gilliamella apicola_L. The sequence goes on along the minus strand of NZ_LZGM01000015.1, from coordinate 151,704 downwards.
CGCTTGATGTATTAATTACAAAAGGTACGGTGATTTGGTTTAATTATGATGAAAATCGTAAACAAAAGAAATGGTAAAACGTTGTTATTCTGATTGAAATAGTGCATTTAAATAATGCACTATAACTTAAAGCATAAAAAAGTTGGTCTATTATTTAGTGAGTTTGAATATCGATATTTTCACCGTAACTCTTCTTTAGTAAAAGTTCATTTTCAGTGGTTGTTTGATTATTTTAATCACTCTGTTGTCTTGAAATCAGCAGCTGTTATTTTCTCTTCTGGCTAAATCACGGCTTTACCTTAAAGTTCGAATTCTGATCATCCCCTCGTGGTGTATCGCTATAACTACCTTTCTAAAAATTGAATTTGTTTAAGTGTTGGTCATACATTTTTTAATGAAGATCTAATTCTGGACAAAAAAGCTCATTACGTTATACTCGTTGCCGAAATTGACCAGACAATCGCTGCTTTGTTGTTGTCCTTTTTTATGGGAGACAAACAGAGGGGAGGAAAGTCCGGGCTCCATAGGGCAGAGTGCCAGGTAACGCCTGGGGAGTTTTGGCGCGAGCTAAAATTTACGACTAGTGCAACAGAAAGTATACCGCCGATGGCTTATTTTATAAGATCAGGTAAGGGTGAAAGGGTGCGGTAAGAGCGCACCGCGCAATTGGTAACAGTTGTGGCACGGTAAACTCCACTCGGAGCAAGGTCAAATAGGGATCTATTGGCGTGGCCCGCGTTGGATCCGGGTAGACTGCTTGAGCTAATGCGTGAGTGTTAGCCTAGAGGAATGATTGTCCACGACAGAACCCGGCTTATCGGTTAATTTCACCTAATTATAAAAATGGCGCCATTTGGCGCCAAATTTTTATTGATTAGCTCTATTCATTCGATGAGGCTTTTTTACTGAGATTAGCGCTTTTCTTCTTTTTATTAATTGCACGTTTTATGACTAATATTAAAGAAGCAACAATACCGATACCGATTAAAATGACCGGAATTAACATAAGGATCAGCATGAATTGTTCTTTATAAGCCTTAAATAGAGGAGATAGACCAAAAAGATAACCTAATCCGGTAATAAAAAAGATCCAGAGTGTGGCACTGATCCAGTTAAAAATATGAAAACGTTTGCTATGTAAGCCAGATAATCCAGCCATTATTGGCAGTAGGGTTCGAACAAAAGCGATAAAACGACCAATAAACAGTGCTTGTAAGCCATATTTATGGAAAAGTATCTTTGCTTTATCATGATATCTAGCAGGTAAATGAGCTAGCCACCCCTGTACCATTTTTGTGTTACCAAGCCATAACCCTTGTATATAGCCTAACCAAGTACCAATAGCAGCACCTGCAATTAATACGAGGTTGATTAATCCAAAATGAAATACATCTTCACTGATAAATACACCAGTTAAAAATAGTAGACTATCACCAGGTAAAAATGCAGCAGGCAATACACCATTTTCTAATAAAAGAATAATAAATAGCATAATATAAAGGATCCATAATATGCTAGGATCTTTTAAAACACTCAAATTCATTCCGAGAAAAGCATGATAAATTGTAAGTATTGTTTCCATTTATTTTAAAATCCCATTGATGATATATTTATCAGTGGCTAATAGTACCACCAACTGTAAGATTATTCACTTTTAAAGTTGGTTGCCCAACACCGACAGGAACGCTTTGTCCCGCTTTACCACAAACACCAACCCCTGAATCTAGCGCTAAATCATTCCCTACCATGGATATTTCTTGCATGGTTTCAATACCGGAACCAATTAAGGTCGCACCTTTTACCGGCGTGGTTATTTTACCTTTTTCAATTAAATAGGCTTCTGATGTTGAAAAAACAAATTTACCAGAAGTAATATCAACTTGTCCGCCAGCGAAATTTGACGCATAAATACCATAATCAACACTACTGATAATTTCATCAAATGTTGATTGTCCTGCTAACATATAGGTATTAGTCATCCTAGGCATAGGTAGATAAGCATATCCTTCGCGTCGACCATTGCCTGTTGAGCTAGTTCCCATTAATTTGGCATTTTGTTTATCAAACATATAGCCTTTTAAAATACCATTTTCAATCAGTACTGTCTTTTGACTTGGCACCCCTTCATCATCAATTGAAATTGAACCACGACGATTTTCAATAGTCCCATCATCAACAATAGTACAGAGTTCAGATGTCACTTGCTGACCAATTTTTCCTGAAAAAACAGAACTATTTTTTCGATTAAAATCACCTTCTAACCCATGCCCTACTGCTTCATGCAATAATACGCCAGGCCATCCAGCACCCAATATAACCGGCATTTTTCCTGCCGGCGCCGCTTTAGCTGATAGTGACACTAATGCTGAACGAACTGCTTCACGCGTATAGCTATCTGTGTAAGTTTCGCCAGTTTTTGCATCCGTTGTTAAAAAGTATTCATAGCCAAAGCGTCCACCGCCTCCACTACTTCCACGTTCGCGTTTACCGTCTTTTTCAACTAGTACTGAGATAGATAAGCGGACTAATGGTCGAATATCAGCGCATAATGTGCCGTCAGTTGCAGCAATTAATATATCTTCATAACTACCAATTAAACTAGCAGAAACTTCGATAACGCGAGGATCTAGCGATCTAGCTAATTTGTCGACTCTTTGTAATATAGCAATTTTTTGTTCTTGAGAAAAACAGTTAATAGGATTAATAGATTGATATTTTGCAATAACTTGCTCTGTTTTAAATGGGGTTATGCTAATTGGTGTTTGTTGTTTAGTAATTGAATTAGCCGCCAATACACTCTGCTCTAATCGCGTTAGGTTAAGTTGATCAGTGTAAGCAAAACCCGTTTTTTCACCTACAACAGCTCGAACGCCAACCCCTTGATCTCGGTGAAATGATGCATTTTTGATAATGCTATCTTCTAACGACCAACTTTCATAATATCCAGATAAGAAATACAAATCACCAAAATCAATCTGTCTTGAACCTAACATATCCAATAGTCGAGAGAGATCGTGTTGATCGAGGTTATTAGGTTGCAAGAGTCGTTCACTCACTTCGGTTAATATCATAAATTCCCTGTCTTTTTCTAATTTTTTAAAGATATTGTTTCATTATAAACTGTTAGCATTGAATTGTTATTTTAATTTACTTTCATTTTATACTAAAACATATACTTAACCTGAAACATTTTAACAAAATATACTTCTTTTACATTAGTACAACATCATACTGTTCTTGTATGTAGAGAGGCTCTACTTTTACTTCAACACGTTTACCAACAAACACTTCAACTTCAGCAAGTGCATGTGATTCATCATTGGTTAAGGCGTTAGCAACTGCTGCAGACGCATAGACCAAAAAGTATTCGGAATGATGAGCTTTATAAACTCGGACGATTTCACGTAAAATTTCGTTACAAATAGTTTCAACCGATTTAACAATACCACGACCTTTGCATGCAGGACATTCTTGGCAAAGAATATGCCCAATACTTTCACGTGTTCGTTTACGTGTCATTTCAACTAAGCCTAACACAGAAAACGAATTAACCGTTGTTCTTGCCCTATCTTTTAAAAGAAAATCTTGTAACGATTGAAGTACACGTTCACGATGTATGTCTTCTTGCATATCAATAAAATCAATAATGATGATGCCACCTAAATTGCGCAATCGCAATTGTCTTGCAATAGCAATTGTGGCTTCAATATTGGTATTAAATATTGTTTCTTCTAAATTCCGATGACCAACGAACGCGCCGGTATTAATATCAATTGTCGTCATCGCCTCGGTTTGGTCAATAATTAAATAGCCACCAGATTTCAATTTAACTTTACGTTCAAGAGCGCGTTGGATCTCATTTTCGGTATCATACAGATCAAAAATTGGAATATTACCACGATAATGTGATAATTTGCTGGTAACCTCTGGCATGAACTCTTGAGTAAACTCTAATAAAAGATCATAAGTGAGTTTTGAATCGACTAATATGCGTTCTATAGGATCACCCACAAAATCACGCAGTACTCGTTGCGATAATTCTAACTCCCCATAGACTAAATTTTTACTTACTGGGCGAGCCATGCGTTCTTGGATTTTAGCCCAAAGTCGTTTCAAAAAATTAGCATCTTGTTCTAATTCATGAGCAGACGCCCCTTCGGCAGCGGTTCTTACAATGAACCCACCCTCTTCAGTTACATACTGCTCAACAATCTGTTTAAGTCTTTCGCGCTCTTCTTCACTTTCGATACGTTGTGAGGTTGCCACATGAGCAGAATTTGGTCCAGGCATTAACACTAAATAGCGCGACGGTAATGTGATATCAGTTGTTAGTCTAGCACCTTTAGTCCCTAGCGGATCTTTTACCACTTGTACCATTAAGTCTTGACCTTGACGGACAAGCTCAGAAATATCTTTAACTTGAAACTGTTCTTGCTCAGTATCTGATACACATTCAGTGTGTGGCATAATATCTGAGGCGTGTAAAAAAGCTGCTTTATCAAGCCCGATATCAACAAAAGCAGCTTGCATACCCGGTAAAATACGGATAATTTTACCTTTATAAATATTACCGACAATGCCACGTCGCGATTCGCGATCAACATGTATCTCTTGTAATACACCATCTTCAATATAAGCTACCCGTGTTTCAGATGGTGTCACATTCATTAATAATTCAACAGACATAACGTGTGTCCCTTTTTAATTGATTGCAAAGCTCCGTCTTATTTGTCGCAATAGTAGATACATCCATGTCCATAAAAAGCCATCAATACAACTAGACAATAACATAGCTTGTGAGATAGTTATTGTGTGGTAAATACTTACTTGAAATGCAAAAATCAGCAAATTATAGCAAACAGAAACACCAAATAAGATAAAGGACTGTTGCCATAATGCTAAATTGCGGATCAATTGAAATTTGAAAAGCAATAAATAAGCAATAATTGAAAAAATAAAAGCATGAACCCCAAGTACAGTACCCGAACAAAGATCCAAGCATATACCAAAAATAAATGCGGTCCCCATTCCAACACGATGAGGTAAAGCAATTAACCAATAAGCAAGTATTAACATTAGCCAATGTGGTTTTAACATATAATAGGCTGCTGGCCATGGTATTATTTGCAAACACAAACCTATTATTAGTGTTAACCAAATAATCACTATACGATTACGACCCCTCATGTTTTACTCCTTGATCTCCCCATAGTAATAATAAATAGCGTAATCGTTTTAAATCCGCTGTTGGCGTTGCAGAAATAATGGGGGTTGAATCACTAATATCAAGTTTAACCGAACTAACAACCGCTACCGGATACCCTTCAGGAAAACGACCATCAAGCCCTGAGGTTACAAGTACATCACCAACTTTTATATCAACATTGTTAGGTAAAAAATCAAGCGTTAAATCATTGCTACAACCATTTCCAACAGCTACCATCGATATATCATTTCTAAGTACTTGTACCGGTATGGCATGTTGATAATCACAAACTAAAATTGCCCGGCTTGTCGTTTGTGCCGTTTCATAAATCTGTCCGACAATACCTTTCTCATCAACCACTGGTTGCCCGATATAAACACCGTCGCTTTTACCTTTGTTTAGAACAATTTGGTAAACATAAGGATCTGTATCAGCTAATAAAACTTGGGCTGCCATTTTGTGTTCATCATGCCTTAATGGCGATCCAAGTAATTCTCTTAACCTATTATTTTCATGTCTTAAATGTTCTAATAACAAAAGATCGGTCTTTTTCTGCAATAAGGTTTCATTTAATTTAGCATTTTCATTGATCAGATCTTCTCTTGTTTTAGACATCTCATGAAATTGTTCTAAAGTCGCTTCTGGTGCATTAGAAATGAGGTAAAGAGGTGAGACTATTGTATCAAGGTAATAACGAATCTCTTTGAACGGACGATAATTGATGTCTAATACAATCAAAATCAAGGCTAACAGCAACGAAATAAATAATTGTACACTCAGTGGAGAACGTTTAGAAAAAAGTAATTTCATTGTTCAGTACTTACCTGTTATATACTCAAACCCTATATTTATATGAAGATACGATTCCGCCGACAATATCGGCGGAAGAGAAATGAAATGTTTAATTACCTGTCTTTCATTAATTTGAAATAAGGCAACAACAAGGACAATCGTTATTCTTCACTAAACAGATCACCACCATGCATATCAACCATATCGAGCGCTTTACCGCCACCTCTGGCAACGCAAGTGAGAGGATCTTCTGCAACAACAACGTAAATACCTGTTTCAGCGGATAATAATTTGTCTATATTACGTAATAAAGCACCACCACCCGTTAGTACCATACCATGTTCTGAAATATCAGAAGCAAGCTCAGGAGGACACTGCTCTAACGCAACTTTAACAGCACTTACAATTCCACTTAGTGGTTCTTGTAGTGCTTCTAGAATCTCATTAGAATTCAAAGTAAAACTACGCGGTACACCTTCAGCTAAGTTTCGTCCACGAACTTCTATTTCTAGCACTTCATCTCCCGGATAAGCACTACCAATTACATGTTTAATCCGCTCAGCTGTTGCTTCACCAATTAAAGCACCATAATTACGACGAACATAATTAATGATAGCTTCATCAAATCGGTCACCACCAATACGAGCAGAGGCTGAATAAACTACACCATTTAGGGAAATAACAGCGACTTCAGTGGTACCACCACCAATATCAACAACCATTGATCCGGTAGGTGCTGAGACGGGTAAATCAGCGCCGATTGCAGCTGCCATTGGTTCTTCAATTAAATAAACTTCTCTGGCTCCTGCACCTAAAGCTGATTCGCGAATAGCTCGACGTTCAACTTGTGTTGCACCGACTGGAACACAAACAAGTACACGAGGACTTGGTCTTAAAAAGCTATGACTATGCACTTGACGAATAAAATACTGTAACATTTTTTCAGTTACAGAGAAGTCAGCAATAACACCATCTTTCATCGGTCTGATTGCTGCAATATTGCCAGGAGTTCGCCCTAACATTTGTTTCGCAGCATGACCTACAGCAGCGACGCTTTTAGGTGTACCTGTGCGATCTTGCCTAATGGCTACAACAGAAGGTTCATTGAGGACAATGCCTTGTCCTTTTACATAAATAAGCGTATTAGCTGTACCCAAATCGATAGATAAATCATTTGAAAACAAGCCGCGAACTTTTTTGAACATAATAAAAACTCTTCCTAGAAATAATCTTGTTTAAGTGTGTTTGACTATTTTGAAGCAAAATATAGAATAAAAAAATATTTTTAACTTTAATTTACGTAAAATAATATTCTATTTAGCTTTTTTTATACCATAGTCTGCTTTAATAATAATTGTGTGCAATATTGTATCGCAATTATAAAATAATACCTAGAAAATAGTATAGCAACCGAGTATAAAGGAGATATATAATGACAAATTATGTTTTACAGTGTATCCTTCCGCGTTAATGTTAAGTTACCGCCTTATTATCTTAATTATAGTGTTTTTAAGCAACACTATTAAGATATAAAGGATGCATTACAATAATTGTACTTATATCAAACAAACACGGTGTAATTCATGGATATACGCAAAATTAAAAAATTAATTGAATTAGTTGAAGAATCAGGTATTTCAGAGCTTGAAATTTCTGAAGGAGAGGAATCGGTACGAATTAGTCGTTCCGTCTCTACAACAAACTATTCGGCGCCAATACAAAACATTCAAATTCCTCAATCAGCTCCAGTTGTTGTTACACCTACCACGCCAACTGAAGTTGTCAGTGAAGCTGAACCACTTGCTACAACTGGCACAACTATAAAATCACCAATGGTAGGAACTTTTTATCGTACACCAAGCCCTGAATCAAAAGCTTTTGTTGAAGTAGGTCAAAAAGTTAATGTGGGTGATGTACTTTGCATTGTTGAAGCAATGAAAATGATGAACCAAATCGAATCAGAAAAGGCTGGCACAATACAAGCTATTTTGGTTGAAAACGGCCAACCAGTCGAATTTGATCAGCCACTATTCATTATTGAATAATCTGAATTTATTTATTGATTTATACGATTAAGAGATTGGATATGCTTGATAAAATTCTTATTGCAAATCGTGGAGAAATAGCTCTACGTATATTGCGAGCATGTAAAGAACTTGGAATTAAAACTGTCGCTGTTCACTCTTCGGCAGATAAAGATTTAAAACATGTATTACTTGCAGATGAAACCGTCTGCATTGGTCCTCCAGCTTCTGCAAAAAGTTACCTTAATATTCCAGCTTTAATTTCCGCCGCCGAAGTAACTGGCGCGGCAGCTATCCACCCAGGATACGGATTTTTATCTGAAAATGCAGATTTTGCAGAACAAGTTGAACGTTCCGGCTTTGTATTCATTGGTCCAAAACCAGATACTATTCGCTTAATGGGTGATAAAGTTTCAGCGATTCATGCAATGAAAAAAGCTGGCGTACCTTGTGTACCGGGTTCAGATGGTCCACTAGGCTCTAACATGGATACGAATAAACAAATAGCTAAAGAAATTGGTTATCCGGTTATTATTAAAGCTTCTGGTGGCGGTGGTGGTCGTGGTATGCGCATTGTTCGTGATGAGAAAGATCTTGAACAATCTATTAAGATGACCAAATTAGAAGCTAAAACCGCTTTTAATAATGACATGGTTTATATGGAAAAATTCCTTGAAAACCCGCGTCATATTGAAATACAAGTTCTTTCAGATGGACAAGGACATGCCGTTTATTTAGGTGAACGTGATTGCTCAATGCAACGACGTCATCAAAAAGTGGTAGAAGAAGCACCTGCTGTGGGTATTACGGCTAAAATGCGACAATTTATCGGTGAGCGTTGTGTGAATGCTTGTATTGAGATTGGTTATCGTGGTGCAGGAACTTTTGAATTTTTATTTGAAAATGGTGAGTTTTATTTCATTGAAATGAATACACGTATTCAGGTAGAACATCCTGTTACAGAAATGATAACTGGTGTTGATCTCATTAGAGAACAGATCCTGATTGCAGCTGGTAAACCATTATCGATAAAACAAAGTGATATTCACATCCATGGCCACGCAATTGAGTGCCGAATTAATGCAGAAGATCCAAAAACATTTATGCCTTCACCTGGAAAAATTACGCGTTTTCATGCACCGGGTGGCTTCGGCATACGTTGGGAGTCTCATATTTATGCAGGTTACACAGTACCACCTTATTATGATTCAATGATTGGTAAGTTAATTGCTTATGGTGAAACGCGTAAAGTTGCAATTGCACGCATGAAAAATGCGTTAGCTGAACTGGTTATTGATGGCATCAAAACCAATATTGATCTACATATTGAAATCATGAATGATAAGAGTTTCCAAAAAGGTGGAACCAACATTCATTATTTAGAAAAAAAATTGGGTATTTTTGAATAGAGTAGCTCCCTGTTCTGTCAGGGATGATTAAAGGAATTAATTGTCAATTATCTATAGGTAGAGTACAAATGAAAAACTGGAAAAGAAGCGCTGAAGAAATCTTAACAATGGGGCCTGTGGTTCCTGTAATTGTTATTGAGCGTTTAGAAGACGCAGTTCCACTTGCCAAAGCACTTATTGCTGGTGGTGTGAAAGTATTAGAAGTCACATTAAGAACAGCGTGCGCACTGGATGCAATAAAGAAAATCATCAAAGAAGTACCTGAAGCTGTTGTTGGTGCAGGTACAGTTACAAGTGTTGAACAACTAAAGCAAGTCACTGAAGCTGGTGTAGAATTTATCATCACTCCGGGCATTACTGATGCTATTTTAAAAGCAGCAGTTGAAGGACCAGTACCTGTTATCCCTGGTATTGCAACTATCTCTGAATTATTAACCGCTCAAGAATATGGTTTAACCGCATTAAAATTCTTCCCGGCTGAAATTAACGGTGGTGTTGCGACATTAAAAGCTTTTGCCGGTCCATGCGGATCAATGAAATTCTGCCCTACTGGTGGCGTAAATCTGAAGAATTATCGCGACTATTTAGCACTTAAAAATGTACTTTGTGTTGGCGGAACTTGGTTTATTCCAACTGATGCTATTGCTAAAGGTGATTTCGCTAAAATTACAGAAATGGCAAAAGAAGCTGTTGCTGGTGCAAAACAATAACTTGAATCTACCGCTGATGATAATCACCAGCGGTAATCTTCCATTTAATCTAATTTCGTAACCCTCGCCCACTTTCAATAATTCGCCAAACCAATACATACAGCACGGTGACAAATAAAATCAGCATCGAAAATGTGATCCATAATGACACATCACTAATGCCCAAAAATCCATACCGGAAACCATTAATCATATACACAATCGGATTAATTTTAGAGACCCACTGCCAAAAGATAGGTAATAAAGTGATTGAATAAAATACGCCACCCAAATAAGTTAATGGCGTTAATACAAAAGTTGGTACGATACTAATATCATCATAACTCTTGGCAAAAACAGCATTGAATAAGCCTGCAAGAGAAAACAGAATTGAGGTTAACAACAGAGTACAGATAACAAAAAAACCGTTGTAAATTTCAAAACGAATAAAAACTAACGATACAATTGTAACCAAAAAACCAGTTAAAATACCGCGCACAACACCGCCACCAACATATCCCCAAATAATAATATGGGTAGGGACAGGCGCAACCAGTAGCTCCTCAATATTACGTTGAAACTTTGCATTAAAAAATGAAAAACAAACATTAGTATAAGAGCTAGTGATCACTGTCATCATAATAAGTCCCGGCACAATAAATGCCATGTAACTTACACCCCCCATATTACCTACACGAGAACCAATTAAATTACCAAAGATAATAAAATAGAGTGACATCGTTATAATTGGGGGAATCAATGTTTGGATCCAAGTCCTCAAAAATCGCGTTATCTCTTTACGCCAAATACTTTTTAAGGCTATCCAGTATAATTTATTCATTAAATTCCCCTTTTTTTTGCTCTTCATCATGTAAAAGATTTACAAACAACTCTTCTAAACGATTCGCTTTATTTCGCATACTAATCACTTTAACTTGTTGTTGATTTAATTGTTCAAATAGATAATTCAAACCATGTTGTTTATCTATTGTTACTTCTAATATTCCGGATTCAACTTCTGAAAAACAATACCCGTTTAAGGCAATGGGTTTAGACGTCGGCAAATAATCAATAATAATTATTTCTGACTGACTGTTAGCCAGCAGATCCCGCATTGACGAATTAGTGATTAATTCACCGTGCTGAATAATACCAATATGGCGGCAAAGCATTTCAGCTTCTTCTAAATAATGGGTAGTGAGAATAATGGTTATACCTTGTTGATTAATTTGACGCAAAAAATCCCACATTGATCGACGAAGCTCGATATCAACGCCAGCGGTGGGTTCATCAAGAATCAATAATTTAGGTTCATGAACTAGCGCTCTTGCGATCATTAATCGCCTTTTCATACCACCTGATAACATCAATGCCCGACTATCACGCTTATCCCATAACTCCAAAATTTTTAGATATTTTTCAGCTCGTTCTAAGGCTAACTTACGAGGTAATCCATAATAACCACCTTGATTGGCCACAATTTGTATGACTTTTTCGAACGGATTAAAATTGAATTCCTGTGGAACAATACCTACTTGTCTTTTAGCATTAACCACATCAGTATCGAGATCATAACCAAAAATTTTAACTTGCCCGGATGTTTTTATAACTAACGAACTGATAATACCAATTGTTGTGGATTTACCTGCTCCATTGGGGCCAAGTAGTGCATAAAAATCACCAGACTGAACCGTCAGATTAATACCTTTTAAGGCTTCTACACCATTTTTATAAGTTTTTTTGAGTGCCACTAACTCAAGTGCAGGAATAGATGACATGAGTAATATATCCTAAATAAATAAAATGTTTTCAAAACAATATGAGATTTTGTTTAAAAGTTGCAATGTTGACAATATAATTTGTGATTGTAAAGATTTTTCTGCCCTCGTTATATTTTGATTAGCGTGAGAAAAATCATATTTAATTAATGTCAGAGTGAATTTCATTGCTACCATTAACGAAAAATGTTGTAGGCACAATGTTTTGAATTTAAGTGTAGATCATTATATGCTTAATTCATCAACATCCCATAAAAACTTAAGGAATTAGTAATATGTTTAAAATTGGTTTAGTCTCTGTTTCCGATAGAGCATCAAAAGGTGTTTACGAAGATAAAGGGATCCCCGCATTAATGGCATGGTTACAAACCGCTTTGAAAACACCTTTTGTAACTGAAAATCGAGTCATTCCTGATGAACAAACTGTCATTGAAACAACATTATGTGAATTGGTTGATGATTTACACTGTGATTTAATTTTAACCACAGGCGGAACAGGTCCCGCTCCTCGAGATGTTACACCAGATGCAACAGTCGCTATTGCTGATCGTGTTATGCCGGGATTTGGTGAACAAATGCGTCAAATTAGCCTACACTTTGTACCTACGGCTATCTTATCAAGGCAAGTGGGTGTGATTCGCAAAAAAAGCCTTATTTTAAATTTACCCGGACAACCTAAATCGATTAAAGAAACACTTGAAGGTGTAAAAGATGATCAAGGTAATGTCCTTGTTTGTGGTATTTTTGCAAGTATTCCTTATTGTATTCAATTAATAGACGGACCTTACATCGAAACACATGAACAAGTGGTAAAATCGTTTCGACCTAAAAATGCGATCAAATCAAACCTTTAATTTTATGCAAAATTCATGCATAATTATGTACCTAAATGGGATTGTTGCAGAGTAAAAAACAATTTTACTCTGTTTTTTTAAATAAAAGTGATAATTAACCAATTACCGAAATCTCAGCTAATAATCGATTATCTAAATTTGAATATTGCCAATAACTGATACCATTAAGTTCGCATTGGTAGATAGGTAAATGTTACTGTGCAATCGCGTTATAAACTACACCGCCAAGGAATATTATGAAACAAGATGAACTCACTAAAACTTTTAAAGATATGCTTTTACAAGAAAAGTTCAGTTCACAAATAGGTATCGTTCAAGCGCTACAAGAACAAGGTTTTGATAACATTAACCAATCTAAGGTTTCAAGAATGTTAACAAAATTTGGCGCAGTTCGTACCCGTAATGCAAAATCAGAAATGGTATATTGTTTGCCTGCGGAAATGAGTGTACCGACAACCAGTAGTCCATTAAAAAATTTAGTTTTAGATATTGATTACAATAGCTCAATGGTGGTCATTCGCACCAGTCCTGGTGCGGCACAATTAATTGCCAGATTACTTGATTCAATTGGTAAAACAGAAGGTATTTTAGGCTCAATTGCGGGCGATGATACGATATTTAGTACACCAACAAAAGAGTACACCGTGAAAAAGTTGTATCAAGCCATTATTGATTTATTTGAACGTGAATTATAAATTTTTCTAATAAAATACGCTGATAAAAAAATAAATTTTTAGTACCTAACCTATTGACACAATTATTAGAATCGTTAATCTTATTGAACAATGATTTTGTAATCTTGTTTACAAAAAAGAAGAGGCGCATTACTCAGGTAGATCATTTTAGGGTCTGGAACCGTTAAAAAATGTTTAAGGGGATGTAATGCCGAGGTTTGATTGTCATCCAGAACGCAATCAAATCGACTGCAAGGGCTGAATCCCTTGGGTTGTCACCCTAACAGGTGGAGCGCTTCACGGTTTGTACTTTTTTGACTGTAAATTGAACATTCCTCTCGCTCTATCTCTGTTAAAAATAAGAATTTTTAATATGAGGAATCCATGGAAACATCATTTGTAATTGCTAAATTTGGTGGTACTAGTGTTGCTGATTATTCAGCAATGGTTAATAGTGCAAATATTGTTATCGCTAACCCTAATGTCAAAGTTGTTGTCTTATCAGCTTCTGCAGGGGTTACCAATCTACTTGTCGCTTTAGCTGAAGGGCGTAATGCTGATGTTCGCGCGCAACATATTGCTAAAATTCAAGCAATTCAATATAACATTCTAGAACAACTACCTGAAAATCCACAACTACGAGCTGATCTCGATCAAATTATTGCGAATATCGCCTCACTCTCTGAAGCAGCAAGCCTTGCTACTTCACCTGCATTAACTGATGAACTGGTTAGTCATGGCGAAATAATGTCGTCAAAACTTTTTGTCGAAATTTTAAAAGAAAAACAGAAAAATGCCATTTGGTTTGATGTTCGTAAAGTGATGCGAACCGATGATACTTTTGGTAAAGCGATACCTAAAATTGAAGAAATTAAACAACTTTGTTGCGCACATCTTAAATCATTAAATAATAAACAACTTATTGTGACTCAAGGTTTTATTGGCAGTGAAAGCACAGGTAAAACCACTACATTAGGTCGTGGTGGCAGCGATTATACTGCCGCTTTACTTGGTGAAGCGTTAAATGCAGATCAGATTGATATCTGGACTGATGTTGCTGGTATCTATACTACTGATCCACGCATTACACCAGCGGCTAAACGCATTGATGAGATCTCTTTTGCTGAAGCAGCCGAAATGGCCACTTTTGGCGCTAAAGTTTTACATCCGGCAACGCTTGTTCCTGCTGTGCGAAGCAATATTCCGGTTTTTGTTGGTTCAAGTAAAGCGCCACAAGCTGGAGGAACTATTGTTTATAATACCAATAGTATTACTTCTGAATTACCTGCATTTAGAGCATTAACACTACGACGTAAACAAACTTTATTGACCTTAACCAGTTTAAATATGCTCTATGCACAAGGTTTTTTAGCTAACGTGTTTACTATACTGGCTGAACATAATATTTCTGTCGATTTAGTTACCACCTCTGAAGTCAGCATCGCACTTACTATCGATACCACCGGCACCAATACCAATGGTAGTAGTTTATTAACTAAAGCACTTTTTGATGAACTTTCTAAAGTTTGTCATGTAGAAGTGCAAGAAGATCTTGCTTTAGTTGCGATTATTGGCAATAACTTAACGACGACTAAAGGTGTAGCTAAAGATGTCTTTGGTGCTTTAGATGAATTTTGTATAAGACTTTGCTGCTACGGCGCAAGCTCGCACAACGCCTGCTTTTTAGTAAAAAACAGTGATGCCGATGCCATTATTAAGCTTTTACATCACAATATTTTTGAAAAATAAGTTAAATTATTATGTCCTCTACAGCTTCCGTCGACAAGTGTCGACGGAAGTTGCATAACTTCACTTGAAATATGATTTTTTTAAGTAACTAAACTCATTTTGTAGCAATTAATCTTTCAAGTGGCTTAAATTTAACGATCTGTTACAAGTTGTCATTGTCTATACTTGCAAGTTGATTGAGTATATAACCATTTTTTGTTATATTGCCACCAGTTTTGATTCCGTCTATCAGTCAATTTATCATTAGGATATTTTATGCTTAAGATCTATAACACCCTCACTCGAGAAAAAGAACTCTTTAAACCAATTTCGCCCAATAAAGTCGGAATGTATGTGTGTGGGGTAACTATTTATGATCTTTGTCATATTGGCCATGGACGGACTTTTGTCGCCTTCGATGTCGTTACCCGTTACTTACGTTTTTTAGGTTATGATTTAACTTATGTTCGAAATATTACCGATGTAGATGACAAAATTATTAAACGTGCGCTTGAAAATGGTGAAACGTGTGATCAGTTAACTGAACGAATGTTACAAGAGATGTATGCCGATTTCGACGCACTGAATATAAAAAGACCAGATTCCGAACCGCGTGCTACTCGTCATATGCCACAAATTATCCAACTGGTTGAAGAACTTATCAAAAAAAATCATGCTTATATTGCTGATAATGGCGATGTCATGTTCGCGGTTGATAGCGATCCTAATTATGGAATTTTATCGCGTCAAAATTTAGAGCAACTCCAAGCCGGAGCTCGTGTAGATGTGGTAGATGTTAAACGTAATCCTATGGACTTTGTTCTTTGGAAAATGTCTAAACCCAATGAACCTAGCTGGGACTCACCATGGGGCAAAGGTCGACCGGGTTGGCATATTGAATGTTCAGCCATGAACAGTTATCAGTTGGGGCATCATTTTGATATTCACGGTGGTGGATCGGATTTGATGTTTCCTCACCATGAAAACGAAATAGCCCAATCTACCTGCGCTCATGACGGACAATATGTTAACTACTGGATGCATTCAGGTATGGTAATGATTGACCAAGAGAAAATGTCAAAATCATTAAATAATTTTTTCACTATTCGTGATGTGTTGAAGCATTATGATGCTGAAACAGTACGTTACTTTTTGCTATCTGGTCACTATCGTAGCCAATTAAATTATAGTGAAGAGAATTTAAAGCAAGCCAGAATGGCTCTTGAACGTTTATATACTGCTTTACGTGATACAGATGCTAATCATCCTCACACGACACCTGATAGTGATTATTATCGACAATTCTGTAATGCAATGAATGACGACTTTAACACACCAGAAGCTAATTCGATACTCTTTGATTTAGCCAGAGAGATTAATAAGGCCAAAGCAGATAATGATATGTCCCTCGCCAACGAGCTAGCGGCTGAATTACGCTATTTATCTTCAGTGCTTGGGCTGTTAGAGCAAGATCCTGTTAAATTTTTACAAGGTGAAGAGCAACATGATGTTGATACGGCATTAATTGAAGCGTTGATTAAACAACGTAATGAAGCACGAGCTAACAAAAATTGGGCGCAAGCCGATGATGCCAGAGACAAATTAAATGCCATGAATATTGTTCTTGAAGATGGTCCAAATGGCACTACGTGGCGTAAAAAAAGTTAACAGATTATCATTAAAAATCAGTAATTAGCTATACCCACAATATTTGTGGGTATTTTTTATCCTTATCCTATCTTTTTATCAATTGAAGCTAAAACGCCACGTAAGATATTCAGTTCTTGTTGTTCAATTCGCGCCCGACTAAATAACCGACGTAGACGCCCCATGATTTGTCCCGGATGATTAGCGTTAATAAAACCTGTGTTTAACAGCGTTTGTTGTAAATGTTCATAAAAACGTTCAGTATCTGCGTTAGAAGGAAAATCAACATGTGTACCTTCAGTTGATTCACCGCTACTATTTTGAAGATTTAACATCGACATGCGAATTTCATAGCAAAGAACCTGCACAGACATCGCTAGATTCAATGAACTATAATCTGGATTAGCCGGAATACTGACGTGATAATCACATTTTTGTAGTTCTTCATTGGTTAAACCGACCCGCTCGCGCCCAAAAACCAAAGCAACTTTGGTGTTAACTGCTTCTTGAACTATTTTATCTGCACACGCTTTTGGGGTTAAATTCGGCCACTGTAAACTTCGACTACGTGCGCTAGTACCAATGACTAAATTACAATCAGCAATAGCTTGTTCAAGTGAAAAAAACATGTGGGCATTTTTAATAATATCACTGGCGCCGGCTGCTAATGAAATGGATTGAGAATCAGGTTTAATAATAGGATTTACCAAACAAAGGTTGGATAACCCCATGGTTTTCATTGCTCTTGCAACCGATCCCATATTACCTGTATGAGAGGTTTCGACTAAAACAATCTTAATATTATCTAAATAACTCACATCATCTCCATTGAAGGACTCTTAAAACGCTTAAAGATGAAAATAGTATATACTATAAAACAGGTGAAAGATGTAGTTTCATTCCGTAGTCTGCTTACAATATAGCTAAAAATCAGCTTAGCATTTAAACAATCAGCTTAATTTACCTGCACATCATTTGCATAAAACGATCAATCAACGCAAATTTCAAATTTATACAACTCACACAATCCACTTATAAACATATAATAATCAATGAGTTATAAATTATATATTGACGAAATCCAAATAATTTGACAATGTATTCATCAGTGATGTCAATCATGTTAGCAATATTCGTTAACAATTATAAAGGAGGTCAACTATGACTTTAAGTATTACCAGTAAACAAATGGATATTACTCCGGCAATTCGCAGTTATCTTGAAGATAAATTTGCTAAATTAGATAAATGGAGAGCGCTGTTAATAAACCCTCACTTTATTTTATCCAAAGAGCCAGATGGATTTATTATCGATGCGACAATAGCAACAAAAGGGACTCCATTAGTTGCCTCAGCTAAACATATTGATATGTATGCAGCAATTAATGATCTTATTGGTAAACTTGAAAAGCAGCTTAATAAACTTCAACATAAAGGTGAATCTCGTCGTGCCTTTGACAGCATTAAAGGGGCTACCTTACCAGAGGAAGAATAAGTTTGACTATCCTGTTAAGTTTAAATTTATAATAAAAAGGCACTTTAAGAGTGCCTTTATTTTTTTGCTTGCTATAATATTGCATCGTTTTTTAATAATTTTAAGCAAAAATGACTGCAAATCCCTTATTACCTTTACGAGAACAAATTACTGAACTTGATAAATCTCTTTTAGAGATCATCGCTAAACGACGTGAACTTGCAACTCAAGTCATTCATACTAAAATTGCAGCAAACATACCTGTACGGGATATTGAGCGTGAACGTTCGCTGATAAAAACCTTAATTGCTCAAGGTAAAAATTATTCTCTTGATGAATTATTTATTAAACGTTTGTATCAAATCATTATTGAAGATTCAGTACTTCTTCAACAAAAAATCCTTCAAGAAAAACTTAATCATGGCACGATTGCATCTGCTAAAGTTGCTTTTTTAGGACCTAAGGGATCATATTCTCACTCAGCTGCACGTCGTTATGCCAGTACTCACTTAGAACAGATGATTGAATCAGGTTGCGCTACGTTTAAAGATATTTTTGAACAAGTCGAAAAAGGGTTTGTTGATTATGGCATCTTACCTATCGAAAATTCCAGCTCCGGTTCAATTAACGAAGTCTATGATTTATTGCAAAAAACTAATTTACACATCATTGGTGAGCTGTCGTTACCAATCGATCACTGTATACTCGCCATTCCAAATAGCCAACTTGAACAAATTGATACTGTTTATAGTCATCCACAACCTTTTCAACAATGTAGTCATTTTTTAGAGAGTTTCCCTCATTGGAAGATTGTTTATTGCGATAGCACTTCATCAGCAATGGAAACCGTAGCAAAATTAAATAGTCCTAATGTTGCAGCGATGGGGAATAAAGACGGTGGTGAATTATATGGTTTACAAGTTCTGGAACATAATTTTGCCAATCAAAAAGAGAATATTACGCGCTTTATTGTCCTTGCCCGTAAACCTATTGATGTTTCAGATCAAATTCCGGCTAAAACCACAATTTTAATGAAAACTGGACAGCAAGCCGGCGCATTAGTTGATGCTTTATTAGTACTACGCAAACATAATATTGTAATGACAAAACTTGAGTCACGTCCAATTCATGGTAATCCGTGGGAAGAGATGTTTTATATTGATTTACAAGGTAATATTAATTCTTATGAAATGCAAACTGCATTAAAAGAGTTATCGGCAATTACCCTATTTTCTAAAGTCCTAGGTTGTTACCCAAGTGATACTATTTCAGCGGTAATGTAATCATTGTGACGATGCAACATTTTTCACAAGCTGTACTAAATTGGTATGAACAGTATGGTAGAAAAACGCTACCTTGGCAGATTGAAAAAAGTGCTTATCATGTTTGGTTATCGGAAGTCATGTTGCAACAAACCCAAGTTGCAACAGTTATCCCCTACTTTACTCGCTTTATTGAGCAATTTCCCACTGTCAATGATTTAGCTAACGCGCCAATTGATGATGTATTACATCTTTGGACTGGGCTTGGCTATTATGCGCGTGCGCGTAATTTACATAAAGCAGCACAAGTGATTAGTGAACAATTTCACGGACAATTTCCTAACCAATTTGCAGATGTGGTGGCATTACCGGGGGTTGGGCGTTCTACCGCTGGGGCAATATTATCACTAGCTCAAAATCAGCAATATGCTATTTTAGATGGTAATGTAAAACGTGTATTAACCCGCTATTTTGCCATTGAAGGTTGGCCTGGTAATAAAGCTATTGAAAATAAACTTTGGTCTTTAAGCGAACAAGTAACTCCTGAGCAAGATGTAGCAAAGTTCAATCAAGCTATGATGGATATAGGTGCAATGGTTTGTACACGTACTAAACCCAAATGTACACTGTGTCCACTACATATTGATTGTATTGCTTACCAAACAGCAAGCTGGCAACTATACCCGACTAAAAAACCTAAAAACACTATTCCGGAAAAAACCGCTTACTTTTTATTGCTCGAACAAAATCATCACATATGGCTGGAAAAAAGACCACCTGCTGGTATTTGGGGTGGTTTGTATTGTTTACCGGAATTTACCAGTGAGCAAGCAATTACTGATTGGTTAAATCAACGAGGCATTGAAGTAACCACAACCAAACAACTCATTTCATTTCGCCACACCTTTAGCCATTTTCATCTGGATATCATCCCTATCCATTGTAAAATATCAAGCTATAATAAATGTTTAGATGAATCTACTGGTTATTGGTATAGCCTGATAACCGATAACGCCAAAATTGGGCTGGCAACCCCTGTTTATAAATTATTACATCAGTTAACTAAATAAGTGCATCTTTCTACAAATTGCTTACTTTTGGTATATAATTTGCCATCATTTCTTTTTCGATAAATCACTACTTATGCACAGCAAGCAATCTCAAGGATTATCCGGGTGGTTGGTATTTTTAATGGCGTTTGCTATTGGCGTGACTATTGCCAGCAACTACTATGCGCAACCACTACTACATTCAATCACAAATGATTTACATATTGCGACTGAACATGCCGGCTCAATCATTATGGCTGCTCAATTCAGTTATGCTGTTGGTTTGCTTTTTATAACACCACTTGGTGATAAAGTTGAACGTAAAAATTTAATTCTCATTTTGATGATTCTAACCACATGCGGGCTGGTAGTCAGTGCCTCATCGCAAAATTTATGGATGCTCATTATTGGCACTGCAATAACTGGACTATTTTCAGCTGTAGCCCAAGTACTCATTCCTTTTGCCGCCACATTAGCAAAACCAGAAAACCGTGGAAAAATTGTAGGCACATTAATGAGTGGCATGTTACTTGGGATTTTAATCGGACGATCATTTGCTGGCGCAATATCATCGATAGGAGATTGGCATGACGTCTATTGGATAGCTACGGTAATTATGAGTATCATCACTATACTACTGTGGTTATCCCTACCAAGTTATCGTAATAAAACCAATATCAACTACTGGCAATTAATGTCTTCTATCGCTTCACTTTACCGACAAGAACGCACACTAAGGATCCGCTCAATACTAGCCGTTATCTCATTCGCCATATTTTCTTTATTATGGACGCCGTTAGCGTTTTTATTAAGTGATCCACCTTATTACTATTCTGATTTTATTATTGGGTTATTTGGTTTTGCTGGTGCTGCTGGTGCATTGGGTTCACCTATAGTTGGACGATTATCAGACAAAGGCAAAGGGTTTATCGCAACCTCAATTGGATTAGCTTTATTACTGCTTTCATGGTTACCACTCTCACTTGCACATTACTCAATAATTGCTTTAATCTTAGGTGTGATCCTATTAGATTTTGCTGTACAAGTTACACATGTATCAAATATGAATGCCATTTATCAAATCAGACCCGAAGCTCGCAGCCGAATGAATACAGGTTACATGGTTAGTTATTTCACTGGTGGAATGTTAGGCTCAGTTGGCTCTACTTATTTGTATGGTCACTATGGTTGGATTGCTATTATTCTAACCGGGACAATTCTTGCACTAATTGGCATAATCACTTGGATTCATTATACTAAAACATATAGCTAACCTGAAACATCTTTACCAATTGCAAATGATGTCTACTTAGTTAACCGAGTTCGACAATAAATCTGACAGATGTTAATAATATATCGATACTTAGATGTTGAATTCAGCCGTCAAGAAAAAATCAAACGGCATAAACTCCTGAATATTTTTTACAAAATATGCGTCATGCTATATACAAATAAATCCTGTTATTACTCTCTTAACTGTTGAATTCAGCCGTCAAGAAAAAATCAAACGGTATAGACTCCTGAATATTTTTTACAAAATATGCATCATGTTATATACAAACAAATTCTGTTATCACTCTCTTCGCTGTTGAATTTAGCACGCTAAGAAAAATGAAACGGTACAGACTCCTAAATATTTTTTACAGGATATCCGTCATGTTATATACAAACAAATCTTGTTATCACTCTCTTCTCTGTTGAATTCAGCGCGCTAAGAAAAATGAAACGGTATAGACTCCTGAATATTTTTTACAGAATATGCATCATGCTATATACAAATAAATCCTGTTATTACTCTCTTAACTGTTGAATTCAGCCGTCAAGAAAAAATCAAACGGTATAAACTCCTGAATATTTTTTACAAAATATGCATCATGTTATATACAAACAAATTCTGTTATTACTCCCTTAGCTGTTGAATTCAGCGCGCTAAGAAAAATGAAACGGTATAGACTCCTGAATATTTTTTACAAAATATGCTTCATGTTATATATAAACAGATCCTGTTATCACTATCTTCTCTGTTGAATTCAGCTAACCTTAAACTTCTTGGCAAAGATTTAACTTAAGATTTGATTTATATTCTACTGTTTTTTTATCCTTATTAATGACTATCTTGTCCCTAAATCAAGCGATATAATAGCTAACATACCTAAAACAGTATAAGATAATAGACAGATCAATACTGAAAGAATTTTTACATTGATTATATTGATAATTAGCAGAAACAATTATTGAATACGTTTTAATCTTAAAACAATATCTTTTTTTTCATGTTCAATAAAAATCTAACATTACTTTACTTACTGATTATATTAGGAGTTATCTATGGCTAAAATATCTTATCTCAACACACCATTTAGTATAAAAAGCTTATCACTGAAAAATCGAATTGTTATGCCACCAATGTGTCAATATGTCGCCACTGACGGAATGCCAAATGATTGGCACTTTGTTCATTATGTTTCTCGTGCAGTGGGTGGGGTTGGGCTAATTATCGTTGAGATGACCAATGTTGCTCCTAATGGTCGAATTTCACCAAATTGTTTAGGTTTATGGAATGATGATCAACGAGACCAGTTTAAACGCATTGTTGATGCGGTGCATGCTCAAAATGGCAAAATAGCACTGCAAATCGCCCATGCTGGAAGCAAAGCTTTAGGTGCTTCTGATGTCGTCTCTTGCTCGCCGGTGATGTTTGATGATACAAATGATGCAAATGCACAATGGCAATATCAAATGCCTCGCGCATTATCCAAAGATGAAATTCTTGAGTTAATTGAGAAATTTAAGCAATCGACTAAACGCGCTGTTGAGGCTGGCTTTGATGCTATTGAAATTCATGGTGCACATGGTTATTTAATTCATCAATTTTGTTCACCAAAAAGCAATCTCAGAACCGATGAATACGGTCAAGACAAACTACTGTTTGGCGAACAAGTGATTAAAGCGGCCAAATCAGTCATGCCAGCTGATATGCCCCTTATTGTACGTTTCTCTGCACAAGAGTATGGTAAAAATGGTTATGACGTTGATTACGGATGCAAAATAGCTAAACGTTTTGCTGATGCCGGTGCGGATGTCTTAGACGTCAGCGGTGGCGGTGACGGAAAATTAGATCCTTTGCATACGCCAAAATTTCATGCCGGTTATCAAGTATATCTTGCTCGAGCTATCAGAAAAGTGAGCAATTTACCTATTATCACCGTTGGTATGCTTGAAGATCCTTATCTTGCTGATTATGTGTTAAGTACTGGTGATGCCGATCTCGTTGCCATTGGCAAAGGCTTATTGCACGATCCATATTGGGCATTGCACACGCTTAACTCACCATTTGTCCCTCAACCCTATAAAGTCGCTTTTTAATAAAACAATGGTTTTAAATTTAATAAGTGAGCTTGGGATATCTTGCAACAAACACAGTTAATCATAGCTGGTTAAATATGCATAGCATATTTAATCAGTTGTTTTTTCACTGGTGAACAATGATCTATAGCATTCATTCCAATAGTTCTTAGCATCTTTTTCACAAGATGATCACCATTAAACATATCTTGAATAGTGCGCATAGCTGCCAGCATAACCAACGTTTCTTTACGACGTGTAAATTGATATGTTTTCAAATTTATTGGTAAACCGATATCTTTGTTACTACTCACTAATTCTTTAATGGTCGCAACTAATAACGCCGAGTCTTGAAACCCTAAATTAACACCTTGTCCAGCTAACGGATGAATGGTATGAGCCGCATCACCAATTAACACTAATCGATGTTTAACAAAACGTTTAGCAAAACGGGCTTTTAATGGAAATACCATTCTAGGGTTAACTAACTGGCATCGACCAACCTTATCACCCGTTAAGGCGAATAACTCATTTGCAAATTCTATCTCAGAAATAGAAGCTAAATTTGCCGCTTCATCAGGCTTAGTTGACCAAACTAAACAGCTTTTATTTGTTTGCCAAAGTGGCAGAAAAGCAATAATACCGTTTGGGTAAAAAATCTGCTTAGCACAAAATTGATGTGGATATTCAGTCGTTACTGTTGTGATCAGCGCATGATGAAGATAGTTACGCTCAAAAATAGCAATATTCTCTTGCTGACGGATCCAAGAGTGAGCGCCATCAGCGCCAATAACAAGCTTAGCTTGTAAATGCGTATTATCAGCAAGTGTCAAGCAAGCATAATCGTCATTAAATACGCTATTAATCGCTTCACTGCTAAAAATAGTAATATTAGAACAAGTTAAAGCATATTGGTAAAGATAATGTGATATGACATGATTTTCGATGATATAGCCTAAATTTTGATAACCATAATCTTGTGCATGAGCAGATAATTGAGCTTGACCATTTTTTTCCCATACACCTATCTCTGTAAATGCTTGAACTCGTTGACTGGCACACAAATCATCCCAGATACCTATTTGTGAAAAATAGTGTTGAGTTGAACCATTAATCGCTGAAGCTCGTATTCCTATTTCATCCACGAGTAAATCAGCATTTTGATGGATCTTAGTGTCAATAATAGCAATGTTAAGATCACATTGACTAAGCGCACAGGCGGTGGCTAAACCAACTAATCCGCCACCAACGATTGCAACATCGAAATGGATATTCATACTAGGCACAATAATTATTTTTTATTTAAATTGTCATCTTTTTTAGATTCAATCTCGTCATCATTCATGGCTTTCTTAAAACCTTTCAATGCCAAACCAAGATCTGAACCCAAATTACGTAATTTGTTAGTTCCGAACAACAATACTACCACAGCAAGAAATACTAGAAGATGTGGGATACTAAATGACATATAAGAATCCTCTTAAATATATATTACGTTTTAGTTAATGGCTAGATTTTAAGCTCACTTGAAACATAATTACTATTATACTCTTTTTATGGCGGGATTTCATGACAAGATAAGGAATAAAAAAAAGACCTGTATAAAATTATACAGGCCAACATGAAATATAAGGAATATAAGGAAAGAAAACAATGAAAAATCCTTACCCTGCTTATTATCCATTTTTTTTCGCTTTAGTCAACGTTTTTATTTGTTTTTTAATTTATTACCGCATTATCTGCAAAAAATAAATATTACCAATAAAAACAATATGTTAAAAAAATATCATCAATTTTATTAGGTGAAATGCATTTTTGATAAATATCAAATTTCAAATATAAAACACTTAAAAAGTATAAAAAAATGCCAAAATATCGCAGAAAACAACTAAATACAAACAGAAAAACAAAAAATAATTGATTTAAAAAAAAAGAACATTAAATACTTTAAAACGCAAAATAGCCTGAACATTAAAATATAAAAACGAATTATCGGTTTTAAGTAAAAGAAAAACATATCTTAATATTGACTTTTCATTTGATATTGCGATACAAAATTTTTAAAATATGAAATATAATTACTATATGGATGATAGGAGAAAAACAGGTCAGAAATGAATATGATTAAGAATAAAAATGTTAAAACATTTAAAGATAGATTACACACTTCTATGCAAGGTTTATCAGTTTCAGCTTTTGCCAAAAAGTGCGATATGTCCGAAACAGTGATTAGAGACTATTTATCTGGCAAAACATATCCATCACTGACTCGTCTAGAAGTTATTGCTGAAAAATGTAATGTTTCTTTCAATTGGCTAGCTACAGGATATCGATTAGAAGTTATTGATCCTGAAGATGATGATGAAGATGTATATAACGAAAACATCTTACGCATTCCTGTATATAAAAAACAGTTACCTAGCAAAGAAGAAGCACAAACTCAGCGCTATATTCGAGAAACGCCACCTGTTATGAATTATCCGGTTGTCGAAGGTTGGGTCTCTCATCGCGGATTAGATATCAAAAAATTAATTATCTACTGGGCAAAAGGCGATTTAATGTCACCTGAGATAAAAAACAATGACGGACTTATTATTAATACACAAGTAGCCGATATTGTTGACGGTGCCATATACTTAATTGAATATGAGAACTTCACTTTACTTAGAAAAATTCGTTTAACCCTCGGTGGTTGGGTGTTAATTTGCAATAATAACCAATACCCAACCCTTGATGTACCAAAAGCTGATTTTGAAAAATATCAGATCGTTGGTCGTGTTGTTCAAATTATTAAAGATATTTTTTGAGTAAATCAATAGCCATATACGTCTATTCAATATATAATCACCAAATTGAGGGAATTTTATACTAACTAATTCCCTCAAATTCCTTTTTTATAACTTCAGCAATAATAGGTATATACTCAAGTGGCTATAATTTAGATGTTATATAAATTTTTGGTGCAAAGATAATCCGGATCTAACCGCACTCCTCCTCGCTTTTTAAATTTCATTGATTCTTATATCAATGAATAATCTTATTTATAACTAGGTTTGTTATGTATCGATTTTTTGAAAAAATGGTATCACCTTATCCTAAAGATGAACCTCAACCCACAGCTAAAACTATTTTTAGCTTTATTTTACAATCAACTAAAGGCATACGTGTTTTTATGTTTTTGCTTATTATACTTAGTGCGTTAGGTGGCGCTTTTGAAGCGTTTCTATTTGCCGCACTAGGAAAAATTGTTGATTGGTTGGCTGTTGTTGAACCCGATAAATTCTGGCAACAAGAAAAAAGTACATTACTTTTATTAGCATTAGTTATCTTAGCAAGTACCTTAGTTGTTGGATTGCAAACGATCATTAAACACCAATGCTTAGCCGGTAATTTTCCGATGAGAATGCGTTGGAATTTACATCGATTAGTACTTAATCAAAGTATGCGTTTTTTTCAGGATGAATTTGCCGGAAGAATCTCAGCAAAAGTCATGCAAACCGCATTAGCAGTGAGAGATACTTGTTTTTTAATTGCTGATATATTGATATTTGTACTGATCTCTTTTATCACTATGGCTACAATCATCGGACATTTAGAGCCTTGGCTATTATTGCCATTTCTGGGTTGGTGTGTCATTTACGGTATTGCGATGTATTATTTTATTCCGCGCCTTAGTAAAATTGCTAGTATGCAAGCTGATGCCCGTTCCACAATGACAGGACGTGTAACTGATGCCTATACCAATATCATGACAGTTAAGCTCTTTTCTCACGCCGGTAATGAAGCTAAATATGCGCAAGAATCAATGGATGATTTTTTAGTTACCGTCAACAAACAAATGCGACTGGTAAGTAGTTTTGAAATTGTTAACCACTTATTGACCATTTCATTAATCTTAAGTACTACCGGTGTTTCTTTGTGGCTATGGACAAATCAATTAGTCGCGATAGGTGCAATTGCCACTACAACAGCTGTAGCTCTACGATTAAATGGTTTATCTCATTGGATCATGTGGGAAATAGCTGCCCTGTTTGAAAATATTGGTATCGTTAAAGATGGGGTTAATACATTTTCTGTAGCTAAAACCGTTACCGATCAACCTAATGCTAAACAACTTCAAGTTAACCAAGGGAAAATAGAGTTTAAACATATTCATTTCAATTATGATGAAAAACTCAATAAACGTGTTATTGAAGATTTGGATCTGACCATTAATCCGGGAGAAAAAATTGGTTTAGTCGGGCGTTCTGGTGCTGGTAAATCGACATTGATTAATTTATTACTGCGTTTTTATGATTTACAAAGTGGACAAATTATTATTGATGATCAAGATATCACGACAGTAAGCCAAGAGAGTTTACGCGCACAAATTGGTATGGTGACGCAAGATACCTCTTTATTGCATCGTTCAGTACGAGAAAATCTATTATATGGAAATAACTTAGCTTCTGAACAAGATATGATAAAAGCGGCACAAAAAGCACAAGCTGATAACTTTATTCAATCATTAGTCGATGCAAATGGAAGAAAGGGTTATGATGCGTTTGTAGGTGAACGTGGAATAAAACTCTCTGGTGGGCAAAGACAACGTATCGCTATCGCACGAGTTATTTTAAAAAATGCACCGATTCTGCTTTTAGATGAAGCCACCAGCGCACTTGATTCCGAAATTGAACAAGCAATTCAAGAAAGCTTGTATACCTTAATGGAAGGGAAAACAGTTATTGCTATTGCTCACCGGTTATCAACCATTGCTGCAATGGATAGGTTAATTGTACTTGATCAAGGTAAAATTATTGAACAAGGTACTCATCAAGAACTATTAAAGAAAAATGGATTGTATGCACAACTTTGGAAGCATCAAAGTGGCGGTTTTTTAGCAGATAATTTGTAATCAGAATAACAATTGACAAAAAATCTCAGGACACATATATGTCAAATTCAGCAAATGTGTCCTGAAAATAGATGCGTCATTTTTGCCAATTATTTATTGACGAAATTTTTATAAAACTCAGATTCAAAACGCATAATCGCGCTATTTTTTGGTTCGCTTTTAGTATCAACCTGATAACCTGATAATAACTGAACAAAAGCAGTATAGCCACCGTCGGCTTTTTGAATAAAGCCAGCTAGATTATAACTTCCTTGTATATACCCAGTTTTAGCCCGGATGATATCTTTGAAAGGTGCTTGGCTTAAACTTTTGCGATATTGCAAAGTCCCGTCAACTCCGGCAATTGGCAGTTTGTCAATTAGCCCTAACTGTGAATCATGCAGAGCTATATATTGCAAAATTTCCATTAATTTATCGGCACTCACTAAATTTAATCGCGACAATCCAGAACCATCAACAATCACTGAGTTTTCAAGGTTTATACCCGCTTTCTTTTGTAAAATCTGTTTAACTGCATCACCACCATTTCGCCATGTACCGGAAATATTATAATAGTGAGCGCCTAAGGTTCTGAAAATAGTATCTGCATATAAATTATTCGATTTTTTTAACATAACTGTTAATAATTCAGAAAGAGGAGCTGATTGCGTTGCGTTTAACAGCGTCAACTTTGCATTTACTCTCGAGTTGCGTTCTGTAAGATTACCAGTATAGGTTATTTTTTGTTGTTTAAGTTCATTTTTCAAAATAGACGAGAAATACTCTACACTATCTATTACGGCGAATTTTAATGGTGTCTTTTCAGCGTTGGCGGCAATACAACCCGATAAATGATAACGGTTTTTGGCTGAGTGACTTACATCCAATTCACAATATTTGTCATTCAAATCCTTAGAGTTTCCGGCAATGGTTTTGATATTACTGGTTACTGCCACAGGATAGTTAGATGATACTGTAACAGCCGCTTTGCTACCCACTTTACCTGGTGTGATAGAAGCAAAAAAGCAATTGTCATCAACAATAGCCGCTGAGGGTGGTGCATTATAGCAAGCCGTCAAATTATCCCATGACCAACCTGGTGCATTGTCGTGGCTGGCAAATACTGCGGTATCTAAAATAATATTACCAACAATTTTTTCCATCCCTTGCTGACGAAGAGAACTTAGCATGCTTTTTAATCTAACCCGATCAAAAGTTGGATCTCCACTTAATTGTATAATAAGATCACCATTTAACTGTTTATTACTAATTGAGCCATTAGTTAGCATACGTGTTTCAAAACGAAAATCACTCCCTAACTCTAATTCAGCTGCTAACGCCGTTACAATTTTTAAAGTACTAGCAGGTTGTTTGAATTGATTACTTTGATATTTTGCTAATGTTTTGGGATTACTACCCACTGATTGAACCAAAATTGATATATCACTTCCTTTTGGTAAGTAAGAAAGGTAAGATTCTACAGATTGTGCGTGTAATAAGGCTGAAAAGGAAAATAGAACAAATAAAAAAAATACTTTGAAATTCGTCATGAGAATTTGCTCAAATTTGATGAAATTAAAACAGTTAAAAAGAGAACACAAATATATCTTTTTTTGATCTACCTATCAATATATACTCAATCACTTTTATAATCATGTTGGATAAATTGATAGTAAGCAGTAGATCCAACAAATCAGATTATTTCAAAAATAAAACGTAAAATTAGGTGACAACTTATGTTCCATAGTTCCTTAGGTTTCCCAATAGAAACGGTTATAGTATTTGTTGTATTAACTACTGTAGCTATCTTTTTAGATCTCTATGCTCATCATAATGATAAACCTATAAGTTTAAGTAATGCCATTGGCTGGTCACTTTTTTGGATCGCCGTCGCTTTAGGATTCACTCTCTATTTATATCTACACCATGGTAGTGAAGCAGCAAGTCTCTTTATCACAGGTTATGTACTGGAAAAAGCGTTATCTGTCGATAATCTATTTGTTATTATGGCGCTATTTTCATGGTTTGCTATTCCTAATAATTACCGTCATCGTATACTATATTGGGGAATTATAGGTGCTATTATATTCCGTGCTATTTTTGTCCTGATTGGAACAGGGCTATTATCTTTAGGTTCATGGATGGAGTTAGTATTCTCGGTGATCGTCGCATTCACAGGAATAATGATGATAAAAAAACGTGAGGAAGATGATCAAATTAAAGATTATTCCAAACACATTGCTTATCGTATAGCAAAACGTCTCTTTCCTACCTATCCGAAAATAGTCGGTAATCACTTTCTATTAAGCCAAAAACAACTGAATATCGAGCTTGCTAAACCCGAAAATCAAGATTTAGTTAATAAAATCCCCAAAAGTATTTTATATGCTACACCTCTTTTTTTATGCGTTATGGTTATTGAAATCAGTGATGTGATGTTTGCTTTCGATTCAGTTCCCGCCGTCATTGCTGTAAGTCGCGAACCTTTGATTGTATATAGTGCCATGATTTTTGCGATTTT
This sequence comes from Gilliamella sp. wkB108, assembly GCF_001690195.1. Taxonomy (GTDB): domain Bacteria; phylum Pseudomonadota; class Gammaproteobacteria; order Enterobacterales; family Orbaceae; genus Gilliamella; species Gilliamella apicola_L. Next base: position 120,380 of record NZ_LZGM01000015.1, on the reverse strand, counting down.
GGGGCTAAGAACAATGTATTTTGTATTAGAAGCGATGAAACAATATCTGGTACATCTCGGTAAAGCAGTTGTCTGTTTGTTGTTTTTTATTGCCATTAAATTGGCATTAAATGCGAGTTATCATCTTTTTGATTTTGGCATAGATATCAGCCCAACGATGAGTCTTTATATTGTATTAGGTATACTATCACTTGGCATTATTGCAAGTTTCATTTGGCCAGGGAAAAAAAATAAATAGTTGGGTAAGTGAACGTTGATAATTGGCAGGGAATTCCTGCCAAAAAATAACGCATGATTATTGACGTTTTAACGATCTAAAATAATAACTCACACCTAAAATAACAAACCAAATTGGTGTAGCAATTAAAGCTTGGCAAGTATCAGTTTCTAAAGTTAGCAATACAATGACAAAGGCAAAAAATGCCAAACAAATATAGCACATCAATATACCACCAGGCATTTTAAAATTAGATTGCTGGTGTAATTGATTTTTTTTGCGACGATATGCAATATAAGAAATTAGAATCATTGACCAGATAAACATAAATAAAATAGCTGAAATAGTGGTCACAATGGTAAAAGCTTCAATGACATTCGGTACTAAATAAATCAGAACCACGCCACCAAATAAACATGTACAAGAAAACAATAAACCATTAGCAGGCACAGAACGACGTGATAATTTACCGAAATGTTCTGGTGCATCTTGTTTTTTAGCTAAACCAAACAACATACGACTTGTTGAATAGATCCCACTATTGGCCGAAGAAGCTGCCGAAGTAAGTACAACGAAGTTAATTATACTCGCCGCTGCTGGTAATCCTATCAAGGTAAAAAGTTCAACAAAAGGACTTTTATTCGGTGAAATCGCACTCCATGGAGTGACACTCATAATAATGATTAAAGCAAAAACATAGAAAAAGATAATTCGTGCAGGTACTGAGTTGATTGCTCGTGGTAAATTTTTATTAGGATCAACTGTTTCAGCGGCAGTTGTACCAACAAGTTCAATACCGACGAACGCAAAAATCGCAATTTGGAAACCAGCAAAAAAGCCCATAGTGCCGTGAGGGAAAAGACCACCATATTCCCAAAGGTTTGAAAATGCAGCTGTAGTATTAGTTTGCTCAGAGTGATAAGCTGTCAAAATTAATACAAGTCCAATCACAATAAGGGCTAAAATGGCAATGATTTTAATCATTGAAAACCAAAACTCAGTCTCACCAAACATTCTTACTGTTAATAAATTTAATACTAACAATACGATAACAGTTAAGAGCATAGGGATCCATGCTTGTAAATCAGGAAACCAATGCTGAGCATAACCGGCTATAGCAACGACATCCGCTATCCCTGTAATAACCCAACAAAACCAATAAGTCCAGCCAGTGAAAAATCCCGCCCATGGTCCTAGCAGATCATTTGCAAAATCACTAAAAGATTTATAATTTAAGTTAGAGAGCAGTATTTCTCCCATTGCTCGCATAACAAAAAACAGAATAAAACCAATAATCATATAGACAAAAATAATTGAAGGTCCAGCAAGACTTATCGTCTTTCCTGATCCCATAAATAATCCTGTGCCAATTGCCCCACTAATTGCAATTAACTGAATATGTCGATTCGATAGATTTCGTTTAAGATCATTGTTTGAAGATGTAACGCTCATTGCTATTATTACCTTTCATTTAACATTTTACGATTTTATTGGGAATATAGGACTATAAATAGTATAACGTCAAATCGCAAGCTGAATCTCTATGAAAACTTTTTATAGCTTTATAATAATTATTGGTAGTTTCTTATAATAGAATTGTGTAGCATAACAGACTATATTTATTATCTATTTTAATTACATACTAAGATGAAAGAAAATCACCACGTTTATCGTTTTTATATTGTCACTATATTAGTGACGCTATTATTATTAACCGGTTGTCAAAACCGTGCTAAAAAAAACATTCAACAAAGCCAACAATATAAAGATGGGCGACTTAAGCATTCATTGACAGTCAAACATCCCTTATTAGAAGCCCCTGTGAACATTTCTGATTATATTATCCAAGTAGCAAAGATTAAATCCGCCTCCCCTGCGTTATATCGTAAAAATGAACATATCTATAAAGCAATTGATGCATGGATTAATCGCGCTTTGGGTGCAAATGAATTTCATAAAGTAGGATTAAACAGCTATGAAATGGCAGGTAAAGATGGCTTTGGTAATGTTCATCTAACGGGTTATTACACACCAATAATCAAGGCAAGAAAAAATCCTACTGGAGAATATAAATATCCAATTTATAAAATGCCAAAAAACGCTAAAGGACAACTCCCTACCCGTGAACAGATTTATAATGGTGCATTAATGAATAAAGATCTGGAAATCGCCTATACTAGATCCTTAATTGATAATTTCTTCATGGAAATACAAGGTAGTGCTTATGTTGATTTTGAAGATGGTTCATCTTTAGTATTCTTTAGCTATGGGGGTAAAAATGGGCATAGCTATTCCAGTATCGGACGATTACTGGTTGAGCAAGGTGATATCAACAAAGAAAATATGTCGATACAGTCAATTAGAAATTGGGCTAAAAATAAAAATGAACGTCAAATCAAAGAGCTGCTGATCAAGAATCGTTCCTTTGTCTTTTTTAAACCTCAGCATAATGCTGAAGTAAGAGGTGCTGCTGCGGTACCTTTAGTTGCAAATGCTTCAATCGCGGCAGATAGATCATTGCTACCAATTGGCTCTGTAGTGTTAGTTGATGTACCTATTTTGGATAATGATGGCAAATATCGTGGTAAACGAGAAAACCGTTTGATGGTTGCGCTTGATGTGGGTGGAGCGGTTAAAGGTCAACATTTTGACCTCTATCTTGGAGTTGGTGATAAACCAGGTAAATTAGCTGGCTATTATAACCACTATGGTCGTGCGTGGGTGATTAAACCTTAAACCAACATCATCGACGCCACTGATAGAACCTGCTAAAATAAAGCAATAAACCGATTTAAGGATAATTCATGAGACTGTGTGATCGAGATATTGAAGCGTATTTACTAAATGGTAAATTAAAAATAACCCCTCAACCTACATCAAGTTGTATTAATGGTGCTACCGTTGATGTCCGGTTAGGTAACCGCTTTCGTACTTTTCAAGAGCATACAACTCCCTATATAGACTTAAGTGGTCCCAAAGAAGAAGTGTCAGCAGTCTTAGAACGCGTTATGAGTGATGAAATAATACTCCCTGACGGAGAGGCTTTTTATCTTCATCCTGGTGAATTAGCGTTAGCGGTAACCCTAGAGTCGGTTACCATTCCAGATGATTTAGTTGGTTGGTTAGACGGACGTTCTTCATTAGCCAGACTAGGTCTTATGGTTCATGTGACAGCACATCGTATTGATCCGGGCTGGCAAGGTCAAATTGTATTGGAATTTTACAATTCGGGGAAAATTCCATTAGCTCTCCGACCCGGAATGACAATTGGAGCATTAAGTTTTGAAATCCTAACTGGTCCTGCGGCAAGACCTTATAACCGTCGTCAGGATGCTAAATATAAAGACCAACAAGGCGCAGTTGCCAGTCGTATTGATAAAGACTAATTCAGTTCATAACCTTATACTAAAGGAACGTTAATATGATAAAAAAAATATTGGTTACCCTTTTTATCTTCATCTTGATCATCGCAATAGGTATTGTTTCACTTATTGTGTTTGTAGATCCAAATAACTTTCGAGGATTTATCTCCGATACAGTCAAAGATAAAACAGGTTATGAATTAACGATTGAAGGTGATCTTCGTTGGCATATTTGGCCACAAATAAGTATATTAACTGATTCAGTCAAACTTTATGATACCGGCGCGCAAAAACCAATTTTGCTCGCTGATAACATGCGTCTTGATGTAGAGTTATTTCCGCTATTTTCCAAAAAACTAGCCGTTAAAAATATCTTAGTTAAATCGGCGGTGATTAATATTACTGACGAAAGTAAAGGTCAAATTAGTAAAAATAAAGAGGAAAATTCAGCAAACATTAACTCGAATCAACTCCCCAAACCAAAAGATCGAAAAAGCTCCTCAAATTGGACTTTTACTTTAAACAAATTAGAGGTTGCTGACAGTACCATTGTCCTACAACATAATGAAGATATTATCAATTTTCGAAACCTCAATTTAACTGTTGAACAAGATGATAATCAAAAAGTTTCTGTTGATTTGAAAGGAAATATTGATCGTAATCAACAAGATCTATCTTATTTAGCAAATGCTGATATTGATTTAACTCAATATCCGGAAAAGGTGAAAATTGCATTAAATAAATTTAATTACACTTATAAAGGCATTACTGTACCGACTGGCGAATTACAAGGAAGTATGAATGGTGTATTTGATTATCAACAAAATCCACAAGTGTTAAAAAGCCAGAATGTGAAATTTTCTGTAAACGATAATACCTTTACTGGTAATATCAATCTAAAACTCGATAAAAAACCTTATGCTGAATTAGAACTCAAGTCAGATAAAGTGGATTTTACACCATTTATCACAAGTAAAGAAAAATCGAGTGAAAATGTCACCATTCAACAAACAACACCTGCAGTATCACCGGTTGCTAAAACAAGTAACGAATTGAGTTTTTTAAATGGTTTTAATGCCAAAACTAAGTTAAATATTAAAGAATTAGTTGCTAACAAAATCGTATTAAACAACATTCATGCTGATATTGTTAATGATGAAGGTATCGCAACATTTAAAGATATTAGTTTTGACTTGGCTAAAGGACATATTACCACTACTGGTTCAGCTAATGGTAAGCAAAAAAATGCCTTAATAAAACTCAACACTAAAATTAATGATGTTGATTTAAACACCTTTTTTAGTGAAATTGAAGTTTCTAAGGATCTTGAAGGCTTATTTAATGCCAGTGGTAATGTCGAAGTTAATACCATAACAGCATCTAAGTTATTAGAAAGTTTACAAGGTAATCTTGCTATAACAATCACTAACGCTAGATTAGATAATATTAATATTCCTAGTATTATCGAAGAAGCGGCATCTAAGTATACCAAAGATATTTCAACACCAGACAGTCAAAAACGATATACCGAATTTCAAAAAATCGAAGCCAATGCGAGTTTAAATAAAGGGGATCTGGACTTAACCTCTTTAACCGCTACGTCGCCTTTGCTTGAAGTAGTAGAAAGTTCGGGAAAAGTCGGTATGATTGAGCGAGATTTAGATGTTAATTTAAATGTCAAAATGTTAGGTGGTTGGAATGGTAAAAATGAAACCATTGCTAAACTCCAACAATTAGTTATTCCATTACATATTTATGGGAAATTTGCTAATCTGCACTATCAAATCGATCTCGGTAAAATAATTAAAGATTTATTTAATGATAAATGGCAACAAAGTTTAGATAACTTACGTAATAAGCTTGAAAATCAGGATCCTAATGATGATTCAAAAAAATCAAAAAATAAACAAAAAGCAGCCAAAATTTTGGGTGAAATATTAAAAAGATAAGCTTTTACTATATATTAATAATAAAATGGTTATTAATAAGTAATCAATTCTCTGTTAGTAATCAAATTATTAAGTGAATGGTAGTCTTTAAAAATGGCTGCTATCATTAAAAGAGTCAAAAAAAAGGTGAGTTATACTCACCTTTTTAATTAGTTTAGATTGACTTAATCCATTATAAAATAAATTTGCTTAGATCTTCATCTGCCACTAATTTATCTAAGTGATCACCAACATATTTAGCATCAATGGTTATGGTTTGTCCACCAAGTTCGCTGGCTTCAAATGATACATCTTCCATTAAACGTTCTAACACTGTATGTAATCTACGCGCACCAATATTTTCATTTTGTTCATTAACTTGCCACGCTGACTCAGCAATTTTACGAATACCATCTTGAGTAAACTCAATATTTACTCCTTCGGTCGCCATAAGCGCTTTATATTGTACTGTAAGTGAAGCGTTAGGCTCTGTTAAAATACGCTCAAAATCTTCACTTGTTAAAGCTTGCAGTTCAACGCGAATTGGTAAACGGCCTTGTAGTTCAGGGATTAGATCCGATGGACTTGCCGTTTGGAAAGCTCCTGATGCAATAAATAAAATATGATCTGTTTTTACTGCGCCATGTTTAGTTGAAACTGTACAACCTTCAACCAGAGGCAGTAAATCGCGTTGCACGCCTTCACGAGAAACATCTGGACCTGATGAATTACCACGCTTACAAACTTTGTCGATCTCATCAATAAATACAATTCCATTTTGTTCAACAGCTTCTATCGCTTCATGTTTGAGTTCTTCTGGATTAACAAGTTTAGCCGCTTCCTCTTCAATTAGCTGTTTGAAAGCATCTTTAATCTTCATCTTGCGTGGTTTAGTTTTCTGTCCACCTAGATTCTGAAACATAGATTGTAATTGGTTTGTCATCTCTTCCATACCCGGAGGCGCCATAATCTCAACACCTATATTAACTCCGGCTATTTCTATTTCGATCTCTTTTTCATCAAGTTCGCCTTCACGCAATTTTTTTCGAAATGCTTGTCTAGCTGTCGAGTCGGAATTACTTTCAACTTGTCCCCAACCATCTTTAGCTGGTGGCACAAGTACATCTAAAATACGATCTTCTGCCAACTCTTCAGCTCGATTACGATTTTTTTCAATCGCTTCTTGTCGAATCATTTTTACCGCTGAATCAGTCAGATCGCGAATAATGGAGTCCACCTCTTTACCGACATAACCAACTTCGGTAAATTTTGTTGCTTCAACTTTAATAAATGGCGCATGTGCTAATTTAGCTAATCGTCTTGCTATTTCAGTTTTACCAACCCCTGTTGGACCAATCATAAGTATATTTTTTGGTGTAACTTCATGACGCAATGCTTCATCAAGTTGCATACGGCGCCAGCGATTACGCAGAGCAATCGCGACGGAACGTTTGGCTTTGTCTTGCCCAATAATATGTTGGTTTAGTTCGCTTACAATTTCGCGAGGAGTCATTTCAGACATAATAGTATTCTCTTAAATCGGATTAATTAATAATTGAGTTCTTCGATTGTTTGGAAATTATTGGTGTATACGCAAATATCACCGGCAATCGATAATGATTTTTGCACAATATCATGTGCAGATAGTGATGTATTGTCAAGTAATGCTCGGGCAGCAGCTTGCGCATAAGGACCACCGGAACCTATCGCAATTAAATCATCTTCTGGCTGAATAACATCACCTGTACCTGTAATAATCAGTGAAGCACTTTCATCAGCTACGGCTAATAATGCTTCTAATTTTCGTAACATTCTATCAGTACGCCAATCTTTTGCTAATTCGACTGCTGATTTAGTCAAATGACCTTGATGCATTTCCAGTTTGCGTTCAAACAGTTCAAAAAGTGTAAAAGCATCAGCAGTACCACCGGCAAATCCTGCAATAACTTTATTATTGTATAAACGACGGACTTTACGAGCATTACCTTTCATTATAATGCGTTCACCTAAGGTAACTTGTCCGTCACCACCAATAACGACTTGCCCTTCACGACGGACACTGACAATTGTTGTCATATTCTGCTCCTTCTCTTACTTAAATAACTTTACTTAGAATGAATAGATCTAATATTGGGATGATTAATCAGTTTTCAACATCTTTATCGAAAGATGTTGAAGATTTGTAACGATTAAACTAGCTGACTGGTATGAAGTTTGCTGTTAAAAAAAGATGTAATAATATTATTTCGGTTGAAAATCAATAATCATCGTTTTAACTTCATCATAAATGGAACTTGATGGTTTAGGTATTACCGTCGCTTTAGTCGCAGAAATTGCTTCACGACAGAGTGCTTCATCTCCACCTTTAGATTTGACGTCGATTAAAAATCCGTCTGAAGCTATTTGAATCTCTAGCACACAATGGCGACCACTATAAAGCTTATTTGGATTACTAAATTTGTTACTTATAGCATTTTTTACCAAAGTGTTATATTTACCTAACTCACCATTTGATACGCCCTTACGAGAAGCCGACGATCCAGAAGAAGTATTTGGAGTGCCTGAAGTTAGTCCACCCAAAATTTTATCAACTTGTTTCTGCTTTTTGAGCTCTTCGGCTTTTTTAGCTTTTTTGGCCTCTTCTTTCTTTTTAGCTTCTTCTTGTCGCTGTAACTCTTTTTTCGCTTCTTCTTGTTTTTGTATTTCAGTAATTTTAGTTAGATCTTCTTCCAAATCTTTAAGGGGTTGTTGTATTGGCTGCTCGGTTGGTTGCTCTTTTGGCGGCTCTTCTGTTGGCTGAATCCCTTTCATAGCTGATGTATCGATCATAATGGCATCAATCGACTGCCCATTGATATCACCATAATTCAGCTCACTGTCTTGCATAAGTTTATAGCCTAACAAAATAATTAATAATCCATGCAAAGTAATGGAAATTATCATAGGTAGACTTAATTTTAATTTCGTTTTTAAATTTAACTTATCAGACATTGCTAGCATTTTTTAATGTTTCGTTACATTTATTTAAATTGAATGAATTATTAATCCAACAGATTTAATACTATACCTGTAGGTTGGAAAAAGTTTAACGCCTTGATAATCTCTTCCTTTACAAGGAACATATTAGCTACACTAATAAAAACCGTATTTTTTAGTCAGTAGACTATGTCACAAACTTCGACAATAAGTTGTTGTGCAGGTAAGTCTAATTGGCGAACTTGATTGATAATTATCGCATATATTCTAAAACCTGACACTCAAATAATTATTGGTTTATTCTATAAAATTGTCAATTGTTGTCATATTCTGATCCCAAGATTGCTTAAATAACTTTAGTTAGGTTGGATATATTGGGACAATTAATCTGTTTTCAATAGAGTGGTCAAAAGATGCTAAGATGTTTCAACTGTTAAAATCTTTCAGGTTAACATGATGTTTGAGTATAAAAGGAGAAAATGAAACTATTTTGGCTGGAAATCGATAAACATCGTTTTAACTTGCTCATAAAGCGAACTTGATGGTTTAGGTATTACCGCTGCCCTTGTTGCTGAAATAGCCTCTCGACATAAAGCTTCATCACCGCCTTGAGATTTAACATCGATTAAAAAGCCATCGGTTGCTATTTGAATTTGCAGTACACAGTGTCGACCACTATAAAGTTTATTTGGATTAATAAATTTATTACTTATCGCAGTTTGTACCAATGATTTATATTTATCTAACTCTCCATCTGATACACCTTTGCGAGATGGGGTAGAGCCTGTAGCGACACTTGGTGTACCTGAAGTAAGTCCACCTAAAATATCATTAAGTTCGTTGTCCTTTGCGGCTTTTTCTTTTGCTGCCTTTTCTGCTGCCTCTTTTGCGGCTTTTTCTTTTGCTGCTTTATCGGCGGCTTCTTTTGCCGCTTTTTCTTTTGCTGCCTTTTCTGCTGCTTCTTTTGCCGCTTTTTCTTGCGCTGCCTTTTCAGCTGCTTCTTTTGCCGCTTTTTCTTGCGCTGCCTTTTCTGCTGCTTCTTTTGCCGCTTTTTCTTTTGCTGCCTTTTCTGCTGCTTCTTTTGCTGCTTTTTCTTTTGCTGCCTTTTCAGCTGCTTCTTTTGCCGCTTTTTCTTGCGCTGCTTTTTCTGCTGCTTCTTTTGCCGCTTTTTCTTGCGCTGCCTTTTCTGCTGCTTCTTTAGCCGCTTTTTCTTGCGCTGCTTTTTCTGCTGCTTCTTTAGCTGCTTTTTCTTGCGCTGCTTTTTCTGCTGCTTCTTTAGCCGCTTTTTCTTGCGCTACTTTTTCTGCTGCTTCTTTAGCCGCTTTTTCTTGCGCTACTTTTTCTGCTGCTTCTTTAGCCGCCCTTTCTGCTATCTCTTTTTCTTTAGCAGCTCTTTCCACTTCTTCTTTTGCGGCCTTTTCTGCTGCTTCTTTTTCAGCTTTGATCCGCTCTTTTTCTATATCTTTAAGGCGTTGTTGTTCAGCTAATTGCTTTTCTTGCAACTCTTTAGCTTGTTTTTCTAATTGTTGCTGCCGTTGCTGATCGACTTGTTGTTGCCTTTGCTGACTTTTTAATTGTCTTTGATATTGCTCTGTCATTACCGATGGATCAACCATAATAGCATCTACCGATTGACCATTGATACTACCATAATTAAGATCATTATCTTGTATAACTTTATAGCCTAGAAAGATAATCAATGCTCCATGCAAAATAATGGATATTATCAAAGATAGACTTAATTTTGAGTTTAACTTATCTGACATCGCTGGCATTTTAAATGTTTCGTTATGTTTAATTAGATTGGTTGAGTCATCAATCCTACAGATTTAACACCTGCTGATTGTAATAAGTTTAACGCCTTAATAATTTCTTCATAAGGAACGTCTTTAGCTCCACCAATTAAAAAAACAGCTTTATCATTAAGTGACATTTGTTGTTTAACTTCAGCAACAATTTGTTCCGCAGGTAAGTTTGATTGACGCTCATTATTGATTATAAGCGTATATACTCCGATACCTGACACTTCAACAATTATCGGTTTATTATCAGAAGAAGAAACCGTTTTTGATTCAGATGCCTCAGGCAAATCAACTTCAACACTTTGACTAATGATTGGAGCTGTAGCCATAAAAATAAGCACCAGAACCAATAATACGTCCAGCAATGGAACAATATTGATTTCGGATTTTGTCGAATAACGCGAACGTCTGCTCATAATTATTTCCTGACAGCTACTGCTTGACGTTGTAAAATTGCAGAAAATTCATCAATAAAGTTAAGATAACTTTGTTCGATTCTACTCACTTTCAATGTTAAACGGTTAAACGCTAATACAGCAGGTATAGCCGCAAATAGACCAATCGCCGTTGCAATTAATGCCTCAGCAATCCCTGGCGCAACCATTTGTAAAGTAGCTTGTTTTACTGCACCAAGAGAAATAAATGCATGCATAATCCCCCAAACAGTACCAAATAAACCAATATATGGACTAATTGATCCAACGGTTCCTAAAAAAGGAATATGTAATTCTAAGCTATCAAGTTCTCGGTTCATCGCTAATCGCATAGAACGAGATGCTCCGTCTAAAGCGGCTTCTGACATGTTGGGATTAATTTGATACAAGCGAGAAAACTCTTTAAAACCTGAATAAAAAATATGTTCTGTACCACTTATATCTTCTTTATTAAATTTTGCTTTATCGAATAAAACATTCAACTCATCAGCAGCCCAAAAACTATTATCAAATTGTTCAACTTGTTTCTTAGCTTGACTTAAAATCTTACTGCGTTGAAAAATAATCGCCCAAGATATTACAGAAAAAGTGAGTAACAATAACATAACACCTTGTACGAGTATGCCGGCATGTAAAAACAAATCAATAATATTCAGATTTTCCACTTATATAAACTCCAAAACTAATAACTTTGGAAGCCCACATGGCTTCATTTTAGTAATATCTACACAAGCAATAACTACATCAGCACTACTGACAAGTTGCTTATTTTGATTATAAATAGTCTGTTTAAAAATAATAGACGCTTTACGAATTTGTACAGCCTTACTATTAATAGTTAACATGTCATCTAGACGGGCTGGAAAGAGGTAGCTAATATCCAACTTTTTGACGACAAAAGCAATACCTTCTTGTAATAACTTTTGTTGACTAATATTAACTTGCCTCAACATTTCTGTTCTAGCTCGTTCGAAAAAAGCAAGATAACGAGCGTGATAGACCACTCCACCAGCATCGGTATCTTCATAGTAAACTCTTGCATTCCAATTGAATTCTTTCATATTCAAATATTGCGCTAATAAAAATCAGGATGCATTATATATGAATATAAAATTGGATGCACTATGATATAAAATTACTTAAATGAAAACAATTATCATTTAATAATTAATCACACCTACCTATTAATGAAAAAAGGTGACCATAGGCCACCTAATTTTAATGTTGCTTTTTTACTTATTGTTTGATTCTTTATCACTACTGGTATGTTCAACCCATAGTCCTGTAACCACAGCAAGCATACAAGCCGCAATAATACCTATAAACCATAAAATGTAATACATACCTGCTCCTTAATAAAGTGAGTGCTTATTATTTTCAATATGATTTTTATCAAGTCGTCCAAACATTTTGACATAAGCCCAAATGGTATATAAAAGAACAATTGGTAAAAATATCACCACTACACCAAACATTATATTCAATGTTAATTGGCTAGATGAAGCATCCCATATTGTCAAACTTGCATTAGGCATAATGCTTGAAGGCATGATAAATGGGAAGGTTGCAATGCCATAAGTAAACAATACACATGCAATAGTCAACGTTGATAATATAAATACCAAACCATTTTTATTTAATGCAGAACAGATAATATTTAATAACGGTAATACAATCCCTAAAATAGGCACCGCCCATAAAATAGGATGATTCATATAATTAGCTAACCACGAAACATCTGTTGACACTGTTTTACTTAACGGATGTGATGTTGCATTATAATCAATGACACTGGTTATTTCATAACCATGAATGCCAAATGCAACCCAAACACCAGCTAATATAAAAGCAATTAACATAATTAAGTTAGAAATTTGTGTGGCTTTTCTTGCGCGTAAATAGAGTTCACCTGATGTTTTCATTTGCAACCAAGCACCACCATGAGCTACAAATAACATTAAACTAACAATACCCACTAACAACGCAAAAGGATTGAGTAAACCAAAGAAGTTGCCGTCATAGAAAACACGATAAGAATTATCAAATCTAAAAGGAACACCTTCTAATAAATTACCAAATGCGACACCAAAAACTAAAGCAGGAACAAAGCTTCCTATGAAGATGCCAGCATCCCATAAATTACGCCATTTAGTGTTTTCAAGCTTACTACGATAATCAAAGCCAATTGGTCTAAAAAACAAGGCACAAAGTACCAAAATCATCGCAATATAAAAACCTGAAAATGATGTTGCATAGGCCATTGGCCAAGCAGCGAAAATACCTGCTCCACCAGTAATAAGCCAAACTTGGTTACCATCCCAATGTGGGGCTATGGCATTAATCATAATTCGGCGTTCAGTATCTGTTTTACCAATGAGGGGTAATAAGATCCCCACTCCCATATCAAAGCCATCTGTGACAACAAAAGCGACTAAAACAACGCTAATTAGTACCCACCAGATAACACGTACAATTTCATAATCAATCATTGTGTTTACTCCCAATGTCCTATTTTGTTACCGGTTGTGTTTTTTCATAATAATAGTTGCCTGTACCTAAAGAACTTGGTCCTAAACGTGCAAACTTAAACATTAAGAACATTTCAGCAATTAAGAACAGTGTATAAAGACCACAAATCAAAATCATGGTGAAAAGTACTTCACCTGGTGATAATGATGAATTGGCAATACCTGTTGGTAAAATGTCTTGAATAGCCCAAGGCTGACGACCATATTCGGCAACAAACCAACCACATTCGCAGGCAAGCCATGGGAATGGTAAAAATAGGACTAATAAACGATGTAACCAACGTTTTTGTCCAATTCTATTTTTATAAGTATTCCATAATCCAATACCGGTTCCAAGAATCATTAATACGCCTAATCCAACCATTATTCTAAATGCCCAAAATAATGGGAATACTGCAGGAATTGAATCCTCTGCTGCGGCTTTAATATGCTCTTCGGTCGCTTGAGGAATGGTTAAATTATCACGATCAGTAAAACGTTTAACCAAGTAACCATAACCTAAATCGGCTTTATGATCTTCAAAGGCTTTTAAAACTGTAGGATCTTGATTACCTTGCTGGATTTTCTCTAAATTTGTATATGCCAAAATCCCATTTCTAATTCGAGTTTCGTTATTAGCTAAAATATCTTTTAAGCCGATAACTTGGGTGTTTAATGAACGAGTAGTCATAATACCCATTGCATAAGGAATTTGAATGGCAAATAAATTTTCTTTATTTTTCTGTGAAGGAAATGCAATCACATTAAATGATGCCGGTGCAGGTTGGGTTTCCCATTCAGCTTCTATTGCTGCAAGTTTTGTCGGTTGAACCGTTGTCATTTCATGACCAGCTTCATCCCCCATTACCGCAACCACAATTGACATAACAAAACCGAACATAGTTGCAACAGCGAAAGATCGTTTGGCAAATGCTACATCACGGTTTCTAAGTAGATAATAAGAACTAATACTTAAAACAAAAATCGCACCAGTCAAATAACCTGCTGCAACTGTATGGACAAATTTGTACTGAGCAACAGAGTTAGTAATAAGATCAAAAAAGCTTGCCATTTCCATTCGGGAATTAATTGGATTGAAATCAGATCCTACCGGGAACTGCATCCAACCATTAGCAACTAAAATCCAAAGCGCAGACAAGTTTGAACCAAACGCAACACACCATGTCACGAGTAAATGTTTACCACGACTTAATCTATCCCAACCAAAAAAGAATAAACCAACCATGGTAGATTCTAAGAAAAAGGCCATTAAACCTTCAATTGCAAGTGGCGCACCGAAAATATCACCCACATAGTGTGAATAATAAGACCAGTTGGTACCGAATTGAAATTCCATTGTTAAGCCTGTTGCAACACCTACTGCAAAGTTAATACCAAACAGTTTGCCCCAAAACTTAGTCATATCTTTCCAAACTTGCTTACCGCTAACAACATATACCGTTTCCATAATTGCTAACAAGAACGCTAAACCTAGCGTTAATGGAACAAAAATAAAATGATACATTGCTGTGAGTGCAAATTGGAGGCGAGAAAGTTCTACTATATCTAACATATTTGCTCCCTAATCCTTGAATGCCCACAAAATTTATAACGTTATTTTGTTACATTGTACACCAATAATTTAAGAATAAAAATTGACGTATGTCAAAAAATTACAGATTAAATTGTTTTTTTACAGCTTCACCTATATCAGCAAGGCTACTTACCATAGTAATACCTGCTGCTTGTAATACTTTTGTTTTTTCTTCTGCGGTACCTTTTTTACCCGAAATAATCGCGCCTGCATGTCCCATACGTTTACCGGCAGGTGCTGATACGCCAGCAATATAACCTACAACAGGTTTAGTTACATGCTTTTTGATATATTCAGCTGCTTCCTCTTCTGCTGTACCACCAATTTCACCGATCATTACGATTGCTTCAGTTTTTGGATCTTGTTCAAGCAGAGCTAAAATAGTAATAAAATCACTTCCCGGGATAGGATCGCCACCGATACCCACACAAACAGACTGACCTAATCCTATATCAGTTGTCTGTTTAACTGCTTCATAGGTTAATGTACCTGAACGAGAAATAATACCAACTTTACCAGCTAAATGAATATGTCCTGGCATAATACCTATTTTACACTCATCCGGAACAATAATACCTGGACAGTTGGGTCCAATCATGATTACATCATTTTGCTTTAACTTTTCTTTAACTATCAGCATATCTAATGTAGGAATACCTTCAGTAATGCAGACAATTAATTTTATTCCTGCTTCAATCGCTTCTAATATTGAGTCTTTGCCAAAGGCTGCTGGAACATAAATAACGCTAGCGGTTGCACCAGTTGCCTCTACTGCTTCTTTGACAGTATTAAATACCGGTAATCCTAAATGAGTAGTGCCACCTTTACCGGGAGTCACCCCTCCCACTAATTTGGTACCATAGGCAAGTGCTTGCTCAGAATGGAAAGACCCTTGACTACCAGTAAAGCCTTGGCAGATAACTTTGGTTTCTTTATTAACTAAAATTGACATAATAACTTTTCTCCATTCCTTTTATTGTTATGCAACAGCAACTATTTTTTGTGCAGCGTCGATTAATCCTTCTGCGGTAATAACATTTAATTTACTTTCAGCTAAAATACTTCTGGCTAATTCGGCATTATTACCTTCAAGACGAACAACCACCGGGACATTAAGACCGATTTCTTTAATAGCACTTATAATACCATCTGCAATCAGGTCACAGCGGACAATACCGCCAAAAATATTGACTAATATCGCTTTAACATTTTTATCGGATAATATTAATTTAAATGCTTCGGCAACACGCTCTTTAGTTGTACCGCCACCAACATCCAAAAAGTTAGCTGGTTCGCCGCCATATAGCTTAATAATATCCATTGTAGCCATTGCTAGCCCTGCACCATTGACCATACATCCGATATTACCATCTAGCGAAACGTAACTAATACCTTGCTTGGCTGCAATCGATTCACGCTCATCTTCTTGGGTAGTATCTCTTAAGATGCTTAAATTAGGATGCCTAAACAGTGCATTGTCATCTAAAACAACTTTAGCATCTAAACAAATTAATTGTTCGGAGTCAGTAATAACCAGAGGATTAACTTCCGCTAAAGAAACATCGTTTTCTACAAATAAATTAGCAAAATTGACAAACAATCGGGAAAATTGATTAATTAACTTACCGTTTAATCCTAATTTGAAAGCAAGTTCACGACCTTGATAAGCACAAGGACCTGTCAGAGGATCGAGTGAAATTTTATGAATTAAATGCGGAGATTTTTCAGCTACACTTTCGATATCAACACCGCCTTCAGTTGAAGCCATAATTACAACCCGTTTCGTACTTCTATCAATTACAGCCCCTAAATAAAGTTCTTTGTGAATTTGTGAAGCCTTTTCAATTAAAATTTTATTAACAGGTTGTCCTTTTGAATTTGTTTGATAGGTAACCAGATATTGACCTAACCACTTTTCGGCAAATTGCCTTATTTCATTGAGGTTTTTGGTACAAATAACCCCACCTGCTTTACCTCGCCCCCCGGCATGAACTTGACACTTAGCGACCCAAGCGTTTGAAACAGTTTGAGTTGACAATTCAGCTAAAGTATCTTGTATTTCATCAATTGAATTGCAGACGTAACCTTCTGGAACAGGTAAATTATATTGTTTAAAAAGATGTTTGGCTTGATATTCATGCAGGTTCATAAAGAATTTCCACAACTTAAGTTAATAAAAAACAGTCAATAATGATAATCCAAGATCAATAAATTGTGTAGCAATTAATAACCAATGTTTTGCTAATTGAGAATTATTGCTGATACTAGATGACAGTGATATAATCCAAAAATATTTCAGTATGATAAATAATAGTAAAGGTAAAAATATGGCAAAAGTTGGTATTTTTTTTGGTAGTGACACAGGCAATACAGAGAATGTAGCTAAGCAAATTCAAGATATTTTAGGAAGTGATACAGCAGATCTTTATGATATTGCAAAAAGTACCAAAGAACAGATTGAACAATATGATTACCTTTTTTTCGGTATACCAACTTGGTATTATGGTGAATCTCAATGTGATTGGGATGAGTTTTTCCCGAATTTAGAACAGATCGATTTTAATGGTAAAACAGTTGCCATCTTTGGTTGTGGTGATCAAGAAGATTACTCTGAATATTTTTGTGATGCAATGGGAACATTACGCGATATTATCCAACCATTAGGAGCAAAAATAGTTGGACATTGGTCAACAGAAGATTATGATTTTGAGGCTTCAAAAAGTTTAGTTGATGACTCACATTTTGTCGGTCTTGCTATTGATGAAGACAGGCAACCAGAATTAACTCAAACTCGTATCAATAATTGGGTTAATCAAGTAAAAACTGAAATGAATCTCTAATCTGGTAAAATGATTGCTTTTATTTTCAGTGCATAGTTTCTATAATATGCTTTATTAATTAACTAAACTGGGATGTAATATGACAAATCATGAAAATGATAATAATGCTGCACTAAAAAGTGCAGGTTTAAAGGTTACGTTACCACGATTAAAAATTTTAGAATTATTGCGTGATCCTTCATGTCAGCATATCACTGTTGAAGACCTATATAAAAAACTACTTGATATGGGGGAAGAAATTGGGCTTGCAACTGTTTATAGAGTTTTGAACCAATTTGATGATGCAGGGATAGTGACTCGTCATAATTTTGAAGGTGGTAGAGCAGTTTTTGAACTCGCAACACAACAACACCATGATCACTTAATTTGCTTAGATTGTGGTGAGGTATTCGAATTTCGTGATGAGATTATAAATGCCAGACAAAAAGAGATTGCAGCTCAATATGGTGTGCAATTAACTTATCACAGTCTGTATCTTTATGGTCACTGTCATTCTGGTAACTGTAAAGAACATCCCGAACTTCATACCAAAAAATAAGCCTATTTTATAGGCTTTTTGTTTTTTTAGAACACAAAATATTTTTCTTTTTTATTGGATTAATGATTAAATGAAACAGCTTTTGAATTTTATTCCGCTTATTTTCTTTTTTGTTTTTTTAACAATATACGATATTTTTGCTGGCGTTCAGGCATTAATGATCACTGCCACCGTTTCTTTTTTAATCCTTCTGCTAATTTACCGAAAAATAGATAAAGTAGAATTAATTTCTTATCTTATGATTATTATTTTTGGTGGATTTACACTTTATACACGTGATCCAAATATCATTAAATGGAAAGTCACCATTATTAATTTCTCATTTGCAACCGCATTGTTAGTGAGTCAATTTGTATTTCAAAAAAATCTTCTACAAACCATGTTAGGTAAAGAAATTCAGTTAGATCCTATTGTTTGGAATAAACTCAACCTATTATGGATAAGCTTTTTTATGTTCTGTGGTGTATTTAGTTTAGGTGCAACTTATTACACATCCGACGACTTCTTTTGGATTTTTAAAGTATTTATTTTACCTGGAGCATCACTATTATTATCGTTGATATCGGGTATTTATATTTATAAAAACATGAACAAAAGCGCAAATGCAAGCAACTAATACAATAGTCTAGGGTGGAGTATTTTATAATGAAACAAGAAATGAATAAACCAACAGGACAATTGGTACTTAGAACGCTTGCTATGCCTGCTGATACCAATCCTCATGGACACATATTTGGTGGTTGGATCATGTCACAAATGGATCTAGCTGGAGGAATTTTAGCTAAAGAGATTGCTAAAAGAAGAGTAGTAACTGTAAATGCTAGCAGTATTACCTTCCATAAACCGGCCATGGTTGGCGATGTAGTCTGCTGTTATGCTCATTGCATAAAAACCGGAAAAACTTCAATTACCATAGGTATCGAAGTTTGGATCAAAAAACTAACCGATACTAACGATACCAATCAACGTTTTTGTATTACTGATGCAACATTTACTTATGTTTCGGTAGATAAACATAACAGTCCCAAAGCATTACCAGAAGCATTTCAAAATTATGATTACAATACAGATCCTGTTAGTAAATTAACTCTAAGTGATAGTTGATAAATATGCAATTTACTTCATTTCATGCCTTAATTAGTTCTTTAATCTTTCTGGTATATTGGCTAATTATTGTAGCAACAACATTACGTATTGTGTTTAAACGTAGACCCACAACGTATGTTATTGCATGGATGCTAGTTATTTATATTTTACCGCTTGTAGGTGTGATACTCTATTTTGCATTAGGTGAAGCGCATTTAGGTCAACAACGCGTTAAACGTGCGCAGAAAATGCGCCCTACTATCACTAAATTTATTAATAAATTATGTGCCTTTCCCGATATTTTTACAAATAATGTTAGCCAAGTAAGTAAACCTATTTTTCAACTTTGTAAACATCAAACTGGACTTGACGGAATTAACGGAAATCATATTGAACTTCTTAGTAAAACCGATGTGATCTTTGACCGTCTAATCGAAGATATTAATCATGCAACTTCCAACATTGAAATGGTCTTTTATATTTGGAATGAAGGGGGCCGAGCAGACGAAGTCGAACAAGCTTTAATTCAAGCGACTCAACGTGGTGTTACTTGTCGCTTAATGCTCGATTCAGCAGGTAGCAGACACTTTATCAAAACCAATGCTAGCAAAAGAATGCGTGATGCAGGAATTATTATTATTGAAGTATTAAAGGTGAACTTATTCCGTTTTATGTTCAGACGTCTCGATCTACGTCAACATCGTAAAGTCGCTATTATCGATAACTATATTTCTTACACGGGTAGCATGAATATTGTTGATCCTCGTTTTTTCAAACAAAATAAACATGTGGGTGAATGGGTTGATATCATGGTACGAATGAGTGGCCCTGTGACCACATTAATGGGGGCCATTTATGCCAGTGATTGGGAATTAGAAACTGGTAAATATTTAGCTTTACCACAAATAACTGATTTTGCTGAACCACCGGAAGAAAAGAAACACATCATGCAACTTATTGCTTCAGGTCCGGGTTATATGGAAAATATGATCCATCAGGTATTATTGACAGCAATTTATTCTGCACAACAACAAATTATTTTCACAACACCTTACTTAGTACCAAGTGATGACATATTACATGCAGTATGTACTGCGGCTCAGCGTGGCGTTGAAGTCATTATTATCGTACCTAAAAAGAACGATTCGGTCATGGTAAAATGGGCTAGTCGAGCATTCTTTTCTGAATTATTAGAAGGTGGCGTTAAACTCTATCAATTTAATGATAACTTATTACATACTAAAAGTGTTTTAATCGACAACCAACTTAGCCTTGTTGGCACGGTTAATTTAGATATGCGAAGTTTATGGTTAAATTTTGAGATAACAACTGTTATTGATGATGCTGAATTTGCTCAATCACTCGCTACCCTTTTACAGCAATATCTATCCAATTCTGACACTGTTAATGTACATGATTGGGAAAAACGACCTGTTTGGCAACGTATTGTCGAAAGGTTATTTTACTTTTTCGCACCTTTATTATAAATAAGAATTATTCATATTTTTCAGACTAATAACCATTTTTCGACATATCTGGTTTAAACAGATTATGACTAATTCTGTAAACTTGTGTAGCAAAAGTACCGTCAGTATTTAATGTAATTTCTCTCCACCCTGGTGCATCCTCATTCGATAATTGAAATTCATAACATTCTGGTTTGAATTGCACACAGGTTGAAGGTGTTGAAAATGCGTTACAATGATGCCAGTTTGAATCTCGTTGTTGATGAATATGCCCCCAACCTAATCCTTTTATCATTGGATAATGTTCGATGATCTTTTCTAATTCAACACTATTTTTTAATATATGCTGATCCAACCAGTGACAACTGGATGTAATGGGATGATGATGTAAGAACACAAGTGCGCAACGATCACTATGCTGCTCTAATGTATCTCGTAAAAAATGAAGCTCTGATTCCGGTAAAAAACCATATGCATGACCAACAACTTGACTGTTAAGTAATACGATAAGCCATTTATCACCGAGTAACACCACTTTATTTTCAGCTAAGTGATATTGATGAAATACTTGCTGCATGTAAGTATAATTATCATGATTTCCAGCTAACCAAACACAAGGAACATCAAAGGTATTAATCTGTTTGGCAAAACGTGCATAAGCCTCTTTCGAACCATCTTGTACAAAATCTCCGGTTGCCACTATTAAATCATATTGCTTATTCTGTTGTTTTATTTCATCAATTACTGCTAAAAAACTGGCATTTGAATGCACGCCCAACAACATATCATTATTGTTCGCAAATAGATGAGTATCGGTAATATGTAAAATTTTACCGTTTTTATTATTTTTTATCGGAAGTTGTAAAAGTGGCTCCAAAACCTACCTCTATTATTTATTAATATAATTATGCTTGATTAAAAAGTATAATTTTGACAACGCTTAAGTATATTAATTTAAATACAAATCTAATATTAAAAGTGTAATTTAGATCACATTATTATGAAAGAAATTATTAATTGGCAACTATAAAATAATTTACTTCCATTCATTTTTTAACAAATGATGATTAAGTTGTAACCACTGAAGTGCAATAATTGAAGCGGCATTATTTATCACCCCATTTTCAACCCATTGATAAGCTTGTTCTCGACTTACTACATGAACCTTTATATCTTCATTCTCTTCAGCTAGTCCATGGATACCTACTGCAGTGGATGAATCAACCTCTCCAACCAAAATATGTAATTTTTCGGTTAATCCACCTGGCGATGCTAAATAACTGACGATTGGTTTACAACGACCAATTGTGACACCCGCTTCTTCCATGGCTTCTCGCCTTGCCACTTCTTCATATGATTCATTTTCATGATCCATCATACCTGCTATTAGCTCTAGTATCCATGGACTTTGTTGCGTTTCAATGGCAGCAATACGAATTTGTTCAATCAAAACAACTTCATCCCGTTTGACATCATAAGCTAATAATACTACCGCATGACCACGTTCTAAAATTTCTCGGGTGACAACTTCACTGGTTGAACCATCAAACTTACGGTATTGAAAACGATATTCAAGCAGAGTAAAAAATCCATTGTATAAACTTCGCTTGGTTAAATTAAAGACATCTTTTTTGTCAAAATGCACAGGATTATTCTTAATTTTCATATTGATTCTCGATTTTTAGTTAAATTTTAATAAAAAGTGCGGATAGTATACAAAGTATGCTTTCTATATGCTAATTATCTGTTAAAATTAGGCAATTGGAAATACTACTATTATATTTTAATGTTTTTTAAAGAGAAGCTGAATGAAAAAAACTTTAACACTTTTAATCGGCTTAGTGTTAAGCCAATCTGTATTTGCTGAAAATCTGGTTCAAGTTTACGAACAAGCAAAAGAAACCAATCCTGATTTACGTAGTTCATTAGCTGAAAAAGATAAAGCATATTCAGCAATTTCAGGTTCAAGAGCAAGTTTACTTCCTCAAGTTGGTTTAAGCGCATCTTATGGCGTGACTCATGGTCGTCGTGATAACAGTGGTGCAAAATCGAAAAGCGGTAATTTATATCAAGTCACCATGTCACAAAGTATTTTCAATTTTTCTAATTGGAAAGCTTTAGATATCACCAAGAAACAAGCAAGTATTGCTGATATTTCTTATCAGTATCAGGGGCAAACATTAATCTTAAATACCTCTGTTGCTTATTTTAATGTCTTAAAAGCACTTGATGCACTTAGCTTTATTGATGCACAGAAAAAAGCAATCTATCGTCAACTAGAACAAACTCGTCAGCAACACCAAGTTGGTCTGGTTGCAATTACTGACGTGCAAAATGCCCAAGCAAATTACGATCTGACGGTTGCTCAACAAGTTAATGCATTAAACGAATTAAATAATTCTCTAGAAGACTTACGTCAAGTAAGTGGTCGTTTTTATTCAAAACTGGCAACTATTAATACAAATACCTTCAAAACGCAAGCTCCTACACAAATTAGTGCATTGTTAAAACAATCTGAATCATCGAACCTGAATTTATTAACAATGAAATTGAATCAGGATATTGCACGTGAACAAATTAAGTTAGCACAATCTGGTCATTTACCAACAGCCAGTTTAGATGCTTCAACTAATTTAAATAAAAACGATAACTACGGTAATTATTATCGTGGAAAACCTTCTGAAGGGAAAACATATGCAGGGAATAATACCATCGGTCTGAGTGTCAATGTACCGATTTTCTCTGGTGGTGCGACTATGTCCCAAGTTGAACAAGCACAACATAATTATGTCAGTTTCAGTGAAAAGTTGGTCAGTACTAACCGTAGTGTGATTAATCAAGTTCGTTCATCTTATAATAATATCTCTTCATCAATCAGTGCGATCAAAGCTTATCAACAAGCGGTAGTTTCAGCTCAAAGTTCATTAGAAGCAACCACCTCTGGTTATCAAGTTGGAACACGTACGATTGTTGACGTATTAAACGCTACAACGCAATTATATAGTTCTAAACGAAACCTATCTGATGCAAAATATAACTATTTAATTAACCTATTACAATTAAAGTATGCGGTCGGAACATTAACAGCCGATGATCTAGTTACTTTAAATAATATGCTTGGTAAAGATGTAAGTACGCAGGTTACTATAAAATAGATCATCATTAGATTAGTTTAATCATATAGTTAAACAGGCGATCAGTTCATCGCCTGTTTTATTATCTTCACATAACATCCATCTCTTGCCGCTTTTTTAACTTAATCGCTAGTAAATCAACATGATGATTAGTTAATATTACTTTATTTAAATGTCAAAACTATAAAACAAGAGATCTTTTAGATGCTTGATTCTAATATGAACTCAATAAACATTTTCAGCTTCGGCAAACGTTGAGCATCGGCGGTATAAATTAAATGCATCTTCTTTGCCGGAGGTAAATAACCTTGTAATATTGGCAGTAATTTTTTTTGTTTAATCAGATCACTAAGCATAAACTCAGATAACATCGCGATCCCTACCCCTTCAACCGCTGCCGACGCTAATACCGAAGTATCATTACTTTGAAATGCACCAGCGATAGGAATTTGCACTAATTTACCGTTAATAGTGAAAGGCCAAATATTGTCATTCCCGTTACGATTGACATATTGGTATATCAAGCATTGATGATCTTTTAGTTCATAAGGAGTTGCCGGAATACCATGCTCAGTGATATAGCTCGGTGAAGCAGCAAAAATAGGTTGATAAGGGCTAAGTTTACGGGCAATTAAACCTGAATCATTCAATTCACCAACACGGAAAGCAACATCAAATTCCTCTTTGACTAAATCGACATAACGATCACTGAGTTGAACATCAACATTAATTTTTGGATAGCACTTCATAAATTGGCTAATTAAAGGGATCAAAGTAAACCGACCAAAACTCAGTGGAGCACTAATTCTAATTCTCCCCTTAGGCTCTTCACTAAACTGCTGTGCCAAGGTTTTTGTCTTCTTAACTTCGCCAAGAATAACTAAACAGCGATCATAATATTGTTTGCCAAATTCAGTTAACATTTGTGAACGAGTTGTTCGATTAAGTAATTTTAATCCTAAATAGCTTTCTAAAAAGGCTATGTATTTAGCGACCATTTGTGGTGAAGTATTTAACGAAATAGATGAAGTGGCAAAAGAACCTGTTTTTACCGTTAATACAAATGCTTCCATACATCTAAATAGATCCATATTAATAACTCTCAGTTGTTAATAAATCAATTATAACTATATTTATTATCTTTTAATTTACAAAGATAATACACCATAGTTATCAGGAATAGGAGATATTTCAGTGAAAAAAATTGGTATAATTGGAGCTGGATTTGTTGGTCAAGCTTGTGCAACGCTATTTATGCAGGCTGGTTACCAAGTCATGTTGAGTAATTCAAGAGATAAAAATACACTATTTAGTGTAGCTAGAGGTATAGGCTGTGAAATTGGCAGTCAACAAGAAGCTATTGAATTTGGTGATATAATCATGGCTGCAATTCCATTCATCAACTATCCACAACTACCAACTGAACTACTCGCCAATAAAATCGTTCTTGATACCATGAACTATTATCCTAAGCGTGACGGACAGTTCCAACAATTAGATAATTATGAAACCACAACCAGTGAATTAGTTGCTAAGCATCTAAATAAATCTAAACTTATCAAAGTGTTTAATGCCATTTTGGCAAAAGATATCGTGAAAGATGCAAAACCAAACGATAAATTAAATAGACGCGCAATTCCAGTTGCAGGAGATGACTTATTAGCCAAACAAGTAATATTTGAGTTACTCGATCGTGTAGGCTTTGATTATGTTGATGTCGGATCTTTAGCTGTAAGTTGGAAATTTGAACGAGCTAAACCAGCTTATTGCTTCCCATTTAACCGCTCACAGTTACAAGATGCTTTAATGCAAGCAAAAAGAGACATTCAGTTACCAGAAAACGCATGGAATAAGTTATTATAGATTTAAACAGCATTAATTAATATTCATACATAAAACTTTAATGAAAGGTAAATAGATATGCAAAATATAGATAAAAAATATACCGTTATAACCGGGGCTAGTTCAGGAATAGGTTATGCAACAGCCATCGCTTTTGCTAAACGCAATAAAAATCTTATTGTGATTGCCAGAAGAGAAGAACAATTAGCCTTATTAAAACAAAAAATTGCCGATATCAATCCGCAATTAGAGGTTGTAATCAAAGTGTGTGATTTATCTAAATCGACTAATGTACATGCACTTTTTAATCAATTAGACAATTATTTTATTGAAACTTGGATCAATAATGCTGGGTTTGGTAATTATGGCAGTGTTGGTGATCAGGATCTAGATAAAATTGAAACCATGCTACATTTAAATATTGAAGCCTTAACGATATTTTCCACTCTCTATACAAGAAAATATCAAAACCAATCTGGTACACAAATTATTAATATCTCATCACGTGGTGGCTATACAATTGTGCCTAATGCTGTTACCTATTGTGCAACTAAATTTTATGTCAATGCCTTCACTGAAGGACTTGCACATGAGTTAAAACAAATCAAAGCCAAATTAACGGCTAAAGTTTTGGCTCCTGCTGCAACCCAAACTGAATTTGGTCAAAAAGCTAACAATGTTACTGAATATGACTATGATAAAAGTTTCGCTAAATATCATACGGCAGATCAAATGGCAGAATTTTTGCTGGCACTTTATGATAGTGATAAAACTATTGGTGAAATCAACACAAAAGATTTTTCATTTTCTTTAAAAGATAGCATCTTCCCTTATTCAGGAGATCCTAAACAAAATCAAAAAAGTTGATTGTAGGGACATTTTATACTTAAACGTATAGCTAACCTGAAACATCTTAACAAGTATAACTACTTGTTAAGATGCAAATTAGTGTCATTTAGGCAATTCGCATACCAGGTTTTGCACCACTATCTGGTGATAATAGATAAATACCGTCACTATCATCTTTGCCACTCGCTGCAAGTACCATACCTTCTGAAAGACCAAAACGCATCTTTCTAGGTGCTAAGTTAGCAATCATAACCGTCAAACGTCCAATTAATACCTGAGGATCTGGATAAAACTGTTTGATCCCCGAAAACACATTTCGTGTTTGGTCACCAATATCGAGTGTTAACTGTAATAACTTATCTGAACCTTCGACAAGTGTGGCGTTTTTAATTAGAGCTACACGTAAATCCACTTTAGCAAAATCATCAAAATTGATGGTATCTGCGATAGGTTCAGCCATTGTCGCTGTCGTCGTGGCCGATACAGCTTGCTGTTTAGATTCTTCAATCATTGTAATAATTTTGTCCATATCAATACGGTTAAATAGGGCTTTGAAACGATTAATTGTATGATTGGTTAAGGCATTATCAATAGTATGCCACTGTAGTTTACTGTTTAAAAATTCTTCTGTTCGTTCAGCTAGTGAAGGAACTATCGGTTTTAAATAAGTCATTAAAATACGGAATAAGTGGATCCCCATTGAACAGATATCATGTAATGCCTGATCTTGCCCCTCTTGTTTAGCAACAACCCAAGGCGCTTTTTCATCGATGTAACGATTCGCTTCATCAGCCAATGCCATAATTTCACGAATCGCCTTACTGGATTCTCGTTGTTCAAAATAATCAGCAATAATTTGCGACTTTTCAGTAAACTGAGCATAGAGTTCAGGTTCAGCGACTTGTCCTGAGAGTTTTCCGTCGAAACGTTTACTGATAAATCCAGCCGACCGTGAAGCAATATTGACCACTTTATTGACTAAATCACTATTAACGCGTTGTACAAAATCTTCTAGATTTAAATCAATATCATCAATATGTGGAGATAATTTAGCTGCATAATAATAACGCAAACAATCCGGATCTAAATGTTTTAAATAAGTACTGGCTTGAATAAAAGTGCCTCGCGATTTAGACATTTTCGCACCATCAACGGTCACATATCCATGTACAAAAATATTTGACGGTTTACGATAGTGACTACCTTCCAACATTGCCGGCCAAAACAGACTATGGAAATAAACAATATCTTTACCAATAAAATGATACAGTTCGGTAGTTGAATTTTTATTCCAGAATTCATCAAAAATTGGTTTATTATTTTTATTACAATAATTTAAGAAAGATCCCATATAGCCAATTGGTGCATCTAACCAAACGTAAAAATATTTACCAGGTGCGTCAGGAATTTCAAAACCAAAGTAAGGGGCATCTCGGCTTATATCCCATGGTTGTAAACCTGCTTCAAACCACTCCTGCATCTTATTAGCCACTTGATCTTGTAATGTGCCTGAACGTATCCACTCTTGTAACATATTTGAAAAAGCAGGCAGATCAAAAAAGAAATGCTCAGAATCTTTCATAATCGGGGTTGCGCCCGATACAACCGATTGCGGATTAATCAGATCAATAGGATTATAAGTAGCACCGCACACTTCACAGTTATCACCATATTGATCGGGAGCTTTACAACGCGGACAAGTACCTTTTACAAACCGATCTGGTAAAAACATCTTTTTTTCAGGGTCAAAAAGTTGCGAAATCACTTTGGTTTTAATATAACCGTTAGTTTTTAAGCGTTTATAAATCTGCTCTGATATCTCTCTATTTTCTGGGCTATGAGTAGAATGGTAATTATCGAAACTTATATTAAACCCAGAAAAATCACGTTGATGCTCTGCTTTTACCGTTTCAATCATCTGTTCTGGTGTCACACCCAATTGCTGCGCTTTGAGCATAATTGGCGTACCATGAGCATCATCGGCACAAATAAAATAGATTTCATTACCACGCATTCGCTGATAACGCACCCAAACATCTGCTTGAATATGCTCAAGCATATGACCTAAGTGAATTGATCCATTAGCATAAGGAAGCGCACAAGTAACCAGTATTTTGCGTTGAGTTGTCATGTTGATTTATTACCTTTTTTTACATAATGGCAGAAATAGTACATCAATCGTGGGATTATCGCTAGATTTATGCCATAATTTGATAAAATTTCTTTAGATACTCAGCTAACCTTTAAATGAAAAACGAAAAAATGGATTGCAGGTAGAAATATTTTTCGCCATTTATCCTTTTTTATTTTTATCGGTCATTACGGATAAAAAACTAACATTGGGTCGGATGAATATAAACATTTGTGGACAAGAGACAAGGCTAATACCCATGGAAGCAAAAAAGATTCTTGAACAATTTACTCACCCTACACTAACCAAGAATTTAGTTGAATTAGGTGCAGTAAAACAGTGTGAACAAGTGAATCATCACTTGTTGATTTCGTTGGAAATGCCATTTGCTTGGCAAATGACTTTTGAAGAGTTAAAACAGACTGTGACCCCCGAGTTGCTTAAACTTGAAGGTATTGATGAGGTTAACTGGAATATTAAATATAACATTGCCACTTTAAAGCGTGCTAACAGTCAACCTGCCATTAATAATATCAAAAATATTATTGCAGTTAGTTCGGGAAAAGGTGGTGTGGGTAAATCCTCAACTGCCGTTAACCTAGCTTTAGCTTTACAAAAGCAAGGTGCTAAAGTCGGCATTTTAGATGCTGATATATATGGTCCTTCAATTCCGATGATGCTAGGTACCGAAAAAGAACAACCGTTAACCCCAGATAATAAACATATGAATCCAATTACTGCTTATGGGCTTGCCAGTAATTCTATTGGTTATCTGGTCGAGTCAGATGGAGCCATGGTTTGGCGTGGTCCAATGGCAAGTAAAGCGCTATTACAAATTTTGCAAGATACCTTATGGCCTGAATTAGATTATTTAGTTGTCGATATGCCACCGGGAACAGGGGATATTCAGTTAACGCTTGCGCAAAATATTCCTGTTACCGCGGCAGTAATTGTTACTACTCCACAAGATATTGCCTTAATTGATGCGAAAAAAGGGATTACGATGTTTAATAAGGTGAATATTCCCACAATTGGTATTGTAGAGAATATGAGCTATCACATTTGTGAAAAATGTGGTCACCATGAAGCTATTTTTGGTGAAGGCGGTGCTGAGCGGTTAGCAAAACAGTATCATACATTGTTACTTGGACAAATTCCATTGCATAGTATGTTAAGACAAGATCTCGATGTTGGTAAACCAACGGTTATCAGTCATCCGGATAGTGAATTTGCTCAAATTTATTACCAAATTGCCGGTCGGATTGCTTGTGAGCTTTATTGGCAAGGTGAGGCAATTTTACCTGATATCTCTTTTAAGAGTTTATAATTTAACACTGCTTAATATTGGCTGTTATCACAAACAGCCAATATTTTACAGATTAACTTAGCTCTTTTATTCCTAACTAATAAACTAAACGGATATTTAATAAAATTTGCTTATTTATTGTTTTAACATGTCAAATTCTATTTTTGCTTTGGCTAATTGTTGAGTAAATGCAGTATTAGTGTGTAGTTGAGCAACAACCGCACCAGCCATAACCCTTGCTGCATCAATATCACTTTGCCAATGATAACCACAAATTACCCGACTATCGCCAATTTCATAACCCCGTTTTAAAATCTCATTTTGACGTTGTGGATTAATTTCAGCTAAAACAAGTGCGATAGCATATCCCATTGTGGTGTGACCTGATGGATACGAGCCATTGGTAGATAATGTTTTTTCATCTTCCGGACGACAAGTTGATTCATGAAAAAAAGAAAATGGCCTTACTCGATTATAATAATTTTTAGCTGAGCGAGTAGCAAGATCGCCGGCATCTTCTTTCATTGTAGCGATCAGTTTATAAATCTCTGGTGTTTTATCGGATGAAATAGCAAAACCGAAAGATGATGAAAATTGTTCTGTAATATTATCTTTACTCGTATCAGCATCTAAATAAGCTTGATGCCCCCTTTCTGTATTGCGTAAGGATTTACCCCAATCATATTGAGCCTTATCTCGGAGAAAATCGATACTATTATAAGCTGGCGGAGGAGGTAAAAGCAGTAAACTATTGGGAGCTTGATCCTCCTTAAGGTAAAAATCCTCAGGGCTAGTGGTAACATCTTTAACAGCAAAAACACAAGTACTGGTACAAATCAAAGAAGAAATAATTAAACTATTAATTAATATTTTGCGCATAGCGATCCCCTTAATGAGATTAGTTATAGATGTTTGCAACTCATGTGTTTACTTAAATCAACAAAATGATTTATAAGTATCTGATTATGATAGAAGAATTTTTTACAATAGGCTCATAAGGTATAGCCGTTGCTTAATTACAACGACTAATCAATAGTTAATTAATCATAAATTGAACAATTGAATTAATAAATGGTGGAGTGAGCTATATGTGATTAGAATCACATTTATATTTTATTGTTTTTCATTTTCTGTATTCAAATCTATTGTAATGGTAAAATAGACGGACAAATACCGTTAATAAAAGTTAAAAGCCCGCAATTTTACCTTTATAAAGTCAAGCTACACTTATAAAAAACAGTTATCTAGCCACAAAAGTTGCAATGGCTATCTAAAACTCACTTGCTTTTTGTCGCTATTTCATCCGATAATTTTATCCCGAAACATGAAAAATACTGCGCCTAATAAACAGATCCCTGCCCAGATATAATCGGTTTTAAATGGCTCTTTTAGTATAAAAATTGAAAATGGTATAAATACCGATAAACTGATCACTTCTTGAATAATTTTTAATTGTCCTGCACTGGCAACCTGAAAACCGATTCGGTTAGCTGGCACTTGCAATAAATATTCAAATAACGCAATTCCCCAACTAATAAACACCGCCACAATCCAAACTTGATTATGTAAAAAGCGTAGATGTCCATACCAAGCAAAGGTCATAAAAATATTACTAAAAGTAAGTAAACAAACAGTGATAAGAAGTTGACTCATGATAATAATGATAGTAGTGAAAAGGTTTAAATATTATATACCTTGCTATATTCGATTGACAAAGCTGTTACACGACAATTCTTACAAATGAAATAAGTCATTAGCTATTTTATTAATCGGATCTAACAGCGGTTTTAATGAGATATGGCTATTGCTGTCAAATCGTTATAGCTCTATATTAACTAAATAATAATTTTTAAAAGATCCCTTATTTTGTTGCAATGTTAGTGTAGAGATTTCCAATAACGTAATTTGTCACAATACAGGAGACAATTATGCAAAAAAGAGTAAATGAAGTTACTATGCGTGGTGTACCGGTTACTTTGCTCGGTCCAAAAATCAAAGTCGGTGATATTGCCAGTGATTTTGTAGTACAAGATGCCACAATGAAACCTGTCAAATTATCAGATTTTAACGGTAAGGTTAGAATTATTAATTCCGTTCCCTCAATTGATACCTCTGTGTGTAGCGCGCAAGTTCATCGTTTTAATGTTGAGGCAACTAAATTAAAAGATACGGTGATTTTTTCTGTTAGTGTTGACCTCCCTTTTGCTCTAGGTCGTTATTGTGCTGCAGAAGGTATTGATGCGGTGAAAGTAACCTCCGACCACAAAGACCTTGATTTTGGTTTGAAATATGGCGTTGTCATAGAGGATAAACGGTTACTGGCGCGAGCCGTCTTTATTATTGATAAAAATAACAAAATTGCTTATGTAGAGTATGTTAAAGAAACCTCAGATGAACCTAATTATGATAAAGCTTTAGCAGTAGTTAAGACGCTAGTTTAAATTAGCTTATGCCACCTAATCAAAGATAAGGTGGCAAGATAAATTAATATTTATTATTTGTATCTGTTTAATAATAAAAAATATTCGGTTATAATCGCGAACAATATATATCCCTTCTATCATCTTTATATTTTATACCATGAATAATACCAAAAAACGGTCTCGGATATGGTCGTCGATTCTTTGTCTCGCTTTTGCAGGATTTATTTTTAATACCACCGAATTTGTGCCGGTTGGCTTATTACCTAATATTGCCGAAAGTTTTTCAATGGATGTGTCCCACGCTGGTTTATTATTAACTATTTATGCGTGGGCGGTTTCTTTACTGTCACTTCCACTTACTATATTGACGTCAAAAATGGAGCGACGTAAGTTACTCATTTTTCTCTTTTGCTTATTTATTGGTAGCCATGTGTTAGCTGGATTTGCTTGGAACTTTATGAGTCTAATGCTTGCCAGAATTGGGATCGCTTGCGCCCATGCTGTATTTTGGGCTATCACAACACCTTTAGCGGTTCGATTAGCCCCTAATGGAAAGCGTGCGCAAGCTATGGGGTTTATTGTCGTTGGCGTTTCAATGGCAACAGTGTTAGGTATTCCAATTGGTACTATGATTGGTCAACTGCTAGGTTGGCGATTTACCTTTTTATGTATTGGATTTATTGCTTTTTGCATTATGATTTTGTTAACCAACTTGTTACCTAGTGTGCCAAGTACTAATACGATTTCTATTAAAGATATCCCACATGTACTTAAACGACCTGTTTTGTTAAATATCTATCTTTTAACAGCAATTATTATAACAGGTCATTTTACTGCTTATACTTATATCACACCATTTATGCTTAGTGTTGGTGGTTTTAATCAACATACCGTTGTGATTTTATTATTAGCTGTTGGATTTTCAGGTATGATAGGTAGCTTCATCTTTGCCAAATTTGCTGAACAGCACCCAACCGCTATATTAGTGATCCCTGTGCTGTTATTGATGATTTGTCTATTATCACTCTATGTCTGCGTTTTAAGCCTTTATACTGCAATATTGCAAGGGATGATATGGGGTTTAGCCATTACTATTATTGGTATGGTAATGCAAAGCAAAGTGATTGATGTAGCGCCAGATGCCGCTGATATTGCGACTTCGGTCTATTCAGGTATTTACAATATTGGTATAGGTGGCGGAGCATTTGTGGGTAGCCAAGTACTTATCTTATTATCAACCCAATATATCGGGTTCATTGGTGCGATATTTGTCATTATTGCACTATTGCTGTTCTTCTTTTTTTCCAGAAAGATTTGGATATTAAGCAAATAAGGGCTTGCATAACAAGCGCTTATTTGTACCGCTCAAATTTAATTTGACAAAGACTAATTATTTATTGCTTCTAACGCTTCCCAACGTTCGAATACGGCTTCTAATTCTGCTTCTTTATCAGCTAAAGTTTGTAATATCACGCTCGTTTCTTCGTGAGGACGATTAAAAAAATCACTCTGACTAATTTGCGCTTGAAGCTCAGTTATCTCAATGTCTAACTGCTCAATTTTGCTCGGTAATTGTGCTAATTCACGTTGTTCATTATAACTAAGCTTTACCTTTTTCTTCGTCACTTGTTGATTATTCTGACGATTAATATTGACAGTCTCTTTTTTAGTTATTTCAGGTTTATTATTCATTGCCGTTGAGACTTTAACTGGTTGAGACTGTTGCTGTTGCTGCAATGCATCGGTATAACCACCAGTATAAATACCAATATGACCCTGATCTTCAAAAAACCAGCATTGAGTTACAACATTATCAACAAATTGTCGATCGTGGCTCACCAATAAAACGGTTCCTTGATAATCATTAACTAACTCTTCTAATAGTTCTAATGTTTCAATATCAAGATCATTAGTTGGTTCGTCAAGTACTAATAAATTACTTGGTTTTAAAAACAGTTTAGCCAGCAATAAACGATTACGCTCACCTCCTGATAACGCTCGCACAGGCGTTCTAGCTCGTTTAGGTGGGAATAAAAAGTCTTGTAAATAACCAAGCACATGACGAGAACGTCCGTTGACCATAACCTCTTGCTTACCTTCAGCAAGATTATCCATAACGGTTTTTTCCGGATCGAGTTCTAACCGATGCTGATCAAAATAAGCAACTTCCAGTTTAGTCCCACAATGTACACTTCCGCTGGTAGGTTCTAAATCACCTAACATGAGTTTTAATAGTGTGGTTTTACCGATTCCATTTGGTCCAATAAGCGCGATCTTATCACCGCGTAATACTTGCACAGTAAAATCGTTAACCAATAATTTGTCTGCAATTTGATAATTCACATGCTCAAGTTCAAAAACAATTTTTCCTGAACGTAGTGCTTCTTCAATTTGCATTCTGGCACTACCCATGACTTGGCGTCGCTGGGAATATTCTTGACGCATCGCTTTTAATGCACGTACACGTCCTTCGTTACGAGTTCTACGTGCTTTGATTCCTTGACGTATCCATACTTCTTCTTGTGCTAATTTTTTGTCAAATTCGGCATTTTGTAACTCCTCGACACGTAATGCCTCTTCTTTACCTAACAAATAGCTATCGTAATCACCACCCCAAGAAGCAATTTTACCGCGATCAAGATCAATAATACGCGTTGCCATTTGCCTGATAAAAGAACGGTCATGGGAAATAAATACAATACTGCCATTAAAACTTTTCAAAAACTCTTCAAGCCATTTAATTGTTTCAATATCCAAATGGTTTGTCGGTTCATCAAGAAGTAAAACCGTAGGTTGACAAACTAAGGCCTTAGCTAATGCAGCTTTACGTAACCAACCACCAGATAATGAAGATAGTAGCGCCTCACCATCTAACGACAATGAAGAAATAATATTACGAATACGATTATCTAACTGCCAACCATTTTGATGATCGAGCTGTTCTTGCATTTTGGTCAATTTGGCCAAATTACTTTCACTAGGATCACTTTCAACACAATGCAATAATTCGTAATACTCTTTTAGTAACTGTGCTTGTTCTTGTAATCCTTCTGCCACAAAATCAAACACATTTCCTTGAATATCTCTTGGCGGATCTTGTTGTAAACGTGAAACAACAACGTTATTTTCATAAATAATTTGCCCATCATCTAATGGGATTTCTTTATTAAGTACTTTTAGTAAAGTGGATTTACCCGCTCCATTACGCCCAACAAGACAGACTCGTTCATTGGGTTCAATTGACATATCAATATGATCAAGCAGTGGAGCATCGCTAAAAGAGATATAAGCATTTGTTAGATTAATTAATGACATACTTGTAGTTTTTATCGAGATATAGAATAATAAGACGCTATTTTATCATTAAAGTTGTTCTAGACAATTAAAATCAATTATCAAAGAAATACTAAAAGCCCTCATCAAGGTGAGGATCACTGTTCTCTTCTTTTAAAAAACTAATGCTGTTGTATTTATTAACTACTAACATTAATAAATCTCGGTACGGAGGTTATTATGAGTCATATGTGGACATTTCAACGTGTCGGCGGATTAGATCAAGTTGTAATTAAAAGTACTGATGACATTATCAATTTACCCAATTTAGATCCCAAATTATGGGTTGCGCTTAGTTGCCCAACAACAGGACTCGATTTTGATGAAAGAACGCTTGCTCTATTAGATGTAGATCAAGATGGGCGGATTCGTATTCCAGATATTCTAGATGCAATTAATTGGATGAAAGATAAAATCTTATCCTTCGATAATATTTTACAAGCTTGCGAAATTTTACCTTTATCCCAAATAAATACTTCAACTGAACAAGGGCAGAAATTACTGGTCACCGCACATAGTATTTTAGCTAATCTAAACCAAAGCCAACGTGACTATTTAACACAAGACGATGTCCAACAATCGATTAAAATCAATGCTAATAAACTTTATAATGGCGATTTGATTTTTCCTGTCTCTGCTCAATTATCATCTGAAATGCAAACTTTTATTCAATCGGCAATTAATATTATCGGAGCCGAAAAAGATATGAGTGGACAAAATGGTATTAATTTAGCTATTGCTACAACCTTTGTAGATAATCTAAAAACTTGGTACCAATGGCAAACCGATATTAGTAATACTCAAACACCTTTTGGGGAAAATAGTTCCGAAATATGGAAACTTGTACAAATTCTTAAACCGAAAATCGATGATTACTTTCTACGTGTCGAACTTGCCCAGTATGCTCCTCAAGCACAAACTGCTCTTAATGTTGATGAAAAATATATCGTACCTACTGAAAATGGATTATTATCGGACGAAGCTTTGGCTCAACTGCCATTATCTAAAATTGACACTGAAAATACCCTTGATTTAGTCAATGGACTCAATCCACTTTGGAAATCTAAAATTACGACCTTTAAAACGTTAGTCACTTCTGCGCTTGCTAACCCCAACCAACTCACTCAACCAGAGTGGCAAAATATACAAAATAGCTTAGACGCCTATACTACGCTAATTAGTTCTAAACCGGCACTTACCCAATTAAAAGTATCTGTTGAGCCAACAGGTAGCATTGAAGATCTTTCCGGTAAACTGATTGCCAGTATCGTCAATAGTGATTTATTGACAGAATTTCAACATATGGTTGAGCAGGATAATAAAACCCCTATTTCGGCATCAGATGTGCTTATTTTAGAAAAGTTAGTACTTTTCCAAAAACATCTTTATCGATTACTGGTTAACTTTGCTTCATTTGCCGACTTTTTCTCTCTGGAAAATAGCGCTGCATTTCAATTAGGTAAACTCTATATTGACGGTCGCTGTGCAACGCTTTGCGTTTCAGTTGATAATATCGCTCAGCATTCTGTATTAGCAAATTACTCCGAGTTATGCCTACTGTATTGCGAATGTACAAGGCAAGGTCAAAAACAACTTATTGTTGCGGCAATAACTGCCGGTCAAGGTGATTTATTAATTGAAGGGCGAAACGGTGTATTTATTGATAATGAAGGTAATGACTGGGATGCTAATGTAGTTAAGATGATCACTAAACCGATTAGTATTCAGCAAGCAATCTGGGCGCCTTATCAACGTATTGGTCGTTTAATCACTGAACAGATCAACAAGTGGGCAACCAATAAAGATGCCGATATTGAAAAATCCAGTACCCAAGTTTTGCAAAATCCTGAAAACAAATTTGATATCGGTAAAAGTGTGGGGATCTTTGCAGCTATTGGCTTAGCAATAGGAGCTATCGGCACTGCTTTAGCGACTATTTTTCAGGCTATCTTTTCATTAACATGGTGGCAATTTCCACTTGTCTTTATTGGATTATTTTTAATTATTTCTGGTCCTTCTGTCATTTTAGCTTGGTTAAAGTTAAGACGTAGAACACTTGGCCCTCTGCTTGAAGCTTCCGGATGGGCGATTAATGGCCAAGTTAAAATCAATCTATTACTCGGTGGATTACTCACCAGTAAAGCGGAGTTACCGCAAAATGCCAAACGTAATTTACGTGATCCGATGAGAAAGCGAAACAAAAGCTTAATAATAGTTTTTATATTAGCCATAATAATAGGTATTGGTGCAACAGGTGGCTGGCTTTGGTATAAAGGTTATTTGAATCAATTTTTTACACCACAACAGCACCAACAAACCACCAACAATCCAACTAAATAACTAATTAACGGTGATAGCAAACCACTATCACCGTTTTTCAAGTGATGTGACCCGTTATCAGCATCAACCATTAATGCTGATATACCGGGAACTGATGACAAACAGCTAACACTTTTTCTTTAACTGCCTGAATAGCTTGTTCGTCATTGATGTTGTCCAGCACATCACAGATCCAGTGAGCAAGATCGCGTGATTGAGCCTCTTTAAACCCACGACGTGTGATCGCCGGCGAACCGATGCGTACACCAGATGTGACAAACGGACTTTGCGGATCTTTAGGTACACTATTTTTATTTACGGTGATATTCGCACTACCTAATGCGGCATCCGCTTCTTTACCTGTGATATTTTTATCAACTAAATCAATTAAAAATAGATGATTTTGTGTTTCACCAGAGACCACTTTATAACCACGCGCTAAAATTACGTCAACCATTGCTTTAGCATTTTTAATTACTTGTTCTTGATACTCTTTATAAGCTGGCTCCATCGCTTCTTTTAAGGCTACTGCTTTTGCCGCAATGACATGCATTAAAGGACCGCCTTGCGCACCGGGGAATACTGCTGAGTTCAATTTTTTATAAAGCTCTTCACTTCCACCTTTGGCTAAAATTAACCCACCACGAGGTCCACCAAGTGTTTTATGTGTTGTCGTTGTCACCACATGAGCAAAAGGAACAGGATTCGGATAACAACCGGCCGCGACTAATCCAGCAACATGAGCCATATCGACAAATAAATAAGCTCCAACACTATCAGCAATTTCACGCATCTTTCGCCAATCAACTATGCCAGAATAAGCAGAGAATCCGCCAACAATCATTTTAGGTTTAGCTTGCTCAGCTATTTTTGCCACTTCGTCATAATCAATATGCCCTGTATCATCAACGCCATAAGCAACAACTTTATACAACTTACCGGAAAAATTAACCGGTGAACCATGGGTTAAATGTCCTCCTTCCGATAAATTCATTCCAAGCACCGTATCACCAGGTTGTATTAAAGTAGTATACACGGCAAAATTAGCTTGTGAGCCTGAATGTGGTTGCACATTGGCATAATCAGCTCCAAATAGTGCTTTAGCCCGATCGATAGCCAGTTGTTCTACAATATCAACATATTCACAACCACCATAATAACGTTTACCCGGATAACCTTCTGCATATTTATTGGTGAGTTGTGAACCTTGTGCTTGCATTACTCTTGGACTGGTATAATTTTCCGATGCAATAAGTTCTAAATGATCTTCCTGACGCTGCTCCTCTGCTTTAATTGCATCCCATAAATCCTTATCATAATCGGCAATGGTCATATCTCTACTAAACATGTTGGCTCCTTGTTAAAAATTGCATTGTTTTTAGAATTATTACAGTACTTGTTAGCACGAAAAAACATCATAACTGATGTATCCTCACTTAATCACCATTTAATTTCAATCTTTTTTTAATTATAAATAATATTTATTTTAAAACCTTGAGTCAGCCCAACGATTTTAGTAGGACGAAATGAACATTCTTTTTGTTTATTAAGCGAAAGATAACTTTGTTTTCAAACGATATCACTTAACTTGTTTTACTTTTAAAACAAATTTTTATTACTCTTAGATAAAATAATTGGACTATTGCTACTTAAATGTAGGATGAAAGATATTTGCCCTACTACTTCCTAAAAATGATACCTTTACTTGCTAACCCAAAGCCAGTCAATAACAATTATCTACTCATCAATAAATCATCTAGTTAATCGTCACATGTGAAATATAATTCTATTTTACTAAATATTCACCACTATTAATCTGGAGAATAAAAAATGATTACGTTATCAGTGAAACGATCTAAAAATCCTACTTGAATTCAAGCTAAAATTACATACTAAGACATATACCTTTCCTGAAAGTTCTTTACGTCATTATTCCAATGAATTAATTAATATTAGTAATAGATGTAAAAGAGTTATCAAACCTTTAGCGTCTAATAACGAGCTTTTTACAGTTGAATCGAAAATAAGTTACTATTTTTTACTTTTGAGACTTTAAGTATATACTTAGTCAAAATTGTTTATTGAGTAATGAGTTTTATGCCCATATCGACCTTAGTTGTTATACCTCTTTTTATTATCACCCTTGCTTTTGCTTCATTATTTTCCCCAAAAAAATGGCAACTACTTACCATCATATTAATGACGGTGTTTATTGTCATGGAGCTTACAGCAATTTACTTTAGTGGTGGTTTTATAGATTATCAATTTTATGTTAACTTGAATATTAATGACATTATTGAAGGGTTATTTATCTTTAAATTACAGGCTGTGTTAGTCACTGTAGTGTTTTTTGTTCTTATCTGGATAATGACAAAGTTAACCAATCTATTTAAACGTAAATGTCATTTATTTTTACGATTAGTTTTAGGTATTTTAGCCATTTTTTCCATTAGC
Organism: Gilliamella sp. wkB108; assembly: GCF_001690195.1. Classification (GTDB taxonomy): domain Bacteria; phylum Pseudomonadota; class Gammaproteobacteria; order Enterobacterales; family Orbaceae; genus Gilliamella; species Gilliamella apicola_L. Next base: position 79,839 of record NZ_LZGM01000015.1, on the reverse strand, counting down.
TATCATAATGGTCCTGTGAGTCGCTTATATGAGATTTATCAAGTAACCACCGCGCCAAGAGTACCATTTGAACAAGCATTACAAACGCTCAATATGACAGATTATCCGAATAAAGATCAGCTTATTAGTCATAAAGGTCAAAATATTATTGTCATATCATTAGAGTCATTCGAGCAAGGTTTTTTTGATTTTGAAGATATTACCCCTAATTTACGTCAATTACGCCAAGAATATACCTTCTTTCCTAATATGCCTATGAGTGCTGGTAGTACTTGGACGACTGCTTCTATGTATACCTACATGACGGGTATGCCTTTTTTGATTGGTGGTTTTGCCACTACCCCATTAATTAACGCTAATAAAACACAAATAGTCAGTTTAGGCGATGTATTACACCAAGCTGGCTATCAAACCCGTTATGTCATGGCCAGTCCTAGTTTTGCCGGTATTGGACATACTGCTGAACTATTAGGCATGCAAGTTATATCTGAAAAAAATTATGTTAATCAATATCCTGAAGCTCCATTTGGTTTATATGATAAAGATATTTTCGATATAGCAAAACAGCAAATTACCGAGATGAATAATGGTGATAAACCATTTGCATTATTTATTTCAACTGTATCGACTCATGCTCCTAATGGATTTTATGATGACCGTATGGCCTCTGTAATTTCCTCAAAAGAGGATAATATGTCCTTTGTAGCAGCATCACTTGATCATAATCTGGGATTATTTATCCAAGAATTAAAGGATAAAGGTATATTAAATAACACTATTTTTTATATTTTCCCAGATCATCTCATGATGGGTGCTGGAACCTCAACAATTAGACATCTTTCAGAAAAAGAGCGTAAATTATACCTATTGACCAATGCACAAACTCAGGATTTACAAAAAACACCTGACCAAACAATCTACCAAATTGATTTACCTCGTTTAATATTAAATGGCGCACAAATTCAAACCAACGCCAAATTTTTAACCGATTATTTAACCAAACCAAATTTTGATAAAAAACAATTTATTGAGCAAAATAAAACCAATATTGCAACATTAAACCACTCGGCAGAAGAGGTTAAACAGTAACAACAATGACTCTTGATATTTTGATTTTAGTCACAACAATTAGTTTTCTAGGAATGATATCTCCGGGACCTGATTTTTTCCTTATATTGAAAAATAGCTTAAGTTATAGCCGAAAATTAGCATTAATTACTTGTTTGGGCGTAATTACCGCTATCTTAATTCATATGAGTTACTGTGTTGCAGGAGTCGCCATACTTATCACTGCTACACCATGGTTATTTAATGCTCTACGTTATGCTGGGGCTACTTACTTAATCTGGCTGGGTATTAAAGCCTTGCTTGCTAACGTTTCGACGACAACATACATTGGCAGGTCAATCACTAAACAGGTTATCTCAAGTAAAACAGCTTTTTTGCAAGGTTTTTTATGCAATTTACTTAATCCAAAAGCTACCCTGTTCTTTCTTGCTATTTTTACTCAAGTATTAAATGCTAATTCATCTTTAACTGATAAACTCGTTGTTGCATTTATTATTTGGATACAAGCTGTATTTTGGTGGCCTTTTGTTGTCTTTATTTTTCAAACACAAACTGTACAACGTCGTTATTTTAAAATTCAGTTCATTATTGACAAATTATTAGGCGTAATTTTAATTATGCTAGGCATAAAAGTTGCGCTAGGTTTTTAATGCTAAAGATGAAATTAACTACTTTTTATACTTAAACATATAGCACTCCTGAAACTTTTTTACAAATTAACCTAAGTAAAGCTTTCTTTTTTGAATATTTAGCTGTTAATTGTTAAACTGTTACACATGTGACTGTTTTTAATTATTAGGAATTGAATTTGATACTAATTTTATAAAAAACAGTTATTTTTAATAAAAATACCATAGGCTAATTAAAAATGGACAAGTTATTACAATATGGTCGAGAACTTCTTGAATTGGAACTTTACGAAGCGCAAAAATTACCTAATCGACTTGGTGATGATTTTATCAAAGCGTGTCAGCTTATTATAGCGACTAAAGGAAAAGTAGTTGTTTCGGGTATCGGCAAGTCTGGACATATAGGTAAAAAAATAGCAGCATCTCTAGCAAGCACTGGCAGTCCAGCTTTTTTTATGCACCCATCAGAGGCTTTGCATGGTGATTTAGGTATGGTTACCGAAAATGATGTGGCTATCTTAATTTCTTACTCTGGTCGAGCTAAAGAATTTAATTTCATTTTACCCATACTGGCAACAATGAATATCCCTGTGATTGCAATTACTGGTGGATTGGACTCTCCACTGGCCAAATCAGCACAGGCTGTTTTAGATATTTCAATTGAAAAAGAAGCTTGCCCTATGGGACTTGCACCGACTTCAAGTTCAACCAATACATTACTGATAGGTGATGCACTAGCCATTGCGGTGATGCGCGCTAAAGGCTTTAAAGAAGAAGATTTTGCACGTTCTCACCCAGCAGGTAGTTTAGGTGCTAAATTACTTAATCATGTAAAAGATGTTATGCGAACGGGAGATTTAATTCCCAAAGTTCCACAAACAGCAACCGTATTTGATGCAATGCTAGAACTTAGTCGTACAGGTGTAGGTTTAGTTGCTGTATGTAATGACAATAATAAAATTATCGGGGTTTTTACAGATGGTGATTTACGTCGATTATTATTAAAAAATGGCACACTACAAGATCGTATTATGACGGTGATGACCAGTCCGGGCTATAGAATACCTGAAAATTGGAAGGCAATTGAAGCACTGAAATCATTTAATGACCATAATATTACAGCTGCTCCCGTGGTTAATACGGAAGGCGAATTAGTTGGGGCTTTAAATATTCATGATTTGCATCAAGCCGGAATTAGCTAAAACTATTAATAAATACCTATTGCAAAAAGGGGCTATCTATTGAGATAATTACCGACCTAAATTTTTGTCGTTAGACGGAGATCCAAGAAAAGTTACACAGTTTATATCAACAATGGTTATAAAAATCATAATTAATTGATACTGTGTTGTATATTTTTAACCAAAATTAATAGATGATGAAACTACAATGGCAGAAAAGCGAAATATCTTTCTAATTGGCCCAATGGGGGCAGGAAAAAGCACAATAGGCCGACAAATTGCACAACAGTTAGGCATGGAATTTTTTGATTCTGATCAGGAAATCGAAAAGCGTACTGGCGCTGATATTGCATGGATTTTTGATTTAGAAGGTGAAGACGGATTCCGAGCCAGAGAAGAGAAAGTTATTAACGAATTGACTGAAAAACAAGGTGTAGTACTGGCAACAGGTGGCGGTTCAGTCTTATCTAAAGAAACTCGCAATCGATTGTCAGCGCGTGGTATTGTGGTCTATCTTGAAACAACAATTGAAAAGCAAATGGCTAGAACACAAAAGGATAAGCGTCGGCCACTTTTGCAAGGCGGTAATACACCGCGTGAGCTTTATGAAGAGTTAGCAGGTGAACGTGAGCCTCTTTATGAAGAAATTGCGGATATTACAATTAAAACAGATGAACAAAGTGCAAAAGGTGTAGCAGGTTATATTATTGAAAAAATAGAAGAAATATAAGCTATTTATTTTCATTCATATAATGACTAATCATTAAGATGCGATAAACCTGATGACAGGTGAAGGAGTAAGTATGCGAGTAGATAGAGATGATCGTTATGTATCGGAACAACCAAATAAGGACTCTACGCCCTCATTTAAATTGCCCAATATACTACCAAATTTTTCAAAAACTAAATTGATTATTTTGGGTTTGACAATTGTAATTATTCTACTTTTGCTTAGCTTAATTATCTTTCGTTCTTCACACAAAAATGAACCAACTCCATTGACGCCGCCGGTTGTCAATGGTGATTCATCAATTGAAGACAATAGTACATTAACTGATGAAAATTCTAACGTACTTACTCAACCTAATGATTTGAATTCAACAACTAATCCACAGGATACGACATTAAATCCATCCTTTAATCAAAACGATGGAAATAATAATCCGAATGATTTAACCAATGAACAAAATAACAATCAAATTACAACATCTGAACAACGAGGTCGAACAAATACATCATCGACACCAAATAATATAAATAGTGTTAATGGTTCTTCCAATTCACATAATACGGAATCAACTCAATCTCAAAATACTCCTGAAAGAAATACGCTCAATAATAATGAAGGAGAACTAAATTTAGCAAAAACGGGTAAGTTAGAAAGTAATCATTTCTCGATTCAAATTAGTGCATCTTCATCGATCAATAATCTTAAAAAATTTGCGAATGAGCATAAAATTACTAACTACCAAATTTATGAAACAAAACGAAATAATAGTCCCTGGTTTGTGTTAATCAAAGGTAATTATGCGTCAGCCAATGACGCTAAAAAAGCAATTCAAGCTTTACCTAGTTCATTACAAAAAGACAAACCATGGGTCAAACCAGCTGCTACTATTAACAAAGAAAAAGCAATAAAATAAACAAAGGATAAAGTTCATTTATCCTACCTAAAAACAAAATAGGAGCATCCGTTGAAGAAGCAACGAGCCTTTTTAAAATGGGCCGGTGGAAAATATGAGCTTGTGGATACAATTAGGCGGTATCTACCTGAAGGGGAACAACTTATTGAACCATTTGTTGGAGCAGGTTCCGTCTTCTTAAATACTAACTTTAAAAATTATATTTTGGCTGACATCAATCATGACTTAATTGCGTTATTTAATTTGCTCAAATCAAAACCAGATCTCTTTATTAATGATCTGAAATTATTATTTAATCGTCAAAATAATCAAGCTGAAGCATTTTATCAACTACGTGATGTCTTCAATGGCAGTAAAGACCAATATTTACGATCACTTTTGTTTGTATATTTAAATCGTCACTGCTATAACGGTTTATGTCGTTATAATAATAGCGGTAAATTTAATGTCCCATTTGGGCGCTATAAAACTATTTATTTCCCAGAAAAGGAGTTGTACTTTTTTGCCGAAAAAGCACAAAACGCGCAATTTATTTGCGCACCTTATCAAAAGGTAATGAAAAAAGCCAAACAAAATTCGGTGATTTATTGTGATCCACCTTACCTTTCACCGAATGAATCAGCTGGGTTTACCGCTTATTATTCAAACAACTTCGGATTTGAAGAACATAAAAAATTATCACAATTGGCTGAAAAGATAGCGTATAAAAATGATATTCCAGTGCTGGTGTCTAATCATTATACGGATTACACCAAAACACTTTATAATAAAGCTAGTTATCTTTACCGCGCAGAAATGCGACGTTCAATTAGTTGTGCAGGTGAAGGACGCAAAAAAATTGATGAGATTTTAGCTCTGTACAAAAAATCTTAAATTGATTTGCGGATAAGCTTAATCATTAGAGGTAGATTATGAAAGAATATATTATTGCGCCATCAATATTATCAGCTAATTTTGCTTGTCTTGGTGAAGATACGCAAAAAGTTCTCGATGCTGGTGCTGATGTGGTTCACTTTGATGTCATGGATAATCACTTTGTACCCAATTTAACTATGGGTTCAATGTTTTGCCAAGCACTTAGAGACTATGGCATTAGCGCACCAATTGATGTTCATTTAATGGTTTCACCAGTAGAAGAATTAATTGTCTCTTTTGCCAAAGCTGGCGCAACGAATATATCGATTCACCCTGAAGCAACGATTCATCTTGATCGTTCTTTACAGTTAATTAAAGATCATGGTTGTACCGCAGGGGTTGTTCTCAATCCGGCAACTCCACTTAATTACTTGGATTATATTATTGACAAAGTTGATCTGATTTTATTAATGGGTGTAAATCCGGGTTTTGGTGGTCAATCATTTATTCCATCAACATTGATGAAATTACAACAAGTTAAGCAACGTATTTTACAATCAGGAAGAGACATTCGTCTGGAAATTGACGGTGGAGTAAAAGTCGAAAATATTGCTGAAATTGCTAAAGCGGGAGCTGACATGTTTGTCGCTGGTTCAGCTATATTTAATCAACCTAATTATAAAACCGTTATCGATGCGATGCGAAAAGAGTTAGCAGGAGTTAAACATGCGTAAATTAGATGATATTCAAGCAATCGCGTTCGATCTTGACGGTACTTTGGTTGATAGTGTGCCGGGGTTAGCACTGGCGCTACAACTTATGTTAGCCGATTTGCAGTTACCACAAGTCACCAATGAACAAGTTAAAAATTGGGTAGGTAACGGTCTTGATATCATGTTAGAACGGGTATTTAAAGCAATAGAAGTCGAACCATCACAAGCGTTGTCTTCACAAGCTAAAAATCTGTTTAATATGCACTATGATAAAGTCATTGATGCTGAAACAAAACTGTTTCCTAATGTCAAAGAAACACTAAAAATACTTCATCAAAATCAGTACCCATTGGCATTAGTTACCAATAAGCCTGCACAATTCTTACCAGCATTACTCACCTCATTAGGGATTAAAGATTATTTTTCTCTAGTACTCGGTGGTGGTGATGTCATTAAACTAAAACCGCATCCAGCGCCGTTATATCAAGTTATGGCAACATTTGGATTGTTTAATGATCAGCTTCTGTTTGTTGGTGACTCTAAAAATGATATCAATGCAGCTAAAAATGCTAACTGTCCAACGGTTGCTTTAAGTTATGGCTATAACTATGGCATATCTATTGCGACCAGCGAACCGGATTTTTTATTTGATGATTTCAAAGATATTTTAACTTTACTACCTCAGCCTAAGGCTGAAGCGAAAAAATAATGAGTACAAATTAGGAATAAATTATGAGTAAACCTATTGTCTTTAGTGGCGCTCAGCCATCAGGAGAACTTACACTTGGCAACTATTTAGGTGCGTTAAAAAATTGGGTTGCCTTGCAAGGTGAATATGATTGCGTTTATTGTATTGTAAATCAACATGCTATTACCGTACGCCAAGATCCAATTAAATTACGCAAAGCAACACTAGACACAATGGCACTGTATTTAGCATGCGGAATCGATCCGAAAAAAAGTACTATTTTTGTCCAATCTCATGTTCCGGCTCATGCAGAATTAGGTTGGGCTTTAAATTGTTATACCTATTTTGGTGAACTCAGCCGTATGACTCAATTCAAAGATAAATCATCTCGTTACGCGGAAAATATTAATGCTGGTTTATTTGATTACCCTGTGCTTATGGCGGCTGATATTCTTTTATATCAAGCCAATCTGGTTCCTGTAGGTGATGATCAAAAACAACATTTAGAATTATCTCGTGATATCGCTATGCGCTTTAATGCACTTTATGGCGATATTTTTACTATACCAGAGCCATTTATTCCTAAAGTTGGCGCTCGCGTTATGTCATTACAAGAGCCGACTAAAAAAATGTCTAAATCTGACACTAACCGCAATAATGTTATTGGGTTGCTTGAAAATCCAAAAGATGTTGAGAAAAAAATTAAACGCGCAATGACTGATTCTGATGAGCCTCCTGTGGTTCGTTATGATCTTAAAAATAAAGTCGGAGTATCAAACTTATTAGATATTTTAACCGGCGTAACCGGCAAAGCAATTGCCGAGCTAGAAAAAGAGTTTGAAGGTAAAATGTACGGTCACCTTAAAACTGAAGTTGCAACGCAAGTCATTAATATGATGACCACTTTACAAACTCAATATCACGAATATCGTAATGATGAAAATTATCTATTTTCAATCATGAAAGAAGGTGCAGAGAAAGCTCGTGCTAAAGCAGAGCCAACCTTGAAAAAGGTGTATGATGCGATTGGTTTTGTATAAATAAAAACCATTTAATGATTAACCATATTAAGTTGTTTTATTACAGTTATACAGCAATTAAGATTGACTTTAATAACCTATTAATTAAAGTCATTTAAAGATATAACGGATCATTTATGAAGATTATTATTCTTGGTGCAGGACAGACAGGCAGTGCGCTAGCAGAATATCTGGTTACCGAAAAACAGAACGACGTCACTGTGGTTGATGAAGACCATGATAAATTACAATCTTTGCAAGAACGTTTTGATTTACAAGTCATTTTAGGTAAATCATCCTATCCACAAGTATTAGAAAGTGCGGGAGCTGAGTCAGCAGACATGTTAGTGGCTGTTACCAGCTCTGATGAGATCAATATGATTGCATGTCAAATCGCCCATGTGCTTTTTAATATTCCACAAAAAGTCGCACGTATTCGAGCGCCTGAATATAATGATGAGGATTACCCTTTTTTTAATAAAGACTGTATTCCTATCGACCATATCATTGCACCAGAAAATCTGATTACTAATCATATTAGTCAACTAATTCAATATCCAGGTGCGTTACAATTTGCTTCATTTTACGATAATCGTGTTTGTCTGGTTGCAGTTACCGCATACTATGGCGGAGCATTAGTCGGTAGCGAACTATCGGAACTTAAAGAACACCTGCCTCATGTTGAGGCAAGGGTCGTTGCAATTTATCGTAAAAATCGCTTTATTCGCCCTATTGGCTCAACGTTGATTGAGGCTGGTGATATGGTTTATTTTATAACGCCACCAGTTAATATCAAAGCTGTAACCAGTGAATTGCAGCGTTTAGAAAAACCGTATAAACGCATCATTATTAGTGGTGGTGGTGGCGTTGCGGTCGCATTAGCTAAACGTTTAGAAAATGATTATCAAGTCAAATTAATTGAGCGCAATGCTGATAGAGCCGAATTTATAGCCGAACAATTACTTAACACCACTGTTTTACATGGTGAATCAGCAGATCAAGAGTTGCTATCCCAAGAGCAAGTAGAATTAACCGATCTTTTTATCGCTGTCACCAGTGATGATGAATCAAATATAATGTCATCAATGCTGGCTAAAAGAATGGGGGCTAAAAAAGTTATTGTGCTAATTCAACGGCAAGCATATCTTGAATTAATTAATGATAGTGTCATTGATATCGCGATATCTCCACAACACGCCACTATTTCAGAATTACTTAGTCATGTAAGGCAAACTGGTGTTGTCAAAGTTGTCTCACTCAGACAAGGTGAATCTGAAATTATCGAAGTGGTCGCTAATGGTAATAATGAAAACTCAAAATTAGTAGGTAAAAATATCAATGGATTAAAATTGCCTTCGGGGGCAACAATTGGAGCAGTTGTGCGTGGTGAAGATGTCATTATCGTCAATACTGATTTGACGATCGAAGATAATGATCACCTAATAATCTTTCTACCTGAAAGGAAAGCCATATCCGATATTGAAAGATTATTACAATAACTTGTTTCAAACCAATAGTCAGTTCATAATAAACATACAGTTTTGACTCGGGGTGTTTTTTGTTTCAAGACAAAAAACTGAGATTCTACCCGTTGAACCTGATCTGGATCATACCAGCGTAGGGAAGTCTAAGTTAAATTCGTTATACACTGGCGAATTCTTCCCTGTTTTAATTATTCATTAATAAGGAAAGAATATGTCCATAGTAAAACCATTTCTTGCAACACAAGCCATTCCCTTTATCAATCAAGTTCAACAACAGCGCCCTTTGGTACATTGCATGACCAATGATGTGGTTCAAAATTTTACCGCGAATATCTTACTGGCTATTGGTGCTTCACCAGCAATGGTTATAGCTGAGGAAGAAGCGGCATCATTTGTGACAGTTGCTAATAGTTTATTAATCAATATTGGTACCATTAGCCACAATTTGGCAAAAAGTATGTTATTGGCAACGGCTAAAGCTAAGCAAACACAAACACCTTGGGTGTTAGATCCTGTCGCGGTTGGCACCTCACTCAGTTACCGAAGTGATATTGCTCATCAATTATTGTCATTTAAACCGACAGTCATTCGGGGAAATGCTTCAGAAATCTTAGCGTTAAATGGACAAAATGCTTCCGGCAAAGGAACCGATAGTCAAGATTCAACCGAATCAGCACTAAATGCAGCCAAGACACTCGCTCAAAAATATCAAACCATTGTCGCAATCACTGGTGAAGTTGATTATGTCACAGATAGTAATACGGTCTATTGCATCACCGGAGGTGACATTGCTTTAACCAAAGTAACCGGCACTGGCTGCTCATTGTCAGCAATGGTGGCCGCTTTTATTGCGAGTGCCACAGATAGATTATCTGCTACTGCTTCGGCTTGCTATATGATGAAAAAAGCAGGTGAACGGGCGAATAAACAACAAGGATTGGGAAGTTATGCGGTATCACTGATAGATCAGCTTTCCCTTTTTACCTCTTCCCTGTAATAAGGAAATAAAATGAATAAACAACTCGATTTAACGCTTTATTTGGTTTTAGATCCGATTCTATGTGGCGGTATTGCTGGTATGGTTAATACCACTAAAATCGCCGTAGAAAATGGTGTTACTGCCATACAATTACGTTCAGAACAACCATTTGATCGTAAGCAGTGGTATCATGCGGCTTTAGCTTTAAAAGAGGTACTTAAGCCTACCCCTGTGCCATTATTTATTAACGATTACGTTGATATAGCACTAGCAACCGATGCTGACGGTGTACATATTGGGCAAAATGATTTACCGGTGCATGTAACTCGACAATTAATCGGTGCAAATAAGTGGTTAGGATTTTCGGTAACACATCGTCAGCAACTAGCACAAGTTCCTTGGCAAGAAGTTGATTATCTGGGAATCGGTCCAATTTTTCCAACTGCCACAAAAAAAGATGCTTCCCCAGCAATAGGAATATCACAATTAGCTGAGTTAGTACAATTAAAGCGCTGTCGTGCCGTTGCTATCGGTGGGATCGGTTTAAACAATGTTAGCCAAATAATGCAAACCGGTATTGAAGGCGTTGCAGTCGTTTCGGCAATATGTGGTCAAGCCAATATCAAACAAGCTACCTTATCACTCAAGACCAAAATAGAACAAGTTAAAAAGGAAACTATACTATGACAATTGCACTAACTATTGCAGGATCCGATCCTAGTGGTGGAGCAGGCATCCAAGCAGATCTTAAAACATTTTCGGCGTTAGGTGCTTATGGGATGTCTATTATCACAGCATTAACCGCCCAAAGCACACAAGGAGTTAATTCAGTTTTAGCTATACCACCACAATTCGTCGAAGCTCAATTTAATACCCTTTATCAAGATAGCCAAATTGATAGTGTGAAAATCGGCATGTTAATGAATAAAGAGATCGTCACCTCCGTTTCGCAACTATTAAGCAATCACCCAATTCCAGTTGTCGTACTCGATACCGTTATGGTTGCTAAGGGCGGACATTCATTGCTCAATGTAGATGCAGTGAACGCAATACGCGATTTATTGTTACCTTTAGCTACGGTCATTACACCAAATTTACCGGAAGCCGCAGCACTATTGAATTGTGATGAAGCTACTACAGAAGATGAAATGCAACAACAAGGAATTGATTTACTTAAGTTAGGTTGTAAAGCTGTATTAATGAAAGGTGGACATCTTTCCAGTAATGAAAGCCCTGATTACTTAATGACACCAGAACAAGTCGTTCGACTAACATCGCCACGGGTCAATACCAAAAATACCCATGGGACAGGTTGTACATTATCTGCGGCTATTGCTGCGCTACTACCTAGCAACACCTTAGAAGATGCCATAAAAGAAGCTAAAAATTACTTACATGGTGCTATTAGCCATGCTGATGATTTATCAATTGGTAAAGGGATTGGTCCTACTCATCATTTTTATCGCTGGTGGTAATGAGACAATCAATCATTGTCTGACGTTTTTTGTAAAAATGTTTCAGGTTAGCTATACGTTTTAGTATAAAATTTCTGCAGAATTATCCAATTAAGTGAAAATCGATTTAATAAAAGGTTTGGTAAGATGTTTGACTTGTTGCATCTTACCATTTTCCTATTGATTAATGATCAGCGCTTAATAAGCTATACCGACAAATTGATAACCCGCTTCATCAACAGCGGCAATCGCGGCTTCTTGCGAAATAGTACCATTTTCAATATTAACTTCACGTTTAGCCAAATCAACCGTTACTTTAGCTTTAGGATCGACATCATTAATCGCTTTAGTAATAGCTTTAACACAATGTTGACAACTCATATTATCGACTATTAATTTCATACTAACCTCTCTATTTTACTTATTACCTGTTAATGCCTTACACATAACATCTATAAGTTACTTACCAATACAAAAAGAACTAAAAATACGTCCCAATAAATCATCTGAAGTAAATTCACCGGTGATTTCACTTAATGCTTCTTGGGCTAATCTTAACTCTTCAGCAAGTAATTCACCTGCATGGAAAGTGACTAATTGATGTTTACCATTATTTAAGTGATTTGATGCGTTTTCCAATGCGTTTAAATGACGACGTCGCGCTAAAAATCCACCTTCAACACCACTAGTAAAACCCATTGCTTGTTTGAGATGATCGCGCAATAATTCGATACCTTCTCCGGTTTTTGCCGACAACCTAATGAGGAAGCAACCATTTACTTCACTGGCTCCTAAGGCTTCATGAGTTAAATCTGCTTTATTGCGAATCACAGTAATCGGGATCTGTTTTGGTAAGCGTTCAATAAATTCAGGCCACAACTTTTCAGGGTTGGTTTCAGATGTTGTTGTACTATCGACCATAAATAAGACCCGATCAGCCTGCTCAATCTCTTGCCATGCACGCTCTATACCAATTCGTTCCACTTGATCGCTTGCTTCACGTAATCCGGCAGTATCTATAATATGTAATGGCATGCCGTCAATATGGATATGTTCACGCAGTACGTCCCTTGTTGTGCCGGCTATATCGGTAACAATAGCAGCTTCACGTCCAGCCAATGCATTAAGTAAACTTGACTTACCCGCGTTAGGACGCCCTGCTATCACCACTTTCATTCCTTCACGTAATAAAGAGCCTTGTCTGGCTTCTCGGCGCACGTCCTCTAAACGAGCAATCACGTCATCAAGCTGAGCTTCAATTTTGCCATCTGATAAAAAATCAATTTCCTCTTCAGGAAAATCTATAGCCGCTTCAGTAAAAATACGTAGGTGTATTAACGATTCAACCAGTGTATTAATTTTTTTGGAAAATACACCTTGTAATGAAGATATCGCCGATTTCGCTGCTTGCTCTGAGCTAGCATCAATTAAATCCGCTATCGCTTCAGCCTGTGTTAGATCTAATTTGTCATTTAAAAAAGCACGTTCGGAAAACTCGCCTGGCCTTGCAATACGTACATTAGGGATCGCTAAAATACGTTTTAATAATAAATCTAAAATAACCGGTCCACCATGCCCTTGTAATTCAAGCACATCTTCACCAGTAAAAGAGTGAGGATTAGGGAAAAACAATGCAATACCTTCATCTAATATTGAGTCATCTTGAGCTAAAAATGGTAAATATTCAGCATAACGCGGTTTAGGTAATTTCCTTAGTACTGCTTGCGCAACGGCCTGAACTTGTGGGCCAGAAACGCGCAAAATACCCACACCACCACGACCTGGCGGTGTAGCCTGCGCAACAATAGTATCTAAATTCATATTTATCTGTTTTTTAAATCAATGGTAATGCTTTATGATAACATGTACGGCTTGTAAAAACAGCCACAGACGACCAATATATGGCCATGTATCCTCTGCTGTCTGGATTGATTATGTGTGTTGCTCAATTAAGATCAATTCACATTTTTAATTATCTGAATCAAATTGCATTAATGGTCATCATTTTCGGCAGATCTGTCTGCTTTAAGATATTCCATTGGATGATCAAACAACCAAGAGTTAAGCAATGCTAATGGCTCACGTATTAAAGCGTAATATTTGTCTAAATTAGTAAAGCTCAAATCAGCCGGTAGTCCTGAAACATTACTGATACCTGATCGCTTGGCTAACATAATAGAACGTAATAAATGAAAATCACTGGTTACAACAACCGTTTTACCTAAAGGTATGACTTGATTAGCATATACAAATTGTTGTGCGGTTCTGGTTGATTTGTCTTCAATATAGATTCTTGAGCGTTCAATACCCTTTTTGGCTAAGTAATCAGCCATGACACTGGCTTCTGTCGCTGATTCATCTTTACCTTGTCCACCACACACTACCACTTTTGTACTTGGATTATTTTGTAAATAAGTTACCGCTACATCTAAACGATCGCGTAATGTCGGATGCGGGACGGCAGGCGTTCCAATCACTTGTGTTCCTAAAACAACCACCGTATCAGCATTATCATCTGGTTTTTGTTGAGAACAATAATAGATGATCACATTACAAATAATAAAATATAATAAAACCAATATAAAAAGATATTCGATCACTTTTGTCATTCTCATAAATTTAATAACCTTTCTTATCACAATCTTCAAAATGGTCGTTGACTAATCCCATTGACTGCATAAAAGCATAACAAATGGTTGAACCAACAAACGTAAAACCTCTCTTTTTTAATGCCTTAGACATTTTATCCGAGATTTCGGTCGTTATCGGTACTTCACTCATCTCTTTATAATGATTAATAATTGGTTTCCCATCAACAAAAGACCAAATAAACTCTGAAAAATTTTCGCCATTATTTTGCATAGCTAAATAAGCATGCGCATTTTTTATTATACTATTTAGCTTTAAGCGATTACGAACGAGTCCTTTATTTTGCAATAAAAGCTCAATATCTTCTGCGGTTAATTGTATGATTTTTTCAGGTTCAAAATTAAAAAAACATCGCCGATATTCATCTCGTTTTTTAAGAATAGTGATCCATGATAGACCTGCCTGTTGTCCTTCTAAACAAATTTTTTCAAATAATTTCAGGCTATTAAATTGAGGTATTCCCCACTCATTATCATGATAAGCAATATATAATGGGTCATTTGAAACCCAACTACAGCGAAGTAATTGTTGTTCTTCCATTCAGGGTTTAGTTAGTTAGTTAGTTAGTTAGTTAGTTAGATATTTAATTATTTATTATGGGTTAGTGTAATAAATCTTATCCTAAAATAAGATAAATATCATTAAATTATAAATCAAATAATGAGTTTCACCATATTCATTAAATTTTTTTATGATGAAAAAAAAGGCTATTTTTTATGGCAAAATGTCCTTTTAAATGATGATTTAGTCAAAAAACAAGAATTTTCTTTATTTTCTATATCAGCTTAACATTAAGGTTATTGCATGAGTCACCCAGAAATCTGTTCTCAATGGCAACCTGTTGCCCGACCGCTCAACCGTGGAGATTTAAAAACATTATTCTTATCCTCATTAGGAGGGACACTAGAATTTTATGACTTTGTAATTTATGCTCTTTACATTGATACGATAGTCAAACCCCTCTTTTTACCTGATACCTTATCGCCTTTATCCAAAGATCTGTTTGCGTGGGGGATTTTTGCTGCCGGTTACTTAGTTCGCCCGGTTGGTGGCATAATTATGGCACACTTCGGCGATAAAGTTGGTCGCAAAAAAATGTTCACCTTAAGTGTAGCAATGATGGCGCTACCAACATTTGTTATTGGTATTCTACCGACCTATGTCACAATAGGTATGTTTGCACCGCTACTATTATTAGTCATGCGGATGCTACAAGGTGCCGCCATTGGTGGTGAAATGCCCGGTGCATGGGTGTTCATTGCTGAGCATGTACCAAAACAACGTTATGGTATGGGAGTTGGTACTTTAACCTCAGGTATAACTGGAGGAATTTTACTCGGTTTTCTCATGACCATTATGATCGACCTTAGTTTTACTACCCAAAATATTTTAGATTACGCATGGCGATTCCCATTTATTGTAGGGGGAATTTTTGGGGTTATTTCCGTGTACTTACGCCGATTTTTATCCGAAACTCCTATTTTCAAAGAATTGGCTGCACGTAAAGCTTTAGAAAAAAGTATCCCTGTTGTTACAGTAATCAAAAAACATAAAACAGCCTGCGTAATTGTGGCTTTATTAACTTGGTCACTTTCCACCGCAATCATGGTTGGGATCTTAATCACTCCCGGACGCATTGTTGGTGGTATGTATCATTTTGCTAATCTTGATTGGCGCATCGGTGGATGTATTGCTGCTTTAACCTTAACCCTCGGTTGTATCATTTTTGGTTGGTTAGAAGATAAACTTGGTACGACTAAAAACGTGATTATTGCTTGGGGTGGACTTGCTATTACTAGTATTTATTTCTACAACTCTTTAAGTCCAGATATGTCATTAACCAAACTTTATTGGATTTGGGCTTTATTTGGATTATTTATTGGTGCTATTGCTATTACACCAATGATTGGTACAAGGGCGTTTCCACCTGCTATTCGCTATTCTGGCTTATCTTTCTCTTATAATTTAGCTTATGCTCTATTTAGTGCTATCACTCCAACACTAACGCTTTATTTATTAAGTCCGGAACATTTATTAGGTAAATATAGTTATCTTGGTGCAGGGATTTATATCTCTTTTGTTTCATTGGTTGCTGTAGCTGTAGGTTTCTATCCACTGGCGAAACACGGTTGGCAAAGTGAATCAAATCAAACACCCAATGAGTAGCATTCATTGATTACTACAAATAAAAAAAGCAGGTTATATCCTGCTTTTTTTTATACTATTACAATTTGTTGTTTTACTAACGCATTGTTACAAACTCTTCTGCGGCAGTTGGATGAATAGCAACCGTATTATCAAAGTCTTTTTTGGTGGCACCCATTTTTAGTGCTACAGCAAAACCCTGTAGCATCTCATCCATACCATTACCTATGCCATGAATACCAACTATCTTTTCTTCTTTACCTACACAAACTAATTTCATTTTACAAGGTTGGCGATATTGTGTCACCGCGGTGTACATCGCTGTAAATGAAGTTTTATAGACTTTAACATTTTCTTCGCCATATTGCATAATTGCCTCTGGCTCAGTTAGTCCTACCGTTCCTATTGGCGGATGAGTAAACACTACAGTTGGAATATTATTATAATCTAAATGTTCCTCTGGTTTATGATTAAACAATCTTTCAGATAAACGACGCCCAGCTGCTACCGCAACCGGTGTTAATGCAGTTGCTTCGGTATCATCACCAACCGAATAAATACCGGGAACATTGGTATTTTGATATTTATCGACAATCACAAAACCTTTGCTATTAACTTCAATTCCGGCAGCTTCAAGATTCATGCTTTTGGTCGCAGGCTCTCGACCAATGGCCCAAATAATGCAATCTACACTATAACTTTCACCATTTTCAAACGCTAATGTTAATGAGTTATCGCTATTTTTAGTTACCGATTTTGGGATTGCAAAAGTATGTAATTGCTGACCTTCAAGTGCAATAACTTCCATTAAGGTATCCACAATTAATGGATCGAAAGATCTTAACGGTGTGGCTTTACGCACAAATTGATGTGTTTGTGCGCCTAATGAATGTAAAACACTGGCAATCTCACAGGCTATATAACCAGCACCAACTACAGCTACACGTTTTGGCAATGCATCTAAGGCAAAAAAACCGTCAGAAGTAATACCATACTGCGCGCCGGGAATATCAGGAACAATGGCTTTTCCACCAACAGCGATCAAAATATGTTCTGCACTATACTGCTCACCATTTACCTCAATAGTATGACGGTCAATAAATTTTGCATAACCATGAATAACATCAACTTTATTATTATTAAGTACATTATCATAAGATTCATGTACCCGATCGATATAAGCGGTTCGACTGGCTATTAGTTTGTTCCAACTAAATTGGTTGATCGTAGTATCAAAACCATAATCAGGGCCATAGTGTTTTATCGCTTCGGCAATTTGCGCACCATACCACATAATTTTTTTCGGGACACAACCAACATTAACACAAGTTCCACCTAATAATTTCGCTTCAATAATTGCACATTTTTTACCATATGATGCTGCTCGGTTAACTGAGGCAATACCACCACTGCCACCACCAATGGCAATATAATCATAATGTTTTGTCATAAAATATCCTCGGTACTAATATAAAGAAATCCTGATACTAGCTTTGCACAAAGTAACGAATAAAAAAAGAGATAAATTCAGAATTTAATAATAGCTATTAACGATTGATCTGCTCATTAAATAAGATCACTTTATTAATTTACACTTTAGGCTTCAAATGTCTTTAAATTAGCAATCACAATAAGTGTTGATTTGGGGAGAATAATTGATTTATCTATGGTTTGTTTTTTTAAGAGTATCCTCAATCAATTTTAACAAATCATAAGGTTAGCCTAAAATCCTATAAAAATAACATGATGCTCTTGTTAATAATTCGCTCTTAAGCTTCATTATTTAGTACATGCTTTTTTTACTTGCGCTTTTACAGGTTGTGAAGTCTGTTTATCGATAACATGTAGCTCACAATAACCATTTTCTACCTTAAAGTTAATCTGATAGTTCTTTCCTTTTTCAGCTGTAAATTGCTTAATTGGTGCATAGCAATATAGATTACCCATATCATAATGACTTTCAATAGAAACCAACTTATTAGCTGGAACACTCGCATTTAAATTTGTCACCATTCTCGGATAATGAAAAAAAGTCTTTATCGGGTAATAATAACCTACTGTATTGAAATCACTGCATCTATTTTGTTCAGGCGTAACAATATTGAGTGTAAAATAAACAGGTTGATAATAGGCTTTGACAAAATCAGAGGTAAATTCTAGTTGAGGATCATCGCTATTGGCTAGGTAACGGTATTTCGTTTTCTTGAATGAACCCGTACTACAACCTACTATAAGAAATGTTATTAATAATATAAATAGTTTATGTTTCATTATTTTCACCTTTATTCCTTTAAATATTATTGAATTGCTTTTAATATTAGTTCTTATCATTCTATTAGTAAAGTTCGATATTAAAAGCATTATCAACCTACTGTTTACTTTATGATTTTATTTGCCAGAACAATAAAATAATGTTGATTATCATAAAATCATTTATACATATTCACTAAATAGAGTATCCGATCACTGTTTTTGAATCTGCAAATATCTAAATGAAAAAATATCCTATTTAATTTATTTTGTTTTTACAGTATGTAACCTGTGAACATGAACTCATTAACTCTATTTTGATAACGATATACAGGTTTGATATATAACATCACCAAAAATCATTTTGATCTCAATTGACAATTTTTTGAATAAAAAACGTAAATAACCAATGCAGTTACTAAAGCCTAATCACAAATAGAGTTTATTAAAACAATAATTAGCTTATTCAAAGCCAAATAAGAAACCTATTCATGTTAAATTAACACGGTGACAGATGACATAATGAAAATTGATTTTTCTTGAAGTGAAAATGGCTACTTATTACTTATTACTTATTTAAGTAGCCTAGCTGAGTTAGAGAGATTTTATCGATTTTTAATGGCGTTAATAATATTAGTTGTTGAACATCCGTCTTCAAAATTAAGCACTTTAACACTACCGCCCGCAGCGATAACTTCTTTACCTCCGGCGATTTCTTCAGGTTTATAATCACCACCTTTTACTAATATATCTGGCAAGATACTCGCGATTAATCGTTGTGGTGTCTCTTCTGTAAATGGCACTACCCAATCAACAGAGTTTAATGCACCTAATACAATCATGCGTTGCATTAATGGATTAATAGGTCTGGATTCACCTTTTAATTGTTTTACTGACTCATCACTATTAACCGCTACAATTAAACGATCACCTAATTTTCTGGCATTAGCTAGATAAGAGACATGCCCTGCATGTAAAATATCAAAACAACCATTGGTCATAACAATTTTTTCACCACGGATCCGAGCCTTACGCACCTCTTCTTTTAACTCCGATTCAGTCATTACACCGAAGCCATCATCTGTTCGCGCTCGAATGGCATTGCCGAGTTCGACTTGAGAAACCGTTGACGTACCTAATTTACCAACAACAACACCCGCAGCAGCATTGGCTAAAAAACAGCTATCTTCTAAAGACTGCCCCGATGCTAATGCCGTTGCTAAGGTTGCAATAACCGTATCACCAGCACCAGTAACATCAAAAACTTCTTTTGCTTGGGTTGGTAAATGATAAGTTGGTTTATCTAATTGTAATAATGTCATCCCTTTTTCACTACGGGTAACAAGTAACGCTTTAAGATCATATTGTTTAATTAATTGATGACCTTTTTCTATAATCGCTTCTTCACTGTCACAATGGCCAACAACAGCTTCGAACTCTGACATATTAGGAGTTAATAGTGTTGCACCTCGATAACGTTCAAAATCGGTTCCTTTAGGATCGACTAATATTGCTACATTGGCTTGATTAGCTAACTCAATTATCGATTGAACCGCACTTAAAGCTCCTTTGGCATAATCAGACAATATCATAACTTTGTGACTATTTAATGCTATTTGAATACGTTCAAGCATAGGTGCAAGGTCAATGTTGCCAAATCCTTCCTCAAAATCGATACGAATTAGTTGTTGATTACGTGATAATACCCGTAATTTAGTAATTGTTGGATGTGTCGGAACTGATACAAAATCACATTGGACATGACGTTCATTCAATTTTTCATTAAGAATTTTTGCTGGTTCATCAATTCCGGTTAAACCAATCAACCTCGCATTACCACCTAGTGAAGTAATATTCATGGCCACATTAGCAGCTCCGCCTGGACGCTCTTCTAACGCATCAATCTTAACAACGGGTACTGGGGCCTCTGGTGAAATACGATTAGTACCTCCATACCAATAGCGATCTAGCATAATATCGCCGACAACCAAAATATTGGCATGATTAAAATCAGGTAATGCTGTTTTCATGGTTATTTATTATCCTTACTGCTTAACAAGATTCATTACTTTTACATTTATGACGATTCATCTGACTGTTGATCGCTATCATCCATCTCTTCTTTTCGGTTTCGCGGATGATAAAAACGCGCAAAAAAAGTGCCAATTTCGAACAATAAACAGATAGGTATCGCTAATAATATTTGGGAAAATACATCCGGTGGAGTAACAAACATGGCAATGGCGAATACTCCAACAATAATATAAGGTCGTTTTTTTCGTAGACTTTTTGGTGTTGTGATGCCTGACCAACAAAGCAATATAATTGCAATCGGAACTTCAAATGCGAATCCGAATACCACAAAAAGTGTCATGACAAAATCAAGATATTTACTGATATCGGTATTGATAGCAACATCAACGGGTGCAGTATGAATAAAAAAGTAAAAAGCGAGAGGAAACACAACGAAATAAGCAAAAGCGATGCCAACATAGAAAAGAATAGTACTTGAAATAATCAGTGGCATAACTAATCGTTTTTCATGTTGGTAAAGTGCCGGCGCAATAAATCCCCAAATTTGATACAGTATATAAGGAATCGAGACAAAAATTGCCACTACAGCGGTAAGCTTAATCGGCGTGAAAAAAGGAGCTGCAATATCCGTTGCAATCATACTACTGCCTTTAGGAAGCTGGCGGATAAGTGGATTTGCTATAATATGATAAATATCATTAGAAAAATAGAGCAGGCAAACTAATACCAATAAAATACAGATAATACAACGTAAAAGTCGAGTCCTGAGTTCAACGAGATGTCCAACTAAAGGTTGAGTAGCGTCTTGTGTCATGATTTATCTTTATTTGAATGAATATCTTTATCGACTTGCGTTGCAGAATCAATCTCTTTTTGCAAGGATTCTGTTACACGTTTTAAATCATCAATAGATTCTTGAATTTCAGGCGTTAATATGTTTAAACCACTTTGCTCAGCCTTTTTTAGACTATCTTGTAACTCTTGCAACTTAAGTTCTTTATTCAATTCTAATTGAACGGTTGCAGACATTCGACGAAGCACTTTTATCCAACCTGCTACGGTTTTAATGGCAACAGGTAATCGCTCCGGACCTAATACCACAAGCCCGATAACTAATACTAAGAGTAATTGACCAAAGCTGATGTCGAACACAAGCTACTCTTTTTTACTATCGTTAGCATCGTTTGATGCATCACGCTTTTCAACTTTGTAGGAATCATCATGCTCTTTTTTATCATCATCGTCACTCATTGCTTTTTTAAAGCCTTTGATCGATGCACCAAGATCAGAGCCTAATGAACGTAGTTTTTTAGTTCCAAATAGCAACACAATAACCGCAATTAATATTAGAAGTTGAGGCAAACTTGGCATCATGATAAAGATCTCCGATAAAGTTAGTAAAACAAATTATACACTTAATTTATAAGATCCCAAAATAGCACGGCTAATGAATAATTAAGGTAATCATACATAAGGCGCTAACTAAACCAATCATAACTAACAAATAATGCTGGCGTTGCTTACTTTCTTGCAGCTCTTTATTAAGTTGTTTTAATTGATTCGTCATCCGTTTATTTATTCGTTCACTATCCGCTAATTTTGCAGGCAATTCCGGCAGAAGAGTTCGCCACTGCGGTAATGATGACCAGATTTGTTGCAATAATTTTTTGGCACTATATTTATCTTCATACCATTTTTCTAAAAATGGTTTAGCCGTTTGCCATAAATCAAGTTCGGGATAAAGTTGACGACCTATTCCTTCAATATAAAATAGCGTTTTTTCAAGCAAAGTTAATTGCGGTTGAATGTCCATATCAAATTGGCGAGCAACTTGAAATAGTTCAAATAAAATCTGAGAAAATGATATTTCAACCAGTGGTTTGGCAAAAGCTGGTTCACATACATTTCGCATCGCCATCTCTAAGGCGGTTACGTCGGTCGATTCAGGTACCCAACCTGATAAAATATAAGTCTCAGCAATTTTCCGATAATCCCGATTGAAAAAGGCTAAAAAATTCTCAGCAAGATAACGTTGATCTTCATCACTTAAAACCCCAACTATGGCACAATCAATACCGATATAACGTGGACTTTGTGGATCAGAAATATCAACAAAAATATTACCTGGATGCATATCTGCATGGAAAAAATTATCGCGAAAAACCTGCGTAAAAAAGGCTTGCACTCCTCTTTCTGCCAGCAGTTTCATATTGACATTATTTTGTTTAAGTTGTCCTATATCAGCAATTGGCACGCCTTTAATGCGTTCTTCCACTAATACATTTTTTCGGCATAACGCTTGATAAACAAAAGGGATATATAAAATATCACTATTAATAAAATTAGTGCGTAGTTTCGCGGTATTATATGCTTCTTGTTGTAAATCTAACTCTTTTAACAGCGTTTGTTCATAATCGTGAACAATTTCAACTGCCCGCAATTTTTCACCAGACTTGATACGCTTAGTTAACTGTTTCGCCACCCAATACATTAAGGCGATATCCGCCTGAATAACCGGTAAAATATTTGGACGTAAGACTTTGATGACAATTTCGGCTTGACTGCGTTTTAATATAGCGGTGTGTACCTGAGCGATTGACGCTGAAGCTAACGGTTTTTCATCAAAATCAGAAAAGTAATAATCAATCGGTTGACCTAATGCTGATTCAATGATCTGTTTGGCTAGTTGGCCAGAAAATGGATCGACTTGATCTTGTAACTTAGCCAAAGCATTGGCAATATGTTGTGGTAATACATCGCGTCTGGTTGATATCATTTGACCAAATTTGATCCATACCGGTCCTAGATCTTGTAAGGCTAGCCGTAATCTTTCACCTATCTCTAACTGTTTAGCTTTCGGTCTGACCCAAAACAAACACATCAATAGAAAACGTAGCCATTTTGAAGAACGATGGACTGGTAATAGTTCTTTTAATTGGTATGCGCAAAATACGGTTAATATTTTATAAAGTCTAAAAAATGTCATTGTGTATCATCGCATTAAAATTTAAAACCCGTGTGTAAAGCCACTATACCACCGGTCATATTGTGATATTTGACATCAACAAATCCCGCATCTTCCATCATTTTTTTCAAGGTTTTTTGATCCGGATGCATACGAATTGATTCGGCTAAATAACGATAGCTGTTAGCATCATTTGCAACGATTTTACCCATTAAAGGTAAGACGGAAAATGAGTAGAGATCGTAAGCTTTATTTAAGATTTGATATTGCGGTTTTGAAAACTCTAAAATTAACAAACGCCCACCAGGTTTTAATACGCGCCACATCGACCTTAGCGCTTTTTCTTTATCAGTGACATTGCGTAAGCCAAAGGAGATAGTGATACAGTCAAAATAGTTGTCAGTAAAAGGTAACTCTTCAGCATTAGCTTGTACATATTCAATATTTTTAAACAAGCCTTTATCACGAAGTTTATCTCGACCAACTTTCAACATTGATTCATTAATATCAGCAAGTACCACTAATCCTTCATCACCTACCAATTTTGAAAATTTAGCGGTTAAATCACCTGTACCTCCGGCTAAATCTAAAACTTTTTGCCCTTTTCGAACACTGCTATATTCTATGGTGATTTTTTTCCAAAACCGATGAATGCCAAATGACATTAAATCATTCATCACATCATATTTATCTGCAACAGAATGAAAGACATCAGCAACTCGTTTTACTTTTTCTTGTTTTGGAACTTGCGTAAAACCAAAATCAATTTTTTCTTGGCTAGAATTATCTTGTTTATCGGAAGATTGAGACATAAAAAAGTTACCTATCACAAAGATTAGGCCTATTCTAGCACAAGCAATGATAAATGCGATGGACTAAATCAATAATGCATCAACCATCTTTGCAACCGTTTCAAAATGCTCTAATGATGAATGCGTTGGATTTAAATCCTTTTCATTGATAACTAAATCAAAATGATAACTCTCTGTTAATGCTTTTAGAACTTCATGTTCTTTATGAAAGATTTGATGATAATATTGAGCGAGAGTAGCAAAATCAATTGAAGTAAACAGCAATTTATTTGCAACTCTTTCAGCAGTCGATATACGTTCAACCTGTAACATAGCAATTTTAATATAATCTGATTCACTTAAATAGCGCTGGTTATGACATGTTGATACTTCTCGCTGAATATAATTAATATAACCATTAGCTACATATTCAGTATTGTAAATATTAGCAAATTGAACAGGTAAATCATTCAACTTTTGATGACTAATAATTGCGACTTTTTTAACAAAAAAAGGTTTAGCAACTTGAGCAATAAAAGGCCAATTCTTATAAGGGTTTTGTCGAATTTCAGTAGCACTAATATGCATAAATTCACGATCAGCATCCACCGTCACTACCGGACAACCAAAATATAACTGATGATTTTTTACATCTTGTGTTTCACTGGTGAAAACAACCGTCGGAGTAATTTTATGTTCTGATAGAATTTTTTTAACACGATCACTCCAGTCTTGCCAACCGTTGGGATAATATTCAATACCTGTCTCATCCAAAATATGAATATGAATGTTATGACGATCTTTAAATGTTTCTTTTAACCACGCAAAACGGTCACTAACTTGAGGCTGTTTTGGTAAGCGACTTTTATCAAAAAGTTGTTTATCTCGAATTGCTTCACAGCCAAGAAGAATATGTAATTCATCAACTTGGCTTATCGCTTTTTCAATTAAATAGATATGACCACAGTGTAAAGGGTAAAATTTACCGAAAATTAAACCGACTCGATGTTTGGATACCATAATTTTTACCAAGACTCCTAGAAATTTGGTAACAATGTACAGAAAAAATTGGTATTTTCTAATCAAATGATGCTATTTTGCCTATTTGACTTATCTAAAACTAACTTATACCACCGCTAAACGTCGGTGGTATAAGCATAAAGCATATTTTTTATTTTTGTAGATTTGATAACAAAATGCCTGTGGCCACCGAGATATTAAGTGCCGGCATATTATCATTACCTTTTAGATAAACAACAACATCTGCACAATTAATCAGTTTCATATTAATTTGTTGAAAAATAACAACAACGACTTTTTTCTGAAATTGAATTCGATGTAATTCACTAGATTTAATTGACTTTGCCTGACAAGGTAATAAAGCAACAACTTGATAGCCATGTTGTTTAAAAAGATCAAGTGATGCCACAAAGTCATCACTTTTAATTGATTCTACAGCTTCAACACCGCCTTCAGCAACCCGCATTGCAGCTCCGCTATCAAGCAGATTCGTTTGGCGTAACATGACACCATTGACAGCATAAAAAGCAGCACTACGGATTAAACCGCCTAAGTTATGTGGATTGTTTACATCATCAATTGCTAAAACATAGTCATTCATTTTGTGACTATTTTTCTCAATATAATCAAGCAACATTAAAGGCGTACGCTTTTTGATAATTAAACAGATACCGCCATGATGAGGGGTTTGCGTTAATTTAGTAATTTGTTCATTAGAAACAACATCATAACCTAATCGTTGTTTAACTAACCACTCAATCAAATCTTTAAACTGATAAGTCATTTCTTGCGTGACAAACATTTTAACAATCGCATAGCGTCGATGTTTAAAAACAGATTTACAACTATTTTCACTGTAGACTAGCGATTCTTCTTTACGTTGACGGTGTTCATCATACCCAAATGTCGGCATTTGTTCATTATCGCGAACTTTTCTTTGCCATGGAGAGTCATTTTCTTCTGATGAAAATGGATCAACGTGATCAACCTTTTTAGCAAAATTAGTCTTGTTTACTTTTGGTTTAAACGTTTCAATACGATCAGAATCTTTTTTATTTTTGGATTTTGATTGAAAAGTTTGTTCAGTACGCCTTCCCTTCCCTTTTACTTTATTACTGTTTGGGGAACGAGAGGATTTATCCGACTGACTGTTTTTTGCATAAAAAATAGTTGGGCTACTTTTTTGGGGATTGTCGCTCATAGAACTCTCACTATTAAACGGTTATCGGGTACGAATAGTTGGTGCGATTTTATCTAATACACCATTAACAAATTTATGGCTATCAGCTGCGCCAAACGTTTTAGTCAGATCAATCGCCTCATTAATCACTACTTTATAAGGCACATCATGACGTTTCATCAATTCGTAAAGCGCAATTCTTAATACCGCTAACTCAATTTGTCCCAATTCCTCAACCATGCGATCAGTAAGATATGGTGCCATTTTTTCGTCTAGCTCAGCTGTATTTTTTGCAACACCATTTAATAACTCACGAAAATACTTAGCATCGACGCCTTTCATATCTTGTTCCGCAATAAAACTTGTCTCAACATCTACAAGATCATTTTTGGAAACCTGCCAAGAGTAGATGGCTTGTACGGCACACTCTCTTGCTCGACGACGAGGATTGACTAATGCCACTAATTTACTCCTTAATTGCTTTTATAACATTTAACATTTCAAGTGCAGTTAATGCCGCTTCAGCACCTTTATTACCTGCTTTGGTACCTGCACGTTCAATAGCTTGTTCAATACTTTCTGTAGTCAAAATTCCGAATCCTACTGGAATGGAAAATTCTAAACTTGCATTTAATAATCCAGAACTTGATTCACCAGCAACAAAATCAAAATGGGCTGTACTACCACGAATAACGGTACCTAATGCAACAATTGCATCATATTTTTTTGATTGCGCCGCAACTTTTGTTGCCAGCGGAATTTCATATGCTCCGGGTACCCAAATAACCGAAATATTCTTGTTATCTACTTGACCTATGCGAGTTAATGCGTCAATAGCTCCATTTACCAAACTATCATTAATAAAATGATTGAAACGAGCAACGACTATTGCCACTTTTGCTTTCGGCGCGGCAACTTTACCTTCAATTGTTTGCATATTAATTCCTTATTGATTGATTTTAAATGCTGTTTGTCTATCAATATTGGTGAAAAAAGATTTTGTTAATTGTATCATAAATTACCTGCTTATCCTATTAGCAAATAGCGCTAACACCACGATCTACCTGTATTATGCTCAAATAAGATATAAAGATTGAATCAATTCGAAATATGCTAATGAGTAACAACAAAATAACTATTGAATTAAAAAACCTTCAACGCGATTACAAATTTGTTATTCCAGAGATAAATTATACTAAAACGTATAGCTAACCTGAAACTTCTTAACAAAATAAATCGTTTTAACGCTTGCAAGCTATTTTGAAGGAACTACAATGGTAGAGGTTTTTTTTATTGATGAGGTAATATCAATGTACATCGATGATATTCGAAATGAGTTAAATCAAGCAAAAGAAGTGTTAACTAATTTTATTGCTGATGATAAAAATCTAAAACATATTCAACAAGCAGCACTATTAATCGCTGACTCATTTAAACAAGGTGGCAAAGTTTTATCCTGTGGTAATGGTGGTTCCCATTGTGATGCGATGCATTTTGCCGAAGAGTTAACCGGTCGTTATCGCGATAATCGTCCAGCTTATCCGGCAATCGCAATATCAGATGTAAGTCATATTTCCTGCGTTGGTAATGATTATGGTTTTGATTCCATTTTTTCTCGTTATGTGGAAGGCGTTGGTCAGAAAGGTGATGTACTTTTAGGTATTTCAACTTCAGGTAATTCGACTAATGTTCTTAACGCTATCGAAGTTGCTAAACAAAAAGGTATGAAAATCATCACACTTACTGGTAAAGATGGTGGGAAGATGAATGGACTTGCTGATGTCGATATTCGTGTACCACATTTTGGGTATGCCGATCGTGTACAAGAAATTCACATCAAAGTGATCCATATCTTAATTTTATTAATTGAAAAACAGATGGCTTAAGCAAATGTGCGAATTATTAGGTATGAGTGCTAATGTACCAACCGATATTTGTTTCAGCTTTACAAGTCTAATGAAACGAGGTGGGGACAAAGGTCCTCACAGAGATGGTTGGGGGATCACTTTTTATGAAGGGAAAGGTTGCCGGACATTTAAAGATCCTGAGCCTTGTAGCTATTCGCCGATTGCCAAAATGGTTCAACAATACCCTATAAAATCTAAAGCGGTAATTGCTCATATTCGTCAAGCTAATCGCGGTGCCGTTGCACTAGAAAATACACATCCATTTACTCGCGAGTTGTGGGGAAAAAACTGGACTTTTGCTCATAACGGGCAACTAACTGATTATCAAGAGTTAGACACAGGACTTTTTCAACCGGTGGGTTTAACTGATAGTGAATATGCTTTTTGTTATTTAATCAATCAACTTCATCAAAAGTATCCACAAAAACCTGTTGATGATTTAGAGTTATTTAACTACATTCAACAATGCGCGGATAAATTAAATCAGCTTGGCATATTTAACATGCTACTTTCTGATGGACAATATGTGTTTGCTTACTGCTCAACTAATTTGCATTGGATAACGCGTAAAGCACCTTTTGGCAAAGCTAAATTAATTGATGAAGATGTTGAAATTGATTTTCAAAAACACACCACTCCTAAAGATGTAGTAACAATTATTTCTACTCTTCCATTAACCTCAAATGAAATTTGGCACAAACTCAATACAGGAGAAGCTATATTATTTAAAAATGGAGAAATTAGCCAATCTTTTTCGTTTTGCTCCGAATCATAGGTGGTTCATCTTTAAATAAGTATTGTAAATAACCGAGTGTCAATAAACCAATTATAGTCAATACGATCCAAGGGAGATGAGGAAAGCCTATTTGTATAGCGACATCATAAAGCCAACCGGCGCCGGTATAGCCAATAAACCCACCTAAAGCAAGTCCCAATCGACTAAATCCCATATAACTACCTTTGGCTTTGGGATTAGTAAGTACCGTAGATAGTGTTTCACGAGCAGGCTCAGCAATAATCGCACCTAAATAAAAGAGTGCAATAAATGACAATAAAAAAGATAATTCACTAGTAAATCCGATAATAATAAATCCAAATGACATGACAAACAGTCCAAATTTCAGACGTTGATCTAATCTAAAATATTTTTCACTAATTCGCGCTAACGGGTAAAGTAAAATAAGTGATATGCCTGCTTGAATCGCATACATCCATTTTACATTGCTCTGACTACCTGAAACATTAGTTATGGTTAATGGTAGCATCAACATAATTTGCACCCAAAGCACATAATAACCCGTTAAAGTCAACACATAACGTGTAAATTTTTTATCTTTCAGTACCATTTTCATACCGTTTATAATCGGCGTTTTACCAACGGTAATATGATATGCAGGTAAACAAAATAAATTGAAAATACCACACAAGAAGAATATAAAAGCGCCACACCAACAAACTAATTGGAAATCATAATCAATCAAAATCCCACCAATTAAAGCGCCAATAACAGCACCGGCATTATCTTGTATCATTAATAGTGAGATAAACTTACCTCGTTCATGAGGACGAGTAAATTTGATAGTTAACCCCATTCTTGGTGGATCAAATAGTAACCCACCAAGCGCGGAAAGCAAGCAGGAGAGAAGCAATAACCATGGATCACTAGCAATCGCCATTGAAACAAAACCAACACTGCGTAAAAACATGCCCATTACAATCATTGGTTTAGCACCAAAGCGATCGGCTATCGCTCCCCCTACAATACCAAAGCCTTGCTGAACAAACTGTCGAAAACCTAGTGCAAACCCCACAAATAACGCACTCCACCCTATTTGGCTAACAAAATGGGTTGAAACCAGTGGAAAAACAACATAAAACCCTAAGACAATAAATAAATTATCAAGGAGTAATATTCGTCTACCCGTTTTACGGATCTGTGAGGGTATTGGCATTTACTTTGTTCGTTCCGCTAG
Organism: Gilliamella sp. wkB108; assembly: GCF_001690195.1. GTDB lineage: Bacteria > Pseudomonadota > Gammaproteobacteria > Enterobacterales > Orbaceae > Gilliamella > Gilliamella apicola_L. Next base: position 49,212 of record NZ_LZGM01000015.1, on the reverse strand, counting down.
ATAGCCTTGATAATCAGGAATATCAATTTCAACCTCACCGGTAAAAATTGACGATTGAATTAATGCGTTAGCAGTTGCTTGGTTGGTTGCAACAGGAATATTCCATACCGTCGATACTCGTAGCAATGCTTTAACATCTGGATCATGTGGCACTGCATTAAGCGGATCCCAAAAGAAGATAAGAATATCAATTTTACCTTCAGCAATTAATGCACCAATTTGTTGATCCCCTCCCATTGGACCACTAAGCATTGGTATAATATTAAGCCCTATCTCTTTTTTAATTAATGTGCCAGTTGTACCAGTAGCACATAAATTATGACGAGAAAGCTCTTCACGATTCCTTTTACACCAATTTAATAGTTTTTTTTTTAAATGATCATGTGCAACTAAAGCTATATTTTTTTTACCTGATAATTTACGAGTGGTATAAAGCATCATTGTTTTCCTAATTTATTATTAGTTTTGGTGTTTTAACAGACAATTAAAAAAAGTGCAAGTGATATTTACTGTGTAAAAAATAATAAAAAAGGCACCGAAGTGCCTTTATAATTTATAACGATAGATTTAATTAGAATTGATAAATTAAACCAAGCGCTACAGTGTCTTTAGTGTTCGCATTAATAATTGAATGATGATCTTTGTAGTTATCGCCATATAAGCTACGACGCGCACCAATATCATCTTTATCTAGCAAGTTAATTTTGTAATCAAGGATAGCTTGTAGGTTTTTATTAAAATCATAAGTTAAACCAACGTCTACATATTTAACTAAATCATTACCCTTAAGTCCTGAATCACCACTTCTTGAAACACTAGATGCATCTTGAACTCTGTGTTGGATATAAGCAACAGATGGCGTTAAACGACCTATCTCAAAGTCAATACCATATTGCGCAACAAGTTCATAGCCCTTAGTTTTTAAATCAGCATCTTTATGATTAGTTAACGTAGATGCATGTTCCCAACCATATTTTTGTTTACCTTGGATATATAGGGCAGCTAAATAAAGATTGTTGTTATCATATTTAATACCTGCTGACCATGCTTTAGCATCTTTATGACCACCTGTTTGTGCATAACCGGCACCAATAGATAAACCAGTGTCAAACACATCCCAATCGACTACTGTACCCCAAGCTTCTGCACTATCATGACCGTCATTATGTTCATATTTACTAAAATGTTGCGTAGAACTATTATCACCATTATCAGCATATTGAACGGCAAAACGTAATCCATTAACTAAGCCAAAGAAATCTGAATTACGGTAAGTTGCAACGGCTTTGGTTCGCGCTGTTAGTGCATACAGATCATTATCAGAAGCATCTCCACCAAATTCTGGTAATACATCAGTATAAGAAGTTAAGGTTTTTAACACACCATCATTACGGCCATAATCAAACGATCCAAAATCACCAAAATTTAAACCAGCAAATGCATAACGCGTTTCATTATCGGCATTATCACCAGTTTCAGCTTCATATTCCCAACGGCCATAACCTGTCACACTATCGGTTATTTGAGTTTGTCCTGACATACCCAGACGAGCTGTTGTTTTATCGCCTTCTCCGGTCTGATTTTCACGATCAGTAATATAATTGAGAGCATAAACTCGACCATAAAAGTCAACTTTATTACTGTCTTTGTTCCACACTTCAATAGATGCATTAGCTGTGCCTGCAATCAAAAGAGCAGGAATAGCAATTGCTAAAAGATTACGTTTCATTTTGTTACCCTCGTAGGTATTTTTTATTAAAGCATGCAAATTTCTTTGCACTTGGTCTAATAAATAGTTACTAACATAAGCAACCATTATTATTTCTGTGATTTGTTATTAATACTAGATTTTTATTGCTCACATTGTAGATTTACAACGTTGAATAGATAAACTACAAATTTTTTAAATATTGTATTGCGCACAATAATTTTTTTTAAGCATAAAATGTGTTTTTATCATTGAGGAAGTGTAAAAATTGATAAAAAAGGCACCGAAGTGCCTTTCTATAAGATACATTAACTAATTAGAATTGGTAAATCATACCAAGACCTAACACATCTTTAGTACCTGGTTTATTTACATGACGATCACGTTGATGAGTAGTATTTAATTCAGCACCAATATCTTTACGATCAAGTAAATTAAATTTATATTCTATAAATGTGCTAAAGTTTTTATTTAAATCGTAAGTTGCACCTACAGATACATATTTAACTAATGGGGAATTTTTGCCATTTAGATGATTGTACCCAGTGACGGAGGTGGCATCTTTATAATTTAAACCATCATAGTCAGCTTTATGCTGTACATAAGCTAAAGATGGAGTTAGGCGACCCACATCTAAATCAAAGCCATATTGAGCCACTAATTCAACACCTTTAATTTTTATATCACTTTCCCCATAATGATAATAATCACCATCAATCATTTTATCGTGATCATAGCCTTTTTTCCATTTACTTTGGAAATAGTTAGCCGCTAAATATAGGTTATAATTATCATATTTGATACCTGTTGTCCAAGTGTTAGCGCGATCAGAACTACCTGAAGACTGAGCATAACCTACGCCAGCAGTTAAACCTGTATCAAAAATACGCCATTGTAAATTTGCACCCCAAGCTTCTTTTGACTTGCCATTAATACGATCTCGAGCACTTCCCGCACTAATAAGATTATCATCATCATCATATTTAGCTTTAGAGAATTGAGCTTTAGTTGCATCACCATTATCTGCATACTGTAATGCAAAACTAAGATCATCGGTTAAACCAAAGAAGTTATTGTTACGATAAGTTGCAACTGCTTTAGTACGCTCAGTTAACACGTGCCATGCATTATTTGCAGCATCACCACCAAATTCTGGTAATACGTCAGTATAAGCTGTAAGTGCTTTTAAAACACCGTCGTTACGACCATAATCAAATGAGCCATAGTCACCAAAGTTTAAACCTGCAAATGCGTAACGCACTTCATTAGAAGAATCTTTACCAGCTTTAGCTTCATATTCCCAACGGCCATAACCAGTAATGCCGTCAGTAATTTGAGTTTGACCAGACATACCTAAACGAGCTGAAGAATCATCACCTTCACCGTCTTGTCCACGATCAGTAATATGGTTAGCTGCTTTTACTCGTCCGTAAAAGTCAACTTTATTACCATCTTTGTTCCATACTTCGATAGACGCATTTGCTCCAGCTGCAACTAAAAGTGCAGGGATAGCGATCGCTAATAGATTACGTTTCATTTCTTACCCTCATGGTTATTTTTTTAAACAGACACAGCTAAAAGCTAATGTCGATTTTTGTACAATGATTACATATTTAAAAATAATAAAATTCTATATATTATTTTTATTTACTTTTTACAGTAGTGTAAATTATGTAGAAAAAATTTTTAAAATCAAGTGAACTTTTAGTTAAATATGATGTCAAAGATATAAATTGGGATTGTTTGGTTGTTTTTTAACCGTTTGTTAAGGTAAGTTTAATTTTGCTTAAATCATAAACCGACAGAAAAGTCAGTTTATGATTTCACCAATTTAAAAATTTGCATTGCGTGGCGTTCTTGGGAATGGAATTACGTCGCGAACGTTTTGAACCCCTGTCACATATACAATTAAGCGTTCAAAGCCAAGACCAAATCCTGAGTGTGGTACAGTGCCATAACGGCGTAAATCCCGATACCACCAGTAATCTTCTTTTTTGAGTCCCATTTCATCCATACGTTTGTCTAACATCTCTAAACGCTCTTCACGCTGAGAGCCACCAATAATCTCACCAATTCCTGGTGCTAACACATCCATAGCAGCAACGGTTTTACCGTCATCATTCATACGCATATAAAAAGCTTTAATGTCTTTAGGATAGTTTTTAACAACAACTGGGGCTTTGAAATGTTGTTCGGCTAAATAACGTTCATGCTCAGAGGCTAAATCAATTCCCCAACTTACCGGATTTTCGAATTTGGCATTGCAGTTTTGTAAGATAGTGATAGCATCAGTGTAATCCACTTGTGCAAAATCAGCGTTAATGAAATTTTCAAGGCGATTAATCGCATCTTTATCAACATGTTGAGCAAAAAACTGCATATCATCAGCACGTTTTTCAAGTACTGTTTTAAATACATATTTCAACATATCTTCTGCTAATTTGGCATTATCGTTAAGATCAGCAAAAGCAACTTCTGGCTCCATCATCCAAAATTCCGCTAAATGGCGAGTAGTGTTAGAATTTTCCGCTCTGAAAGTAGGACCAAAAGTATACACTTTAGATAAAGCACAAGCATAGGTTTCGGCATTTAATTGACCTGAAACGGTTAAAAATGCTTCTTTGCCAAAGAAATCCTTATCAAAATCTACATTGCCTTTATCCGTTTTTGGTAAATTTAATAGATCAAGTGTGGAAACGCGAAACATTTCACCCGCGCCTTCGGTATCTGATGCGGTAATAATTGGTGTGGAGAGCCAAAAAAAGCCTCGTTCATCAAAAAATTGATGAATAGCTTGAGCAAGGGTATGACGTACACGCGTGATTGCGCCAACAATATTGGTTCGTGCGCGTAAATGTGCTACTTCTCGTAAATATTCGATAGAATGACGTTTTGCTGCCATTGGATAGGTATCAGGATCTTCAACAAAACCATAAACATCTACTGATGTTGCTTGTAACTCATATTTTTGACCTTGTCCCGGGGATTCGACAACTTTACCTGTAACCTTAACCGAACAACCGGTCGTTAGGCGTAAAACATCATGTTCATAATTGGGTAAATCTTTTTCGATAACAGCTTGAACGGCATCAAAACAAGATCCATCGTATACAGCCAAAAAAGATATGCCGGCTTTTGAATCACGTCGAGTCCTTACCCAACCTTGAACTGAAATAGTGCTACCAACAGCGATTTTGCCTTGTAACACGTCAACAATAGGTGCAACTGAATTCATTTAATTATCCATCTCTACATTATTAATTAATATTTGAAGTAATACAGGTATATTGTAAATGCCACCAATCATACTTTATAGACCAGTTGACAGTAAATATTATAAAAAAATTTATTGATTTTTATTTTTAACTTTAGCTATAACATTTTTAATGTTGAACACTAAAAGTCCGTTTTAATTCATCTACAAAAGCCATATCCTGTGATATGGTTTTGCCTGGGCTATCAGATAATTTAGCGACAGGTTGACTATTGCATTCGGTTAATTTTAATACAATATTCAAAGCTTTAGTATTAAAATCGGACGAAGGAATATCACACGCCAAAAAGCCTCCCACACCAAATGACAATTGAACACGATGATTGAAATGTCTATAAATCTTAATTGCTTTATCAAAATTTAAACTGTCCGAAAAGACTAATAACTTAGTATGAGGATCGATACCTAATTGTTGATAATGCGCAATTGCTTTTTCTCCCCATTCAATTGGATCACCTGAATCATGCCGCAACCCTTGGTAATGAGAAGCAAAATAGAGATCAAAGTCGCGTAAAAAAGCATCCATAGTAATACAATCAGTTAAAGCGACACCTAAATCATGAGGATACTCATCTAGCCAAACTTGTAATGCATTTTTTTGACAATTTTCTAACGTTGCACTTAAACGTTGGTGAGCCTGAAACCATTCATGTGCTTGAGTACCCACAGGAGTAAGTCCTAAACGATAAGCAAGCAGATAATTACTCGTACTGTGGAAATTGCTAAAGTGAGTCTTTAAATAATTGACTACAGCTTCTTGTACGGCAAAGGAGTAACGCCGACGCGTACCAAAATCCATTAGATTAAATCCTGACATATCCATATCAGCAGTATTTTGCTCAAATTGTGCCAATTTATCTTTGAGACGCTTTAAAGCTTCCGGTACACCTATTTGTGGAGAACGATCTTTATGTACAATCTCGCTAATTACAGCTAGTAATGGAACTTCCCATAAAATGACATCTAACCAAAGTCCTTCTATTCGAATGACCAGTAAGCCATCTTGATTCTCAATAGTAAGTAACTCACTATTGAAATGCCAATTTTTTAGCCAATTTAAATAGTCAGATTTAAAAAATGAGATGTTAGATAAATAATTAAACTCATCATTAGACAGTGATAATGATTCCATTAATTTGACTTGATGAGCTATTTCATCCACATATTTCCCTAATAAATCATCACTTCGACAACGAAATTCAGCAACAACGGTTGCCTTTGGATAATGATGAAAGACGGCTTGTTGCATATGCAACTTATAAGCATCAGTGTCTAATATTGAAGTAATGATAGCTGGTAACATGTGAATCTATAGTTAATACCTGAAAGAAAATATTAGCGATTATAGCAGAATAATAATTAAGATATAGATTAATTATATAATAAGATTGATTTTAATCAGCTATACTATCTATCAATTGAATTTTAGCGTAAATAAACAAATATACTTAACAGACGTTAACATGGTATTTTCTTCATTCTAATACCCTAAAGATAGGTTACGTTATTATCTATATCCCAAAATTTATAATGTTGATTGAGTATAAACTTAGAAGGCATACAAATAATGAGTACAAAAGCGACAGAAACACAATTATTAGCAAAATATAGACTAGATTATAAAGCACCGGATTTTACTATTACTGATATCGATCTCGATTTTGATTTAGCGCCTGAAGTTACAACCGTCACTGCGCGTAGCCGGGTTATTCAGAAAAATAATCTAGCCAATGATTTCACTTTAGATGGTGAAGATCTTAAATTAATCTCCATTAATATTGATGAACAACCTTGGCATGATTACCAAATCACGGACACAGGTTTAATTATACGTAATGTACCTGCTGAATTTACCTTAACTATCGTTAACGAAATCAAACCGATTGATAATACAGCCCTAGAAGGCTTATATGTATCTGGTGATGCACTATGTACCCAATGTGAAGCTGAAGGCTTTCGTCATATCACCTATTATCTGGATCGACCTGATGTGCTAGCCAGATTTTCAACGCGAATTACGGCTAATAAACAACACTACCCTTACCTGCTTTCTAATGGTAACCGTATTGCTCAAGGTGAACTTACTGACGGACGTCATTGGGTGCAATGGCAAGATCCATTTCCAAAACCATGTTACCTATTTGCTTTAGTCGCAGGTGATTTTGATATTTTGAAAGATCAATTTATCACTCAATCAAATCGTAAAGTAGATTTAGAAATTTATGTGGATAAAGGTAATTTAGATCGTTCTCATTGGGCTATGGCTAGCTTAAAAAACGCCATGCGCTGGGATGAAACTCGCTTTGGTCTAGAATATGATTTAGATATTTTTATGATTGTTGCTGTTGATTTCTTTAATATGGGTGCTATGGAGAATAAAGGTCTTAATATCTTTAACTCCAAATATGTACTAGCTAAACCAGAAACCGCAACTGACGAAGATTATTTAGGTATTGAATCAGTCATTGGACATGAATATTTTCATAATTGGACGGGCGATCGTGTGACTTGTCGTGACTGGTTCCAACTCAGTTTAAAAGAAGGTTTGACCGTATTTCGTGATCAAGAATTCACTTCAGATCGCGGATTAAGAGCTGTCAAACGCATTAATGATGTAAAAATCATGCGCACCGTTCAATTTGCGGAAGATGCCAGTCCAATGTCACACCCTATTCGTCCAGAACAAGTTATAGAAATGAATAATTTCTATACGGTCACCGTGTATGAAAAAGGGGCGGAAGTAATTCGTATGATGCATACACTACTTGGTGAAGAAAAATTCCAAGCCGGCATGAAACTCTATTTTAAACGCCATGACGGTAGCGCGGCAACTTGTGACGATTTTGTCGCTGCAATGCAAGATGCTTCAGGCATTGATTTAACACAATTTAAATTATGGTATAGCCAATCAGGTACCCCTGAGTTGACCGTTACTGATAGTTATGACGCTCAAACAAAACAATATACCTTAACGGTAGAACAATATACCCAACCGACACAAGATCAAAAACAAAAACATGCGCTACATGTTCCGCTGGATATTGAATTATATCAACGAAATGGAGAGGTAATTACTCTAGAATATCAAGGCAAACCTATTCACCATGTTCTAAATTTAACCCAAACTAAACAGCAATTTATATTTGATAATGTAAAAGAACAACCGATTATTTCACTGTTACGCGATTTTTCTGCTCCAGTTAAATTAAACTACGATTATCAAGATAGTGATTTAATTTTCCTTATGCAACATGCGAGTAATGCCTTTAGCCGTTATGATGCTGCACAAATGCTATTAGCAAAATACGTCCGCTTAAATGTTAATAATTATCAACACAATAAACAGCAAATTTTACCAGACTCCGTAATAGATGCTTTCAGAGCTGTATTACTTTCAGAAGTAACGAATCCGGCATTGATCGCACAAATTTTAACGTTACCGTCTGAAAATGAGCTGGCGAATCTATTTAAAGTTGTTGATCCAATTGCGATTTATCAAGTCCGTCATTATTTATTAACACGCTTTGCTAATGAACTCTATGATGAATTAAATGCAGTATATCAGCATAATAAAACCACCCAATATCAGATTAACCATGCTGATATTGCTAAACGTTCACTAAAAAATTGTTGTTTAACCTTACTCGCCTATGCTGACAATAAATCTCAAGCTAATACGTTAGTTAGCCAACAGTACCACCATGCTAACAATATGACTGATTGCTTAGCGGCTTTAACCACTGCAGTCAAAGCTGAACTTGATTGTCGTGCTGAATTATTGACTGATTTTGATAATAAATGGTATCAAGACGGACTGGTTATGGATAAATGGTTAGCTTTAAATGCCACTAGCCCGGATAAACATGTACTTATGAATGTGAAGAAATTACTAACTCACCGTTCATTTACGCTTAGCAATCCAAACCGAATCCGAGCGCTTATAGGTGCTTTTGTAAACAATAATCCAGTAGCTTTCCATGCTGAAGATGGCAGTGGTTATCAATTTTTAGTTGAAATTCTTACTGAGCTAAACCAAAAAAATCCGCAAGTTGCCGCACGACTAATTGATCCACTTATTCGCTTAAAACGTTATGGTGAAAAACGTCAGCAACAAATGCGACAAGCATTAGAATCTTTATTGAAATTAGATCATTTATCAAAAGATTTATATGAAAAAATCAGTAAAGCATTAGCAGCATAACCAACCAAACCTCATCTTAGAATAAAAATAGGATGAGGTTAATTAGATTGAGTTAATAATTTATACTAAAACGTATAACAGACCTGAAACATCTTTACAATTAATTTAATGAGTTTTTATTATGGTAACAATTAAAGAAATAACACCAACCGAGTTAGCACAAAAATTACATCAACACGAACAACTTTTTTTATTAGATGTGCGTGAACCAAATGAAGTTGCTATTTGTGCTATTGCCGGTGCAACGCACATTCCAATGAATCTCATTCCACTTTATTTAGATCAAATACCTGATGAAGTGACGATAGTAATTTATTGTCACCATGGTAATCGTAGTCTTAATGTTGCCAACTATTTAGTCGAAAATGGCTTTGATTCTGATGACATATATAACCTAACAGGTGGTATTGATGCTTGGGCTTCAACAGTAGATAAACAAATGGCAAAATATTAACAAGCCTGTTAACAAACAGGCCTAATTTATCACTATTGTTGAGGCATAACCCAATAACCATTTTGGTTATGTGCTTGCATATAATCTTTAAATTGCTGAGATTGATAGATACGTTTAACATCTTGCGCCCATTGGCTATTTTCATTACCACCATTAACCACCACCATGATTTCTAAATCAGGCACAATAGTTTCGGACAAAAGTGCTTTACTTGAATCAATATTGGCTGAATAAACAATACTACCGGGAATAACGGCAAAATCTAACTCATTAAGTACACGAGGGATATTAGCCGAATCCATTTCAATAATTTCAATACCAGCAATATTTTGCGCTATATCATTTTTACTCACAATAATGGGATTGGTATTAGCCTTTAATTTAATCCAACCTGCTTTTTCTAATAAATTATAGGAACGAGCTGCATTTGAAGCATCTTGGGGAATCGCCACTTTCGCACCACTAAACACTTGTTTTAATGACGTATACTTATTGGAAAAAATCGCCGCCGGTACAGAAGGTACATGCACAACTGGTTTCAAATTGGCTTTGCGTTGCTCATTAAATACATTCATATAAGCAGTATGTTGCGCTACCGTCAAATCAATACTACCTTCACTTAATGCAACATCAGATTCAAGTAAATGTGGAAAATTGACTAACTTCACCTTATACCCTTCTGATTCAAGAATGGGTTTAACTGCATCTTTGAAAAGATCATTATAAGGTCCCGGTGAAACCCCCATACTAATTTCTTTTTTAGTCTGATTATTGGCTGATTTTGACGAGTTGTCACAACCACTCATCACTAAAGCCAAACTCGCTAATAATATCATTGCTATATAGTTGAATAAACTCTGTTTGTTGAAATATTTTCTCATGTTAGCGATCCTTATAAACTATAAACATGTCTCACTCTAACACAGAATAACAGGTTCATTTATTCCAAGTTATTCTATCTTATAACCAAAAGGAATAAGATATAAAAAACGATTATTAGAGCAACAAATTAACTTATGTTACCGTTTAATTCATTATCCATGATTAAATGTTGAAACCATTATGATTAATTCAGTTGCAAACAGAGTTCATCAACTTTTCAGAGAATTACATCAAAACCCTGAACTCTCTAATCAAGAATTTGAAACCACTAAACGAATAAGATCTTATTTACAACAAGCGAATATCCGTATTTTAGAATTGGGTGCAAAAACAGGGGTTATTGCTGAAATTGGCTCCGGATCACCCGTTTTAGCATTACGTGCAGACATTGATGCTTTACCTATTAATGAACAAACCGAATTAGATTATCGCTCCAAAAATAGTGAAGTTATGCATGCTTGTGGTCATGATTTACATGCTTCGGTTTTAATGGGAGCAGCTTATCTGCTTAAAGCACAAGAAAATAATTTACAAGGAACTGTACGCTTGCTATTTCAACCCGCCGAAGAGAACTTTAGCGGAGCCTTACATTTTATAGATATAGGCGCACTTAATGGTGTAGATGCAATTCTTGGATCACACAATAATCCTAACCTTTTGGTTAATCAAATGGCTTCCTGCGTTGGACCATTCTCTGCCAATGTCGATCGCATAGAAATCACAGTAACTGGCATAGGCGCTCATGCTGCCAGACCAGAATCAGGTATCGATCCTATTGTCATTGGCGCTCAAATTGTCAGTGCTATACAAACCATTTCCAGTCGCACCATTAGCGGTTTAGATCCTGTCATTGTCAGTATTACTAAGTTTCTAGGTGGTAATACTTGGAATGTCATCCCAGAAAAAGTTGAAATGGAAGGTACGGTCAGAACATTAACTCCCGAAGTTAGAGCTAAAGTAAAACAACAATTAATTAGTATTGTTGAAAACGTGGCTATTAGCATGGGTGCCAAAGCTGAACTAAGATGGTTTGACGGTCCGCCGTCGGTGATTAATGTCGCTAAATGGGTTACCTTAGCCAAACAAGTGGCGAAACAAACGGGTTATGACGTAGTTGATTTCAAACCACAACTTGGGGGGGAAGATTTTGCGCATTATTTACATGTAGTACCGGGAGCATTTATAAATCTCGGCTCACAAAGCCCTCATGCCCTACACCACCCCAAATTTCAAATCAATCAAAAGATGATAGTGCCTGCCGTTAATTACTTATTTGAACTCGCTAAACAAGCACTTATCGAATTAAAACATAATAATAAATAGGATACATAATGATTAAATTCGAAAATATATCCAAGCAATATGAACGTAATGGTGTCACAACTCAAGCTCTGCAAAATATTAATTTAACCATTAATAAAGGCGATATTTATGGGATTATTGGTTACAGTGGTGCTGGTAAAAGTACCTTAGTTCGCTTAATCAATTTTTTAGAAAAACCTACACAAGGTAAAGTGATAATTCAAGACAAGACGCTGAATAATCTTTCTAATAACGAATTGCGTAAAGTAAGGCGAAAAATTGGGATGATTTTTCAACACTTCAATTTACTTGAATCGAAAACAGTATTTGAAAATGTCGCTATCCCATTAATTTTACTTAAAGAAAGTAAACATAATATTGAACAAAAAGTAGATGAACTTCTTGAATTTGTTGGATTAAAAGATAAAGCCAATAGCTATCCTAAAGAGTTATCGGGCGGACAAAAACAACGCATTGGCATTGCCCGTGCGCTAGCCAATAACCCTGATATCTTATTATGTGATGAAGCCACTTCAGCGCTTGATCCACAAACGACACAAGCAATTTTAGATTTAATTAAAAAAATTAACGAGCAGTATAAAATCACCGTCGTATTAATCACTCATGAAATGCATGTTATCCAACAGATTTGCCATAAAGTGGCTGTTATGGAAAAAGGTTCAATTATTGAACATGGCAACGTACTTGAAGTATTTGGTCACCCCAAACACTCAACCACCCAAAATTTTGTCAGTTCGGTCATTAACGATCAGATCCCATACGGAGTCGTCGAAAATTTACTGGAAACCGAAGAAATCAAACATAACTTCAAATTGTTTAAACTCGAATTCCTTGGACGATCTGCTTCCGAACCTGTCGTCAATTCGCTTATTTTACAAAGAAAAGTTGTAGTAAATATTTTATTTGCGCATATGTCCGAAATTCAAAAAACAGTCATTGGCAGTATGTTTATTCAATTACAAGGGAGTGATAGTGATATCAGCGACGCTGTATATTACCTACGCTCAAATGGTGTGCAAGTATCCGAAATCAGTCACTGGGAGATTAATTAAAATGGAAATAATCAATACTATTACGACTTATTTAACCTCTTATTTTTCAACACAGATCACCGCTCTGCAATTTGCCCAAGCCTCTTATGAAACGCTAATAATGGTGTTTTTTGCTTTACTCATAGGCTCATTACTTGGGATCCCTCTCGGCATCTGCTTGGTTACCACAAGACCATCTGGTCTATTAGAGAGTCCACGAATCTATCGAATTGTTAATCCTATTATTAATACGGTAAGATCGCTCCCTTTTATCATTCTATTAGTAGCTATTCTTCCTTTAACCAAACTACTTGTCGGTTCATCAATAGGTCTTGCAGCGGCAATTGTGCCATTAACCATATATGTAGCACCTTATATAGCTCGTTTAGTTGAAAACTCTCTACTAGATGTTGACAGTGGTATCATTGAAGCAGCCGAATCAATGGGCGCAACTCCGCTACAAATTATTTGGCATTTTATGTTACCAGAAGCTTTCAGCTCGCTAATTTTGACATTAACTACTGCAACAATTGGACTCATTAATGCCACCGCTATGGCTGGTGCAGTTGGTGCTGGTGGGATTGGTGATCTTGCCATTTCATATGGATACCAACGCTTCGATACAACGGCGGTGATAATCACCGTAATCATTCTCATTATTACCGTACAATTTGTACAAAGTCTGGGTAATTACTTAGCACGTAAAGCAAGACATGAATGATTAAGCTAGGATCAAACAGGATAATTATCCTAACTAGCCTATTAATAACCTCTTTTCCAAACCTGACCATTTATAATTAATACTCGTCAGGTTTGTGTTAACGCATAAGATTGAGCTAATTAACAAGAAGTTTCAGGTCAGCTATATGTTTAAGTATAAAAACCGTACTGAATTCAACCTCTGAGTGCGAATCAAGTTAGTAAAAGGTTAGATTATTTGTCGCCTTTTATTTAATGTACATTGTGGTAAGTTGTACTACTGTTTCGCCTATGCAGGTCAGCCGATTGGTAAAAATAATTCAGGAGTCTATACCGTTTAAACTTATTAAAACGGCTACACTCAACCTCTGAGTGCGAATCAAGTTAGTAAAAGGCTTAATTATCTGTCATCTTCTATTTAATGTACATTGCGGTAAGTTGTACTACTGTTTGACCTATGCATGTCAGCCGATTTGTAAAAATAATTCAGGAGTCTATACCGTTTAATCTTATCAAAACGGCTACAACTCACCCTTTGAATGCGAATTAAATTAGTAAAAGGCTAAATTATTTGTCGCCTTCTATTTAATATACATTGCAGTAAGTTGTACTACTGTTTGACCTATGCTGGTCAGCCGATTGGTAAAAATAATTCAGGAGTCTATACCGTTTAAACTTATTAAAACGGCTACATTCAACCTCTGAGTGCAAATCGAGTTAATAAAAGGCTTAATTATCTGTCATCTTCTATTTAATGTACATTGCAGTAAGTTGTACTACTGTTTGACCTATTCAGGTCAGCAGATTTGTAAAAATAATTCAGGAGTCTATACCGTTTAAACTTATCAAAACGGCTACACTCAACCTCTAAGTGCAAATCGAGTTAATAAAAGGCTAAATTATCTGTCATCTTCTATTTAATATACATTGTGGTAAGTTGTGCTGTTGTTTGCCTATGCAGGTCAGCTGATTGGTAAAAATAATTCATGAGTCTATACCGTTTAAACTTATTAAAACGGCTACACTCAACCTCTAAGTGCAAATCGAGTTAATAAAAGGCTAAATTATTTGTCATCTTTATTTTAGTTAAGATTCGCACTTAGTACTTGAATTCAAGCGTAAAATATCCAACAAAACAGATAACACACAGAGACAATCTCTTTAATAGATTTCATTATTTATAATTATCAAGTAAAATGAGCGCAATTTTAAATTAAGTAGTGTAGGAAATCATTGTGGCGGATGCATTACAGCAAAACTTGGTAGAAATCCATGATATGTCATTTTATCGTGGTTCAAGACCAATTTATAAAAACATGAGCCTCAGTGTTCCAAAAGGCAAAGTAACAGCCATCATGGGACCGTCTGGGATTGGTAAAACCACACTATTACGTTTAATAGGTGGGCAATTAAAACCGCAATCAGGTCAGATCTTATTTGATGGTGAAGATATTCCTAGCATGTCACGCTCACGGCTTTATGAAGTTCGTAAGCGTATGAGTATGTTATTTCAATCTGGCGCTTTATTTACGGATCTCAATGTATTTGACAATGTCGCTTACCCATTACGTGAACATTTTAATTTACCCGAACCAGTATTACATAATTTAGTTTTAATGAAATTACAATCGGTAGGTCTTCGCGGTGCAGCTTATATGATGCCTTCTGAATTGTCAGGAGGAATGGCTAGACGCGCAGCTTTAGCTCGTGCAATTGTATTAGATCCTGATTTGATTATGTTCGATGAACCTTTTGCCGGACAAGATCCTATTTCCATGGGCGTAATTGTTAAGTTAATTGCCGAAATTAATCAATCATTAGGATTAACTTGTATTGTTGTCAGTCACGATGTTAACGAAGTACTTAGTATTGCTGATTATGCTTATATTGTTGCAGAGCAGCATATTATTGCGGGCGGGACATCCGAACAATTACGCGATAATGAAGATTTACGTGTAAAACAGTTCCTTGAAGGACTTGCTGACGGTCCAGTTCCTTTCCATTATCCTGCTGACGATTATAAATTAGACCTAAGCAGAGGTACAAACTAATGTCAAATTTACTCGCAAAAATGGGAAAATGGCTAATTAATCTCATTGCCATGATTGGTCGTTCGGGCATAATGTTAATTGGCGCCATAATGGGAAAACCTCAATTTGACAAACAATTCCCATTACTTGTCAAACAATTCTATTTTATTGGTGTACAATCGCTCACCATTATTATTGTATCCGGTCTGTTTATCGGCATGGTACTTGGACTACAAGGATACTTTATCCTTACCACTTTCGGCGCTGAAGCGAGTCTAGGAATGATGGTTGCTTTAGCGTTACTCCGTGAATTAGGTCCGGTAGTAGCCGGATTGCTCTTTGCTGGTCGTGCAGGTTCCGCATTAACCGCAGAAATCGGCTTAATGAAAGCAACCGAACAATTATCCAGTTTAGAAATGATGGCTATAGATCCTTTAAGACGTATAATTGCACCACGTTTTTGGGCTGGTTTTTTCTGCTTGCCATTTTTAACTGCCATTTTTGTTGCGGTGGGAATTTTAGGTGGTGTATTAGTTGGCGTTGATTGGAAAGGAATTGATGCAGGATTCTTTTGGTCATCAATTCAAAGTAATGTCGATTGGTGGCATGATTTAGGTAACTGTTTTGTAAAAAGTTTTGCCTTCGCGATAGCCAGTACCTGGATTGCGCTTTTTAATGGTTACGATTGCGTACCAACATCAGAAGGAATTAGTCGGGCGACAACTAATACAGTTGTTTATTCATCATTAGTTATTTTGGGGTTAGATTTTATTTTAACCGCATTAATGTTTAGTCATTGAGGTCATTAAACATGAGTCGTAAAGTTGAAATTACTGTTGGGTTATTTATGGTACTGGTTATTTGTTCGGTACTATTTTTATGTTTTAGAGTTACCGATCCAACATCATTTATAAGTCATAACTCTTACCGCGTTTATGCAGTATTTGATAATATTGGTGGATTAAAAGCACGCTCACCTATCAAAATTGGTGGTGTGGTAATTGGTCGTGTCAGTGATATTACATTAAAATCATCAGATAATGCGATTTACAAACCCTATGTAACAATGGATATCGATACACAATATGATAAAATCCCAAGTTCCAGTTCTCTTTCAATAAAAACATCTGGCTTATTAGGTGAACAATTTATTGATGTCAACTTTGGACTTGATCAAGGTACAGAATTAGAACTTGATCAGCTTGATGCGCCAGAAGGTGCAAAAAACACAACATCGAAAGATACCGATAAACCTCCTTATTTCCAAGAAGGTTTTGTGATAAATAATACCAAACCAGCTATGGTTATAGAGGATTTAATTGGTCAATTCCTTTACAGCGTAGGTGGTTCATCTGATAAAGATAAAGACAAAGACAAAAACGAAGATAAAAACCAAGACATAAATCAAGACAAAAACGAAGACATAAACCAAGACATAAACGAAGACAAAAACCAAGACATAAACGAAGATAAAAACCAAGACAAAAACGAAGACAAAAACCAAGACACTAGCGAAGAGTAAGGAGTTAATAATGTTAATCAAATTAAAACAAACCATATTTATAGTACTCGCTTTAATGGTAAGTACTTTAGCTTTTGCTGAAAACGATCCCTATAAAGAGATGCAAGTAGCCGCTGATAAAATATTTTCAAAAATAAATGCACAATCATCGGCGATCAAATCAAATCCCAATCTACTTAAAAATATTGTCAGATCCGATTTACTACCTTATGTTCAAGTAAAATATGCTGGTGCATTAATTCTTGGTAACTACTACAAAACTGCTACTGAAGCTCAACGAAATGCTTATTTCTCGGCTTTTGAAGAGTATCTAGTACAAGCATTTGCTCAAGCTCTTTCTATGTACAATGGACAAGAATATCAGATTGAATCAGCGAAAGATTTAACCGGTAAATCAATAATTTCTATACGCGTTTTACTGATCCAACCAGATAAAAGTCAACAACCATTACGAATTGATTTCCAATGGCGCAAAAACACTGTTAGCGGTGAATGGAAAGCCTATGATTTAATTGCCGAAGGTGTAAGTATGATCTCTACTAAACAAAATGAATGGTCAACTATTTTACGTCAGAACGGAATTGATGCACTAACCAAACAATTAACAGATCTTTCCAAACGCAATATCGATCCTAATTCTAAACAAAAAGGTTAGTCTATCATGTCGCGCATCCAAACTGAAACTCGACAAGATATCTTATATTTAAGTGGTGAGCTAGATGCTCACTCCTTAAATGAAATTTGGACAACCCAAAGTTCTCTATTAAATAGAACAACATCAATTGATGTAGCACAACTTACGCGTGTTGATTCTTCTGGGCTGGCAATTCTTGTCTATTTTTGTATTAAATATCAAGTGAAACTGTCTGGAATTAATCCTCAGTTACAAACATTAATTGCGCTTTACGATTTACAACCCGTTCTTGATGATTAATTAATTTCACGCTTTATACTAAAACGTATACCTAACCTGAAACATTTTGACAAATTATTAAAAATAACAATTAACTTTACGATGAGTTTTAATAATGGATAAACAAGAAATCATAAATAAACTAAAAGAAACACTCAACCTTGATGATATACATGTTATGACTGATGACGGAAGCCATTTTCAAATTATTGCTGTAGGTGAACTATTTGCAGAATTAAGCCGAGTAAAAAAACAACAAATTATTTATGCTCCTCTTGCTGAATTCATCAATGATAATCGGATCCATGCTTTATCAATTAAAACTTATACTCCAACAGAATGGCAACGACAACGCAAACTAATGGGATTATAATGACCCTAAACTAAAAAAAACTTGAATTGACAGTATTTGCCACCACATAATGTCTTATAACAAGACAAAATTATTGCATAAAGGTATTACGACATGACTAACCCATTATTAACTGATGCTCCCCTACCTCTCTTTTCACAAATAAAACCAGAGCATGTTGTTCCTGCTATAAAAGAGACACTAAAAAATTGTCGTCATACTATTGAAACGGTACTTGAACAAAATAGCCAATATACATGGAATAATTTGATTCAACCCATTGATGAAATGGATGAAAAATTTGGTCGAGCATGGTCACCGGTGAGTCATCTTAATTCAGTTAAAAATAGTCCTGAATTACGTGAAGCTTATGAAGCTTGCCTTCCACTCTTGTCTGAATATAGCACTTGGGTTGGACAACATAAACCACTATACCAAGCTTACAAACAACTTAAAGAGAGTGTAGAGTACACAAAACTCAACAAAGCTCAAAAAAAAGTGATTGATAATGCACTACGTGATTTTGAACTATCGGGCATCGGATTACCTGATGATAAACAAAAACGCTATGGTGAAATTGTAGCCAAATTATCGGAATTATCCTCTAAATTTAGTAATAACGTACTTGATGCAACAATGGGGTGGTCAAAACTCATCACCAATGAAAAAGAGCTATCCGGAATGCCAGAAAGCGCTCTTTTAGCCGCTAAAGAACAAGCAAAAGCTAAAGGTCAAGACGGTTGGTTACTCACCCTAGATATGCCGAGTTATTTACCGGTTATGACTTATTGTGATAATCGTGATCTACGTTTTGAACTTTATCAAGCTTATAACACTCGAGCATCAGATCAAGGACCGAATGCAGGTAAGTGGGATAATACCGATGTGATAAAACAAATTTTAGCACTACGTGACGAGCTTGCTCACTTATTAGGTTTTGATACCTATGCAGATAAATCACTCGCAACCAAAATGGCACAATCGACTCAACAAGTAATTGAATTTTTAACCGATTTAGCGACAAAAGCAAAACCACAAGGTGAAAAAGAGTTAGCCACATTAAAACGTTATGCTTACGAATTTTTTGGTGCAAGTGAAATAAAACCCTGGGATATTGCTTACTATAGTGAAAAACAAAAACAGTATCTTTATACCATTAATGATGAAGAGTTACGACCATACTTCCCTGAAGCAAAAGTAATTAAAGGACTTTTTGAAGTTGTACACCGAATCTTTGGTATTACCGCTAAAGAACGTCAAGGGGTAGATGTATGGTCACCGGAAGTTAAATTTTACGATCTTTATTCAGCTAATGGTGAATTAAAAGGTAGTTTTTATCTTGATTTATACGCACGTGAACACAAACGTGGTGGAGCGTGGATGGACGATTGCATCGGTTGTATGCGTTTTGCAGACGGTCATTTGCAAAAACCCGTGGCTTATTTAACTTGCAATTTTAATCGCCCTGTCGGTGATAAACCTGCTCTGTTTACTCATAATGAAGTTACTACCCTATTCCATGAGTTTGGACATGGTTTGCACCATATGTTAACAGAAATTGACGTTTCCTCTGTAGCAGGTATAAATGGTGTGCCTTGGGATGCGGTTGAATTACCAAGTCAATTTTTAGAAAATTGGTGCTGGGAACCCGAAGCATTAGCCTTTATTTCTGGACATTATCAAACCGGTGAACCACTACCTCAAGAAATGTTAGAAAAAATGTTAGATGCTAAAAATTATCAAGCTGCATTATTCATTTTACGCCAATTAGAGTTTGGTCTATTTGACTTTAAACTACATACCCAAAAAGATGCTGACATTTTAGAGACCTTAAAACAAGTTAGACAACAAGTAGCCGTTGTTCCAACGGTTGAATGGGGACGATTCCCACACGCTTTCAGTCATATTTTTGCTGGTGGGTATGCGGCAGGTTATTACAGCTATCTATGGGCAGAAGTATTATCTGCTGATGCTTTTTCTCGTTTCGAAGAAGAAGGGATTTTTAATGCTAAAACCGGCAATGCTTTCCTTGACAATATATTATCACAAGGTGGAAGTGACGAACCGATGACACTATTTAAAAACTTCCGTGGACGCGAACCACAACTTGAGGCTTTACTTCGTCATTATGGTATCCACTAGTTCTAATTTGGCTCAGCTAACACTTTTAGCTGAGCAGTGGTTATCCACTCATAGTCATCTTCCCTATGCACTCGTATCACAATCAAACCAAATCGAACTACAAAAAACGGACGAACCCAAGTTAGGGGCAATATCCGTTAATTTTGTCTCAGGAACAATGGCTCATCGTCGCCAATTTGGTGGTGGACGCGGTGAAGCTATTGCAAAGGCGGTCGGTGTAAAAGGTGATTATTTACCCACTGTTATTGATGCCACAGCTGGACTTGGTCGTGACGCCTTTGTGCTAGCATCAATAGGCTGTCACGTCACTATGTTTGAAAGGCACCCTGTGGTTGCGGCGCTATTAGAAGATGGTCTACTTCGTGCCTATCAAGATCCCACTATTGGTAGTTGGCTGGTACAACGCTTACAGTTGATTTATAATTCGAGCATTACAGGTCTAAATTCCTTGCATGAAAAACCAGACGTTGTCTACTTAGATCCGATGTTTCCACATCGATCTAAAAGTGCATTAGTCAAAAAAGAGATGCGTATTTTTCAACAATTGGTTGGCAGTGATATGGACGCAGATAGTTTACTAGTACCTGCTAGACAGCTAGCTAAAAAACGTGTTGTGGTCAAAAGACCTGATTATGCACCCTTTTTAGCCAATCAAAAACCAATTGCGAATATAAAAACTAAAAATCATCGCTTTGATATTTATCCACCCCTTGAAGTAAAAAAGGAAATGATTTAATTATGCGATTAGATAAATTTCTTGCTCATCATCTAAGTACTAGCCGTACAGTTGTAACTAAAGAGCTAAAAGCCAAAAAAGTAACTGTCGATGGTGAAATTATAAAATCGGGCGCTTACCAATTAATGCCTGAACAAGTTGTTCATTACGACGGTAATGAAATTATACCTGTAACAAACAAACGTTATTTTATGCTAAACAAACCACAAGGTTATGTGTGTTCAACAGATGATCCTGATCATCCAACCATTCTCTATTTTATGGATGAACCTATGCCTGAAAAACTACATGCAGCCGGACGACTCGATCTAGATACTACCGGATTAGTATTATTAACTGATGATGGTAAGTGGTCACACCGCATCACATCACCTAAACATCATTGCCAAAAAGTCTACGCGGTAACAGTTGAACAGCCTTTAACAAAAGATCTAATCGAACGATTTGCTAATGGTATTCAATTACACAGTGAGAGATCGCTTACCAAACCAGCTATTTTGCAAATCATTGATGATTTTCATGCTGAATTGACTATCAGTGAGGGAAAATATCACCAAGTGAAACGCATGTTCGCCGCTGTCAACAATCATGTTGTACAGTTGCACCGTAAACAAATAGGTAATGTTGTTCTTGATATGCCAGAAGGCGAATACCGCTCGCTTACTCAAGATGAAATCAACTCATTTAACTAAATTCTGATAAATAACGCTATATTAATTTAAACTCTCAATGAATAAGGTCAATAAAATCATTATTGAGAGTTTTACCTGTTTTATTGATTAATTTGCATCTTATTAACTTTCATAACAAAACCAAAACGGGAGTAACCACTTGCAAACCCAAAACACTCAAATACAATTTAAAATTTCCAAAAAAGCACTTATCTTTATTCTAGGTTTTATATCTATGTTAATGCCTTTATCCATAGATATGTATCTACCTAGCATGCCAACCATAGCCCATAATTTTGGGGTAACCGATGCGACGGTACAGTTAACAATCAGCTGTTACTTATTAGGATTTTCATTTGGTCAATTATTATTTGGACCAATAACTGACAGTTATGGTCGCCGTAAGGTATTAATAATAGGTTTAATTATTTTTGCTTGTGCAGCGTTAACTTGCGGTATTGCTGTTAACATAAATCAACTAATTACCGCCCGTTTTTTTCACGGTATAGCTGCTGCGGCAACTACCATTGTTATTAATGCATTAATGAAAGATATCTATCGCGACCGTGACGAATTTTCTAAAATGATGTCTTTTGTCATGTTAATTTCAAACGTTGCACCACTTCTAGCACCTATTATTGGTGGATTTATTTTAAATTGGCTCAATTGGGAAGCAAATTTTTACATACTGTGCTTTGTTGCACTATTATGCTTAGGACTCGTTATTACTTTCATTCCAGAAACCTTACCCAAAATTAAGCGTGCAAAGTTCAGTTTAGTACGAATATTAAGTAATTTCATTACCTTATTTCGACATCGACAAGTCTTAACTTATATGATGATAGGTGCATTCTCGGGCGCTGGATTATTCTCGTTTCTTAGCTTAGGCCCTTTTGTTTACATGAATATACATGGTGTAGCCTCAATAAATTTCGGCTACTATTTTGCCTTTAACATCATTGTCATGGTGTTAATGAACACCTTAAATAGTCGTTTTGTTAAACGGGTTGGCTCAATTAAAATGATGCAATTTGGACTTTTTATTCAATTTATCATGGCGATTGGATTAATGCTGGTAACACTATTTAAGTTAGGTTTCCTATATCTAGTTGCTTGTATTGCTGGTTATATAGGTTGTATGTCAATTATAGGTGGTAATGGTATGGCCGTTGTGCTAGATTTTTATCCACATATAGCTGGCACAGCATCATCATTAGCAGGAACAATCCGATTCGCTATTGCCGGCATTATTGGTATATTACTATCAATTTTTGCCTCATCGCAAACAGCAACAACCACCACCAACAATATGACAGAGTGGCTAATGGTTGGTTCAATGGTAATATGTAATTTCTTAGCTGTTTGGCTATTTTTAAGCGTTAGGAATATTAAAAGGAAATAAAAATGATATATAAATTAGGCGATTTACAACCTAACATCCACCAAACTTGCTTTATCGCAAAATCAGCCGATATCATCGGTGATGTAACTTTGGAAGAAGGCGTTTCCATTTGGTTTAATGCGGTATTAAGGGGTGATATTGCCCCTATTCGCATCGGTAAAAACAGTAATGTACAAGATAACTCAACTGTACACATTGATACTGACATTCCTTGTATTGTTGGTGAAAATGTCACTGTTGGACATAATGTCATTTTACACAGTTGTACTATTGAAGATAATGTCTTAATTGGCATGGGAAGTACCATTTTAAATAATGCTAAAATTGCTCAAAACTGCTTAGTTGGAGCAAACTCACTAGTAACGCATAGTTTACCTTACGAAGAGGGATGCTTGATAATGGGATCGCCGGCTAAAATTATTCGTAAACTCACAGAGCGTGAAATTGCTGCCAATATTGCTAATGGCCAAAGATACGTACAAAATGGATTAAGATTTAAAAATACCCTCTATCCTATAACTAAGTAATTCTCACAATAAATTTAACTTTTATATGTAATCACGCTGTGAGTAGGTGTTATTTATGGTAAAATGCCAACAATTTTAATAGTGATAGTTTTTTAGGTACGTGTTTGAAAAAGTCAAAAATTACAAGAAGGCATATAATTGCTCAATTTATCTTATTGGCTATAATAGCTTTATCTGCTTACTTATTTTTATCACTATACTCATACGATCCTTCTGATCCGGGTTGGTCTCGTACCGCTTGGCACTCTCCTGTGAGTAATTTTGGTGGCTATATTGGCGCTTATGTAGCAGACATACTATTCCAATTTTTTGGATTTATTGCTTATAGTGTCCCCTTTATCACCATATTCATTTGCTTACAATTAATGGTTCATTTTTATCGACATACAGGTGAACCAATTAACTATTTTAGTCTATCATTTCGTATTATCGGCGTTTTAGCTTTTATCTTTAGTAGTACAGGTTTCTTTGCATTAAATATCAGCGACCCCGAACAATTTGAAGCGGGTGGTTATCTTGGCTCTATTGTCATAGAAAGCCTTTTACCGGTAATGAATAATATAATTATTTCTTTAGTTCTATTTATCACTTGCCTCGCCTGTGTAACTCTATTAACTGGTTTTTCATGGATTAATTTAACCGAAAAATTAGGTGCATTTGTCATGATATTGCTTACGCCAATAAAATGGTTAATCAACTTATGCAAAAAGAAACAAACAACAGAGCAAGCAATAAAACAAGACAACCAGATAGCACCAACAGATCAGGAAAAAGAACACCAGTTTACGATCCCTTTTGACAAAGAAACTATACCAACAGATACAAGTCAATTACCAAGAATAGTCATGAATAACGAAGCATCAGTAACCCAACCTATTTTGGGTGATACAGATGCTTCGACTGAATCTGTAGAAGAGCAAGAATCAGAAACAACGCCACTTAATCAAGAAAATGCACTGATACAAACAACTGAAAATTTACTGCATTCACTTGAAAATACCTCAGTACAACAAACTCAAGTGGACAATGAAACGCAAAATAACACAACTAAAGAAGATGCTGATCCTAATGATATTCTATCTCGTTTAGAATTGATTTTAAGAAGTATGAATGAGCGAAAGCTGGCACATTCTAAACAACAAACATCGAACTCACAAGTAGCAACACAATCAACAGAACAAGCAGAAAATGTGCCAGTAGGTTCGCATGATAATGCAACAGAAGCCGAACCTTTCATTGAGGAAGAAGAAAAATATAAAATAGCTGATGCACCAAGTAAAACCTTATTTACATTGGCACACCATGAAACTGAAACAGCATTAACTACGCCTATTGACCAAACAGCGTTTGCAACTGTACCGGAATTCACCGAAGAACAACCCCAAGAGCCGGTAATACTATCACCACAGGAAGATGAGGAACAACCTACTCTATCGCCCTATTTACCGATAATAGAACAGTCAAACCCAACCATTGAGATGAATAATCAGGACTATCATTTTGATGATGATCTCGCCGATAATCTAAGCGAAGGGGAAGATAATCAGGAATATGAAGGAGAAGGAGAAGACGACGAAGAAGAAGATAGTCTTATTCATCCTCTATTAAGACGTAATGATAAACCATTGCCGAAACCAACTACACCATTACCGTCACTAAATTTACTGACTGCACCACCTAAGACAAGAATTGAAGTCGATCATGCGGCATTAAATGCCTTGTCTGAACTACTGGAAAAAAGCTTATCTGACTATCGAGTGAAAGCAAAAGTCGTCGATTATATGCCTGGTCCAGTTATCACACGTTTTGAAATTGAATTAGCACCTGGTATCAAAGCTGCTCGAATTTCAACCTTAGATCGAGATTTAGCGCGCTCATTATCAATGCCTTCAGTACGTGTAGTTGAAGTCATTCCTGGTAAACCTTATGTTGGAATTGAGTTACCTAATAAAAATCGCCAAACCGTCTATTTCCGCGAAGTGTTAGACAGCCCACAATTTCGAGATGCTCAATCTCCACTAACCGTGGTATTGGGTAAAGACATCGCCGGACAATCTGTGGTTGCTGACTTAGCTAAAATGCCTCATTTATTAGTCGCCGGAACAACAGGCTCTGGAAAATCGGTTGGTGTTAACGCAATGATTTTAAGCATCTTATATAAATCACAACCAGAAGATGTCCGATTTATTATGATTGATCCTAAAATGCTTGAACTCTCTATTTATGAAGGGATCCCTCATCTATTAACACAAGTTGTAACCGACATGAAAGATGCGGCTAACGCACTAAATTGGTGTGTGAATGAAATGGAGCGTCGTTATCAATTAATGTCAAAATTAGGCGTTCGTAATATTGCCGGTTATAACGAGAAAATAAAACAAGCAGAAGAGATGAACAGACCTATCCCAGACCCACTCTGGAAACCTACCGATAGCATGGATCTTGATATACCTATGCTTGAAAAACTTCCTTATATTGTGGTTATGGTCGATGAATTTGCCGATCTTATTATGGCCGTGGGTAAAAAAGTAGAAGAGTTAATTGCTAGACTTGCGCAAAAAGCACGAGCTGCCGGTATTCATCTAGTTTTAGCAACCCAACGACCGTCAGTTGACGTCATCACAGGATTAATTAAAGCCAACATTCCGACGCGAATTGCATTTACCGTTTCGAGTAAAATTGACTCACGAACAATTTTAGACCAAATGGGTGCAGAATCTCTGCTCGGTATGGGTGATATGCTCTATTTAGCGCCAAATAGCTCGATTCCTGTACGTGTTCATGGTGCCTTTGTCCGTGACGAAGAAGTACATGCTGTTGTGCAGGATTGGAAAGCTCGTGGCACACCAAAATATATTGAAAATGTCACTGTGGCAACCGATGATAATGATAATGGTGGTACAGATACTGTTGCAGAGGATCTTGATCCATTATTTGATCAGGTTGTCGATTTTGTAATAGAAACACGCCGAGCGTCGATCTCAAGCGTACAACGAAAATTCAGAATCGGCTACAACCGAGCGGCGCGAATTGTCGAACAAATGGAAATTGAAGGGATTATCAGTGCGCCTAGTCATAACGGCAACCGTGAAGTCCTAGCCCAACCATCTCATAACGATTATTAATCTTAAGACTTAAGTCGTTCATTTAGCTAAATGAACGGCTTGAGCAAAAGCATTAATTTATCGATTAAAAATAACCTTATATTTATTAGTATATTAATCAATTTATAGATGATATATAACTAAATTAAACCCACTAATACCCAAATAGTTCAGCAAAAAATAGCTGTATGCTTTCCTTTATTTATGCCTATAATTAGCATTAACAAAAAATAGTGTTATGATTAGTTGGCTATGAATTATCTCAATCGAGTAAACTAATTTAAATCAACATGTTAATAAGTGATAATGAGTAAAAATTGACAATGAGCGACTATTCACAACAAGCTAAGCAATTACAATCCGAACTAAATAATGTTACAAACCGAAGTTTACCCGCTCAACTGGCAATTAGTGCTTTAATTAAAGAGATCTGTCTTTCACCTAAACCAGGCTTAGTTGATATGCATAATAATGGATCTCACCAAGATATGAATTTCGATACATTTGTCAAAAGTATCCAAGCTATTTCAGACTGGTTTGATAAATTTTACCAATATGGTTATGAATCTGCGACTAAAGGTAGCCACGAATTTTTAACCGGAATAAGGCCAATTGGAATGCAATGTGAACAAGCTATGTACCAAGCCACAAATCATATTAACACCCATAAAGGTGGTATTTTCGCTTTTGGCTTGTTACTTGGTGCCATAGGCAAGCTAGAACAACAAAAATCACCAATTAAAGCACAAACTATTTGCGATACGGTATCGGCTATTTGCCAAGGTATTGTTAATAGTGAATTAAAACAAAATAACCCCACACTTTCTGTCGGAGAAAAGTTATTCAAACTACATAATCTTTCTGGCGCAAGAGGTGAAGCTGAATCTGGCTATGCCACTGTAAGAAATATCTCCCTGCCTATTTATAATGAAATGCTAAATAAAGGATATGATGAAGAGAGTTGTTTATTACAAACTATGTTATATCTGCTCGCTTATAATCAAGATACTAATTTAGTTTCACGTGGCGGACTTGAAGGATTGAATTTTGTTCAACAGCAGGCTAAAAAACTCATTGATCTAGGTGGCATCACACATGCTAATGGACGTCAGTACTTATCTGAGCTGGATAATCAACTGATCAAACGCAATTTAAGTCCGGGTGGCTCCGCCGATTTAATTGCCATTACCTGGTTTCTATCTCAGTATTAATCTATGATATTAGCATTAAAGTTATTTTTATCAGGCTTTTTCTTCTTTAGCCATGATTAATTATTTAGCTAAAAGTACAAAAACTATCTAGTTTAAAAGTATCATTTAACCAATTTTATTGTTCTTCAAACTATAGACTACATACAAACCGGCAGCAAAAAATGCTATTAATGCTAAAATAAAGTAAGCTTGGATCATTGAAAATTGTAAGCTCACATACCCCACCATGATTGGAAATAAAGTCATACCGACTGCATAGATAGCTTGAAATAATCCCATAGCAGCCGAACGCGCATAAGCAGGAATATCTGCAATAGCTTCAAACGTCAAAAACGAAAATAAAATACCCGTTCCCATTCCCGGAATAACTTGTAAAAGTAAAATCATATAACTTGATGTAACTTTTGGGATTAACAGACAATACAAGGCAAGTAAAATAAATGAAACAATGATCCAAGTCGATATACTTAATTTATTTATCCATTTACTTGCCCCTAATTTAGCAAATAATACAGATGACAACATATACACCATTGACGATATTCCAATCATGGTTGCATTTGCACCAAGATTACTCATTATTTGATTGGTAAATGACATTGTAGTGGACATCTGTATCCCTTGCTGAATTAAGGCAAGTAGTGAAAAAAATAGTAATTTAGGATTAGTTAATACGCTAAAAAGATTATGATAGCTAAAATCATGTTGGATCTTTTCTGGATATTTAAGTCTTATAGCCAAAATAAAAGCAATGGATCCACTTAGACAACTAAGTACACAAATCAGCCTCATGCCTAAATAATCAAATAATAACGTACTGGATAAAAAAGCCAAAAAAATACCAATATTATTTACCATGATAATTAGACTAGTTGCATAACTTTTTCTGTTTTTGGGATAAAAACCTAAAAACAAAACCATAAACGAGATCCACATGGCACTTGCAAATCCCGAAATAATATTACCAATCAAAAAACCTAAGCCGTCAGGCTCAATCACTCGAATGATTGAAGCAAATCCTGCCAAAAAAGATCCTAATACAATAAAGATTTTATGTTTCTCTTTAACATTGGCCAAAATACCTACCGGAAGACGTAATAATAACTGCGACACACCATAAGCACTTACTATAATTCCGATAAAATTGGTCGATAGATTAATCGTAGCAAGATAAGGTGTTTGATAAGGAATATAAACATACTGGGCATACCAGAAAAAAAACACAATACTTAACAAAAGATAAGATTTTTTTTTCGCAGTTCTCATTCGTATACAGGTTTAAAAATTATAATTGTTTTGCACAAAAATATATCCAAATAAAATATTTATCAACTAAACAAATCAATCTTGTCTTAATTTTTAAACTGTGCTAGGTTGATTACTATTAATAAGGTGATAAAAAAAGTGTTACTGAAAATCAAAGTAAGATCAAACATATATGATGATTGTTGTTACTCATTTAACGACATAATCTAGTACGTTTGATCTTTTTTTTCTCAAAATTTACCCATCCTGCATGTAATGGAGATAATAATGGATTATCAAAAAATTGCTCAGCAAGTTTTACAATTGGTTGGTGGTAAAGAAAATGTAATCAGTCTAACGCATTGCTTTACTCGCTTAAGATTTCAGTTAAGGGATAATCAAAAAGCTGATCGTAACAAACTACTACAAACCGAAGGCGTCATCTCTGTGGTTGAAGGTAGCGGACAATATCAAGTCGTACTTGGTAATAAAGTCACTAAAATTTACGATGCAATTCTCCCTTTAATAGGGAAATTAGAGCCTAGCAAACAAAATACGCCCAAAGTCTCTATCGGTGTAAAAATTCTCAACGCTTTTGCAGCAATTTTTACGCCTGTTATTCCTGCTATAGCGGCATCAGGTATGCTAAAAGGAATTTTAGCAATTGCTGTAATGATTGGTAATTACTATTATCAGACCGATATTAAACCCTATGATACCTACATTATCCTCCACGCCGCCTCCGATGCAGTATTTTACTTCATGCCAATTATTTTAGGTTATACCGCAGCGAAAGTATTTAAAGCGCATGAATTTATTTCTATGATTATTGGTGCAACTTTATGCTATCCATCCATAGTTAACCTAATGGCAGGTAAAAGTGAAGTCACCTTTTTTGCTATAGAACTAACTAAAGCAAGTTACACATCTAGCGTCATTCCAATTATTTTAGCTGTTTTTATCTTAAGCTATGTACAAATTGTTTTGGAAAAAATTATTCCTGAAGTATTAAAAATTATCATGGTACCGACTTTTTCACTCCTTATCATGATCCCTGCGACATTATTAATTTTTGGTCCAACAGGTATCTATATCGGTAAAATCATCAATTTCCTTTACTATTACATTATGCATATTAGTCCTATTTTATTGGGTGCATTTATTGGTGGTATCTGGTGTATTTTAGTTATTTTTGGCGCTCATCGAGCCATAGTACCGATAGGGATCAATGACGTTGCACAAACTGGACAACAAAATTTACTCGCCTTTGCTGGTGCAGCTAACTTCTCACAAGCTGGTGCGGCTTTAGGCGTATTTTTTAAAACCAGGAATAAAAATTTAAAAACGGTTGCTGCCTCTGCAACCATTACCGCACTATTTGGCATTACTGAACCTGCTATTTATGGCGCTAATTTACGGCTAAAAAGACCTATGATCTGTGCGGTTATTTGTGGGGCTATTGGTGGTGGATTAATGGGTTGGGGGGGATCTTATGGTACTGCCTTTGCCAATCAAGGGATTTTAACTATCCCAGTTTATGCTGAAGCAGGAACGACCGCTTTTTTATGTTATTTAATTGGCTGTTGTATTGCATTTTTTGGTTCTTGCATCACCACAATTTTAGTCGGTTTTAATGATATACCTAATGAACAACCTGAATCTTCTCAATCAACTATACCTAGTGAATCGCATGAATCTGAAGTATCAAATGAATTAAAGAAAAATAATGTCTTATTTTCTAACGATACTATCGACTCACCAATAAAAGGACGAATTATTCCATTAGCTGATGTAAATGATGCTGTTTTTGCTTCTGGTGCTATGGGCAAAGGTGTTGCAGTATATCCTAAAATTGGTGAAATTATTGCCCCCGCTAACTGTACTATTACTGCACTTTATCCAACCATGCATGCCATAGGTCTAAAACTAGATAATGGTGTTGAACTATTAATCCATATCGGCATTGATACGGTCAAATTACAAGGAAAATATTTCAAATCTTATGTGCAAGTTGGACAACATATTACTAAAGGGACAAAAATCGTCTCATTTGACATTGATAAGATTGAACAACAGAAATTTGACTTAACAACGTCCGTTGTTGTCGTTGATTCTGAACATTATAAAAATATTGAAAGCAGCAAACAATTTGCCGTTAGCTATAATGATAAATTACTAATGATTGAAGTTTAGAGGTTTAAAATATGAAAATTTTTGCCAAAGATTTTTGGTGGGGAGCCTCCTCCTCTGCCTTTCAAATAGAAGGTGGTTGGGATGCAGATGGAAAAGGCATGACAGTTGCAGATTTCAACTCATTCCAACATTCAGCTACTCAAGCTGATAGCAAAGTAGCCAGTGACTTTTATCATCATGTTGAAAGTGATATAGCATTATTTAAAGAACTGGGGCTTAAAACATATCGGTTCTCAATTTCATGGGCTCGCATCATTCCAGACGGTGACGGTGAAATTAATCAAGCTGGAATTGATTTTTATAATCGTGTGATCAATCTACTCATACAAAATGATATTATTCCTTTCATCACACTTTATCATTTTGACTTACCGTTTGCTTTAGTTGAGAAATATAATGGTTGGCAAGATCGTCAATCAGTCGATGCATTCAGACGCTATGCGCAAATTTGTTATAAAGCTTTTGGAGACAGAGTTAAACACTGGCAAATTAATAACGAACAAAACCTTATGATTCGTGTTAATGAAAGAATGAATATGTATCACGTTGCTCCAGAAGATACTGAAAAAGTAAGAGCGCAGATGGACTATCATATGTTTGTTGCACACGCCTTAGCAACCAATGATTGCCATGAGTTAATCCCTAACAGCAAAGTTGGACCAGCGGTTTCATCAACTATGACCTATCCTGCCAGTAACAAACCAATGGATGTTTGGGCTGCCAAAATGAATGATAATTTCAAAACCAATTATGCCCTTGAAATGTATTGTTACGGAGATTATCCGGGCTATTATAAACAATACTTAATGCGTTGTAATATCTATCCAATAACCTTACCTGAAGATGCCGAGATTCTAAAACGTGCTAAACCTGATTTTATTGCCGTAAACTACTACCGAACTTTAGTTGCAAGCTATCTACCTGAAGATGCTCAACATCCATTTGGCACAAAAGAGAAAGATATTGATTTTGACCTATATGGTTACTTTAAAATTGAAAAAAATCCACATTTAACCGCATCCACTTATGGGGCGCAAATTGACCCAATGGGATTACGTTTAGTACTTAATGAGTATTACCGACAATATCGCTTACCACTTATTATCACTGAAAATGGTTTAGGTACTCCTGATAAATTAACTACCGACAACAAAGTACATGATGATTATCGTATTGAGTACATCAAAGCACATATTTCAGCTTGTTATGATGCTATTGAAGATGGCGTTGAACTATTTGGTTATTGCCCATGGTCGGTTATTGATCTATTAAGCTCTCATCAAGGTTTTAAAAAACGTTATGGATTTGTTTATGTTGATCGTGATGACCACGACCTAAAAAGCTTAAAACGAATAAAAAAAGATAGTTTTTTTTGGTATCAAAATGTAATTAAAAATAATGGAATTTAATCATAAATCTATTTCTTAACTAAATTATAAGGGCATTAAACCCTTATAATTTAAAATTCGCTATTTAGCTTATAATCATTTTTTAGGTGTGGTATGGATATTGAAATTGTATTTTTCCCTTTTACGCTTATCGCAACAGTAGAACATTTTGGCTCCCCTTCCCTGGAAGGTCAAACGATCAAAAAACTTATCAAATGGCGCCAAGAAAATAATTTTTTAGATAGTGAAAAACATCAAAACTATGGTATTCATTATACCAATCCATCTACGACACCTATCGAACATCATCATGTCGATTTTGCTATTTCCGTTGATCGACCAATAGAACAAAATTCTTATGGCATAATCAATAAAACCATTCCGCAACTACGTTGTGCAAAGGCTAGAGATATTGGTTCCCGAAATAACAACAAAGCCATTATTTATTTACTGGAACAATGGTTGCCACATAGTGAGGAGAAAATCGGCAATTTCCCTCCAATCTTTCATTATGTCAATGTCGGTATAAATATAGATCCACAACAAATGATAACTGATGTTTATTTGCCTTTAGGATAAATTAAATAATTTATTTGTTTGTAAAATAACACGTTATCGATTTATTAACATCAATAAAATAAGCGTTAAATGGTGAAAATGCCTCATCATTCCTACTCTTTTATTGGCTTTATCAATACACAGGAGTCATGACTTACCAAAATCTTTATTTATGAATAAATAACTATATGGCAATCCATTGCAAGCGTTATCTTACTTATTTCAATATATGATAAGATTCGATGATATAGTTTTAATTTGGACTAAATAGCGCTAGCTATTAATTGAAAATCACATTAATTTTTTGATATGCGATAATTTTACCTAGAAGGTCATACCTCTATCATCAATATTAAAAGGATCTGTAATAATTTATTGTTTATAACAGTTTAATTGATCTACGTCGTTCATTTTTCAGGCAGATGCAAAAAAGTTACTTACCTAGTCGTTTATAAAGCCTTTCTGGCCGACCTATCTTGCCATGATTAAGTTCAACTGTTAATAATTTTGTTTGTACACAATATTCTAGATATCGTCTTGCAGTAGTTTTACTGATTTGTGCTTTTTCAACAATTTGATCCACCGTTTGCGCTTGGTCTGTTTGCATAAAAAGATCTTTCACTTTTTGCAGTGTGATCTCTTCAATACCTTTTGAGTGCCGATTAATATCAACAAAATCTTTAGTTTGTAAATTGAAAAGTTCATCAATTCGCCTTTGATTCACATGTTTTTGCAAACTTTGTCGATATAAAAAAAGCTCAAAACGCTCCAAGGAATGTTTTAAACGTTGATATGATACCGGTTTAATTAAATAATCAAAAGCACCAAACCGAATAGCTTTACTACAAGTATCCATATCACTTGCTGCAGTAATAAAAATTACATAACAAGCAAGGTGATTATTAATAATATATTCAAACAGCTCGATACCTTTACCATCTGGTAAATAATTATCAAGTAAGATTAATGTTGGTTTAAGTTTCTCAACCATAATCTTTGCTTCTGCTAAATTTGAAGCGATGCCTATCACATTAACTTTTGTGTCTCTTTGAATAAATTCTGCATTTAATTCGGCTAAAATCGGTTCATCTTCAACGATCAGCACTTTAATGCTATCTTCTTTTACTTCGTTCATTTTTTACCTCTTTTTATGATTTGGGTATAAAAACAGAAAAAATCGTACCGTAAGGTTCGTTATCTTCAAATGTAATATAACCATTGGCTTTTTTTACATACGTTGATACTAAATGCAAACCGATTCCATGTTCTTTAGCGTCTTGTGATGTAACACCGGGTTCAAATATTGAATCACGAATACGACTATCTACTCCACACCCTTGATCCCCCACCTCTAATACAATTTCCTCAGTTGCATCACTGAGATATAAAGTAATCGTTTTATCACCAACACTATTTTTTAAACTGGCATTAAAAGCATTATCAAGTAGGTTACCTAAAATCGACATGAATTCAGTTTCAGTAATTGCTGCAGGTAAAGCTTGTAATTGGCATGCAGGATCAAACCGCAACTTTAAACCAATTTCGTGTGCTTTTGAGTATTTACCAATTAATAACCCGCACACAGCAGGTACCTTAAAATGTTCAGCGACAAAATCTAAACTTTTCTGATTATCCGTGGAATGTAATGCTATAAATGCTTGCGCTTCATCATAACGTTTCATATAAATTAAACCGGATAAGGTCGCCATCCAGTTTAAATGTTCATGCCTTAAAGCACGTAGATTATCCACATATTGGGTTACTTGGGTTAATTGCATACTTAATAAATTAATATCATCAAAATTACGAAAGGTAATAACCCAACCTTGAATTTGATCATCAACCATTACTCTGATGCGATTAGCCATAACCATAAGATTATTGAAATAACAGATATGGTCATGTATATCAGCAATCTGATTTTCACTACCATATAAAAAATCGGTTGATTTAATAAAATCACATAAATCATGATTAATTAGCTTATCATCATCAATGTTGATATCTAACATACGTCTAGCTGATTGATTGATATTGATGATTTTATAGTTAAGATCAATAGCAATAATCCCCTCAAAAATAGACTCCATGATTGATTTTTGACTTTTAACCAGTAATGCAATTGCTTTCGGTTCTAAATTAAACATCTGTTTTTTAATTGCTTTTGCAAAACAAAAAGAAAAAATAAACAAGCCAAAAAATAATAAAGTACAAAACGAGATGAATGGGATAAACTGTTTTCTATGTAATTGATAAATATCGTCAACCATATATCCAACAGAAACAATGCCAATTACCTTACCTTGATACACAATCGGAGCTTTACCACGTAGTGCAAAACCAAGTGAACCTTTACTGATTGTGATACGACTTTTACCGTCGAGTACATCCTGATTATCCCCACCAACCATTGGCGAATATAAAGAACCATTACCCGTATGATAAAGGCGATAAGCTTTTTCATCACCAATAACAATATAACTTGCATCACTTTGTTTAAAAATGTCGGAAACTAAATTGGCTATTTTATCGGTATCTTTTTCTCTTACATACTCAATCAAATTAGGGATAACAGATAATTCTTTAGCTTGAATTTGTGCTTTTTCACCTAAACTACGATATAACTCTGTCTCTGTTGCATTCCAAATATAACTCTGTAAAAGTGCAAGAAGAATTACCGAAAAAAGTAAAAGAGATAAAAATAGTTTTGTAGTAAATGACAATTGAATTTTCTTTCGCATTCTCACTCTTATTTCAACTTTATAACTGTGAAAGAGTCTAACACAGCATTAAAAAACATAGAGCCTTTAAAACCATAAAAACCACACTTAATTTATGATTTATATCACAAAATTTGTATTAATATTTTGCCACCATATGCGCCATTCAAAGTACATACAATAATTTTGGAGATATAAAAAAAATGGTTGATTTAAGTTCAACAACAAAAACGCAGAATGAAGAAGTATTAAATTCTGTTAAAAGTAATACCCAAAAAAATGGCTTTTGGCCCTATGGCTGGTGGAAACTGATGGACGATTATAAAATAGGGGTAATTCCTTTACCACTATTTATTATCGCCGGTATCATGATCTTTACCGAAGTATTAGTAACGGGTAAATTACCAAGTGAAATAGTGGTAATGGTCGTTACTTGTGCTTTCTTTGGTTTCCTTTGTGGAGAAATTGGCAAAAGATTACCTATCGTTGGTAAAATGGGTGCTGCGGCAATTTGTGCAACATTTATTCCTTCTGCATTAGTCTATTACGGTATTTTACCTCAGCCAATTGTAGTGGCGACAACCAAATTTTATAAAGATACCCACATTCTTTATCTATATATTTGCTGTATTATCGTTGGTAGTATTATGAATATGGATAAGAAAACACTTATTCAAGGTTTCTTAAAAATATTTGTTCCAATGGTATGTGGTGAAATCGTTGGTATGTTAGTCGGTGTAGGTGTTGGTTACCTATTAGGTTTAACTCCTTTTGAAACTTTCTTCTTCCTTGTCTTACCAATTATGGCTGGCGGTGTTGGTGAAGGTGCAATTCCTTTATCAATAGGTTATGCCTCAATTTTAGGTATGGAACAAGGTGATGCGTTAGGTCAAGTCTTACCAATTGTTATGTTAGGTGGTTTGACAGGTATTATCTGTGGCGGTATTCTTAATCGTTTAGGTAAAGCTTACCCACATCTAACTGGTAATGGTAGATTATTACCTGCTTCGAAGGAAGATGAACTCGCGAATAACAAAGCGAATAAATCTGATTCTGTTATTGACGTAACAACATTTGCTTCTGGCGTGTTATTAGCTGCTATCCTTTATATGGTTGGTATGATTGGTCACAAATTAACTGGTATTCCAGCACCTGTTGGGATGTTATTTGCGGCTGTAATTGTTAAATTAGCTTCTGGTGTTTCACCAAAAGTATTAAGTGGTTCACAAGTTGTATATAAATTCTTCCAAACTTCTGTTACTTACCCTATCCTATTTGCAGTAGGTGTGGCAATTACACCTTGGGAAAAAATAGTTGCAGCGTTTACCATTGTTAACCTGGCTGTTATTGTTTGTACTGTTGTTAGTTTGGTTACTACTGGATTTTTTGTAGCTAAAAAACTTGGTATGTATCCAATTGATGCTGCAGTAATTTCATGTTGCCAAAGTGGTCAAGGTGGTACAGGTGATGTGGCAATCTTAACTGCTGCTGAACGTATGGAACTTATGCCATTTGCTCAAATTGCAACACGTATTGGTGGTGCAATCAACGTATCGGTTTCTTTACTGATTCTCGGTAATTTCTTAGTTTAATTAATTTTTTAAAAGCAACCTTAGTGAACTAACTAAGGTTGTTAATTTTATTTTTATAATCGCAATTTACACAAAAAAGCTTTTAAGGAGTTTTTATGAAGCTGGTCAGTTATCTTATCTCAGGAAAAGCGAGTTTTGGTCTTTACACTACCAATGGTATTGTTGATTTAGGACAAAAACTCGGCAATAAATATGCCGATTTAAAATCGCTTCTGGCAGATAAGGATGGGTTATCTATCGCAAGAGCCTATATAAATGAACCAAGTGATATTAATGAAGAACAAATTACTTATTTACCCGTTATACCTAATCCAAGCAAAATTTTATGTGTTGGAATGAATTATGCTGAAAAACGGGCAGAATTTAACGAAACTAGCTCCGCACCGACACTATTTGTACGCTTCCCTGATTCGCAAACAGGTCATAAAACCAATATTATCAAACCTGCAATCACCAATGAATTAGATTACGAAGGTGAATTAGCAATTATTATCGGTAAAGCTGGTTTTCGTATTGATCAAGCAGATGCCTTATCCCATGTTGCCGGTTATAGCTGCTATATGGATGGTTCAATTCGTGACTGGCAATACACATGGTTTACTGCCGGTAAAAACTGGCCGAATACGGGTGCATTTGGTCCATGTTTAACTACGACAGATGAAATTCCAGATCCAACTGTTTTAACTCTAACTACGTTTTTAAATGGTAAAGATATGCAACATGATTCAATTAAAAATCTTGTTCATACTGTACCAGAGTTAATTGCTTATATCAGTACATTTACACATTTATCTCCAGGCGATGTTATTCTCACCGGTTCTCCGGGTGGTGTTGGTAAAAAACGTAATCCTCCGGTATTTATGCAAGATGGTGACATTATTGAAGTTGAAATTTCCAAGATCGGACGTCTAACTAACTTTGTTGTTGCAGAAAAAAGGTAGTTTTATGTACGATTTAGTTGATTATGTGGTTGTTGATATTTCTAAATCAGAAGAGGCTCAAAAACAAATCATAGAATTGTTATCCATGTCTGAGCTTGATTTAGATCCTCAAGTGACTACTTTTATTGTAGCAAAATCGAATAATTATATTATTGCTTGTGCCGGTATTGATCGTGACATTATCAAATGTGTTGCTATTCATCCTGATTATAGAGGTAATCAACTCAATCTTACTTTAATCGATAAAGTCATAAAATATGCCAATGAAAATGGCTATTTTCATCTATTTTTATACACCAAACCTGAAAATAAAGATTTTTTTAAGGGTTGTGGTTTTTATCCTATTGTTGAAATACCAAATTTGATTGTTTTACTTGAAAACACGCCTGTTGGAATAAAACAATATTGTAAACAATTGAGTATAGAACGAAAAGAAGGTAACAAAATTGGTAGCATTGTCATGAATGCTAACCCTTTTACTAAAGGTCACCAATACCTAATTGAATATGCCGCAAACCAATGTGATTGGTTACATGTTTTTGTCGTTAATGAAAATGCGTCACTCTTTTCATTTGATGTACGCTT
Organism: Gilliamella sp. wkB108; assembly: GCF_001690195.1. Classification (GTDB taxonomy): domain Bacteria; phylum Pseudomonadota; class Gammaproteobacteria; order Enterobacterales; family Orbaceae; genus Gilliamella; species Gilliamella apicola_L. The sequence continues at coordinate 9,808 of NZ_LZGM01000015.1, read as the reverse complement.
ACAATTAGTTAAGGACGGTTGTAAGCATATCAATAATGTTAAAGTACACGCTAGCTCCACTTACATTATATCTAGAGCGACATTTCCTTCTTATTTTTTAAAAGATAAGGCAAAAATTGATTACGCTTTTATGGGTATCGATCTACTTATTTTCCGTAACTATATTGCCCCAACACTTAACATTACTCATAGATTTATTGGTACTGAACCCTTTAGTGAAATAACCCGATCTTACAATGAAGCTATGTATTACTGGTTACAAGACCAAAATGTCAGTCAAAACCCAGCTGTCAACGTTGTGGAAATTGAACGCGTACTCGAAGGTCATTCAGTAATATCAGCATCTTTAGTCAGAAAATTATTGGCATCAAACCAATATGATCAGGTTAAAAAATTGGTTCCCTCAACAACATGGGCCTACCTGGCTAAGCATTTTGTTGAATCGAAAAATTAATTCATTTTAGAAAAGGTAAAAAAATGAAAATACAAAAAGAAGCTATGGCAGGAACTCTCGAATCGAGTGATTTGTTAGTCAAAGTCATGCCCAATACAGGAATTGAAATTGTGATTAATAGCGATGTTAATAAACAATTTGGTGATCAAATACGCGCTGTTGTAGATCAAACACTTACCGCTCTTAATGTGACTGACGGTTTAATTATTATCGATGACAAAGGCGCGCTCGATTGTGCTATCAAAGCAAGAGTACAATGTGCTGTTTTGCGTGGCGCCAATGAAGAAAACTTAGATTGGAGTAAATTACTATGAAAAGATTACGTAGAAGTATGTTATTTCTTCCTGGTGCCAATGCGGCAATGCTATCTACCTCTTTTGTGTATAAACCTGATTCGATTATGTTTGATTTGGAAGATGCGGTTTCTATCAAAGAAAAAGATTCAGCTCGATTATTAGTTGCACAAACACTTCTTTTACCCGTCTATAAAGAACATGGTATTGAAACAGTAGTTAGAATTAACGCATTAAATACTCCTTACGGTTTAAAAGACCTTGAAGCTGTAGTAAGAGCTGGAGTCGATGTTGTACGTTTACCTATGACAAATTCTGCTGAAGATATTCATGAATTGGAAGCTCACGTTGAAAGAATTGAGAAAGAGTGTGGTCGTGAAGTAGGTAGCACAAAATTAATGGCGGCCATTGAATCTGCTGTTGCTGTGGTTAATGCTGTTTCTATTGCTAAATCTTCACCACGATTGATTGGTATTGCTTTAGCTGCCTTTGATTACCTTGTTGATATGCAAACTGAACGAGGCGATGGTACTGAACTCTTTTATGCTCGTTGCGCTGTATTACACGCGGCTCGTGTAGCTAAAATTGATGCCTTTGATGTCGTTTATTCCAATGTGAATGATGACGAAGGTTTCTTAAAAGAAGTCAGTCTAATTAAAAAATTAGGCTATAACGGTAAATCGCTAATTAACCCTAGACAAATCGAACTATTACATAATGCTTACGCACCTACTGCCAAAGAAGTTGAAAATGCTCAAAAAGTGGTTGAAGCTGCAGAAGAAGGTGAAAGAAAAGGACTTGGTGTTATTTCTCTAAATGGAAAAATGATTGACGCGCCGATTATTGCTCGTGCCAGAAAGGTTATTGAGTTAGCCAAATATTCTGGTGTACGTAAAGAAATTTGATAGGACAGAAAAATGACTACTTCTATAAACAAAAAACTTGATGACTTGCTTAAACAGCATCCAGATCTCAAAAACATTACTCCTTTTGTTGACGCCAATGCGATGACACCATATTTAAAAGATGAGTCTAAATATACACGTAAATTGTGTGATTCTATTGAACAGGCGATCCATAAATGCGAATTACGTGACGGTATGACGATCTCTTTTCACCATGCGTTTCGAGAAGGTGATAAAGTTATCAATAAAGTGGTTGAAACCATTAGCAAATTAGGTATTAAAAATTTAACTTTAGCATCCAGTTCATTATTAAGTTGTAACTCAGCATTAATTCCTCATATTCAAGCAGGCGTTATCACTAAAATTTATACTTCCGGATTAAGAGGTAAATTAGCCGATGCTATTTCTCATGGTTTAATGGAAAACCCAGTACATATCCATTCTCATGGTGGTCGAGTAAAGCTGATCCAAAGCGGTGAAATTAATATTGATATCGCCTTTTTAGCTGTTTCAACGGCAGATGAACAAGGTAATGCAAATGGTGTATCAGGTAAATCTCAGTGTGGTGCATTAGGTTATGCAATGGTTGATGCACAATTTGCCAAAAAAGTCGTGTTACTTACTGAAGATATTGTAGGTTATCCTAATCATCCAGCAAGTATCCGTCAGGATCAAGTTGACTATATCGTTAAGGTCGATGAAGTTGGTGATCCAAGCAAAATCAGTGTAGGAGCAGCACGTATCACCAGTAATCCTCGAGAACTAATGATCGCTCGTTATGCTGCGGATGTAATCGAACATTCTGGTTATTTTAAAGATGGTTTTTCCATTCAAACAGGCTCTGGAGCATCATCAACGGCTGCGACTCGATTCCTTGAAAACCGTATGCGTGCAAAAAATATTACTGCTTCATTCGCATTAGGTGGTATTACTGCGAGTATTGTAGATCTGCATGAAAAAGGATTAGTTAAACGTTTGTTAGATACCCAAAGTTTCGATGGTACAGCGGGACAATCTTTAGGTCGTAACAAAGATCATATTGAAGTATCAACCAATGTTTATGCTAACCCAGCATCAAAAGGGGCAAGTGTTGATGAATTAGATATTGTCATTCTTAGTGCTTTAGAAATTGACCTTGACTTTAACGTTAATGTTTTAACAGGTTCAGACGGTGTTATGCGTGGAGCTTCTGGAGGTCACTGTGATACTGCCGCCGGCGCTAACTTAACCATAATTGTAGCACCATTAATCCGCAGTCGTATACCGACAGTTATTAAGAAAGTTACTACAATTGTTACACCAGGTGAAAGCGTTGATGTACTGGTTACTGATCATGGTATTGCCGTTAATCCAAATCGTCCAGAAATTGCTGAGCGCCTTAAAGCTGCTAATTTACCAGTAATGACTATTGATGAACTTTATAAACGAGCAATTGCATTAACTGGTGAACCTCGACCAATTGAATTTAATGATAAAATCGTGGGCATTGTCCATTTCCGTGACGGTTCAATTATTGATGTAGTTCGTCAAGTTAAAGAATAAATTTAACTTTAACAATAATAGCATAACATTTAACCATGTTATGCTATGACTATTTTGAGTAGGGATTAAATATTAATGAAATTTGATGATGGTCAACCTATTAACCTTGAGCAAATGTTATTAGCTAAAGAAAAACGCGTTGAAAATCAACTCATTGCAATTACTCGTTACCACTATCCAGTTATTTCATTAAGTTTGGTCATTCCGGGTGCAATAAAAAATAGTAGTGGTAGCCTTTTCTTATTTAAAGAAGCTATAACCGCATTACATAACTGTTTTATAGCAAATGCAATAGCATTGATCGATGAACAACACTATCATTATGTCACAGGATCTGAAGCTATTATTTCGGTTCCATGCTCTATTGATAAATTAAAACAGCTCTGTATCGATATTGAGGATAATCACCCTTTAGGTCGATTGTGGGATATTGATGTCATCGACCCACTCTCACAAAGGAGTGTTTCTCGTAGTAAATTTAATCATCGATCCAGACAATGCCTAGTTTGCCAAGAGGCAGCCAAAATATGTAGTCGGGCAAAAAAACACTCACTAGAGGAAATTTTCCTAGCAATAGAAAGGAGAATTAAAGATTATCTTGACTCATCAAGTTTAAATGCTTCTAGAAAACAGGTAAAATAGGATCGATAATCACTATTCATCATCAATCCTACTGCTTCAAATCATTTAAATTACTGCTAGCGCTTGTTGCAAATCATTAAGTAGATCACTAATATCTTCAAGTCCCACAGAAATACGTAATAACTGATCAGAAATACCGGCTGTTTTTCGAGCTTCAGCAGTAATGCCTGAATGAGTCATTGTAGCTGGATGACAAATTAGACTTTCAACTCCACCCAGAGATTGCGCAAGGGTAAAAATATTGAGTGCTTTTAAAAATTTCGGTAACGCTTCTGCTTTCCCGGCTAATTCAAAGCTTAACAAAGAGCCAAAACCTTTTTGTTGTTTTTTAGCAATTTCATGTCCATGATTCAAAGGTAAAGAAGGATGATAAACATTGGCAATTTTAGGATGATTGACTAAGAATTCGACAACTTTTTGTGCATTTATCTGTTGCAACGTGATACGGGCAGAAAGAGTGCGTAAACCACGTAATAATAAGAAACTATCAAATGAAGACGTTAAGGTACCTATATTATTCGCCCACCATAATACATCTGTAGCGAGTTGCTGATCTTTAAAAACTAAAATGCCAGCTAATAAATCGGAGTGACCATTTAAAAATTTGGTACATGAATGGGTAACAATATCTGCACCCAGTGCCAAAGGTTTTTGTAAGATTGGCGTCATAAAGGTATTATCAACTAATACTAATGCACCTACTTCATGAGCTTGCTTTGCAATCTCATAAATATCAACTACACGTAATAATGGATTACTTGGTGTTTCGATTAATACCAACTTTGGTTTTAAATTTAAAGCCTCTTTTAATGCTACCGGATCGGATTGATCGACAAATTTCGCTTTAAAGTAACCTCGTTGGCTGAGACTGTTAAATAGGCGATAACTACCTCCGTAACAATCATGAGGTGCAACGACTAAATCATTTGGTGTTAAAAGCGAAATACTAATGAGATGAATCGCGGACATACCACAATTAGTTAAAATTGCATCTGCCCCACCTTCCAATTTAGCAACAGTTTCTTCAACTAAACGACGACTAGGATTAGATTTTCGAGCATAATCAAATTCTCTCGGTGTAGCAAACTCATGATAACGATAACAAGTTGAAGGAGTAATAACCGGTATAACACTGCCATATTGTTCATCTGTATTTAAACCGCCGCGAACAGCAATCGTTCCTTGGTTTAGACTTTCAGTTGGATTCGCCATAATAACATCCCTAAATAACAATGATTTGTCGTAAAAACAGTGTTATAAGCATATCACATTTATATAAGACGTCAACATGTCTAGACGTCTAACTATCTTGATGTGTAGATTGCAGTATCTTGAAAAAAAAGCTAAAATTATCCACATTATTTGTAATGTGATTTTGGTGAAAATAAATTATGATGAAATGGAATGGTGAATATATCAGCCCTTATGCCGAACATGGTAAAAAAAGTGAGCAAGTCAAAAAAATTACAGTATCAATTCCGTTAAAAGTATTAAAAATATTAACTGATGAACGCACTCGACGACAAGTTAATAATTTACGTCATGCCACAAATAGTGAGTTATTATGTGAAGCTTTCCTTCATGCGTACACTGGGCAACCTTTACCATGCGATGAAGATTTACAAAAAGATCATGATGACGGTATTCCTGAACAAGCTAGAGAGATGATGAAAGCGTTAGGAATAGATCCTCAATTAATAGATGAGTAGTTGAATTACTCAATCACAATTATATAAAAAGCAAAAAGGCGCACATAGCGCCTTTCTTATAATTGCTGGTTTAGAATCAGGCAAATATTATTTTTTACCACCAACCATTGCAAAACGTTGTTTAAATTTATCTACACGTCCGCCAGTTGCAACATCACGTTGTTTACCGGTATAAAACGGATGACATTCACCACACACGTCAAGATGAATATCATGACCAATAGTTGAATGAGTTTTAATAACATTTCCACAAGAACAAGTTGCTGTAATTGCAGTATATTCTGGATGAATACCTTCTTTCATAATAAGCCTCTAAAGTTTGTTCGTATCGCTATATAAATGGCTATTAAAGCAAAATCTATACACCATACGAGTGTTAAAAAACAGAATAGGTCGCGATTATACGTCCAATTAGACGTATTATCAAGCGATAAAACAACTAAACGGGTAATTGACCAATTGTTACTTTTAGCTCAACCTTCTCCCCATTTCGTAATACTATAATGGGGATGGTTGTTCCTGGTTTCAACTCTGCAATTTGATCCATTGTTTCTACAATAGATTTTACTGGTTTATTATCCACCATAATTAAAATATCATCAGCTTGTACACCAGCTTGCAATGACGGGCCTTCAGCATTGGTCACTAAAATACCTAAGATAACTGGCAAATCACTTGGATTTTGTGTTGGTGCAAACTCTAAGCCATCAATGCCAATATAACCACGAATAATCTTGCCATCTTGAATTAATTTATTCATTATTTTAACAGCTAATGATGTTGGAATAGCAAATCCAATACCTTCCGGAACTTCATTACCGGTATTTTTAGCGAAGGTCAATGTATTAATTCCGACCAATTCACCTTTTGTGTTAACCAATGCACCACCTGAGTTACCATGATTAATTGAAGCATCAGTTTGAATAAAATTTTGTCGCCTATATGGACTTAATCCATCACGACCTGTCGCACTAATAATTCCTTGAGTAATGGTTTGCCCTATATTATAAGGATTACCAATTGCCAAAACGACATCACCTATTTTCGGTTCACGATTAGGATTAATATGAATAGTAGGTATATTGGTTGCTTCAATTTTTAATACTGCAATATCGACAAGTTTATCTGATCCAACAGATAAAGCTTCAAAAATTCGCCCATCTTGCAAGGCAACAATAATCTGTTCGGCGCCATCTACCACATGATAATTGGTAATTATGTAGCCATTTTCACTCATAATCACTCCTGAACCAAGTGGTGTAATGGCGTTATTTTGTGATTGCTGAGGTACAGTATTAATTGAACGGCTATAAATATTGACAACGGCTGGTGCTGCAATTTTTACTGCATCAGAATAACTTAGCGGATCATTATTAAAAAACGAGACTGAGAAATTAGATTGAGATCCATTTCGCAAAGAAGGGAAAATAATTAATAATACAATCGCTAAAACTGTACCAATCAACACTGGCCATAAAAATTTCTTAAGCATTGTTATCAAGATTACCATGGGAAGAATAGATATGATTCTATCATATCTATATAAAGGTTAGAATTGCTGTTTTCGTCGATGTAAAACTAAAACATCGACGAAATTAAGTGGCATAATAAATTAGTGTAAAATTAGATAAATACGACTATTACCTCTTACAATATTCAAAGCAATTGCAGATGGGTTGCTATCAATAATTTTGCGCAAATCAGCAATGTTATTTACGCGTTCTTTATTAACACCCGTAATAAGATCGCCTTCTTGTAGACTTAATCGAGAGGCCGGTGAATTTTTAGCAATACTCTCAATCAAAACACCTTTTTGACCTTTTACTTCACCATTACTGAGTGTTGCTCCCTCTAAAGCTGAGTGTAGCGATTTAGCTTCAGTTGTAGATTCATCACTATTTTTGAGTTTAACCTCAAGATTTACTTCTTTACCATCACGAATTATACCCAATTGAACAGTACGCCCTGCCCCCGTTGTAGCAATCTTAGCACGCAATTCTGCAAAACTATCAACCGGTTTACCATCCATTGATACAATCACATCACCTGATTTTATACCCGCATCTTTAGCTGCTGAGTTATCAAGAACTTCGCTGACAAATGCCCCTTTTTGAACATCCAGATCAAACGCATTGGCTATGTCAGAGGTTAACTCATTTCCTTTTATACCAAGTACACCACGTTTAACTTCACCATATTCGATTAGTTGAGAAGTCAAACTTTTAACCATATTACTTGGAATAGCAAAACCAATACCGACATTTCCACCATTCGGTGCAATGATTGCTGTATTTATGCCAACTAATTCTCCATTCAAATTAACTAACGCCCCACCTGAATTTCCTTGGTTGATTGAAGCATCTGTTTGAATAAAATTCTCAAATCCATTCATATTCAATCCGCTTCTGGCTAGTGCGGAAATTATTCCTGATGTCACTGTTTGACCAATACCAAATGGATTACCAATCGCAACCACATAATCACCGACTCGTAATTTGTCGGAATCAGCTAATTTAATAGCTATCAATTTTTTTGCATTTTCAACTTTAAGTAAAGCAATATCGCTCTGTGGATCTTTACCAATTAGTTTTGCTTTATATTCATGACCATCATTTAACGTCACAGTAATATCATCAGCATTATCAATAACATGATTGTTGGTTACTATGTAGCCTTTTTCAGCATCAATTATCACACCCGATCCTTGACCAACAAAAGGCCGTTGAGGAGTATCAAGATAACCAAAAAAACGTCTGAACTCCTCCGGCATATTATTATCCATTTGCGCAGTGCCTTTAACCTTAATACTGACAACTGAAGGCAATACTGTTTCAAGCATCGGCGCCAAGCTCGGTTGCTCTGTATTATCACCGTTTGGAATTGTTGGAAAAGCCGCAAATGCATTAGGCAATGTAGACAAACTCATACCTAAACTTAATGCAATAATGCTCAGTAATTTTTTGTGTTTTTTAAATGAATTGATCATCTTACAACTCTCACTTTTTAAATAATTAAATAATTAAATAAATGTCATGCCATAAACTAACAGCAAAAAAGTTCACAATAGTTAAGATTTATTTTCATCAGTTTTGAATAAACCAGAAGGATTATCTGAATAGTCTTTTGGTTGTTTATCAAGCGTTAATTCATTTTTATTGCTGTTATCACTATCTGAATTAAGTTCTATTGTCGGTATATCTTCATTCATGACAAATTGACTAGAATTTTCAGCCATATGTTGATAAAGACGTCGGAAATCTTTAGCCATATTATCTAAGATTTCAGCACTATGAGAAAAATGCTTAACTATCATTTGTTTCTGTGAATTTAACTCATCTCTTGTTTGATCTAGCTCACGTTTAACTTTGGAATATTTACGTGCTTTAGGGCTAATAATGCTCATAAAAATAAATCCAATAACAAAACCAATTACTATCCCAATGACAAGATAAGTCATCATATCTTTATCCATACTTCACTCCTTGTTTCTTTTCGTTATATGATTATATAAAACTGTCGTTTAATTAACTTCACTTATTTTGCATGGTTAGCAAGTTTTATCAATTGTTTTTTTAACTTATCTGGCACATTTTCCGCTAACGTATATAAAAACTCTGCACTTTTCTGCGTCATGATGCTTGGTGTCTTCGCTTTATTCAGTAACTGATTATCAACTTGGGATAATTGTGCTGTAATATTTGGATTAATCTGATATTGGATTGAGGATAAAGAAGGTAATATTTGCCTACGTATACCTGAGATTAATTCACTTTGTTCATATCTCAATCTAGTTAACCAACTTGCAGAGCTTACTTCTATAACTAATATACCGCGTCGATAGTTTGCAACTCTGCATTGTTGATTTAATGGTGATGGTAATAAATCACTAACAACATTAGATAACTTACTGAGTGCATTCGTTCTTTCTTGTATTTTCGACAATGAGGAAACTTTCGCCAAAATTGACGCTAATTTTTGTGGCTCATTATAACGCATAAATTAGCTTTATTCCTCCAGCCAAGCAACAAATAACAAATCTGTTTTTTAAATAAGTTGTTTATTTTATATGTTAACTAATTTACCTTATTTATCAAAAAATGTCCTCTCAAAAAAATATCTTTACATTTAATTATAATTTTTTTACTTAACATCGAATAAATAACAACAAATTATACCGTTATAAATTAAAACAATGAAAAAATCACCTCATCCAAAATAAAATTGATCTAGATTTAGTGATTTTTAGACAAACGAGATTATTGA
>NZ_LZGM01000014.1 GCF_001690195.1 Gilliamella sp. wkB108 | reverse complement strand
TTGACAAAGAGAAAGAGCAACGAAAACAAGATATCGTAACGGGGCTGAAAGATTTAGCAGCACAAGTAAAACAACTGGAGAAAGACCTTAACAAGGATGCGGGTAAGGACTCAACTAAAGGCAAGATGGGTAATGACTTTAGTAAAGGAGTAGATTCAGCGGTAGCGATAGTGACCGGAATTATCACAGGCGATATAACCGGCGGATTAGCAGGAGCAAGCGCGCCATGGATAGCAACAGAGATAAAAAAACAAGCAGGTGATAATGAGACAGCGAGATTAGTGGCACATACAATACTAGGAGCGGTGGTAGCGGAGCTACAAGGTCACTCAGGAGTAGTAGGTGGAGCGAGTGCAGTCACAGGGGAGATAGCAGCCCCAATTATCCAAAAAGCCTTATATGGAGATAGAGATGTAAAAGACCTAACGGAAGAAGAAAAAGATAACATCAGTGCCTTAACTCAGCTAGCGGTAGGACTCACCATAGCAAGTATGGGTGGGGATGAAAGTGATATAGCAACGGGTGTGAATAGTAGTAAAAATGCGGTTGAGAATAATTATTTAAAACTTTCCGAAGCTAGACGAAAAGCTGAATTATCTTGGATAAAACCGAACTGGAAAGGTGAGGAGTTAACGGAAGATGAAAAGAAAGAATTAGAGTACTTTGAAAAATTAGATAAAAAACGTGATCTGGTTTTGCTAGAAACTTGTTATGCAGGTAATATATCAAGTTCAGCTTGTCAAGGATTACTACAAGAAGCATGGCAAATGCAAAATGAATATGCCGAAGAAGCTGCAAGAACTATAAAATATAGTGATGTTTACAGAGAAGATTCGAATAACCTTGATAATATATTATTAGGATTAGACAGGGATTCGGTAAGTTATTGGAAAGAC
>NZ_LZGM01000013.1 GCF_001690195.1 Gilliamella sp. wkB108 | reverse complement strand
TAATTAATGTATTTATTTTGATTAATTATAAGATGAACAATAAGTACACATCTTAACTTAATGTAATAGCAACAACGAAAAAGATAAATTATTCATAATAATTTATTTATCACCAATTAAAATGGAGATAACATCATTAAATATAAACAACTTTTTTACAAAGAAATATATCTCATATCTGAGTATAAACCACCTATGAATGTTAAAATTAGAAAATAGCAAATTTAATAGGACGATTCTATGCTATCACAAGGCGAATGATACTTTTAAGTACTGATTTTTGTATTAAAGTGATTATTTTACTGATTGAAGGGTTGATCTGGTTTTTAAATGCTAATGAGTTAGAATTATTGATAAGACGTAGTATGCTAGGCAAGGGAAATAACGATGCCAAAGCTTAAGATGATATTAAGAAACAACAACCGATCCAAACTTACCCGTTTGATCCTAGTGTACTTTCTAATTATTTTCGTGGCATAAACTAAAAGCAGGATAACTCAATGAATGATTATTATCAAATCATCACCGGTAAAATCGCCGATTTGCAAGTGATTGATACTGACTTAGCACTGTTTGGCAAAGGCACTTTTTCCAGCCTGCCTTTACTGGGGCAATTGGCACTGGGTAACACAACCGAAGCCGCCAGTCAGGTAGGTATGGCTAGCGGTCAGCAAGAGGCTGCCGACTACCTCAATAGTGTACAATATTTTCGCTGTAAACTTGGTGAGTTCACGGTACAAGGCATTTTTTGCCGGGCTTTTTTTCGTAATGGCGATAAGGTCGAAGTGGTAGTCGAACCAATGGAGGACGGCAGTTATTATGCCTACGCCCTACGCCGACCCATCGATCATCGTTTATGGCTCTATCCTTGGGCTATGAAGGGTACCAAAGCAAGTAATAAAGCCTCACTTAAGTTCGCTGGTTCTATTTCACTCGGTATTTTTATTGGGACTATAATTTGCATAATAATAACGTGCGGTGATAAGTTATTTTTATCTATTTTGGTATGTGTGGGAGCTTTTATATTTCATGTTAATAGATTTATTAAACGTTTATTATAATAAAATCCTGGTTATTAGATAAATAACCACTTGAATTCAAGTACTAAGTGCGAATCTTAACTAAAATAAAGGTGACAATAAAAAAGGTAAGTCATTTATAATGATTAATCTGTCACCGACCAAAGTTGAGATTACATCATGAAATATAAACAACTTACCTGTAAAGAAAGATACCAGATTTCTTGTCTAAAGCGTATAGGTTTGAAGAAAAAAGTTATCGCTAAAATACTAGGAAGACATGTATCAACCATTTATCGAGAGCTGAAACGTAATAAAGACCATCGCGGTTATTACTACCATAGTAAGGCGCATAAATTTGCGGTGAGCAGACGAAAAAACAATGGTAGACGAGCAATACGGATAAGTGAAACGACCTGGGGTTATATTACCTATAAGCTTGAAGAGCAATGGAGTCCGGAACAAATCAGTTATTTCAC
>NZ_LZGM01000012.1 GCF_001690195.1 Gilliamella sp. wkB108 | reverse complement strand
AAATATTCAGGTACATAACCTATTGCTTTTACTTCCTCAAAATCTTCTTCAAAATGTTGTTTTTGTTCCGCTGAAAGTGATGATATTTTTTCCTCAAAAAAATCTGCACATCCATCAATATCGTAACTGATGACCAAATTCAAATTACAGTAAGAGTAATGATGCTCACTTGCAATAACTTGATTACTAATACCAATTAAGAGTAGAAATAATAAAACATTACTTAATAACTTGTAAAAATGCCACAATATCATCACCATATTTTCCTTTTCTTTTAAACCTTATTAAATAATCATAATTGATGATTGTTCCTTTACGGTCAGAATTCACTAAATATACTCCAAATCATTTTGATTAAAGACATCAACTTCTACAATGCGCTCTTCTAACTCACCTTTATTAAATACCCAACAGGGTAAAATCTGATTTTTAGGTGCTAGTTTTTATGTCCTCATATATAGAATGAGTTATCATTGTTGTATCATATTTGTCCTGTGGAGAAATCAATATTTACCTTTTATTCATCCGCATCTTCTACTTTTATCGTGTACGTCTTATCAAATTCCTTCCCTACTTCCATCGTGCCAAAAGTACCACCATGTATCCTTAAGATAATTTCACCTTCTACAATGGGAACGCCTTCTAATTTATGGTTTTTAAATGGACGGATTGCTTCAGGATCTAATACCTTTAAGTCAAGCCCTGAATTCATAGGCGTTATTTCGTAGCGAAATAACCTCGGTATAACTGGTCCCGTGATTTCTATTGTTGCATAATATGGTTGACCTAATTTTGCATTAGGTAAACTTGGTGGTTCGACTGTCGGTTTAGGTGAACTATGAATAAAAAGTGGCGCACAGCTAATAAGAAATAATGCTAAAACTAGATAAATTAATATATGGCAATGATATTGTAATTTTTTCATATTATTTAAGTGGTTATTTAACCGCATCCTTTCATTATGTTTAATTCATAATATATTTTTTTATTTTTAATCAACTAGTTATAACATTTATCTATAATGATTTTTTTCGCTATTGACTTTCCTGGATTTTCTCTTAAATCATCTAAAATATTGTCTAAACATTGGCTTCGTTGTTTACTTATACTCAAAATATTTTTTTCTCTTAATGTCAGCTCTTTCTTTTTCTCCAACATTTTTTCAACAATTTTATACATTTGAAATTTCCTCAAATGCTCATTATATTCTACTGACTCAAGATCATCAAAAGCGACTTTAGTATTATTATAATCATGTTCTTTATCATCTTCCTCATCTAATTGCAGGCTAGTAAATAATACTTCTGGTGTTGGATACTGTCGTAAAAAAGGAATTAAATATTCAGGTACATAACCTATTGCTTTTACTTCCTCAAAATCTTCTTCAAAATGTTGTTTTTGTTCCGCTGAAAGTGATGATATTTTTTCCTCAAAAAAATCTGCACATCCATCAATATCGTAATCTATGACCAAATTCAGATTACAGTAATAGTAAGGATGCTCACTTGCAATAACTTGGTTACTAATACCAATTAAGAGTAGAAATAATAAAACATTACTTAATAACTTGTAAAAATGCCACAATATCATCACCATGTTTTCCTTTTCTTTTAAACCTTATTAAATAATCATAATTGATGATTGTTACTTTACGGTCAGAATTCACTAAATATACTCCAAATCATTTTGATTAAAGACATCAACTTCTACAATGCGCGCTTCTAACTCACCTTTATTAAATACCCGGCAGGGTAAAATCTGATTTTTAGGTGCTAGTTTTTTAACCTTATATCTTATAGGGATATTGATTAAAATAACCTCAACATTTAATTAGGGTTTAGGATGAAAATCATCAATTTGCTCTCGCCAACGATTATAGTTCCAATCAATGATTTTAGTTTTCAATGTTGACAGGTAGTCTTGCGCAGCTTGTTTTTGTGAGGTATTCAGCATGTTTTCTAAACGAGTTTGTATCTCTTTATTATACTGCCAAATAGGGGGAAGCATTGTTGGACTCCAAGCTAAATTATTACCATTCTCTATCACCTTTTGTTTGGCATAATCCAGCAATAACGACCAGGCATACGCTTTGACTATATCGTGCTCACGACCTAAACCATATAAATAGGCTTCTGTTACTCTTAAGATCCCTATCATCGAACTATGCTCCGCCATTAATTCGGTATAATCGATCGCCTGTTTGAGCTCTGCTGATGTTAATGACTTCCGATATTCGGTTAACTTATTGAGCTGTCTAAATTTGTTATCTTTATAATGATCGCCTTGCTGAAATAACATTTGCGCACTCAAATACTCATAACAATGATATCCTCCAGCCAATGCATAATTTAGATATTCAATACTTTTTTCTAAACTACTGTCTGAACAAGGTAATAGCATGCCTTTGTTATCATACTCACAAGGGCTGTAAAAAAAACTTTTCCGATAGGCAAAATAAGGGTATTTTAAATCAGCTAGTTTATCAAACAAATAACGCCTAAAATTCAATGATGTATAAATATCAGGTTCTACCAGCGGCTTACCGTTGTTATCCACGAGTTGATCGCGATATTTAGACATAAACTCTTTAAAAGATATCATGTCGTCTTCTTTTTTATTATCATCGTAAAATCTTTGCCAACTCATAAGATCATAATAATAGGGCATGGCATTTTTATCCCACTGCCAGGCATGCTTGATAAATTTGATTAGCTTATCGGGGTTAACCACTGCATAAAAGACTTGGTCTTCAAAGGCTGATTGATATAGTTTTTTGGCTTCATCTATACGTAATAATTGATTTTCAGGAATTGTTGAAGGGTAAATTGTCATATCCATGGTTGTATTTTCCGGCTTAACAGGGCGTTCATATATATTTTTACCATCATCACAATAAAGGAGAACAATACCAATAATTACACCACAGCCCATAACCACAGCGATTAGTTTTTTTATTATTGAGATTGTTACTTTACGGTCAGAATTCATTAAATATACTCCAAATCATTTTGATTAAAGACATCAACTTCTACAATGCGTTCTTCTAATTTACCGTTATTAAATACCCGGCAGGGTAAAATCTGATTTTTAGGTGCTAGTTTTTATGTCCTCATATATAGAATGAGTTATCATTGTTGTATCATATTTGTTCTGTGGAGAAATCAATACTTACCTTTCATCTGCATCTTCTACTTTTATCGTGTACGTCTTATCAAAATCTTGCCCTATTTCCATCGTGCCAAAAGTACCACCATGTATCCTTAAGATAATTTCACCTGTTACAATGGGAACACCTTCTAATTTAAAGTCATTATAGGGATGGACAGCTTCAGTATCTAATACCTTTAAGTCGAGTCCTGAATTTGTAGGGGTTATTTCGTAGCGAAATAACCTCGGTATAACTGGTCCCGGATAACTATTGATTGTTATGGTTGCATAATATGGTTGACCTAATTTTGCATTAGGTAAACTTGGTGGTTCGACTGACGTTTTAGTTGAACTAAAGAAAAAAAATGGTGCACAACTAATAAGAAATAATGCTAAAACTAGATAAATTAATATATGGCAATGATATTGTAATTTTTTCATATTATTTAGGTGGTTATTTAACCGCATCCTTTCATTATGTTTAATTCGCAACACCTTATTTTTTTATTGTTAATCAATTAGTTATAACATTTATCTATAATGATTTTTTTCTCTATTGACTTTCCTGGATTTTCTCTTAAATCATCTAAAATATTGTCTAAACATTGGCTACGCTGTTTACTTATACTCAAAATATTTTTTTCTCTTAATGTCAGTTCTTTCTTTTTCTCCAACATTTTTTCAACAATTTTATACATTTGAAATTTCCTCAAATGTTCTCTATATTCTAATGAATCAAGAGTATCAAAAGCGACTTTAGTATTATTATAATCATGTTCTTTATCATCTTCCTCATCTAATTGCAGGCTGGTAAATAATACTTCTGGTGTTGGATATTGATCTAAAAAAGGAATTAAATATTCAGGTACATAACCAATTGCTTTTACTTTCTCAAAATTTTCTTCAAAATGTTGTTTTTGTTCCGCTGAAAGTGATGATATTTTTTCCTCAAAAAAATCTGCACATCCATCAATATCGTAACTGATGACCAAATTCAAATTACAGTAAGAATAATGATGCTCACTTGCAATAACTTGGTTACTAATACCAATTAAGAGTAGAAATAATAAAACATTACTTAATAACTTGTAAAAATGCCACAATATCATCACCATGTTTTCCTTTTCCTCTAAATTTTATTAAATAATCATATATTTCTGGATACTTTTCATAATCAATAATAGTTACACAACCATGAGATATATGTCCAATATGTAAATAACGTTTTTCCGATATGGGATAAATAGGAAACCAGACGATATCACATCCGACAAGTTGGCCTCCTTCAATTAGCCCATATTGATTAATTTTACCTCCAACAGTATACATTTCTGTATATTTTCTAGGATGTGGATAATCTGGAGGTGCGATTTCATAAATTCCTTCATCCAATGGTTTATGTTGATCATCGGAACATAAAGTGACTGTTACTGATATACCATTGACAGTTAAAGTAGCTAATTGCTGTTTTATGTCTTCACCATATAAATCTTTTCTTGCATTAGATCTCCAGTGATAATCAATTTTACCGTATTTAACTGTTATTGTTGGTACGGCTGTACTTGGGGGGATATGACTAATATAAGTATCAACACCACCTTTCAAAATCATAGAACCTTTTTCACCTTTCCATTCACCTTCTTCTACTCTAAACCTTACTCTAGTACCATCATCATTCAGTCCAATTAAGGTTAATTTAGTATAATTGTAAATACTATATTCATCTGTACCATGACCATCTAGACGTATACTTACCCAACCATCCTTAGCCACTTTACAAACATAAGCCGTCTTAGCAACCGGTACCGAAGAACTATTATTACCTCCCTGAGCTGTTGATGTTGTCTTTCTTTTTTTTTGTTTATCTACCCATTCCATAACGGTCTCAGCCATCTTTTTCTCCTAAAATCTTTCTATATCGATTCCAACATGTAATGGTATTTCAGTTTCTGAGTAAACAATGCTAGTATAACCATTAGCGTCCG
This sequence comes from Gilliamella sp. wkB108, assembly GCF_001690195.1. Taxonomy (GTDB): domain Bacteria; phylum Pseudomonadota; class Gammaproteobacteria; order Enterobacterales; family Orbaceae; genus Gilliamella; species Gilliamella apicola_L. The sequence continues at coordinate 75,963 of NZ_LZGM01000012.1, read as the reverse complement.
TTGTACCGTAAGCATAAATATTATCACCATGCCATATCTTATAAGGAATAAATGACATAGGTTCACCTTCATCATTTGTTAATAAAAATTTCATACTATATCTTCCCAGATTAATCATATTAAAAAAATCTGGTAAATTGATATTAGGTTTTTCCTTCGTAGCTGGTCCCATTTTTTGCATAGTATTGCATTTTAAATAGACATTACCTGAGGTACCTAACTCTATACCACTGCTATTGATTTTGATATATGAGCCTCCGCAAATTAAGGTGATATTTTGACCTGCGGTTACGGTTATTTTGTCATCAACACTATCAACTTTAATATCTTGTTTAGCCGCCATAGCAAGGTTGGCATTTTGTGCCTGAACTTCAACATCACCCTGATTAGCAAATAGTTTCATGCCGGATTTATGCGCAAATAAACCGACAGCTTCGCCAGAAGTTAAGGTGATATTTTTTAATGCGCTAATATCCGTTTGATTTTCACTGGTAATTACGACACTGTTACTGGTTGAGAGTTGAATATCTTCCGGGCTGGTTAAGGCTATCCCTTCTTGTGCATAAGCAAGTATGCCACTTTGACTTAGTCCGCTTAACACGGTCTTTAGTTGGTCCTGACTGTCTGTATCAGCGGTATGCGCCTGTGATTGGGTAGCGGCATTTTGTAACGCTTTGGCTATCGAGAGCGCATTTTCCAGCTGAGTAATCGCACCTTGCATATCCAGCTGTTTTCCCTGCGCTTTAGGCTCGGTTTGACTGGTGAGGTATAATCCCCGCTCCGCAGCAATCGCACCCCATTCGTCAGTGCGCAGTTCAAAGCCTTCGCCCCGTTGTTCTTTGTTTTGGTCAACTAAATGCCCCAGATTGAGTTGAGTCTTGCCATATTCGGTGGCAAGTTTGATATGCTCTTTTCCCCGTTTATCATCCATGCGCAGTTTATTGTTAGCCGGTGTACGTATGACATTACGATGTTTGTTCGCCGTCGCTACATGGTCTGGGTGGTTGCTGTCATGCATAGCGTGCGCGATATAAGGCCGGTCAGGATTGCTGTCCATAAAGGCTATGGCCACTTCAGTGCCATCAATAAGCGGAAAGTGAAAACCATAAGTTGCACCGGCATAAGGTTTCGCCAGTCTTACCCATAAACTCTCCTCTCCATTCTTCCAGCTCTTTAAATCAAAATTCAGTTTGACCCGATAACGTCCCTGTGTGTCAATATAACCATAAGTATCATTATCCGGACTGGTCACCCTGCCCGGCAATGTGCCACCAACTTGTGGCCAGGCTATCGGCGCCGGACGATAAGGTTTTAACACCTGATAAGGAATAGCAGTAAAGGTGAGTTCATAAGCATCCGTACGGTTGCCTTGCCCCGCTACACTTAAAATCACAAACCCTTCCTGCATTTCAGGTAAAGGGTTGCCTGTGATACGGATATGCTGCCCCGGTGCTAAGGTGTAACAGTTACTGTGACCGTTTATGATTATCTGTTTACTGATGGCATGTTCATGACGAATTCTGGCATACCATGAACCACTCTCGATATCTCCACCATTATTTTTATAATGCTCTTCATAACGGTAATCAGTACCATAAGTGGTACTGGCGGTTTGTTGCGTGCTAATCTCACTGTTTAAATTTGCCCCGGCATCTCGGTAGTTATAATCTTGGACTTTTACTGAGGATTCGACCGTTTGACTGTGTAAGGCGATATCCCAGACACTCTCGGTACTGCCGTCTATAGTGCCGGTCGGTAGTTTGTAGTCAATCTTACCGACGTTATTATATCCTTGCTCATAGTCACTGAGTATCATGACATCACAGTGATGCTCACTGTGATTTTCAAAACGAAACCAGATACCGACATCCGCCAGTAAGCGTTGTATAAATTCCAAATCACTCTCTTGCCATTGCGTGATAAATTCTCTTATCGGATAGCTCTCTTTCAGCTCCAACCGGTAATCCACGCCGGTAAAACCATGACTGCGTAGTACCGTTTCAACAACACTGACGACATTTTGATTTTGAAATATTGCACTGTTGTGTTGTAAGGATAATAACGCTAAACGGGAAGATAATATGACCTGATAATGTGCTTCGTCTTTATTGACTGAGAGTTGACTAAAACCGGTGATAACCCCATGCAGTACCCGTGCTTGCCCCTCCACAGGTAGCGCACTCAGTGAACTGATTGCGGATAAAAAGGGATGATGACTAACCGGATTAAAGGTAAATGATGCATTTTGGTTTAATACCGTATCAACGGCGATAGCTTTGTCAGCACTGGTGAAATTGATAATGTAGTGCCAAGGTTGATTGAGTTGTTCATTGCTTTTAACTTGTAAGATTGAGATGGGACTGGATAAGGCATCAATGGATAAGGTATAACGATTATGACTGACACCACTTAAACCCTTAACGACTTTTTCACCTAATTGATTGACTAAATCATCAAGCACTTTTGCCATGCTATTCTCCTTGTTAACTTACTATTCCTTACTATTCCTTTTTACTCGCTTGTTATGACTACAATTAATGGGTACTTTTAAATTAGAGATCACACTAAGATCAACTATCATTATTTTTATCTTAGCAGATAATTTAGTCAAATAACATATTAAATCATGTATAAAGGTAAAATTAACATGACAAACTAAATTAAATAAAATCAGAAAGATAATTAACACAAGAAAAAAGAGAGTTTGCTAAATACTTTAGATATTGAACAGAAACAATGAACAACAAAGCAGTATAAGTAAATCGAATTATTGATGACTAATAAGGAAAAAGAGGAACAATGAAATACCATAAAGCTAGACTAAGAATATTTTTGGAAGATAGCTCGAAAATATCACTATAGAGAAATTACAAATTATCTGAATATGGTTAAAGTAAAATACCTGTTTAATTAAGGTATTTTATTGATTATGGCAAAAGCTACACTTTCAACTATTGCTAAACATGCTAATGTATCGATTGCTACTGTGTCTAGGGTATTAAAGAAACCACATTTAACATCACCATTAACCCAGTCTAAAGTCTATCAAACCATTCAAGAATTAAATATAGCGACTTATGATAATGTTGATGCCCGATCTAATACTAATGAGAGTAAAAAGATCTTAATTATTGATAATCAGCTTATTACACATAGTTTAATTAATTATGGATTAGAACAAGTTTTAAAGCTTGCAGAGTATCAATTTTTTTATATTCGTTTTCCTTATTCAGATAATCATGACATTCACCATTTAATTAGCTATTTAACACAAAATCTTTTCGCTGGTATTGTGGTGATTAATGATGCTCCATATTTAAAAACATTGAGTCAATATGCATCAAATATACCACCTATTATTTTGGTAAATCATTTTAGTTTAGATTTTAATTGTGTTTACTTTGATCATCTAACTATTGCACATCAAATAACCAAATATTTTATAGATCATTCACACAATAAGATTGCAATTTTATTAAGCCATTATGATAAGTTGAGTTCAACTCATTTTTTACAAGGTTATCAACAAGCGCTACATAGAGCCGATATCGCCATAGAAACTAACTATATTATTCGAGATTGTTTTACTTATGAGCATGGACGTTTAGCCGTCAAAAATTTACTAAATAGTAATAAGCCGCCGACGGCATTTATTTGTGCTGATAATAGCTGTTTGAATTATACGGATGAAAAATATTTTAGCGAGCAACACTTTCATTCACGTTATCATTCGGTGTTAGGTGCGTTAGATCAAATAAATGAAAGTCAGCAATATTCTGTTTCAACTCTTGCTTTGGCCTATATTAGTCATTCTCAGCAACGTCAATATAATGAGCTTGATAGATTAAATAGAATCAATAAACCATTATATAAAATGGGGCAGCAAGCTGCGATTTTACTTTGTGAGATCCTTAAACTCAGCCATACAACGACTAAACGATATCAGCTTATTGAGGCTGAGCCGATTTTTTATTGATACTCAGCCCTCATCAATCATATTTAGACAATAATCTGATTTTGATAAAATCAAATTAAGATGTTAGCTGTGTACATTTATGGTCAATCTAAGATCTACTTTATATTGTCGTTGATATTAATCTTTTTGGTGATAACTGGTTATGTAGTAAAGTACCTGCGCCGATAAACTGTTCATCCTGATAAATTCTAACTAAGGTTTTAATTTGAATATTTGTATCAAGTTGAATGGTTCTTCCTAATAGAATATCTTTACCTTGTGCTTGGTTAAGTGTGATTTTTAGATAATCTTGTAGTGGACTATCAACGGGCATTAATAAGTGATCGCGTTCTGCATTAGTTTGTAATGCCTCTAATGTGACCATTTTTTCAATAGGGTAATTTGACACTTGTAAACGTCTTAAATAGATTACATGTGCGCCACAACCCAGTAATTCACCTAAGTCGTCAACAATAGTACGAATATAGGTGCCTTTAGAACAGTGTATTTCAAGTGTTAACTCGTTTGTTATTGGATCAAAGGCGATAAATTGATTGGCATAGATAGTAATGGGTCGGGCTGGACGTTCAACAGTGATACCCTGACGTGCATATTCATAAAGCGGTCGTCCTTGATGTTTTAAGGCTGAAAACATGGTTGGTACTTGCAAAATATTACCACGAAAATGTGTTAGCGCTTGATGAATATCTGATTCATTAATATTAACCGATTTGACACTGATAATTTGTCCATCGGCATCTGAAGTATCGGTTCGTTCGCCCAGTTTTGCGATAACCCGATAACGTTTATCAGAATCGAGCAGATATTGCGAAAATTTGGTCGCTTCACCAAAACATATAGGTAACATACCTGTTGCCAGCGGATCTAATGCACCTGTATGCCCTGCTTTTTTAGCATTGAATAGCCATTTAACTTTTTGCAAGGCATCATTTGATGTCATGCCTTGAGGTTTATCTAATAACAAAACGCCGTGAAGGTCACGGCGTATTTTCTTTATGTTCATAATATCTATTTTATACTTAAACGTATAGTTAACCTGAAACTTCTTCACAAAAGTTTAGGTATGACCGGTAATATTAATCTTTATGACGTTCATTATCTTGTTTGATAACATCAGAGACTAAACTTGACATCTGCATACCTTTGACAAGAGATTCATCATAAAAGAATTTAATTTCAGGAATAATTCGTAAGCGCATTGCTTTACCAATTAAGCTTCGAATATACCCAGTTGCATCATTGAGTATAGTTAAACCTTGTTCAACAATCTCAGGATCATCATCATTTAAAAAGGTGACAAACACTTTCGCATATGAAAGATCGCGTGAAATATCTACACCTGAAACTGTCACCATTCCAAGACGCGGATCTTTAATTTCACGTTGTAGGATTATTGCAATCTCTTTTTGTAATTCATGTCCGACTCGAGATGAACGATTAAATGCTTTTGCCATATCTATTTTCCTTAAAAAATGAATAAGCAAGGTTGGAAACCTTGCTTATCACACTTGCTAATTATGACTAAATAGTACGTTTGATTTCGATTGTCTCAAACACTTCAATATTATCGCCAACACGAACATCGTTATAGTTACGCACCCCTATACCGCACTCAAGACCATTACGAACTTCATTAACATCGTCTTTAAAGCGACGTAAAGATTCAAGTTCACCTTCATAAATAACTACATTATCACGAAGAACACGTATTGGGTTATGGCGTTTAACTACACCTTCTGTCACCATACAACCTGCAATTGCGCCAAATTTTGGTGATTTAAATACATCACGTACCTCAGCCAGGCCGATAATCTCTTGCTTGTATTCAGGCGCAAGCATACCACTCATGGCTTGTTTAACTTCATCAATTAAATCATAAATAACTGAGTAATAACGTAAATCCAAGTTTTCTGATTCAATAACTTTACGCGCTGATGCATCTGCACGAACATTAAATCCAAGGATAATCGCATCTGAAGCCGCCGCTAATGAAGCATCGGTTTCAGTAATACCACCGACACCTGAACCAATAATTTTAACTTTAACTTCATCAGTTGACAATTTGAGTAATGAATCACAAATTGCTTCAACTGAACCTTGAACATCTGCTTTTAATACGATATTGAGTTCAGAGATATCACCTTCGGTCATATTAGTAAACATATTTTCAAGTTTTGCTTTTTGCTGACGAGCTAATTTCACATCCCGGAATTTACCTTGACGGTATAGAGCAACTTCACGCGCTTTCTTCTCATCACGAACCACTGTCGCTTCATCACCTGCTGACGGTACGCCAGATAATCCAAGTATTTCAACCGGAATAGAAGGACCCGCTTCAGTCACCTCTTTACCTAATTCATTACGCATAGCTCGAATACGTCCATATTCAAAACCACACAGAACAATATCACCTTTATGCAAAGTTCCTGATTGAACTAATACTGTTGCAACAGAGCCACGACCTTTATCAAGGAAAGATTCAATGACTACACCACTTGCCATACCGGATTCATAAGCGGTTAATTCAAGGACTTCCGCTTGTAATAAAATCGCTTCAAGAAGTTGATCTATCCCTGTGCCTGCTTTAGCTGAAACATGGACAAATTGTGTGTCTCCACCCCAATCTTCTGACATAACACCATATTGTGCCAATTCACCTTTAACTCGTTCAGGATCGGCTTCTGGTTTATCGATTTTATTTACTGCAACAACAATTGGTACATTGGCAGCTTTTGCATGTTGAATAGCTTCTATCGTTTGAGGCATGACCCCATCATCAGCAGCGACAACTAGGACAACAATATCAGTTGCCTTAGCACCACGCGCACGCATTGAGGTAAATGCCGCATGTCCCGGTGTATCTAAGAAAGTTATTTCACCGTTTGGTGTCTTAACATGATAAGCACCGATGTGCTGTGTGATACCACCAGCTTCACCAGAAGCAACTTTTGCTTTACGAATATAGTCAAGTAGAGATGTTTTACCGTGGTCAACGTGACCCATAATGGTAACAACCGGAGCGCGCGAGACTTTTTCTGCCCCAGTATCACGATCGCTCATTAGAGACTCTTCTAGCTCATTTTCACGACGTAATACCACTTTATGCCCCATCTCTTCAGCCACTAACTGTGCAGTTTCCTGATCGATAACCTGATTAATCGTTGCCATTGCGCCCATTTTCATCATGGTTTTGATCACTTCTGAACCTTTTACTGCCATTTTATTAGCAAGTTCAGCTACAGTAATGGTTTCACCAATAACAACATCGCGGTTAACTGCTTGCACAGGCTTAGTAAAACTCTGTTGTAAGGTACTTTTACCTTTCTTTTTGTGTCCACTACGCGTAACGGCACGCGCTTCTTCACGCTCAGCCTTACCTTCAGATAATTTACTACCTTTTTTCTGTTTGGTTTGTTTTCCGCTACGACCACGTCCACGCGCACTTTCAACTTCTCGATCGGTATCATCTTCAGCTGCTCTGGCATATTTAGACGTCGTGACATGATAATCTTCATCATCGTTATGATCATTATCATCTACTTCACTGTATTGCTCGGCAAGCTTACGCGCTTCTTCTGCCATTCGTTTGGCTTCAGCTTCTAATTTGCGACGATTTTCTTCTTCAGCCTTTCGTTTAATTTCATGCGCTTCAGCTTCTAAACGGGCTTTTTCTTCTTGAGCTTTTTTCACTTTTGGATCAATTTGTTGTTCTTGCGCTTGTTTAGCTTTTTCTTCCTGCACACGTTTTTTAGCTTCGGCTTCTTGACGTTTTTTCGCCTCTTCAGCAGCTAACTTTTCCTCTGCTTCTTTACGTGCTTTTAATTCAGCTTCGTGTTTAGCCTTTTGTTCAGCTTCAATACGCGCTTTTTCACTCTCTTTGGCTATTTCAGCAGGATCACGTTTAACAAAAGTTCGTTTTTTACGTACTTCTACTTTAATTTCTTTACTTTTGCCACCACCACTTGATACATTCAAAGTTGAATGTGTTTTGCGTTGTAGTGTTAGTTTTGTTGGGCCTTGCTGAGGATTTAAGTGAGCAAGCAAAGCTTCTTTTTCCTTTTGGCTAACAGTATCAGATGCAGTTTTCTTTATTCCTGCATCAGCAAACTGTTGCAAAAGTGTTTGCACTGGAGTATTTATTTCTTGAGCCAGTGTTTCTATTGATACTTTGGTCATGTATTACTATCCCTCAATTATTCATTTGCAAACCAACAGATATTACGTGCAGCCATAATAAAATCGCCAGCTTGTTTACTTGTTAAACCTTCAATGCCCACTAGATCATCTGTGCCTTGTTCAGCCAAGTCTTCCAAAGTAATAACATCATGTTGAGCTAATTGATACGCTAACTCTTGTGTCATATTTGGTAGATCTAGGAGATCTTGTGCAGGTCTTTTATCACCGCTATGTGCAAGTGCTATAGTTGTTAAAGCATCTTTGGCTCTGTTCCTTAATGCTTCAACAAGATCTTCATCAAGATCTTCAATCTCTAGCAACTCATCAACTGGCACATAAGCTAATTCCTCAAGTGAAGTAAAACCTTCTTCAACTAATAGTTGGGCAAGTCCTTCATCGATATCTAAATGTTTCATTAGATTATTGATTGCTGCAAAGGATTCTGCGTGATGCTTTTCTTGCAAATCTTCAGTACTCATGACATTTAATGTCCAGCCTGTAAGTTGAGAAGCTAAGCGAATATTTTGCCCATTTCGTCCAATTGCTTGTGGCAAGTTTTCAGCATTCACCGCCACATCCATTGTATGTTTATCTTCATCAACCACAATTGAAACAACATCGGCTGGCGCCATGGCATTAATCACATATTGTGCTGGGTTATCATCCCATAAAACAATATCAATACGTTCACCACCAAATTCATTTGATACAGCCTGAACGCGAGCGCCTCGCATACCAACACAAGCACCAACAGGATCAATTCGGCGGTCATTACTACTTACTGCAATTTTAGCACGTGAACCGGGATCGCGTGCTACTCCTTTAATATCGATCATCTCTTCGCCGATTTCTGGTACTTCAATGCGGAATAACTCTTCCATCATTTCAGGATTTGAACGGCTTATATAAAGTTGAGCTGGTTTATTATCCTGCTCTACAAGGTATAAAATACCTCGTACACGATCACCGATTCGGAAGTTTTCACGTGGTAACATATCGTGACGTGACATCATCGCATCAGCATTATTACCTAAATCAAGAATAACGCTATCGCGATTGGTCTTTTTAACAATACCAGTAACAATATCACCAATACGGTTTCTGAACATGTCTATGACCATTGCTCGCTCTGCTTCTCGTACTTTTTGTACGATGACTTGTTTAGCGGTTTGCGTGGTAATACGATCAAATGCAACTGATTCTATTTGTTCTTCAATATAATCTCCAATTTGTTTGGACGGATCTTCGTATTGCGCTGCTTCTAATGTAATTTCTTTGGTTGGCTGGGTTACTTCGTTAACAATCTGCCAACGACGGAATGTGTCATAATCACCGGTTTTATGGTCAATTTTTACCACAACATCAATATCAACTGCATATTTCTTTTTTGTGGCTGTCGCTAATGCGGTTTCTAACGCTTCAAAAATTTTGTCTCTAGTTAGTGCTTTTTCATTTGATACCGCTTCAACAACAGCTAAAATTTCTTTATTCATCCTTTTACACCCGTATTCTATTTATTAAGGTTAAAATTAGGTACTATGTTCGCTTTTTGAATGTTACTAAAAGCAAATACCTCATCATTATTATCTACTGTCAATGTAATCATTTCGTTATCGATAGACTTAATTCGTCCTTTCCATTTACGACGATTTGCAACAGGAATACGTAAACTCACAGTGACTTCTTCACCAATAAAACGTTGATAATGTTCCAGTGTAAACAGTGGTCTATCCATCCCAGGAGAAGATACTTCAAGATTGTATGCATCTTTAATTGGATCTTCGACATCAAGTACGGCACTAATTTGTCGGCTAACATCGGCACAATCATCAACAGTAATACCGTTTTCACTATCAATATAAACACGTAATACAGGGTAACGGCCACGAATATATTCAAGCCCTACTAATTCAAAACCAAGTGCGTTAACTGGCTCTTGGATAATATCAGTTAATTGTTGTTCTATATTAGCCAAACAAACCTCCATAGCAGAAAATAAAAAAGGGCATAAAGCCCAATATTCCTTTTAAACTTACGCTTAAATCCTTACACGCAAAAAAAAACCTCGACAAGCGAGGCTACATTTAAAACTAACTATAATGAAGCCACTTGATCCGAACTTTCATACAATAACAGGAAGATTAATTTATTAATGAAAATTTAAGTGGTTGCGGGGGCTGGATTTGAACCAACGACCTTCGGGTTATGAGCCCGACGAGCTACCAAGCTGCTCCACCCCGCGATAGATGGATGACGAGTATACTGCATTTTGAATAAAATGCAACTGAAAAGAGTACTATTTTGCTATCTATAGCTAAACTTACATTGAAAATTATTACCCTATTTTAAGTAGGGTTTTTAGCCATTTTCTCTTGATTAATTTTAATCTATTAATAAAGTTATATGACTTATTTTATTGGGGATAAATGTAAGAATTTCCGCTGAATAATCAGCGGAATCATCATTTACTTTTTACTGGCAGTTTTCATGATTTTTACAAATTGAGTTAATTCATTCAGCATTTTCTTAGTATCATTGAGGTTTTTTTCGATGATTTTAACTGTTGCTGAACCTGCAATTGCACCTGCCGCACCTGATTCAATCGCTTCTTTTACTTGACTAGGTTCTGATATACCAAATCCTTGAATTGCTGGAGGAGCGCTATATTCTTTAAGTTTGGTAAGTAAATGGGTTAATGGTTTATTAGCACGATTCTCAGTTCCTGTAACGCCGGCACGAGAAACTAAATAAGTATAAGCTTTACCATATTTAGCAATATTTTTAATCACATTATCATCTGCATTTGGCGGACAAATGAAAATCGGCGCAATATTATATTGAGTAGCAGCACCAGTAAATTCTGCTGAATATTCAACTGGGAGATCGGCAATCAATACCGAATCAACACCGGCTTTAGCGCATTTAGCAAAGAAATTAGCGATGCCATTTTTAAAGACTAAATTTGCGTAGATCAACAATCCGATTGGAATATCAGCATTGTTAGCTCTGATTTTAGTTAAAATTTCAAAGCACTTTTCAACCGTGATCCCACTATTAAATGCGCGAAGATTAGCATTTTGGATCGTCGGCCCATCCGCCATAGGATCTGAAAATGGGATACCTAACTCTAACGCATCCGCTCCAGCATCAATCATGGTTTGAATAATTTGCAAAGAGAGTTCTGGATTAGGATCACCAACTGGTACAAAAGGAACAAATGCACCCTCATTTTTTGCTGTTAGTTGATTAAACAGTTGTTGATAACGGTTCATTCTATTTCTCCTCTTGCTTTTAAAATATCATAAACTGTGAATATATCTTTATCACCACGACCAGATAAATTAACAATTAATAACTGCTCTTTATTAGGATCTTCTTTCATCATTTTTAACGCATAGGCTAAAGCGTGAGATGATTCCAGCGCCGGAATAATCCCTTCGTGACGAGATAAGGCTTGAAATGCATCTAGCGCTTCGTCATCAGTTATCGACACATAGTCAGCTCGCCCAATATTATCTAAGTATGCGTGCTGTGGCCCTACTGCGGGGAAATCAAGTCCTGCTGAAATGGAATAAGATTCTTCAATTTGTCCTTCATCAGTTTGCATCATTGGTGTTTTCATTCCAAAATAGATACCTAATTTACCATGTTTAAGTGATGCACCATGTTTTCCGGTCTCTATGCCGTGTCCACCGGGTTCGACACCAATTAATTTTACTGATTTATCATCAATAAAATTAGCAAACATACCAATTGCATTAGAACCACCACCTACACAAGCAATAACGGCATCCGGCAAACGCCCTTCTTTTTCAAGGATCTGTTGTTTGGCTTCGCGACTAATCATTTGCTGAAATTCACGCACAATAGTTGGAAAAGGATGCGGACCGGCAGCCGTGCCTAGCATATAATGCGCTTTTTCATAGCTACCTGACCAATCACGTAAAGCCTCATTACATGCGTCTTTTAAAGTTGCAGAACCACTTTCTACAGGGATCACGGTTGCGCCCATTAATCGCATTCTAAATACGTTTGGTGCTTGACGTTTAACATCTTTAGCCCCCATGTAGATTCGGCATTTTAAACCAAGTAAAGCACATGCTAAGGCAGAGGCTACCCCATGTTGTCCAGCGCCCGTTTCGGCAATAATTTCCGTTTTACCCATGCGTTTGGCTAATAATGCTTGTCCTAATACCTGGTTAGTTTTATGCGCGCCTCCATGTACTAAATCTTCACGCTTTAAATAAAGCTTGGTTTTCGTACCGGCAGTTAAATTTTTGCATAGTGTCAATGCTGTTGGGCGACCCGCATAATTGACTAACAGATCGTTAAACTCTTTTTGAAAGGCAGGATCGTGTATCGCTGATAGAAAAGCTTCCTCTAGTTGATCAAGTACAGGCATTAATATTTGAGGAACATATTGCCCACCAAATTCGCCAAAATACGGGTTTAATTTAGACATAGTAATTACCTTTTAATTTAAATTATTCAATTAAATTTGTGCAAATGCAGCTGCTATTTTTTGTGGATCTTTGATGCCCGGTGACACTTCCACTCCAGAGTTAAGATCAACACCGATAACCCCTGTTGCTAGCGCTACTTTAATATTTTGAGGATTAATTCCTCCTGCTAAAATGACATTTTCAAGATGTTGGTCAGCTAATAATGACCAGTTAAAACTTTTACCGGTGCCACCTGATCCATGATCAAACACATAACGACTAATTAATGGATTATTGTGTTCAGGAATATTGTCAACAACACTTATTGCTTTCCATATTTGACACTTTTCAGGTAATTGATAACGTAAATTCTGTATATACTCTTCACTCTCATTACCATGTAATTGCACTGCATAGAGCGAAAGTTGCTGAGCTATTTGACAGATTTCATCTATACTTTCATCTTTAAATACACCTACCCAGTTAAGTGGTGCAGCAGCCATTATTTTTCTAGCTTTAACCGGCTGAATATAACGTGGAGAATTGGGAACAAAGATCAGTCCTCCATAAACAGCACCCGCTTGATAGGCAGTTACTGCATCTTCAACACGCGTTAAACCACAAACTTTATTTTCACCCAACATGACTTTACGAATAGCTAATGCCAGATTATTTTCTGACATTAAGGCACTACCAATTAAAAAGCCATTAGCACATGCACTCAATTCTTTCACTTGTTGGTGGGTATAAATGCCAGATTCGCTGATAATGATCCGATCATTTGGAATAGTTTTAGATAACGTTTTAACACGATTTAAATCGACAGAGAGATCACGCAAGTTACGATTATTAATCCCTATCACTTTGGCACCAAGTTTGATAGCTCGTTCGACTTCACTGGCGGTACTCGCTTCGGTTAATACTCCCATGTTTAGTTGATGTGCAATATGGCTAAAGCGCTGATACTCTTCATCTGTCACTACCGAGAGCATTAATAATATTGCATCTGCTTGATAATATCGTGCCAGATAAATTTGATATTCATCAATGATAAAATCTTTGCATAATACCGGTTGAGTCACTTTGTTGCGAACAAGCGGTAAAAAATCAAAACTACCTTGAAAGTATTTTTCATCGGTCAATACCGAAATAGCTGAGGCATAATCTTTATAGACTTTTGCAATGCTTACCGGATCAAAATCGTTACGAATCAAGCCTTTTGACGGTGAGGCTTTTTTGCACTCTAAAATAAACACGGTTTTAGGCTTAGCTAAAGCTTGATAAAAATTACGATCACTTACTGTTATTGCTGACTTAAATGTCGTCAATGGCTGTTTGGCTTGGCAGTCAGCTAACCAAATCTGTTTATCTTCTATGATCTTTTTTAAAACTGTTGCCATTTCAACATTTTTTGTTAGAGCTTCAATTGTCATACTGTTTTCTACCCATTATCTTTCTGCTAATTGCAATAATAACTCATAGGCTTTACCACTTCGCATCATCGCAATTGCCCGTTTAGCATTTTGTTTTAAATCTGATTCACCAAACAGGCTCATTAACATAGCAACATTAGCTGCAATAGCTGATTCATGCGCTAATTTGCCATGCCCTTGTAAAATAGCGATTAACATATCACGATTCATCTCTGGTGTTCCGCCTTCAATATCTTTTAAGGCGAAGGTTTGTAATCCAAAGTCTTCTGGCATAACACTAAAGTAACGAATTTCACCATTTTTGACTTCGGCAACTTGAGTTTCACCATGAATGGCCACTTCATCCATTCCTGCGCCGTGTACCACATAAGCATGCGTATAATTGAGCATTTTTAGTGTTTCAGCAATCGGTTTAATTAAATCTGGATGATACACGCCTAATAAAATGCGTTTTGGTCGGGACGGATTTATTAAAGGACCAAGAACATTAAAAATAGTTCGGGTTTTTAGTTGTTGGCGAATTGGTGCTGCATGACGGAATCCTGAATGATATTGTTGAGCAAACAAGAAACAAACGCCTAATTCATCTAATGCCTTGCGTGAAGCTTCTGCCGGCATATTGAGTTTAATTCCCAGTGCAGAAAGGACATCGGATGAACCTGATTTACTTGATACACCACGATTACCATGTTTTGCTACTTTATAACCCAATGCTGCTGCCACAAAGGCACTGGCTGTTGAGATATTTATGCTATTCGTTCCGTCACCCCCAGTACCAACAATATCGGTATAATCATAATCTGGAATTTCAAATGGATCTGCATTATCGAGTAAAGCTAATGCCGCTCCCGCAATTTCATCTGGTTTTTCACCTCGAACCTTCATACTGATAATTGCGGTTGCTAAAATGGTCGGTGCTATCTTGCCTTGAATAATCAAATTGAATAATATTTTGCTTTCTTCTTGGCTTAATACTGTACCAAGATACAATTTATTTAAAATAGGCTGAATATTATACTCTTGTTTATCAACAATCGCCTCTTGTTGTGGTTCATGTTTTGTTTGTTTCTCTGGAGGATTTAGCGCCCATGCAATGGTTTGTTCTAATAATTTAACCCCTTGTATAGTCAATATCGATTCAGGATGAAATTGAAATCCACAAATCCGATCTTCATCATTTCGTACTGCCATAACGATATTATTACAAATGGCATTAACGGTAAGTGTTTTAGGAATATTTTCACCTTTTAATGAGTGATAGCGGGCAACGGGCAACGGGTTAGGTAAACCTTGAAACATGGCTTGCCCGTCATGTTCTATCAATGAAGCTTTACCATGTAAAATATCACCAGCGGGGACAATAGTTCCACCATAAGACTCAACAATAGCTTGATGCCCTAAGCAAATACCGATTATAGGTAATTTACCTTTTAATCTCTTAAGTAGTTCAGGCATACATCCTGCGCCACTTGGAGCGCCGGGTCCCGGTGATAAGAAAAGAATAGGATTTTGCATCTGTGATAATTTTTCAATAATCATATCAGCAGGAATCGTATTACGATAAACAGTCACATGATGTTTGCTACTCCGTAATTGATCGACTAAGTTATAAGTAAACGAATCAATATTATCTATAAATAAAATATTAGCCATTAGAATACACCTTCTACATTATGTGCTGCCATAATTGCGCGCACGACTGCTCGCGCTTTATTACGTGATTCATCCGATTCAGATTGAGGATCTGAATCCAATACAACGCCCCCTCCTGCTTGTACTGTTGCTATACCGTCTTCTACATAGGCGGAACGAATTACAATACAAGTATCAAGATCGCCATTGGCAGTAAAGTAACCTACCGCACCACCATAACTACCTCGTTTACACTTCTCAGACTCAGCAATTAATTGCATAGCCCGAACTTTTGGCGCACCAGTTAAAGTCCCCATATTCATGGTTGCTTGATAAGCATGAAGTGCATCTAAATCTTCACGAAGTTGACCGACAACGCGTGAAACTAAGTGCATCACAAAAGAGTAGCGGTCTACTTTTAATAACTCTTTGGTATAACGAGAGCCGGGTTGACAAATACGCGCCAAGTCGTTGCGAGCCAAGTCAACTAACATTAAATGTTCAGCTAACTCTTTTTTATCAGTACGCATTTCCAGTTCTAAGCGACTATCTAAATCAAAATCAATTGCTCCATTTGCCGAGAGTCCCCGCGGTCGTGTACCAGCAATAGGATAAATCTCAACTTGATTGGTTGCCTTGGTGTATTTAAGTGCGCTTTCCGGTGAAGCACCAAACAGAACAAAATCTTTATCTTGCATATAGAACATGTAAGGGCTTGGATTATTGGTTTTGAGTACTTGATAAGCTGATAATGGTTCAGGACATGGAAGAGAAAACCGCCGAGAAGGTACCGCCTGAAAAATTTCACCCTGTTGAATTGCATCTTGCATCTTTTTAACGATAGTATTGAAATCATCATCACTTTTATTACAGTTTACTTGGATATTTGAAAGCAATTGTTTATTAATTGGTTTTATCGGCTGACTCAAAATAGTTTGTAATTCATCCAATCTTTGCGTTAAACGCGCAATTTCATCTGGATCAGAATCAAATGCCGTAGCTTTTAAAATAGAGACATGATTTTTGTGATTAATTTCTAATAGCGTTTCCGCTAAATAAAAACAGTAATCTTGACAACGTTGATTGGTTGGTAAAACCGGTAAATGTTCAAAACCAGCGGCTAAATCATAGCTAAATAATCCACCAACAAACAATGCATCTTGACTATAGTGTTCCGGAATATTAACAATGTTTAATAAAGTCCTTAATGCATCAAAAACAGAAACTGACTTCAACCGTGAATCTTCATCTTGCATATTGTTAATAAGCGGAAATACTAATTTGAGCTGATCATCATCAATGTGTAGGTTCAACACTTTATCAGTAAAGGCTTCTTGCAATAATGGTAATAGCTTTTGACCATTGGTTGTTAATGCGTCTATTGTAACTTCCGTATTGATTGCTGTAATACGTAATGCACTATCAACAATCATCACACTTTTGATCCCTTGTTTATTATCAATTTCAGCTGATTCAAGCAGAAGTGTCGCAGGTCTACTATCGCATAATTGATAAAAAACCTGAGTCGGATCTTGATAATAACCGATAGATTTGGTTATCTGTGTTAACGTTGGCTTATTCATTGTTGACTCTCTATTTTTAAATTTTTATATAATTTGTTGCTATTATTTATCCTGATACTAAAAAACCCGCTTAAAGCGGGTTTCGTGAGACCAAGACAATACATCATCACTTCACCCGCAAATCGTAATGCGCCACCAACCTAAAATAGCTGTTAATAATAAGTGATTGAATGAGTATTGTTGTTGCATAATTTTTAAACTGTAAGATTATTTTTGTACTATTAAACTAGTTCATTGATGCTTTGTCAAGTGATTAATATTTTTACAATCATAATTTTTATATTTCTGTGTCACTTTTATCAATAACCTTTTGTCATTAATTGTTTTTTTTGAAAAAAATTCTATTAATACTAGAAAATTGATGCAAGACCACATAGAATGATCATCACCAATAAACAATATATATTTATAAGAGATTTTCATTTATGCCTGGATTTATTATCGTCGGTATTATCGTTTTGCTTGCTCTTGCGATAGTATTTAAAGCAATCACCATTGTCCCTCAAGGTTTCCAATATACCATTGAGCGTTTTGGGAAATATACACACACACTTGAACCCGGATTGAATATTATTATTCCTTTTATGGATGGTGTTGGTCGTAAAATAAATATGATGGAACAAGTTCTTGATATCCCGTCCCAAGAAGTCATTTCCAAAGATAATGCTAATGTACAAATTGATGCTGTCTGTTTTATTCAAGTGCAAGAAGCTGCCAGAGCCGCTTACCAAGTCAATCAATTAGAACGTGCAGTTATCAATCTAATGATGACTAATATTCGTACTGTGTTAGGTAGTATGGAGCTTGATGAAATGTTATCGCAACGTGATCATATCAATTCTAAATTACTTAGTATTGTTGATGATGCAACTAGCCCTTGGGGAATTAAGATCACCCGTATTGAAATTAGGGATGTGCGACCACCTGCTGAACTGATTGCTGCCATGAATGCGCAAATGAAAGCCGAACGTAATAAACGTGCGGAAATTTTAGAGGCCGAAGGTGTTCGTCAAGCAGCAATTTTACGTTCTGAAGGTGAAAAACAGTCTGAAATTTTAAAAGCTGAAGGTGAACGTCAAGCGGCTTTCTTACAAGCTGAAGCGCGTGAAAGAGCTGCAGAAGCGGAAGCAAAAGCAACTCAAATGGTTTCTGAAGCCATTGCTGCAGGAAACATCAATGCAATTAACTATTTCGTGGCGCAAAAATATACTGATGCCTTACAACAAATTGGTTCAGCAGATAATAGTAAAGTCATTATGATGCCTCTTGATGCTGCTAACCTAATGGGTAGTATCGGCGGTATTGCGGAATTACTCAAAGATGCTAAATCAAGTATCAAATAGTTTTATATTGAAACATATGCTTCTCCTGAAACATCTTTACAAAAAATCGAGAAGCATTATCTCAATACTTAACAAGTTGAAAAGGTAATAAATAATGACTGATTTTCTATCTGCCATTTACTCTTCACCACACTGGGTATTTATTGCATTAGGTGGATTATTGTTAATTGCAGAGGTATTAGGTACTGCCGGTTACGGTTTATGGAGTGGTATAGCAGCTATTATTGTTGGTTTAATCGCATGGCTTTTACCTTTATCATGGTCTAGTTTATGGATCTTGTTTGCAATTTTCACTTTGATTTCAGCTTATCTTTGGTGGTTATGGCAAAAAAGAAGTGATCAACGTAAATCAAAAAAAGAAGCGATTAATCAACCACAAAAGGATTTAATTGGTGTTAGAACTATTGTGACAGAAGCTATTACCAATGGTTCTGGGCGAGTTAAAATAAAAGATGGTAGCTGGTTTGCAACCTGTGATGTAGATTTAGCTAAAGGAACACCTGTTGAAGTGATTGCGATAGATGATCTTGTTTTAACGGTAAAAGCGTTAAGTAATTAATATCGTATCTTTAGTTAATTTTGGCTTACCGTTATTTAAGTGCTGAATTCAAGAGTAACAGCACCCCCATAATTAATGCGGTTATGAATATAAATGCAAAATAACTTCGCTCTCCACCACATGGTGAGAGAAATCAAAGTTATTTTGCATATTAAAATCAAACATTTATGCCATTACTTTACTACAAGCAACTCTTCTAATTTATACATGAGAAATATTCACAAGATTAAGTAAATATCTGATAGATAATTCATTGATTATTTAAATAAATTCAAATAATCAATCATCAATTAACGCTCATCGATTTCTAAATTAATTGAATCGAAAAAGTAACGGTCAAACTCTGGTTTAGACTCGCTTTCTAATTGTTTAGAAACGCGATTTTTTATATTTTCAATGTGTTGCCACATACTTTGCCTTGCACCAGCAGCATCTTTTTTTTGTAAAGCCATAAAAATAGCTTTATGTTCATTATAACCTTTTTGACTATAATCCAATTGGTCAGATTCTTGAGTAAGTGATTGCCAAAATGGATCACGATTTCGAACATCCCAAATATATTTTACTAGCTCTACCAATAAATTATTTTGGCTTGCTCCTGCAATAATAATATGAAATTCATGATCCAACTCATTATTCGGTGCAGAGTTTAGTAAAGCTCTCTCTTTTTCTAAAATTACATAGAGTTTTTCCAGATCATTTTTTACAATATTTTTGGCCGCTAAAGCCGCAATATTACTTTCAATTAGTTGTCTTGCTTGTAATAATTCAAAAGGCCCTACTCGTCCACTATTAATGAAACTTTCTGATTCATCTGTAGTTTTAAGCACATATATACCAGAGCTTTTTTTAATTTCAATGAATCCATAAATCTCCAAAAAAATTAGCGCCTCTCTGATGACAGTGCGGCCAACTTTAAATTTTTCAGCAAGTTGCCGTTCAGTCGGTAGTTTTTCACCAACTTTATATACACCTTCAAATAATTGTTGTTTTAATTGAGAAGCTATTTCTTTATATAATCGCTCACCATTTAACATAAATTCATATCCCTTACCAGAAATAATATTCACGTAATAAATAACCGCATAATTATACTCTATATATTTTCATTATTTTAAAAATAATACGACTATTTATCCTTCCTGTTGGTACTACCAATTATTTTAACCCCATAAAAATATAAAATAAATAAACCATATAAAACAATAAGATATAAAGAAATCAACTTTTTTTTCAATATATGTGATCTAGATTGCATTTTTTATAACTGAAAATTGGTAGCATCAATTTAAATTTTGGAGTGTCAATATTTAAAATAGGTAATACCAATGACAAGTGAAAATATTATCATCGGAGTTGATATCGGTACAACAGGAGTAAGAGCAGTTGCTTATAAAGCGAAACAACCTATAGCTTATGCAATGGCAACAACCGAATATCCATTATTAACAGATTTAACAGGCAAAGCTGAGCAAGATGCCAATACTATCTTAGCTTCAACCATGGAGATGATTAAAAAAGTAATTGAACAAGTTGGCGATGAAAAAAGTTACATTAAAGCTATCTCACTAAGTACTGTGTTACACAGCTTTTTGGCAATCGGAGAAGACAATACACCTTTATCTAATCTGATGACTTGGGGTGATACACAAAGTCAAATCTATTATGAAGAATTTAACGATCAACTCGATACCGAAAAATTATATCACCGAACTGGTTGCCCGTTACATCCAATGTATTTCCCTCTCAAAATGTATTGGTTTAAAAAACAAAAAGCAGATGTTTTTAATAAGACCAAATGGTTTGGCAGTATCAAAGATTTTGTGTTTCATCATTTAACCAACATCCGAATCGTCGATCGCTCAATTGCTAGTGGTAGCGGTTTTTATAATTTCAAAACACTGGATTGGGATGCCGAACTATTAAATTTTATAGGCATTAATAAAAATCAACTCGTCGATGTCGTGCCAACAACTCATCATGAAATGTTAACTGACAGCATACGCGAATATTTAGATCTTCCTCATTGCGTCCCTGTGATCATTGGTGCAGGTGACGGTATGTTAGCTAATATCGGGGTCGGAACGGTAAAACCCGGTCAAATTAATATCACAATTGGTACCAGCGGTGCTATCCGCATGATAGCCAATGAACCTAAAACGGATATAAAAAGAAGAACATGGAGTTATAACGTCACTGATGAACGATGGATGTTAGGTGGTGCTATCAATAATGGCGGCATTTCCTTCCGTTGGGCGCGAGATAAATTTGCTGAAAGTGAACAACGCGTAGCACAAAAATTAGGATTAGATCCCTATACTTTACTGAGTCACTATGCCAATAAAGTGCCAGCCGGTTCTGACGGATTAATTATTCTGCCATTTTTTACCGGCGAACGCGCTCCTTACTGGAATGCCGATGCAAGAGGAACGATTTTCGGTCTTACTCTCAATCACGATAAGCGACATATCATTCGAGCAACGCTAGAAGGCGTCTGTTATCGAATGAAAAGTGTTTTAGATTCATTAGAAGAAGTCACGGGTAAAGCAAATGAAATTCGTGTCAGTGGTAGCTTTACTCACTCTCCGGTCTGGTTACAAATTTTGTCTGATGTATTAGGCCGAAACATTCACGTACCCGATGTTGATGAAGGCGCGGCGTATGGTGCAGCAATTCTAGGATTTTATGTTATTGGCGATTTAAATTCCCTCGATGAAGTCAGTGATCTTATCAATATTAAACAAATATACAAACCCGATATAGCTAACACAGAGACATACACACAACTCTATGAGATCTACATGCAAATCTATTGGAATTTACAAAAATCATTTACGGATATCTCAAATTTTCAAAGAAAAATAAATAAGGATTAAAAATGGCAACAGTTCTTACTACCTCACGAGCCTTTGCTACGTGTTATAAGGCTCAAGAAGTACTTAAAAATGCAGGATTGGATATCAACATCATTACACCAAGTAAACCACTACAATCTGATGAATTAGTAAAACTGGTAAATAATGTTGATGCAATTATTGCTGGTCTTGATTTTATCGATGATAAGGTGATTAAAGCGGCTAGCCCTATGTTAAAGATAATTGCTCGCAATGGCGTTGGTTACGATCGCGTCGACCTAAAATCAGCTTCTGAAAATAATGTCTATGTCACCATAACTCCCGGTACCAACAGTATTTCTGTCTGCGAATTAGCATTTTCACTAATGACTGGATTAAGCAGAAAAGTTCATTTAATGGATAGCTATGTAAGGGAAGGTTCATGGAAACGCGAACCAGGTATTGAATTATTTGGCAAAACAATCGGTATTTTAGGTACGGGAGCAATAGGAAAAAATTTAGCACTGCGTTGTCTTGCTTTCGGTATGAATGTTATTGCCTATGATCTCTATCCTGATAAAGAACTTATTGAAAAATATCATGTTAAATATGTTAACGACCCTCAAGAAATCTATCAGGTTGCCGATTTTATTTCATTGCATTTACCTGCGGTTAAACAGACCCACCACATGATCAATAAACAAAGCATTGACCTTATGAAAAAAGACGTTTTCATCATTAATACGTCAAGAGGAGAACTGATTGATGATGATGCACTTTATGAAGCACTGGTTACAAATCGTATTAAAGGTGCTGGTTTAGATGTGTTCACTATGGAACCATTTACCGATCAACGTTTTTTCAAATTAAACAATGTCATTTTAACCCCTCACTCTGGCGCTTTCACTCAAGAAGCTACAGAAAAAACACTGATTATGGCAGCCAAAGAAGTTGTGCGTGTCTTATCAGGTGAAAAACCCTTACACCCCGTAAATTAACTATCAAAGATCAAGGAGTAATTATGAAAGCGATTGTTTATGAAGGAGCCAAAAGCATTACGTTAAAAGACGTACCTGTTCCCACTATTAAACCTAATGAAGTACTAATCAAAGTACATTATGCAGGTATTTGTGGTTCTGATTTAAATATTTATGTTGGCGTACACCCAAGAGCGAAAGCGCCATTAGTTCCCGGACATGAATTTTCTGGGGTAATTGTTGAAGGTAATGGTCATTTCGAAAAAGGAACACCTGTTACCGTTCGACCATTAATTTCATGTCACCATTGTGAGCCTTGCGAAACTGGTAATACCCATGTTTGTAATACCTTAAAACTATACGGTATTGATACTGACGGAGGAATGGCGGAGTTTGTTAAAGTACCTGCGGATGTTGTTCATACTATTCCTGAAGGTATAGATATGAAAATTGGTGCATTTATTGAGCCGCTTGCTGTAGGTGTTCACGCTGTGTCTCGTTCCCCTTTAAAAGTTGGAGACACGGTTGTTATCTTTGGTGCAGGGACAATAGGTTTATCAGTAGCTAGCGTTGCATTAGCAGGCGGTGCTAAAAGAATCATTATCGTAGAAACCAATAAATACAGGCTATCACTAGCGAAAGAACTTGGTTTTATCACCATTAATCCTACAGAAAAAAATGTGCTTGAAGCCATTAAAGAAATCACCCAAAAAGACAGTGTTGATGTTGTATTTGACTGTGCCGCTCACCCGACTGTTGCAGAAATACTTACCAAAGTTGTTAAGGTTCAAGGCACTATCGTCATCGTCGGTTCATATAAAAAACCAACCGAAGTTGCGTTGTTAGATATCGAATTTAAAGAACTCAATATAGTCGGTACGCGCGTTTATGTTAAACGAGATTTCGATACTGCCAGTAGTTTGATTAAAAAAGGATTTCCATATGAAAAATTAATTACTGTTTATCCACCTGAAAAGGCTAAGGAAGGATTTGAACAATGCCTAAATGGTGGTGATGTAATTAAAGTGATGTATCAATTTTCGGAGTAATAGGAGTTATAAAATGAAAAAAAATGTATTTGATTTATCAGGAAAAAATGCGGTTGTTACTGGTGCTTCTCGTGGACTTGGAAAGTCTTTTGCAGAGAGTTTAGCAAATGCAGGTGCTAACATTATTATTATTGATACCATTCATAACCCAGAGACAGAACAGGCTATTCGTAGTTATGGTGTAAGTTGTGAAACGTATCAATTTGATTTAGCTAACTTTGATCAGTATAGCGACTTAGTTGAAAAAATTATCACTAAATATCAACATATCGATATTTTAGTTAATAATGCCGGTATTCAACGTCGACACCCTTCAGTTGATTTTCCTAAAGCTGATTGGGATTTAGTACTTAATATAAATCTCAATGCGGTATTTTTTATGTGTCAGGCTTTTGGACGACATATGCTCGAAAGAGGTTATGGAAAAATCATCAATATAGCATCACTTCTCGCTTTTCAAGGTGGTTTTACTATTCCTGCTTATACAGCCGCTAAATCTGCGGTATCTGGTTTTTCAAAATCATTATCCAATGAATGGGCATCTAAAGGCGTAAACATTAATTGTATCGCACCAGGATACATTGCTACCGAAATGAATACTGCATTAATGAATGATGAAACACGTAATCGCCAAATTTTAGAACGTATTCCTGCCGGAAGATGGGGTAACCCAGAAGATCTTGGTGGCGCAGCAGTTTTCCTCGCATCCCCCGCATCGGATTATATCAACGGATTTACCATTGCTGTAGATGGTGGTTGGTTAGGTAGATAAAAACCGAGATACAAAAATACACTACATGGAGATGTAGTGTTTTACTACCCCTTTAAAATAGGAGATATCATATGCCTTTAGTCTATGTTGCAATAGGTGTAGCCCTTTTATTAGTTTTAATGTTACGTCTAAAAATCCATTGTTTTATTGCATTAATTTTGGTTGCTTTATTTGTCGGTTTAGTTCAAGGAATGTCTATTTTAGGTGTTCTAGATTCTATAAAACATGGGGTTGGAGGAACATTAAGTAACCTTGCTTTAATCATGGGATTTGGCGCCATGTTAGGCAAATTGTTAGGTGACAGCGGTGGGGCGCAACGTATTGCAACCACCCTAGTGAACAAATTTGGAGAAAAAAATATCCAATTTGCAGTTGCCATAACAGGCTTTATTGTTGGATTTGCGTTATTTTTCGAAGTCGGTATTATTCTACTGATGCCGTTAGTTATTACCCTTGCATTAACCTTAAGAATATCACTTTTATATGTTGGTATCCCAATGGCGGCAGCAATTTCGGTCACTCACTGCTTTTTACCACCTCATCCTGGCCCAACGGCGATTGCTAACATTTTCAATGCGGATATGGGTAAAACCTTAATTTATGGTGCAATCATATCAATTCCTACTATCATCATTTCAGGCCCTTTATTTGCTCGCTTACCTTATATCAGAAGAATGAATCCAGAAATTCATATGGGATTTGCTAATCGGGAATTTAAAGAAGAAGAAATGCCGGGCTTTTCAATCAGTGTATTTACTGCACTAATTCCAGTTATCTTAATGGCATTAAGAGCTATATTCGAAATGTTTATGGATAAGAGCAATCCGGTATTACCTTATGCTGAATTTTTTGGCGATCCTGTCATTGCAACACTTATTGCCGCAATTGTCGCATTATATACATTTGGATTCGGACGTGGCAAAACAGTTGAAGAGATCACAACTAGTATCGAAAGTTCGGCAAAATTAATTGCCATGATGTTATTAATCATTGGCGCAGGCGGCGCATTTAAACAAGTACTTATAGACAGTGGTGTTAAAGATTATATTGCAAGTCATATGCACTCGTTTTCATTCTCTCCAATATTATTAGCTTGGTTAATAGCTGTCATTTTAAGACTTGCGTTAGGCTCTGCAACGGTTACCGCGCTAACTACTGGTGGTATTGTATTCCCATTAATCGAAGCGACCGGCGTTAGTCCTGAATTAATGGTATTAGCCGTAGGTTCAGGTAGTGTGTTCTTCTCTCACGTAAATGATCCGGGATTTTGGATGATTAAAGAGTATTTTAATTTGTCAGTTGTTGAGACCTTGAAATCTTGGTCTATATTAGAAACAGTGATATCTGTTTGTGGATTAATTGGTTGTCTATTAATTAATATTGTTATTTAACCATTTAACTGAGGAATAAATCAAATATGAAAAATTGGAAAAGATCTGCACAAGATGTTTTATCATTAAGTCCGGTTATTCCTGTTATTGTTATACAGAAATTAGAAGATGCCGTACCATTAGCAAAGGCTTTAGTTGCGGGGGGCATTAACGTTCTTGAGGTAACTTTACGTACGGCTTGTGGTCTAGATGCTATCAAGAAGATAATGCAAGAAGTCCCGCAAGCTATTGTTGGTGCAGGCACAGTAACTTCCGTTGAACAATTTGAGCAAGTGACAAAAGCTGGTGTTGAATTTATTATTACACCCGGTTTAACACCCAAATTATTAACTGCTGCAACTCAAGGAAGTGTACCTGTGATCCCTGGCATTGCTACGATAGGAGAACTAATGACCGCTAAAGAAGCAGGATTAAACACATTTAAGTTTTTTCCCGCAGAAATTAATGGTGGCATTCCGGCACTTAAAGCATTTGCAGGACCAATACCTGATGCAAAATTTTGTCCTACAGGAGGGATCAATTTTAAAAACTACCGAGAATATTTAGCACTTAAAAATGTGTTATGTGTTGGTGGTTCTTGGTTTGTACCGCCTGAGCTAATTGAACAAAAAGATTTTAATAAGATCACCGAAATGGCAAAACAAGTCATGGAATTCGATCCTAAAATCAAAAACTAGTATCAATAAATGGTGGTGGTATGTTATCACCACTAATGGACATTATCGTTATTATGGTATGTTTCCATTTTCAATCGATAAATTAACTTAAATATAAAAAAATACCCAACAATAAATCAATATTGTTGGGTATTAAAAAAGTTAGCTTAAACATCTTATAACATAGAGGATGCAATAGATAAATTACATCCTTTTTTCATTGTCACTTAGTGTGACATTGAAGTTTTTACCCCTTCTTTAGGTATTGCTACATAAGGTGTCTCTTTATCAGATCTTTGCTTATTATTGCGCACTTTTAATGCGGTCTTAATACCAAAGAAGATAATACCATACACAACGACTAAAAATAGGATACTAAGACCCGCATTAGTATAATTATTGATAACGATATGATGCATATTATCAATCTGTTGTGCAGTTAAATCTGTACCTTCAGCAATTCGACGTTTATATTCATTAGCCAAATAGAAGAAGCCTTCTAATTGAGGATTATTACTAAATAGTTTCAAGCTCAATGCCCATGTAGTACAAATGAGTAACCAAACTGCAGGAATGATTGTAACCCAAACATATTGCGCGCGTTTCATTTTGATTAGGATAACCGTTGCAAGTACTAAGGCAACAGCGGCTAACATTTGGTTTGAGATACCAAATAATGGCCATAAGCTCTTCACCCCACCTAGTGGATCGACAACTCCTTGATAGAGTAAATAACCCCATAAACCAACACAACCTAAAGTACCAACAAAACCAGCTAAGATAGAATCAGTTTTTTTCAAGAATGGTACAAAATTACCTAATAAATCTTGTAGCATAAAGCGACCAGATCGGGTTCCGGCATCAAGAGCGGTTAAAATAAATAACGCTTCAAACAATATACCGAAATGATACCAAAAGCCCATATTGGCACCAGGAATAATTTGATGGAACACGTGTGCAATACCAACAGCTAAAGTTGGCGCACCACCTGCACGATTTAATACTGAAGGTTCACCAATATCTTTTGCTGTCTGTAGTATTTCTTCCGGTGAAATAACAAAACCCCAAGAACTCACAGTCGCTGCAGCTTGAGCTGTGACATCTTTGAGTTGTGCCAAAATCATTGGCGCATCATCGGTACCTAATCTATGTAGGTCAGGCATTGTAATACCTAAAGCTGACGGTGGTGTATTCATGGCAAAGTATAGACCAGGTTCAATGATTGACGCTGCAACTAAGGCCATTATTGCCACAAAAGATTCCATTAACATCGCACCATAACCAATAAAACGTGCATCTGTTTCGTTGGCTAGTAATTTAGGTGTCGTACCTGATGAAATTAAAGCATGGAAACCGGAAACCGCACCACAAGCAATTGTGATAAATAGGAATGGGAATAAAGCCCCTTTCCAAACCGGACCAGTACCGTCGATATATTTGGTTACATCTGGCATTTTTAAATCAGGATTTAAAATAACAATCCCTATTGCCAATCCGACAATAACCCCAATTTTTAGGAAGGTAGCTAAATAGTCGCGTGGTGCTAATATTAACCATACTGGTAACATAGCTGAAACTAGTGCATAACCAACTAATACATAGGTAATGGTAGTTGCTTTAAATGTTAAAGCAGGACCCCAATAAGCGTCATGAGCAATTACGCCACCAAACCAAATTGCTAATACTAAAAGAACGATACCAATAACTGAAACTTCCCCTACCCGACCCGGTCGAAGGAAGCGCATATAAATCCCCATAAATAGAGCTATAGGAACGGTTGAACAAACCGTAAATACGCCCCACGGGCTTTCAGCTAATGCTTTTACCACAATCAGCGCTAATACAGCTAAAATAATAAGCATGATAAGGAAACAACCGAACAGGGCTATTGTTCCTGGGATCGCGCCCATTTCTTCTTTAACCATTTCACCTAATGATGATCCATTACGTCTAGAAGATAAGAAAAGAACCATAAAATCTTGTACCGCACCAGCTAATACAACACCCGCAATCAACCATAAGGTACCAGGTAAATATCCAACTTGTGCCGCAAGAACCGGACCTACTAACGGTCCTGCACCAGCGATAGCTGCAAAATGGTGACCAAATAATACATATTTATTAGTCGGTACATAATTCAATCCATCATTGTTGATCACCGCTGGCGTTGCACGGGTTGGATCTAATTGCATTACGTTTTTAGCTATATACAAGCTATAATATCGATACGCAACAAGGTAGATTGAAATTGCGGCTGCAACAATCCACAGCGCACTGACATGTTCACCTCGCCGTAATGCTATTACTGCTAAGCAGCAAGCACCGATAAAAGCAAGAATGAACCATGGAATATGCTTTAATATTTTACTATTCATAATGATTCTCTTCTGGATGTTAAGATTAATTAATTTCATACTTAAGACCTTAGAAGATAGTGAAAGAAACGGTTTGAATAGAGTAGAAAAATGCAATTTTTCAGCACTATTACCAAGCTCTTTTACAATCTCACCTTCCGGTTTTGAGTATAAACTTAAGATTCTTTTATAAACGAGCTTATAGTAATTTTTCGCTTAAAAGAATGGTATCAGTATTTTGGTTATAGGTAGAATCAAGAGTGTGAGTGGTTAAAATCAGGTGATGAGCGGTAAAGTGAATAATTAAAATGAGCAATAATTTTAATGATAACTATAATCCAAGCAACTCTTTAAGTAGTTTAAGATAACGACGACTTACCGGCACTGAAATGTCATTAATTAATATAATATCAACACCGCCCGCTTCGTTAAATTGGATCTCTTTTAACTTTTTAAGATTAACCAAATATTGTCGGTGACAACGGATAAGAGGAGTTTTATCCTCTAATGTTTTTAACGTTAATTCAGTAAAATATTCATTATTTGCTTGATTGAATACATAAATACCACTGATTTTTGATGATACATAAAACACATCATCAATATTTAATAGGTAGATTCTGTTATGACCTACACAAGGTATATATTTGAGATCATGATTGACACCTTCAAGTTGATTAATATTGTTTGAAAAAGTACGGTGATGTAATCGATAAAGTGTTTTTTTTAATCGCTCAATCTCAACGGGTTTTAGCAAATAATCAAACGCCTGTGCTTCAAATGCTTTTACAGCAAATTCACCATAAGCAGTTAAAAACACGATATGAGGCATGGTATTGGGATCTAACATTGATAACATTTCAATGCCGTTTATTTTCGGCATTTGAATATCTAAAAATACTACATCGGGTTGTAGTCGATGAATCTCTCGAATCGCTTCCATAGCATTATTACATTCGGCAACAATAGTAATTTCTGGATCACTTTCAAGCAAACAACGTAAATTTTCACGCGCGGGTAATTCATCATCCACAATAATAACGTTTAACATTGAATACTCATATCCTCTTTCAGCGGTAATGATATCGTCACTTTAGTATAATCATCAGGCTTACACCATATTTTTATACCATATTTTTCACCATAACGAATATTAATCCTTTTATCGACTAAATTCAGACCGAGTCCTTTCATATCTTTTTTATTTTCACGATAATTACCGGCATTATCTATCACTTCAAGAATGAGCGTTTGCTCATGCACAAATGCCTTTATTGTCACCTTTCCTTCACCGATCAATTGGGAAGTACCATGTTTAATAGCATTTTCAACAATCGGTTGTAAAGTAAAGGCGGGAAGATGTGCATTTTCTAACTCTTCCGGTATATCGATATCAATGGATAACTGATCCATAAACCGCATTTTTTCTATTTGCAAATAGGCATTAACATGCTCTAACTCATCTTTAAGGGTGACGATCTCATCAGTACGTTTTAAATTTTTACGGAAAAAAGTCGAAAGATACTGAACTAATTGAGAAGCTTGTGTTTTATCTCGTCGAATCACTGCCAGTAAAGTATTTAATGCATTAAATAAGAAATGTGGATTAACCTGAGCATGTAAAAGTTTAATTTCAGTTTTGGATAATAGCTGTTTATAGTGTTCATTTTGACCCGCTAAAATTTGTGCTGATAATAAACTTGCGATCCCTTCACCAAGAGTACGGTTAATCGAACTAAATAGGGTGTTTTTAGCTTCATAGAGTTTTATTGAACCTACAACGGTATTATTTTCACCCCGCAATGGAATTACCAACGTTGAGCCTAAACGGCAATTTTTATTAATCGAGCATTGATAAGGCTGATGAATGCCATCAAGATATTTAACTTCATTTTGTTCAATGACTTCTAAGGTACAATTTGACGTAATAGGTGTGCCGGGTAAATGGTGATCATCACCGATACCAATGAAAGCTAATATTTTTTCTCTATCAGTAATCGCAACTGCACCAATATCCAATTCTTGATAAATGATTTGAGCCACTTTAGTACTATTGGTTTGATTAAAACCATCACGTAATAATCCTTCAGTACTTACCGCTATTTTTAATGCTTTGGCAGAAAATGCGGAAGTATATCTTTCAAATATAGCGCGTCTATCCAACAATATTCGCATAAACATAGCTGAACCAATACTATTTGCCACAATCATTGGTGCAGCAATACTTCGCACCGCATGCAAAACAACATCGAAAGGACGTGAAATCAGTAGCACCAAGATCATCTCCAATGATTCAACAATTAACCCTAAAACACCTACTAATAGCGGATTATAAAGCAAGTCAACTCGTCCTTTTTTCATTAATAAATAATGGAGTAAACCACTTATTAATCCAATTAATATGGTAGATAGCATGCAACTTTCAGCAGTGATCCCACCTAATGTATAACGATGAATACCGCCAGTGATCCCCACCAACAATCCAACCATGGGACCACCAAGTAAACCACCTAAAATAGCACCTATCGCACGAGTATTGGCTATTGTATCTTCGATGTGTAAACCAAAAAAACTGCCCATAATACAAAATAGAGAGAAGATCAGATAGCACAATAATTTATGAGGTAAATGCACAGTGACTTGCATGACAGGAATAACTATTGGTGTTTTACTTAGCAAATACGCGATCACTAAATAAACACACATTTGTTGTAGCAGTTGAAGGACGAGATCAAATTCAAACATAATACAAGCCTAACAACTCCGTCGACTGACGTCGACGGGAAAGTTTATAAGTTTATTTATCTAGTAAAGTAAATGTTTGTTTATCTTTAGTCGTAGAATCAGACCCAACATACACGTTGAATTTACCCGGTTCTGACACGTACTGCATTTTATCATTCCAGAATTTTAACATTTCAGGTTTGATAACAAATTTAACTTCACCTTTTTCATGTGGTTTGAGATTAATATTTTCAAAACCAACTAACTCTTTAACAGGTCGACTAACAGATGCGGTCACATCTTGTAAATAAAGTTGTACAGTTTCTGTACCTGCTTTATCACCAGTGTTTTCAACATTAGCTGTCACCACTATTTGACCGTCTGGTGTCATTTCGTTGCTAGATAGAGAAAAATCGATAGTAAAATCGGTATAGCTTAAACCGAAACCAAAAGGAAATAACGGTTCGTTCGGACTATCAAAATAAGAAGTCGTATATTTACCCATATTCTCAGTACCATGCGGACGTCCGGTGTTTAAATAGCTATAATAAACCGGAATTTGACCAACATTCATAGGGAAAGACATAGGTAATTTACCTGACGGATTATAATCGCCAAATAATACATCGGCTATCGCATTACCACCTTCAGTACCTAAAAACCATGTTTCAAGCATCGCATCGGCTTGCTGATACTCTTCAGGTAATGTCAAAGGACGACCATTCATCAAAGCGAGAACTAATGGTTTGCCGGTTGCTTTTAAAGCTTTAATTAATCGTTTTTGGCTTGCTTGTAATGAAAGATCAGTTCGGCTTGAAGATTCATGAGCCATCCCTTCAGCTTCCCCGATGAAAGCGACAACCACGTCCGATTTTTTAGCCACTTTAACGGCTTCGGCAATCATTTTATCTGCTGGTCTTTCATCATATTTAGTGGTAATTTCATACAGATTTAAAAATTTAAATAATTGTGGATCATCAGAAAGATTTGCACCAAATGCATAGCTCACTAAATTTGGATTTTTAACAGCTTTTTTTATCCCTTCTAAAGGGGTAACGGCTAAATTTGCACGACCCGCTCCAGACCAGCTACCTAATATATCGCGTTTCGAATCAGCAAGCGGTCCAATGACAGCAATTTTCTTATTCTTAGCTAATGGTAATAGATGATCTTTATTTTTTAGCAAAACAATACTACGACGTGCGACATCTCTCGCTTCTTCACGATGTAAGCGATTGTCTGCAAACATTGTTTCAATGTCTAATTTTGGATCTAAATTGCGATGAGGATCATTAAATAATCCCATATCATACTTAAGTTCTAACACGTGACGACAAGCATCATTAATCTGATCTTCAGTAAGTACTCCTTCATTAACCAATTCTGGCAAGAATTTTAAAAAATACTCATCATTCATGCTTATATCAATACCAGCTTTAATTGCAACTTTTACTGCATCTTTCGCATCGCTAGCTACACCATGATTAATTAATTCACGAATCGCACCATGATCGCTGATCACCACACCATCAAAATGCCATTGATTACGAAGTACCTCAGTTAATAACCAATGATTACCTGTTGCTGGAATACCATTTATTGACACAAGAGAAACCATCACAGCACGACTTCCGGCATCAATAGCCTTTTTATAAGGAACTAGATATTCTTGAAACATTTTGCGTTCGCTCATATCAGTAGTGTTATATTCACGACCCGCTTCAACTGCACCATAAAGAGCAAAATGCTTAACTGTGGTTACTAATGATTTTTTATCAGATAGGACTTGTTTTTGCATCCTTTCAACAAAAATACGTCCGGCTTCCGAGGTTAAATAAGGATCTTCTCCAAATCCTTCAGAAACTCGTCCCCAGCGCGGATCACGTGTGATGTCAACCATTGGCGCCCAAGTGATATTAAGTCCATCTGACGTGGCTTCATCGGCTGAGACTTCCGCAGCCTTAGCAATGGCATCACGATCCCATGTAGCTGCGATACCTAAATTAATTGGAAATACGGTTCGATGACCATGAATAATATCGAATCCTAAAAAGAGAGGGATTTTATTGGGTGCTTTTAAGGCCCGATCTTGCATATAGGTCAAATCAGGTTCAACCACAGTATTAAAGATACCACCGATTTCACCTGCTTCGATTTGATCCAAAACTTTATCTAAGGTTAAGTTACCACCCACACTGACTAACCTTAATTGACCAACCTTTTCTTTTATGGTCATTTTTGATAAGAGATCATCGATAAAGGCTTTTTTTTCTTCATTATTGGGAGTTTGAGCAAACAAATAGCCAGTGAAAAGAAGAGTAACCCAAAATAAAACTATTTTTTTCATCATGATAAATATTGTTATAATTAAGAAGGTAGACAAGTTAATAGAATAACGTATTCGCTAGAAAAAATCTCGTTCTTTACTTAATTTGTCTAAGTAATAGCGCTATTTAGCACTAATTATATAAAAAATTCATACGCAAACGTAGTGCTTTCCTGAAACTTCTTTACAGTGATTTCTTTCTGCCTACTATCGTATTATAAATTTGGCTGATCCTCATCAGCCAAAAAATTTATAAATGTATTAATCTCTAAAATTGGTAAACTGAAAAGGTTGCCCTAATTCAGCACCTTTTACTAAAGCCATAGTCGCTTGTAAATCATCCCTAGACTTACCTGTCACGCGAACTTGTTCGCCTTGTACTTGGGCTTGGACTTTGATTTTACTGTCCTTAATAAGCTTCACGATTTTCTTCGATAACTCTTTATCAATCCCTTGTTTAAGCTTGACCGTGATACTATAAAGTTTACCACTATGCTCCATCTCTTCGGGGATCTCTAACGCTCCGCCATCAATACCACGTTTGGCAAGCTTATCTCGTAAGATATCTAATAACTGTTGTACTTGAAACTCAGATTGGCTGGTGGATTTTATGGTTTCATTTTTTTCATTCAATTCAAATGAAGCTTCAACATTCTTAAAGTCCCAACGGGTTGTTAATTCTCGGGTTGCATTATCAACGCCATTTTTAACTTCTGTCATTTGAATTTCAGACACAATATCAAAAGAAGGCATAAACTCTCCTCTTCTAATGGTTATACACTATAACTAAATTTATTAAACGATTTAAATTATGACCACCTAGTCAACTAGGTGGCATAAAATGGTGAATGACACCATTAATCAATAGTACGTAGTAATTCGTTAATACCTACTTTTCCTAGAGTTTTGGCATCTACTTTTTTAACAATAACAGCACAATAAAGACTGTATTTACCATCTTTAGTTGGTAAATTACCCGAAACAACCACTGAACCTGCCGGTACGCGACCATAATGGACTTCGCCTGTTGCTCGGTCATAAATTTTAGTACTTTGACCAATAAAAACACCCATTGAAATTACTGAACCTTCTTCAACGATAACACCTTCAACAATTTCACTACGAGCGCCAATAAAACAGTTATCCTCAATAATAGTAGGATTTGCTTGTAATGGTTCTAATACACCGCCAATGCCAACACCACCAGATAAGTGAACATTTTTACCAATTTGCGCACATGAACCAACGGTTACCCAAGTATCAACCATCGTACCCTCATCAACATAAGCACCTATGTTGACATAAGACGGCATTAACACGGTATTACGTGCAATATAAGCACCTTTGCGTGCAATGGCTGATGGAACTACACGAAAACCCTCTTGTTGGAATCGCGCTTCATCATACTCAGCAAATTTTAATGGCACTTTGTCATAATAGTTAGTTGCTCCGCCGTCAATCAATTGATTTTCATTGATACGAAATGAGAGCAACACAGCTTTTTTTAGCCATTGATGAGTAACCCAATCACCATTAATTTTTTCAGCTACGCGCATTTTACCGCTGTCTAATAACTGAATAGATTGATTAATAGCATCGCGAGTAACCGCATCTATATTTGATGGCGTAATTTCAGCACGACGTTCAAATGCCGCTTCAATAATAGTTTGTAATTGTTGCATCTCAAGTTTCCTTTAACTTATAAGTCCGTTAGCAAATTTAAACAGGCAATCAGTATAATATAATCTGCGCCACTTTTTAAGCGGTTTGTCATATCATCAAAACTTGCAATGAGAAAAATAAAATAAATTTGGAAGGCACACTCCAATATCATCTTGAAAATGATGCTTTTTGGTTATTTATTTATAACCTAGATAACAGTTGATAACTTGCCAAAGAGTAGGATTATGCAAGATTTAGGATTCTCATTGCTTGAGCTTTTAGCCATTATTTGTATAAGTGCAATTCTCGCAACGATTGGTATACACAATTGGAAAGCATTACAGCTTCGTAACGAGTTGGTTAGTACCACTGAGAAACTGGCTTATTTTTTAAATGAAGTACAATTTAAAGCTTACACTACCAATAATACTTATAATCTTCATCTTTTTTTATCACCATGGTGTTTAACCATTACCCAAGGAGACCGACCTGACTCTTGTGATCATGGGGAACTACAATTTATTAAACCCAATAATTCTGTTGTCATTAATGGATTGACCGATAAGAAGATCATCTCATTTTGGGGACGACGGAATATGGCGCAAACGGTATCTTTTCAGCTTAAAAATGATATAGGTATGAGTAAAGTGCTTATATCGTTTCGAGGACGTATTCGATTTTGCAGTCAGAACAACTATCTAGCTGGCCTACCAGCATGTTAAAAGTATCTGGTTTCTCACTAGTGGAAATGTTAATTAGTATAGCATTATCTAGCCTTATTATACTGGGATGTTCTACTTTTTATGTTCAATTACAAACTTACATAATACAAAACTATCAGCGCATTCGCTTAGAGCAAAATGTTCAATATGCAATAGCCGGATTAGCAAAAGATATTCGTCGGGCAGGTTTTATTGCCAATAGCCCGACTAAAATGAAAATCAAAGCACTTGAGATCAATCAACAACGCAACTGTATTATTATTCGTTACGATAGTGAAATTCGTCATGATTGGATCCATAACCCTCTTAAGATAAAGAATTCAGATGTATTTAGTTATCGTTTTCACAAAAATAATCTTGAATATAAAACCGGATCAATTAATTGCCAAGGTAGTAATTGGGAAAAACTATTCGATCCAGCTGAATTTAAAGTCACACATTTTAGTATCACACAGCGAGCTAATACCATTGAATTATCCTTAGATGTTGAACTAATTAATAACCAACAAATCAACTATCATATGACGAAGATCATAAAAAATGAAAACCTATTTTAATTCACCACCTATTACAGCATCAGGATTTAGTACCATCGCAATGATGGTTATTTTAATGGTAGTAGGTTTAATACTCTTAACTGGTTTTAATTTATTTATTATTTCTTGGCAAAAAACGATCATTATGGAAAGTCTTTATTATCGAAAATTCAACCAAGCAAGTTCATCCTTAACTTGGGGAATTTATCAAAATTGGTCAGCCCCAACCGATAATTGGCAATGTTTAACAGAAGCAACTTATCAACTAACAGTTTGTATCAAAAAATCACATTTAGACATTAATAACTATGTTTTAGTACGTGGTGAAACTGATGATTTCTTTGTTTATCATTTAGCCTATTTTGATAAAAATAAGTTAGTGATTGAAAAAGGTCATTGGCTTGACTATTGTCCGGAAAAAAAGAGTACTGATTGTGAATAATACACCTAGCAATGGATTTAGTCTGATCGAAGTAATGGTAGCGACACTACTTTTTTCGATAATGCTACTTGGTTTTATCAACTATCAACAAGTAATAGTCAAACAATATCACTTCTTATCTAATAGATTAAAAGCCGATAAAATTGCTTTTGCATTACTTGATAGCTACCCA
Source organism: Gilliamella sp. wkB108 (assembly GCF_001690195.1). Lineage (GTDB taxonomy): Bacteria > Pseudomonadota > Gammaproteobacteria > Enterobacterales > Orbaceae > Gilliamella > Gilliamella apicola_L. The sequence goes on along the minus strand of NZ_LZGM01000012.1, from coordinate 38,202 downwards.
CAAAATGCCGATAAAATCATACCTAAAGGGTGGCGATATGCGATACAAACTCAACCACTTAATACTCAATGCAAAATGGTATTGGTGATAATAACTATACCTAATCAGAAAGAAATACAGCAGCAACGCCTATTTTGCAATGAATCTATATTATATTGATCCACACCAGTATCAGGAATAAATTTAGATTATTATTAATATATGTGCTAGTTAATTTAACCAATTATGTAATATTTGCAGAACTTGTGCTGTTTTTTCTGCATGTACATTATGGCCAGCATCGATCACTGTTTCAATAGTTGCGTTAGGAAATTGTTTAAAAATCTTTGTATAATAAGCTGTTGCAACATAATTAGATTTCGCTCCACGAATAAATAATGTTGGCTTTAACCAAGGTGAGATTGTTTGCCAATCACACAAATGATGATATTGTTTGTTAATCACTTCAACATTAAATAACCAATGTTCCTGTTTAAAGGATTTGAGCAAAAATTGAATGGTTGCTTCATCTATTCCCTTATTTTGCATAACGTTAATGATCTTATTTTTGTCGGTAATATTTTGAGAAATACATTGGTTTAAAGCATCTAAGACATGATTATTAGGCGAATCAATGTATTTAACCGGTGCAATATCTATAGCCACCGTTTGCGTAATTAACTCAGGGATCACTTGGGTTAATTGTAAAGCGACTTTCCCTCCCATAGAATGACCAATCATAATCACATCATTTAAATGCAAATCATGACAAAGTTCCGCAATGTCCTGCGCCATTACCTGAAAATTCATCTCATCTGACCAAGGTGACAATCCATGATTACGCAGATCAACTTGTATAGTTTGATAATTTTGCATTAAATCTCTTGCTAACATAGACAAATTAGTCAAACTACCAAAAACACCATGCATGAATATAATAGGTTGACCTTGACCTTGTAACTTAAAGTTTAATTTCATAAGTTGGCTCAATTCATTATGTGAAAAATAGTTTAGTATACGTATATTTTACAAACTGATCTTTAACTAAATCAATATTCACAATATGAATAACTGTGATAGAATCGAGAATTCATTTTTTTATGGTAGTACACCGCATGCTTTTAAATAACCCTCTACTTGCACAATTAAAACAAGAACTTCACGAACAAACGCCTCGCGTTGAAGGTATCGTTCGCGCACATGAAAAAGGATTTGGTTTTCTAGATGTTGATAATAAAACCAGCTACTTTATTCCGGTTGCTAAGATGAAAATGGTATGTAGTGGTGATAAAGTCTCCGGTACAGTAATTAGTCATAACGATAAAGAATCATTTGAACCAGAAGCATTGATTGAAAGTGCTTTGCAAAAATTTATCGGTAAAATAGGCTTCCAAGATCGAAGTCTGGTGATCTACCCTGAAAATATGCCCGCTTACTTTTCAATTCGCTGTAAAGTGAATAAACAAGTTAACGAAAGATTAAAAGAAGGTGATTGGGTAGTGGCAACCCTGACTTCTCATCCATTGGAAGACAACAAAAATAGTTTTTATGCAGAAATCAGTCGCTTTATTGTAGAAGATAGTTCACCATATCTATTATGGTTAAAAACACTGGCGCGTTATGATCTCGAACCCGATGCACCAGAAATTGAAACCTTAACCATAGCTGATAGTGAACTTGATAATCGCCAAGATCTTACCGATATAAACTTCTTTACCATCGATAGTGAAGATACGCAAGATATGGATGATGCCATTACGGTATCACAAGATGAACAAGGTCATTTTCAACTCATGGTTGCCATAGCCGATCCGACAGCTTATGTGCTATCGGAAAGTCAACTTGATAATATTGCTAAAAACAGGAATTTCACCACCTATTTACCTGATTTTAATATTCCCATGCTACCTAAAGTACTAGCCAATGAACTCTGCTCATTACAGGCTAATCAAAAACGCCCAGCAATGGTTTGTAAAATGACGATTGACCAAACCGGCAATATTTTAGATAACATCGCATTTATTCCGGCATGGATTGAATCGAAAGCGAAGCTTTCTTATAACAATGTTTCTGACTTTTTAGAAAATGGTAGTGAGCTATTTTCGGATCATCCTACTTTACCTGAACAGCTCAATTTGTTATCCACCCTTGCAAATATCAGACTGAATTGGCGAGAAAGCCATGCTTTAGTCTTTAAAGATAATAATGACTATCGTTTTGTGCTTGATGAAAATCGTCAAGTTACCTCGATCATCAAAGATCCACGTCGCATTGCCAATCGCATTGTTGAAGAGATCATGGTTATCGCTAACCAAGCATTAACAATGCAACTACAACACAAGATTGGTTTTGGTATTTTTAATATCCATAGCGGTTTTGATCCTAAATATATTGATCAAATCTTAAAGACTTTAAATGACCATGGGATCACTGATTTTGATAAAGATACACTGTTATCGTTTGACGGTTATATCAAACTTCGACGCCAGATCGATAACGACTCGTTTTTAACGGCAAGATTACGTAAATTTCAAAGTCCAGCAGATTTTTCAATTATAGCTCAACCCCATTTCGGATTGGGCTTTGAAGCATATGCTACATGGACTTCTCCTATTCGTAAATATGGTGACATGATTAACCATCGTCTAATCAAAGCTTACATACGTTCACAATCATTGACTGAACCAGATCAAGAGCAATTGAAGACCATGAATGAGAAACGAAAAATGTTACGTTATGCTGAACGCGACATCGCCGAAAATCTTTATGCGCAATATCTTTCAAATAAAATTGGTGAAAATTATCAAGCCGAAATCGTTGATATTAATCGAGGTGGGGCAAGAGTACGTTTAATCGATATTGGCGCTTATGCTTTTGTTCCTTTGTCAATGATCCATGCAGTTCGTGATGAGATCACTTCACTGCCAGACGAAGGGATGATAAAAATTAAAGATGATATTTGTTATAAACTAACCGATACAATTCCTATTTTAATACATCAAGTTAAACGGGAAAATCAAACAATTATTGCAAAATTAGCAAATAACCAAACCCAATAAACTGCCGAAATAATAGTTAGGATTTTTTTCTTTCATGGTTAACCTGTACTTACCCCTGTTCATCTTCAGAGGTAAGTCACACTAATTAACTATATTTTAACGTTAAAGCTCTTTTTTTTCTTGATAATATCTGATATCTTTCTTCACTCATTAAAATTATTATATAAGTTATTTGAATGGATATTTAAGGGAGGAATTTATTTTGTCAATTCATGGCCACGAAGTACTACATATGATGACTGGAAACAGTTATACAGAATCCTCACTACTTGACGCTATTCACCAAAAATTTGGTAAAGATGCAAGATTTCATACTTGCTCTCAGGCCGATATGAACGCAGAACAACTTATTGCTTTCCTTAAAGCAAAAGGAAAGTTTAAACCTTCCGTTTCTGATGATACAGAGTTTACAGTCGATAAGAAAACAATATGTCATCATTAATATTTAAGGTGCTACTGTATATTAAGTACGCTTTTTTTATAGATTTAATTTAATTACCTAGTGTATTTAAAAAAATATGAGTATATAATTTCGCGTCGCTACTAATTAGTAGTATAGTAGCCTAACCATAAATTACGACTCAAGAATATGTTCATGGAATTTTATATATGAAAATAAGTAATATCCTTACATGCGCCATTGTCTCTATTCTTGTCACAAGTTGTGCAAAGAAAACTGTGCCTCCAATTGTCGTACAGGACGAACAAAACGTCGAAGTCGATCAATTAACCTTTTTAAAACAGCAAACCGAACAAAATAACTCCTATGTAGTAAATGCAAAAAAACAATTACTTCAACTTGTTGGCGATAAAAATTTTGATAGTTATATTACAAAACACGGTATACTAGCCTGCAACGCTGATGAAAATCCTTCTGCATGTGTTTTGAGTTTTTATCTTCAAGAGTATTACAAATTAAAATATGATGTTGAAATTAAAAAAATCATTGAAGAAAGCGAAGCCGACCACAGCATCGAATTAAGTAAAATTGAAGCTACCGAAGCTAATATTAATAATTATTGCCGACTTTCAGCCGATTTTGTCGTTGCAATTTACAGCAAAGACACGGCTAAGATTACAAAAACTTACCAACCATTATTTAAGATGTCAGATCAAAATATGTCAACTTTAAATACCAAAGTTACCCAAGATAACTATTCTCATTTTCTAATAGACGAAAATCCAAGCATTACCCAAGAATTGAAAACGGACTATGTTGAAAAATGCTTAACTGATCCAAAGACTAATATTATCAATTACTTTAATATTTTTAGATAATACTAACGCGAGTATTTTATGTTTAATTTATTACCAATAAGTCACTTCAATAAAAAAATAACTTTCAAGCTACTTTGTGTATGCTCAATTTCTTGTCTAAGTTTTTCATCATGGGCTTTTTCGTTCGATGATGTAGTAACAGAAGCAGAAAATCTATCAAAGAAAGCTTATGTGCAACCATCTAAAAATATTCCTAATGAATTAGCTTCGTTACAATTTGCAGATTACCAAAAAATCTTTTTTAACCACCCTAAAGCTTATTGGGGAGATCGAAAAAGTCGTTTTAAACTTGAGTTTTATCATGAAGGTATGTATTTTGATACACCGGTAAAAATCAATGAAATTGTAAATAATCAAGTTAATGAAATAAAATTTGATCCTAGCTATTTTGATCTAAGTAAAATCAAGTTAGATAAGTTAGATACTAAACACCTAGGATTTGCGGGTTTTAAAGTTCACTATCCTATCAATTCACCAGATAAAACTGACGATGAAATTTTTACTGCACTCGGCGGGAGTTACTTTCGGGCTGTAGGCAAAGATCAACGATATGGTCTATCTGCTCGTGGCTTGGCGATTGATACCGGGGAGATGACTGGTGAAGAGTTTCCACGTTTTAAAGAATTTTGGATTGAAAGACCTGAACCAAATCAAAAACATTTAGTCATTTATGCTTTACTTGATTCTCCACATGTTGCTGGTGCTTATAAACTAACTTTAGTACCAAGTGTTGATACTACCGTCACAGTAGAAGCCAAAATATTTTTCCGTGACTCGGTTAAAAAACTTGGTATTGCACCTTTAACAAGTATGTTCTTGTTTGGACCTAATCAGCCTTCACCTTTATTAAATTATCGCCCAGCGATGCATGATTCTAATGGTTTATCAATTTTAGCCAATAATAATGAATGGATTTGGCGTCCATTAAATAACCCTAAACGCTTATCATTTTCTTCATATACTTTAGAAAATCCTAAATCATTCGGATTAATACAGAGAGATAAAGGCTTTGATGATTACCAAGATCTTGATGATCACTATGAAAGACGGCCAAGTGTTTGGACTGAAATATTAGGTGATTGGCAAAAAGGGCGTGTTGAACTTGTTGAAATCCCAACAGCAGATGAAACAAACGACAATATCGTGGCTTTTTGGGTACCGCAAAAACAATATAAAGGTGGCGATACACTTGATATTAAATATCGTTTACATTACTCCTTAAATGAGTTACAACGTTATCCAGATAGTGTAGCAAGAGCAATTAGTACACGTTTATCACTAGGTGATATAAAACAAGCTAATTTAGTTCGTAAACTGGACGGTTCTAACGCCTATGTAATTGATTTTGCTGGACCGCAACTTTCTAAACAAATACCAGTTAAAATTAATTCAAGCATTAATAATGGTTCTATTGTCAGTTGTGAAGCACAATATAACCCGATTATTAAGGGGTGGCGAGTACTGGTTCGCTTCAATGTTGAAGACAATAAAAAGGCCACGGATATTCGCATTCAATTATTATCAGAAAAAACAAATGAAGTTTTATCTGAAACGTGGAGTGGGCAATATCCTGCACAATAATTATTATAATAATAAGATAATAAGATGAAAATAGATTACTTTTCAAACCTTTCTGACGCCAACAATTGGCGTTCGAAATCAGAAAACAATGAAGATCTGTCCAATGATTTAACGTTTTTAAAACATCGTTTAAAACAAATTGGACAAACAACAACTTTTAATGATGAAAGAGAGCAACAACCTAGTTATCCCGAAATTGATCGGGTAGCGATTCAACCACAACGCTGGAATCAACGCTGTAAAGCTACAATAAAAGCGGGTATTAATTTTATTGCCATAATACGTCGTTTAATTATGTTAGCTTTCATTGTAGTTCAAACCTACTTTGGAACCTTCTATTTATCGTCGCTACTACCCTACCAAAGCTGGCATCGAATTAGCTTTTGGAGTAACTGGGAGATTAATCCTGAATTAGCTATTTATAGTATAATTCCTTATATTATACAATGGATTATCATAGGATTATTTGCCATTTTATTTTTTTGGATCTCTATTGGCTTTTGGACTAGCATAATGGGATTAATTTTGGCGGTTATGGGGAAAGACCGTTATACTATTCCAATTCCGAAAGATCCTGCCGCACATATTGACCCTAAACACCGAACAGCACTGGTGATGCCTATTTGTAATGAAGATGTCGCCCGCGTTTTTGCTGGATTACAAGCAACCTACCAGTCATTAATAGAGACAGGACATGCTCAATGTTGTGATTTCTATATTTTAAGTGATACTAACGATCCAGATATCTATGTTAATGAACTTAAGGCATGGGCTGACTTTAATGCACAAAAAGCAGATAATGGTTGCAATATCTTTTATCGTCACCGTAAACGTCGGGTAAAACGTAAAAGTGGTAACATTGATGACTTTTGCCGTCGTTGGGGACATCTTTATGAATATATGATGATTCTCGATGCCGATAGCATTATGACTGGTGATTGTATTTTGAGCATGGTTGCGATGATGGAGATGACGCCAAAGGCAGGGATCTTACAATCTCCACCTAAATCAGTCAGGATGAAAACCCTATATGGGCGCATCCAACAATTTGCTAACCAAATTTACAGTGATATTTTCTGTTCAGGTACCCACTTCTGGCAATTAAGTGAAGCCCAGTATTGGGGGCATAATGCTATGATCCGCTTAAAACCTTTTATTGAGCATTGTATTTTATCACCACTGAAAAAACGTAAAGGCCCTTTGCATATTTTATCACATGATCTGGTTGAAGCAGCTTTAATGCGTCGAGCCGGTTATGGTGTTTGGATCGCTTATAATATGAATGGTAGTTATGAAGAGTTACCGGGTAATATGATTGAAGATCTTAAACGTGATAATCGTTGGTGTATGGGTAATTTGATCAACCTTAAATTAATATTTAAAAGTGGCATCACTTTAACTCACAGAGTCATGTTTGCAACCAGTGGTATGGCATATATATCCTCTTTACTCTGGTTAATATTCTTGATTTTTTCCACACTGTTATTATTAGTGTTTAATCTCTCTGACCAACAATATTTCTTCCAACCTAACCAGTTTTATCCAACATGGCCGAGGTGGGATGAAAATTTAGCCATACAGCTTTTATCGACAACCATGTTTTTACTGTTCGCACCGAAATTTTTCAGTTATTCCATTATTATTGCCCGAACTGGCGCAAAAGATGTTGGTGGAATTTTTAAACTTACACTCTCCATATTTATTGAGATGTTATGGTCAATGATTTTAGCGCCGATCCGCATGATCTTTCACAGTAAATTTGTATTAAAAGCCTGGATGGGCAGTAAAATTCAATGGAAATCACCGTCAAGAAACGATGATGTGTTAACTTGGGGTGAATCTTTTTATTTTTGTTGGCCACTCTCGTTATTAGGTATTGTTTGGCTGTGGATCATTATTTGGTTAAATCCACAATTTACCTATTGGTACATCGCTATACTTATCCCGTTGACAATCTCTCCACTGGTTATACGCGTTTCCGGACTTTCAAGTATCGGGATGAAGGCTAAAAAAGCTGGCTTATTTTTAACCCCAGAAGAGACTCACCCGACTCGCGCTGTTACCTTAACCGGTGAATATTTGGTGACAACTGAAGCTGCTATGGTTGAACACGGCTTTATAATGGCACTGATTGATCCGATTTATAATGCGTTAGCTTGTGCGTTATCAACCTCAAGGCATTTAGTTAATGATAAGAATAAACAAAAACGTGATGAACTTATTGCGCTATATAAACAAACTGATTTGAATAAAATCAATAAAGAACAACAACTAGCGATTTTAGAAGATCCAATCCTCCTTTCGCAACTCCATAGCTATATTTGGCGGGAACAAGAAAAATACGACAATTTGTTCGCAATATGGCAAAATGAACGTCAGTAATTAAGAAATAGGGTTTATCCCTATTTCTCGTCTTTTTAGTAAATAATCAAAATCCATGGATATTTTTATGACTTGGCAACCTTCTGCACCTATCAATAATTTACTTAAGCGCGCTAAAATTGTTTCTCAAGTAAGACAATTTTTTGCTGATCGCTGCATATTGGAAGTCGAAACGCCGACTTTAAGCCAATACGCTGTTACGGACGTACATTTAAGCTCTTTCCATACTACTTTTTTAAAACCCGGTGAAACAGACGAACAGTCAGGGATAAAGATGTCCTTGATCACCAGCCCAGAATATCATATGAAACGGCTACTTGCTGCTGGCAGTGGTCCTATTTATCAAATCTGTAAATCTTTTCGCAATCATGAAGAGATTAGTCGTTATCATAATCCTGAATTTACTATGCTTGAGTGGTATCGTATCCAGTTTGATATGATGCAAATGATTAATGAAGTGGATGACCTTTTGCAAACCGTTTTAGATTGTGAGTCAGCTGAACGTATCTCCTATCAAAAGGCATTTCAACGTCATCTTAATATTGATCCCCTTGAAGCTGATCAGGCAACGTTAGTTAATGCTGTTAACCAACTCAATATTGGACTCAATACTGACGGTTATGACAAAGATACCTTATTACAATGCCTGTTCACTTTTGGTGTTGAACCCCATATAGGTCAAGATAAACCAGTAGCCGTGTTTAACTTCCCTGCTTCACAAGCGGCATTAGCGGCAATTAGTACAGAAGATCATCGCGTAGCTTGTCGATTTGAATTTTATTATAAAGGTGTAGAGCTAGCTAATGGTTTTAAAGAATTAACTAATCCACAAGAACAAAGATCACGTTTTGAACAAAACAACCAAGTTCGTACCGATCTTAATCTACCTACACAAAACATTGATGTTAAATTATTAGAAGCAATGGAGGCAGGATTACCTGACTGCGCAGGTGTTGCTGTTGGCTTAGACCGATTAATAATGTTAGCGCTTGATTCAGCAACATTAGACGATGTTATTTCATTTACTTTTGAAAGGGCTTAATTATGTTAGGCTCTTTAGGTTTAACACAATGGATTGCCATTATATTAGTGATAGTAGCTGTGGTGTTATTTGTTTTATTGTTAAAGTCTCAGTTAACGATTAATAGTTTAAATCAACTATTTAATCTGCAATTAAACCAAAAAATAGCAGAAAATCAAACATTAGCGAATGAAACAAAACAGTTACAAAATGAATTAAATCAATACCAACAACAAAACCTAGCACAAAATGTCAAAATCAGTGAGTTAAAAACTCGCCTTGAAGAGACATTGAGTGCGACCCATGAACGCCAAACGATACTTGAACAGAGTGAACAACGTTTAACCACGCAATTTGAAAATTTAGCTAATCGGATATTTGAACAGAGTGGTAAAAAAATCGAACAACAAAATAGGCAAAGCCTTGATTTTTTACTCTCACCACTCAAAGAACAGTTAGAGGGATTTAAAAAGCAAGTACAAGACAGCTTCGGGCAAGAAGCCAAAGAGCGCCATACGCTTACCCATGAGATCCGTAACTTGCAACAGCTTAATGAACAGATGACCAAAGAGGCGACTAATCTCACTAATGCGTTAAAAGGTAATAATAAAACCCAAGGCAATTGGGGTGAATTTATTCTTAGCCAGATTCTGGATAATTCAGGATTACGTGCCGGCTATGAATATGAAACGCAAGTTAGCTTAACTAATGAGAATAATCAACGCTTACAGCCTGATGTTATTGTGCATTTACCTCAGGGTGGTGATGTTGTCATTGACTCAAAGGTGACCTTAGTTGCATATGAGCGCCATTTTAATAGCGATGATGAAGCTACCAAAGCAAAAGCCATGGCAGAACACTTAACAGCGGTTCGTAATCACTTAAAACAATTAAGTCAAAAAGATTATCATAAACTGATTGGGATTAATTCCTTAGACTATATTTTAATGTTTATACCTGTCGAACCCGCTTTTTTAAGTGCTATCGATCACGATCCTACATTAATTAATGATGCTTTAAAAAATAATATTATGATAGTTAGCCCAACTACACTCTTGGTTGCGTTAAGGACGATTCATAATTTATGGCGATATGAATACCAAAATCGCAATGCCGAACTTATCGCCGATAGAGCCAGTAAATTATATGATAAAGTCCGCGGTTTTATCGAAGACATGGAGAACTTAGGTTCTTGCTTAGATAAAGCACAGCAAACTTATCAAAATTCAATGAACAAATTATCTAAAGGTCGTGGTAATGTAATTGGTCAAATCGAACGATTTCGCGAGCTGGGTATAGAAGTGAAAAAACCTATAAATCCAGATATTGCATTAGTATCTATGGATGAGTTAGATAGTAAAAATGATGATTAACCGTTCAATGAACTAGCATAATGGTGTAAAACTTAAATTTATTTGTAAAAATAATTCAGGAGTCTATACCGTTTAATATTGGATTCAAAGCTGAATTCACCATTAACTAAAATGCGTGTATACTCAACAAGTACAAAGAGGAATACCATATGGCAAAAAAACAGGATAAAGAACCTAGTTTCGAAGAAACACTTAAGCAACTTGAAACTATTGTCACTCAATTAGAAAGTGGTGACTTACCGCTTGATGAAGCCTTAAATGAGTTTGAAAAAGGTGTAAAACTGGCGCGCGCAGGTCAAAAACAGTTACAACAAGCAGAACAACGGATCCAGATCTTAACAGCTGAAAATAGTGATGCTGAATTATCTGAGTTTTTAATTGATGATGATAATGAATAGTCTTAAATCACTACAACAGCGAATTGATTCATTTTTAGCAACCTATATTGCACAATATCCTCACTCAAAACTTCAGCAAGCGATGAGTTACAGTCTTCTTGCTGGAGGGAAGCGTATTCGCCCAATTTTAGTCTATTTAACTGGGCAAATGTTTCACTGTCCTTTGAATATGTTAGATCCGCCAGCTGCAGCCATTGAAGCTATTCACACTTACTCTTTGATTCATGATGACTTACCTGCGATGGATAATGATGATTTGCGACGCGGTAAACCAACATGTCATATCCAATTTAATGAGGCTGAAGCTATCTTAGCAGGTGATGCATTACAAAGTTTGGCATTCAAACTCCTATCTGAAGGAGAATTACTTGATAATCACACTAAGATTAGTATGATTAAGGAACTCGCCAATGCGAGCGGATTAGGTGGTATGTGTTTGGGACAATCCCTCGATTTACAGGCAGAGCATCAATCAATTAGCCTTGAACAACTACAACAAATCCATTGCTATAAAACGGGCGCTTTAATCAAGTCAGCAATACGGTTAGGTGCTTTTGCTAGTGGTGATATAGCCAAACCCTTTTATGCTATACTCGATAGCTATGCCGAAGCAATTGGGCTGGCTTTTCAAATTCAAGATGATATTTTGGATATAATTGGGGAACAAGCCATCATGGGTAAACCACAAGGTTCCGATATTGCGCATGAAAAAAGCACTTACCCTGCCTTAGTGGGACTTGATAATGCAATAAAATTGACACAACAACTTTATCAACAAGCTATCGCTAGTCTTGAACAAATACCCTATAATAGTCAACCATTACACGATCTTACCGGTTATATTATTAATCGAAATAGTTAACAAATCACTAAAAGCTAAATTTAAATAATGAATTTAAATAATTACCCTTTGTTAAAACAGATAAACTCACCTGAGGATTTAAGGCGTTATCCTCAGTCACAATTAACGGCTATTTGTCGTGAATTAAGACAATTTTTGTTAACGAGTGTAAGTCAATCTAGTGGTCACCTAGCCTCAGGGCTTGGGGTAGTTGAGTTAACCACTGCACTTCATTATGTCTATTATACCCCTTTTGATAAAATCATATGGGATGTTGGTCATCAGGCTTATCCTCATAAAATATTGACCGGACGCCGAGACCAAATGTTAACTATTCGGCAAAAAGGCGGATTACATCCCTTCCCCCACCGCAATGAAAGTGAATATGATGTATTAACTACAGGTCATTCATCTACCTCAATTAGCGTCGCGCTTGGGATAGCTATTAGTGAACAAAAAAAACAATCAGATCGTAAGGTTGTTGCTGTTATTGGTGACGGTGCATTAACTGCAGGTATGGCATTTGAAGCAATGAATCATGCTGGGCATATAAAACCGGATATGTTAGTTATCGTTAATGATAATGATATGTCAATTTCGGAAAATACTGGTGCGCTCAATCAACATTTAGCTCAGATTCTAACCAGCAAAACTTATGCTTCATTTCGTGAAAGTGGCAAAAAAGTACTTTCTAATATTCCACCATTAAAAGAGCTACTAAAAAAGACTGAGGAACATTTAAAAGGACTGGTAACACCGGCGATTTTGTTTGAAGAGCTTGGATTTAATTATATTGGTCCCATTGACGGTCATGATGTTGAAAATCTGGTTGTGACTTTACAAAAAGTTCGCCAATTAAAAGGACCGCAGTTATTACATGTGATCACCCAAAAAGGTAAAGGTTACGCACCGGCAGAAAAAAACCCAACCTTATGGCATGGAGTACCCAAGTTTGATCCGGATGAAGGAGTATTACCTTCTAATACCCAAAAAGTACCTACCTATTCACAAGTATTTGGTGATTGGCTCTGTGAAATGGCTGAAAAGGATAAACGCTTAATTGCTATTACGCCTGCCATGAGCGAGGGTTCAGGCATGACTAAGTTTGCCAACCGCTTTCCAGATCAGTTTTTTGATGTCGCTATAGCCGAACAACATGCAGTAACATTGGCAACAGGCTTTGCTATTGGTGGTTTTAAACCGATTGTAGCCATTTATTCAACTTTTTTACAACGCGCTTATGATCAGCTCATCCATGATATAGCCATTCAAAATTTGCCAGTTTTATTGGCTATAGATCGTGCTGGTATTGTTGGCGCTGACGGCGAAACACATCAAGGTGCATTTGATTTAAGTTTTTTACGCTGTGTGCCTAATTTTGTGATTATGACGCCAAGTGATGAAAATGAGTGTCGGCAGATGCTTTATACAGGTTATTTACATAATGGTCCAGCTGCGGTACGTTATCCTCGTGGCGAAGGAATTGGTGCTGTATTAAGTCCTTTACAGGCAATCCCTATAGGACAAGCAAAAATCTGCCGTGAGGGTGAGAATATTGCTTTACTCAATTTTGGCACATTATTACCAGAAGTTTTACAAGTCGCGGAAAAACTTCATGCTACAGTAATTGATATGCGATTTGTTAAGCCATTAGATGAAAAAGTCCTTTTGCAGATTAGCCAAACACATAATATACTTGTCACAATTGAAGAAAATAGTATTAAAGGTGGCGCGGGTAGCGGCGTCGGTGAATTTTTACTATCGAAAAAAATAAAATGTGATATTTTAAATATAGGATTACCTGATCAGTTTATTCCACAAGGATCTCAAAAAGAGATAAGAGCAGAGATCGGATTAAACAGTGAAAATATTATTAAAAAAATTAACGAATTTATAAATCAATAGGTTAAATATGAAAACTCAAGCTGTCACTATTCAAATTTTTGGGCGTACATTAAAATTTAATTGTCCTGTTGATGAAGTGGATGCACTAAATAGCGCGGCAAAAGATTTAGATTCTCGTCTAAGTAGTTTACGCGAAAAATCACCACAGATAGGAAGTGAACAACTTATAATGACTGCAGCATTAAATATCTCTTATGAACTTACACTTGAGAAAGAAAAGAGTGAAGAGTTTAGTAATCGATTAAAAATGTTGCAGCAATTACTTGATTCAGCCCTAAATACCAGCAATTAAGGCTTTATTTTGTAAATTTAGTAAAAATAGTATTGTATGATTTTCTAAATTTTGTATTATTATATTCATCTCTGAGATGCTCGTGATGAGGGTTAGTCCCCTGAGCCGATATTCTTAATTTAAGAACGGAGTGATTTTCAATTGGTGAGTATGCCTTACTTGTAAGGAAACCTAAAGATTGGAACACAATGTTCACCTTGAACCTTGGGTTCAAGGGTTACGACCCCAGCGACATCTTGGAGTGTTTTCTCTTCTATTGTGTAGTGATAACTGATGAATATTCGCCAAATTATCCGCCAAAAAAGACGCCAATTAACGTCATCCCAACGTCAACATGCACAACAAATTATCTATGAAAAAATTGCTAACCATTCGTCCATTCATTCAGCTCAAAATATAGCAATATTTTTATCATTTGACGGTGAAGTCAATACACAACCAATTATTGAATTTTTATGGCAACAAAATAAATCCGTCTATTTACCCATTATTCACCCTTTTGTCTCCTCTCATCTACTGTTTTTGAACTACACCCGGCAAACTCCATTAATTAAAAATCGATTTGGTATTTTAGAGCCTCGTTTAAATGTGCAAAATGTACTTCCCTATCAATATTTAGATATTGTTTTTACTCCACTTGTTGCGTTTGATGAAAGAGGCTATCGTATGGGAATGGGAGGAGGATTTTACGATCGTTTACTTGCTAATTATCAATCACAGCAGATTTTACCAATTGGGCTTGCTTTTGCTTGTCAAAAAATTGACAGGGTAGAAAATAGACCTTGGGATGTGCAATTACCTGAAATTATCTATGCTTAGCTCAAATCACGAAATTTTTAGATTATTTGAAACATTATTACTTCGTTTTTTTACTAATTGGTCTTTCAACTTTAATCCTATTTTTCTGTTATCGCAAGCTAATTTAGCCAGAAAACCGTACTATTACAAATAAATAATATTATTCTTGATAATTAAAATATAATTTTTTAAAGTATTACTGTTTATATTACGTTTATCTTTTTTTACCACGCTCTACAAGTCCCACATTCATGTCTTGGGGACTTAATATTCAACCTATAATTGGGTATTTTATCCCTCAAAGACTCTTTTAACATAAGAAAAAGGAGTGTTGCAATGTCTGAAAAAAAAGTATTAACTACCAACAATGGCGCCCCAATAGCCGATAATCAAAATTCACGAACAGCCGGACCTCGTGGACCAGTTCTAATTGATGATTATCAATTAGTTGAAAAATTGGCACAGTTTAACCGGGAGAATATTCCTGAACGACGAGTTCATGCCAAAGGTTCAGGCGCACATGGTACTTTTACCGTGACGAATGATATTACCCCATATTCTTATGCAAGCTTATTTGCTCAAATTGGTAAACAAACACCTGTTTTTGTAAGATTTTCAACGGTAGGAGGTGAACGTGGATCATCAGATACCGCTCGCGATCCTCGCGGGTTTTCAGTGAAATTTTATACCGATCAAGGCAACTGGGATATTGTGGGTAATAATACGCCGGTTTTTTTTATAAGAGATGCATTAAAATTCCCTGATTTTATCCATACCCAAAAACGTGATCCAAAAACTAATTTAAAAGATCCGCAAATGATGTGGGATTTTTGGTCTTTATCCCCTGAGTCTCTTCATCAAGTTACTATTTTATTTTCTGATCGTGGCATTCCCGACGGTTACCGACATATGCATGGTTATGGTAGCCATACTTATAGTGTGATCAATGCTGATGGTGTAAGATTTTGGGTGAAATGGCACTTTCGAACTGAACAAGGTATAAAAAATATTCCACCTAAACGAGCAGCTGAATTAGATGGCAGTAATCCAGATTCAGCTCAAGAAGATTTGTTTAAAGCGATTGAACGTGGCGACTATCCGAAATGGCGTCTTTATATGCAGTTAATGACAGAAGAGCAAGCCAATAATCACCATGAAAACCCGTTTGATGTAACAAAAGTATGGTCGCAAAAAGAGTATCCACTCATAGAAGTTGGGGTAATGGAGCTTAACCGTAACCCTGAAAACTATTTTGCTGAAGTAGAACAATCGGCCTTTGAACCAAGTAATGTTGTACCCGGCACTGGGCTTTCACCTGATAAAATGTTACAAGGTCGTGTGTTTGCTTATGCTGATGCGCACCGTTATCGTATTGGTACTAATTACCAACAATTACCTGTTAATGCAGCTAAATGTCCGGTGCATAATTATCAGCGAGACGGTGCTATGCGCTTTTACAGCCCTGATAATGCACCAAATTATGAACCTAATAGTGTTGATAGTGCGCCAAAACAACAACCTCAATATGCTGAACCACCATTGAATGTTCCGGCAGGAACAATGGATAGACATAATCATCGAGTTGATGATGATTACTACTCTCAACCGCGAGCATTATTCAATCTAATGTCTCCGGAGCAAAAACAACTGTTGATTGATAATATTATTGGTTCAATGAAGAATGTGGATCGAAATATTCAAATTAGACAGCTACAACACTTTTATAAAGTTCATCCAAACTATGGTGGAGGTATTGCTAAAGGTTTGGGTATCGATATCGACTTAATTAAAAGTTAATCATTTACAGCCAATAATGCTGACCAAATTTGGTCAGCATTTTTACACTATAGATCCGCGATTGAGAGATCGAATTAAATAACCTTTGTTGTATTAAACTTAATCCATATAAAAGCCAATCTAACTCCAGAATGTGAGTAAATAAATATCCAGATATCACATTAAACAAATCTAACCGGCTAATCCAACCCATTGCAATATAAATTAACTGATTAATTCAAAATGATATTTTTTGGTGATAACTGAAATTACAAATATCTTTATTAAAAACTTGTTTAGATCCCCAAAAAACACATTCCTTTTATGATTGAAAAGGTAAGAAGAGTTTATACATATGGTTGATTTTTGCAGTATAACCATTACAAAACCGAGTCTTAATAATGAAAAAAATGATAGGACAATGGAAACAAAAAATTATTTCTTTGATCAAAAAACAGAAATAGCTTTATTCAGTTTATCGTGAGTATTAATCATGACAAGATCAAGTAAATTCTATTCCTAGAATTTACTTGAATTATAGTAGATATCATTATAAAAGTATCATAAAGAGAAGATTAGGCGCGTTTTTTAGGACGTTTTATCGCATTAACTAAGGAACGATGACTCTTATAAAGCATTTTCGGCGATATCATGATTAATTCAGCAATGGGAGTCACCCAATCGGGAATTTCATTATTTTCAGGATGTTTTTCATCGATTGGTTTATCCACCGTAAATCGCTGTGTATTAGCAAATAATTGCTGCTTTTTAGCAATATCTTTATCATCAGCATCACTCAGCATTTTACAAGCATCTAATGCCTCTTGAGCAAATAACTCAGGCCAGTTTTCCGTTGCGTATTTAGGGGTGATAATATCTGAAAGATGACGCAACATATCGCGAAAAAGTAATAAGTAAACCATTTGAACGTTACGCCCTGATAGATTAGCTAATTGTTCATCAGAGAGTTCACTATTAATAATTGCCGGTATCCATTTAAAAAACAGCGTATCTTTATACATTTTCACAACAGATTTAATTGATTTATACTGTTTTTTTACCAAATTATCAATTTCACGAGACAACTGAAGGGTTGGGTAACCAACATGATTACGTCCATTGAGATCACGCGCTGATAACTGTTCATCCTCTTGTTTTTTAGGCAAAATTTTCTTTAATATACCTAACATCCCTTGTTCCTTATTGTCTATTTTTTTGCCGAACTATTTCAAATAAGCAAATTCCTGTTGCCACCGATACATTAAGCGACGATACAATACCAGCCATTGGAATACTCACTAGTTCATCACAGTGTTCTTTAGTTAAACGACGCATACCCTCGCCTTCGGCCCCCATAACCAATGCTAATGGTATGGCTGTTTTATAAAAATCAGTTTGATAAAGGGTTTTGTCGGCTTCACCAGCAGTGCCTACAATCCAAACTTGAAACTCATCTTTTAGCATTCGCATAGTGCGAGCCAAATTGGTTACCCGGACTACCGGCACACTTTCCGCTGCGCCACAGGCCACCTTCTGTACGGTCGAATTAAGTGATGCCGAGCGGTCTTTAGGTACCACAATAAAATCCACACCAGCAGCATCAGCAGTCCTGATACAAGCTCCCAAATTGTGCGGATCTGTGACTCCATCTAAAATCAAAATGACGGGATGACTTTTTTGTGTCATTAACAGTGGAATATCATTTTCTTGATAACTGCGACTCTCTTTGACTATGGCTATAATGCCTTGATGTACGCCGTTACGTGTTTTTTCATCTAACCATTGGCGGTTCGTTACTTTAACCGGTAAAGCTAATTGTTCGAGTTCGTGAACAACTGCTGTAAGGCGTTTATCTTCGCGTCCTTTCGCAATAAATACTTCAATAATTCTTTCAGGTGAACGCGCGAGCAATGCTTCAACCGCGTGAATACCATAAACTGTTTCACTCATCTATTTTTTACTCTTGGTTTTTTTGTTACTTGATTTTGTCTTTGTAGGCTTTTTTCGTTTAGCTTTACTACTCGTTTTATTATTAGCTTTTAGGTTGTTTGAGCCGGTAGATTTTTTACTTTTGCGTCGAACAGGCACATCGGCATCATTTTTGGTTAAAGATTGTTTAATTTTATCTTTTTGCGTTTTACCTTGACGCTTTGGTTTATTATCACTATAAACTAAAGAAAAATCAATTTTACGTTCATCTGGATTGACATTATCCACTTTAACTTTGACTTTATCACCTAAACGATAAGTAAAATGAGTGTTTTCACCAATCAAACGATTACGCGACGCATCAAAGCTATAATAGTCATTTTCCAATGATGAAACATGCACTAGACCATCTATAAATAGATCGTCGAGTCGGACAAAAAAGCCGAAATTAACCACACTTGAAATAGTACCATTAAATACTTCACCAACATGATCTTGCATATAATCACATTTTAACCAATCGACCACATCACGCACCGCCTCATCTGCGCGTCGCTCTGCCATAGAGCAGTGTTCTCCAAAATAGAGCATTTCGCTAGTGTTGTATCGATGCCCACCTGTTTTACTGGTTTTATGTTTTTCGTTGGCTAAAATCCATTTAATTGCGCGATGTAATAGTAGATCTGGATAGCGTCGAATCGGTGAAGTAAAGTGGGCATATTCTTCTAATGCCAAACCAAAATGGCCACGATTTTCAGGATCATAAATAGCCTGTCTCATTGAGCGTAAAATAACCGTTTGTAACATTTCACTATCAGCACGTGTTTCAACAGCTAGCATTAGTTGTGCAACATCCTTAGGTTGAGGCGTCGCCCCACCACCAAGTGTCAAACCAAGTTCACTTAATATGTTTCGAAGATTATTCATGCGCTCTTCATCAGGTCTATCATGTACTCGAAATAGTGAAGGTACTTGAGCGTTTAATACAAGTTTTGCTGCTGCTACATTAGCCAAAATCATGCACTCTTCAATAATTTTGTGAGCATCATTACGCTCGGCCATTTCAATACTTTCGATGCGTTTATCAGCATTAAAAATAAATTTTGGCTCTTGGGATTCAAAGGCAATGGCGCCTCGTGCTATTCGTGCTTTATCAAGTACTTTATATAGACCATAAAGATTCTCAAGATGAGGAACTAAATCTCGATAATGTTCTCGTAACTCTTCATCACCTTGTAAAATTTTTGCCACTTTAGTGTAGGTTAATCGTGCATGAGAGTTCATTACCGCTTCATAGAATTGGTAACCAGTCAAACGTCCTTTATTTGAAACGGTCATTTCACAAACTAAACATAAACGATCGACTTGTGGGTTTAATGAACAAAGTCCATTGGATAATATTTCTGGTAACATTGGCACGACACGTGAAGGGAAATAAACCGATGTTCCTCGCGAGCAGGCTTCTTTATCTAACGCCTTCCCTGGTCTTACATAATAACTTACATCGGCAATAGCTACCCATAAGCGGTAACCTCCACCCCGATTTTTTTGACAATATACGGCATCATCAAAATCACGCGCATCTTCACCGTCAATAGTAACCAGAGGTAAATCTCGTAGATCTTTTCGCCCTTTTTTAGCACTTTCTGGGACTTGCTCGGTAAATTTGCTCACTTCTTTTTCTACTGCTTTAGGCAGTTCATAAGGAATTTCGTGATTTCTAAGTGCGATATCGATTGCTAAGTTGGTTCCCATTATTTCACCAAGTACTTCTTTAATGGTTCCCACTGCCTTTTGACGGCGCTCAGGTCGTTGTTGTAACTCAATGACCACTACCGATCCCATTCGCACAGTCCGATTGGTTTTACCTGCCACTAAAATATCAAAATTCAATCGACTATCATCAGGAACAACAAAACCAACCCCTTGTTCAATAAAGTATCGTCCAACAATTTGATTACTGCGTGGTTCTAAAATTCGTACCACACGCGCTTCAGTTTTACCACGATATTGACTTCCGATAGGTTGAGCTAAGATAACATCACCTTGTAATACCTTTTTCATCTGTTCCGGTGATAAATAGTAATCTTCAGGTTTACCCTCTACCCGTAGAAATCCAAAACCATCGCGGTGAGCTATCACACTACCTTTTACCATATCGAATTTTTCAGGTAAGGCATAACATTTACGGCGAGTAAATACGACTTGTCCGTCACGTTCCATTGCTCTTAAACGGCGATGTAAAGCCTCTTTTTGTTCATCATTTTTAACGGATACGGCTTGGGCTATTTTCTCTAAATTAGCTGGTTTGGCTTCTTTAGTGAGATAGTCTAAAATAAGTTCTCGGCTGGCAATCGGTGAGTCATACTTTTCGGCTTCTCGTTGGTAGAAGGGATCTTTTATCATGGGGTACATCCTTTGGACTAATATTGAGTTAAGCATATCATAGAGTTGTTTAACTTAAAATGTTCATTCAAGTTATTAACGATTAGCATAGAGCAAAAACTGTTCCAAAATATACTAAAACATATAGCTATCCTGAAACTTCTTTACAGAATTATTCACCAATAGTTGCAATAAATAATATGGGTTACTAAAAATAGTTACTTTTAGAGATGATGATTAAAAATTATGGCGCCTTTAGCGCCATTATGCTATTTGATTGGTTATTGACTACTTAAATAGATTTTTAAAATCAAGATTGGTTCGTCTCTCGCTCAATTGCCCGGTAACCAATATCATGACGATAAAAACAGCCATGCCAGTAAATGTGTTTAATTTGCTCATAGACTGTTTGTTGCGCTTGCAAAA
This sequence comes from Gilliamella sp. wkB108, assembly GCF_001690195.1. Lineage (GTDB taxonomy): Bacteria > Pseudomonadota > Gammaproteobacteria > Enterobacterales > Orbaceae > Gilliamella > Gilliamella apicola_L. The sequence continues at coordinate 16,779 of NZ_LZGM01000012.1, read as the reverse complement.
CAGTATTCCCTAGCGCTGTTACACAAAGGACTCGTCCCCCATTAGTATAAACGCGACCTTTTTCTAAACTGGTTCCGGCATGAAAAATTTTGCAATCTGCGGTTGATTGTTCCGGTAATCCAATAATCACATTTTGGGTGTTATAGTGACCCGGATACCCTCCTGCCGCCATGACAACACCTAAAGCAGGTCTTGGATCCCATTGTGATTGCATACTATCTAATTTGCCGTCTATAGCTGCTAAACACAGTTCAGCTAAATCTGAACGCATTCGCATCATTATGGGTTGAGTTTCAGGATCACCAAGACGACAATTGAACTCTATCACTTTAGGATTACCTTGTTTGTCAATCATTAAACCAGCATATAGAAAACCTACGTATCTATTACCTTCTTGTGCCATACCATTAACAGTGGGATAAATAATTTCATCCATTACTCGATTAAATACTTGGTCAGTCACAACAGGTGCAGGTGAATAAGCTCCCATGCCACCAGTATTAGGTCCGGTATCACCATCACCAACTCGTTTGTGATCTTGACTGGTTGCCATAGGCTCAACATTTTTGCCATCAACCACTACTATAAAACTGGCCTCTTCTCCATCTAAAAATTCTTCGACCACCACTCTATGTCCTGCATCTCCAAAGGCATTACCGGCTAACATATCTCGTACTGCCGTTTCTGCTTCATCGAGAGTCATCGCAACAATTACACCTTTGCCGGCAGCTAAACCATCAGCTTTAATGACTATCGGCGCACCTTTTTCATGGATATAAGCTATCGCCGGATCAATTTCGGTAAAATTTTGATATTCAGCGGTAGGAATATTATGTCGAGCTAAAAAATCTTTAGTAAAAGCTTTCGAACCTTCGAGTTGAGCTGCCGATTTTGAAGGACCGAATATTTTTAAACCCGCTTTTTGAAAGCTATCAACTACACCAATAACTAACGGAGCTTCAGGTCCAACAATAGTTAAATCAATTTTTTCTTGTTGAGCAAAGTTAATTAATCCTCCCACATCGGTGGATTTGATATTGATATTTTCCAGTGCTTCTTCTAGCGCTGTACCGGCATTGCCAGGTGCAACAAAGACTTTTGAAACCATTGGTGATTGGGCGATTTTCCAAGCTATCGCATGTTCTCGACCGCCATTACCAATAACTAATACTTTCATACAAGATCCTTTAAATTCTTTTACCTAAAAAATGAAGATAAACTAATAGATTTTATAAAACAAAAGTTGGTGATCTATTTTCTTCTAATTCAAATTCAATAATTATTAAATAATTAATGTCTAAAATGACGCATACCGGTAAAAATCATTGCGATATTATGTTCATTTGCTGCTTGGATCACTTCTTCATCGCGAATCGATCCACCAGGCTGAATCACACAGGTCACTCCCACCTCAGCTGCTGCATCAACCCCGTCCCTAAAAGGGAAAAAAGCATCCGAAGCGACCACAGAGCCTGCCACCTCTAAATTTTCATCTTTAGCTTTTATACCGGCAATTTTAGCTGAATAAACTCGGCTCATCTGCCCTGCGCCAATACCAATTGTCATTTTATCTTTGGCATAAACAATTGCATTCGATTTAACAAATTTTGCCACTTTCCAACAGAATAAGGCATCACTTAGCTCTTTTTCAGTCGGTTGTCGTTTGGTCACCACTTTTAATTCGGTATCTGACACCATACCAATATCACGTTCTTGAACTAATAACCCACCATTGACACGTTTAAAGTCTAAACTTCTATTAAATGATGTTGACCAGTGACCACTTTCAAGCACACGTACATTTTTTTTAGCCGCCGTGATAGTTAATGCTTCTTGGCTAACTGACGGTGCAATAATCACTTCGACAAACTGATTATCAACAATTGCTTTGGCCGTTTTAGCATCTAAGGTTTGATTAAGTGCAATGATGCCACCAAAAGCAGAAGTGGGATCGGTTTTAAACGCATTTAAATAGGCATTTAAAATAGTATCGCTTATAGCTACACCACATGGGTTAGCATGTTTTACAATGACACAGGCTGGCTCAGTAAACATTTTTACACATTCGAGCGCCGCATCGGTATCTGCAATATTATTATAAGAAAGTGCTTTGCCTTGTAACTGCTTGCTGGTTGCAATGCAGGCATCTTTAACCTCTTCTTCAATATAAAATGCCGCTGCTTGATGTGCATTTTCGCCATAACGCATATTCTGTTTTTTAACAAATTGCAGGTTCAAAGTACGCGGAAATTCGCCAGCAGGTTTGTCTGTTTCACCAAAGTAAGGGGGAACTAATTGACCAAAGTAGTTTGCGATCATGCCGTCATATTTTGCTGTATGTTCAAACGCTTTTATCGCTAAATTAAACCGATATTCAAAAGAGAGGGAATTTTGATGATTATCCATCATAGAAATAATATTTGAATAATCGTGACAATCAACGACAATTGCCACATCTTTATGATTTTTTGCAGCTGAACGAACCATTGTAGGTCCGCCTATGTCAATATTCTCAACCGCATCTTCTAATTTGCAATCGCTTTTCGCTACGGTTTGAGCAAACGGATAGAGGTTCACAACCACCATATCAATTGGTTTAATTTGGTGTTGCTCCATGACATCATCATCAAGGCCACGTCGCCCCAAAATAGCCCCATGAATTTTTGGATGTAAGGTTTTTACACGTCCGTCCATCATTTCAGGAAATCCAGTATAATCTGACACTTCAGTGACCGGAATTTGATGTTCTGTTAATAGTTTAGCTGTACCACCTGTAGAAAGAAGTTCCACATTTCGTTTTGATAAGGCTTTGGCAAATTCCAAAATCCCACTTTTGTCAGACACACTCAGTAAAGCGCGACGGATAGGTCGAAACTGCTGCATGCATAGGCTCCGAAGTTGATAGTTAACATCCATAATAGGTAGGACTGACATTATATATAAAACAAGCATAGAAGTTTAGCATTAACTAGTTAAAGTATATCAAAAAATATTCTTTGGATAATATTTGAACTTGATCACAAAATTAACATTTTTATGCCAATAAGTGGTAAGTAAGCTTTCTTTTTTGTTTTTTTCATAATACTGTTATGCATAACAGTTACGCATAACATTTTGCATGAAATAAATAATAGAAGGAGAACTAAAATGCAATCTTTATTTGAATTGAAAGGGAAACGCGCTTTAATTACAGGTTCAGCTCAGGGAATAGGTAATTTATTGGCAAAAGGACTTGGACAATATGGGGCAAGTATTGTTATTAACGATATTACCCAAGAACGAGCAGATTGCGCTGCCAATTTAATAAGACAACAAGGTATTGATGCTATTGGGGTTGGATTTGATGTGACTAATCTTAATTCCGTAACCACTGCAATAGATCATATTGAAAAAGAGATTGGCCCAATTGATATTTTAATCAACAATGCGGGGATCCAGCGCCGTCACCCATTCACCGAGTTTCCTGAAGCTGATTGGGATGCAATTATTAATGTTAACCAAAAAGCGGTGTTTTTAGTCTCTCAACAAGTCGCCAAAAATATGATAAAGCGTAAACAAGGCAAAATTATTCATATCTGTTCAATGCAAAGTGAATTAGGTCGCGACACTATCACTCCTTATGCTGCTTCAAAAGGCGCCGTCAAAATGATGGTGAAAGGCATGTGTGTTGAACTGGCTCGTTACAATATTCAAGTTAATGGTATTGGACCAGGTTACTTCGATACTGACATGTGTAAGGCATTGGTCAATAATCAAGAATTTACTCGCTGGTTATGTCAAAGAACGCCTGCTGCTCGCTGGGGCCAGCCCGAGGAGCTTATTGGCTCTGCCGTATTTTTAGCTTCAGCTGCCTCAAATTTTGTTAATGGACACATTTTGTATGTCGATGGCGGTATGTTAGCTGCGGTTTAGTTTTATTACGGAGATGTAGATATCTTTATCGTCATTCATTTACATTTAAATAGATTGACAACTTAAAACCACATTTCCGTCTAACACTTTCTAATCATTATTAAATTACGGGAATTCTCATATGGATATTTCAAATAAACTTGCGCCATCTCGTTGGTGGCGATTAATGCCAATTATTTTTATAACTTATAGTTTAGCTTATTTGGATAGAGCTAATTATGGATTTGCAGCTGCAGCTGGAATTAATGACGATTTAGGGATCACTAAAGGGACGTCATCATTAATTGGTGCGTTATTCTTTTTAGGGTATTTTTTCTTTCAAGTTCCTGGCTCTGTCTATGCCGTGAAACGTAGTGTCCGCAAATTGATTTTTATCTGTTTAATTTTATGGGGACTTTGTGCTGCTTTAACAGGAATGGTAAGTAATATTCCATCGTTGATGATTATTCGTTTCGTTTTAGGGATAGTAGAAGCAGCGGTTATGCCGTCAATGTTAATTTATATTAGTACATGGTTTACAAAAGCTGAGCGTTCAAAAGCCAATACCTTTTTAATTTTAGGTAATCCGGTTACGGTACTGTGGATGTCAATTGTTTCAGCTCATTTAATCGATCTTTATGGTTGGCGTGAGATGTTTGTTATTGAAGGATTACCTGCGGTTGTTTGGGCTATAATTTGGTGGATTTTAGTTCGAGATAAACCAGCAGAAGTTAAATGGTTAACCGATAAAGAAAAAGCTGATTTTAAAGCGGCTATGGATAAAGAGCAACAAAATATCAAACCTATGCGTAATTATGGTGAAGCGTTCCGTTCAGGTAATGTTATTAAGCTTTGTTCTGTTCATGCCTTATGGAGTATCGGGGTCTATGGTTTTATGATGTGGATGCCCTCTATTATTAAATCTGCTGGTAATGTTGATATTGTTTCGGTTGGTTGGCTTGCTGCGATTCCTTATTTTGTTGCGATTGCTATGATGTTGGTAGTCTCTTTTTTATCAGATAAACTACAAAATCGAAAACTGTTTGTTTGGCCTTTGTTATTGATTGCTACTATTGCATTTTTTTCGGCATACCTTCTAGGTTCAGAGCATTTCTGGATATGTTTTGTACTTTTATCTATTGCTGCTGGTTGTATGTATGCACCTTATGGACCATTTTTTGCCTTAATTCCGGAACTGCTCCCAAGTAATGTATCGGGTGTTTCAATCGGTTTAATTAACAGTTTCGGCGCACTAGGTGCATTTATCGGTGCTTGGTTAGTTGGTGTGATAAATGCAGCCACAGGTAGTGCCGGTGCATCCTATATTTTTATGGGTGTAGCATTAGTTTTATCCGTCATTTTAATGGCTAGTGTAAAAGCACCAAAACAGTAATTGTCAAAATACCATTATTAAAACAAAAGGTAATTCATTAGAATTACCTTCTTATCCCATTGAAAATGACTAATGTTATTTATTTTCTTTTTTTTACTGGTAAAATATCGCAAATCCATTCGGCTGGTTTATTTAAATAACAATAAAGGATTATGAAAGATAAACGTATTAGTTTACAAGATATCGCTAATTTGACTGGCGTAACAAAAATGACTGTCAGTCGTTACCTGAGAAATCCTGAACAAGTCTCTGATAAAAATAGAGAAAAAATCGCCAAAGTTCTTAAAGATATTCACTATATTCCAAATTTAGCTCCTCAGATCATGTTAGGCTCTCGAAGTCATTGTATTGGTATTGTGATCCCTTCTTTTAAAAATCAAATCTTTTTAGAAGTGTTAGCCGGTATCGAATCGGTTGCTTCAGCGCATCACTATCAAACTATTATTACTAACTATAATTACGATAAGCAAATTGAAGAAGAGAAAATTATCAATTTATTATCTTACAATATAGATGCTTTAGTGTTAATGGAGAAAGTGCATACTAAAAACACCATACAATATTTGCAAACAGCCAATATTCCGGTGATTGAATTAATGGATATTACCAAAAAATTTTTTGATATTCAGGTAGGATTTGATAATCAACAAGCTGCGTTTGATATGATTATGCAAATGATTACAACTGGTAAAAAAAATATCATTTACTTTAATTCAGTTGCTAGCGCTCGTGATACTCAACGCTATCAGGGTTATCAACAAGCAATGAAACAAGCCGGATTAACTGCAAATCAAATCGTGCCAAATGCTATATCATCTATTGATTTGGGCAAAAGTATGTTTCATCAAGCAATCCAGAAATTTCCAAATATGGATGGTATTTTTTGTACCAATGATGATATGGCGGTCGGCGTTTTACTTGAATGTCAAAATTATAATATTGCTGTTCCTGAACAAATCGCTATTGCTGGTTTTCATGGATTAGAAGTCGGCCGTGCAAATAGTAAGAAAATTGCCACAGTAATCACTCCACGTTTTGAGATAGGAAAAGTTGCCATAGAGTTATTACTCAAACGTATTAATGGTGAACAGGTCAAAAACAGCATTAACTTGAGCTACCAAATAGATACTGGCCAAACAGTTTAAGTGATTATCATCACATACTTTTAGCCGCGTATCGATTTCATTAAAAATGTTAAGTTTAAGGTTGGTGAGTTAGCAATAAGTTAAATATGCCTATTGAGACTTGTCAGTTATGAGCTAATATAGGTGTCATTAGCTCATCATTTAACAGATTTACAGATTGTTTTTGAATAACGGTTAGATGCTTCTTATCAGTCATATTAGATCTGATATATATTATTTTCCCCGATCATCAAATACACCCTAGTTGAAATTAATCATCACTGTAACCTAGACTACGTAAGGCTCGTTCATCATCAGCCCAGCCAGCTTTCACTTTTACCCAAAGTTCTAAATGGACTTTATTGTCAAAAAAGGATTGCATATCTTTACGTGCTTCAATACCTATTTTTTTGATTTTTTCGCCTTTGTTACCGATGACCATTTTCTTTTGTCCGTCTCGTTCAACTAAAATGAGTCCATTAATCCGGTACATGCCGTTACGTTCATCAACTTTAAATTGTTCGATTTCAACCGTGACCGAATAGGGTAATTCGTCACCTAAGAAACGCATCAATTTTTCACGTATAATTTCAGAAGCCATAAAACGTTGTGAGCGATCAGTAATATAATCCTCCGGAAAATGATGTTCCCCTTCCGGTAAATGCTGTTTGACAATATCTTTGATGATCTCAATACCTTCACCTTTTTCGGCGCTAATCGGTACGACTTCAAGAAAATCTACTTTTTGACTAATTTCTTGGATATGTGGTAATAGTTGAGTTTTATCTATCACATTATCAATCTTATTAATCACCAATAACACCGGACATTTACACCCTTTTAGTTTATTGGCAACCATTTCATCATCATCATTCCAATGTGTGCCTTCAACCACAAAGATAACCAGTTCAACATCACCTATTGAACTACTCGCAGCTCGATTCATTAAGCGGTTAATTGCTCTTTTCTCTTCAATATGCAGTCCGGGTGTATCAATATAGATAACTTGATTATTATCTTGTGTATCAATACCGATAATCCGGTGACGAGTCGTCTGAGCTTTACGCGAAGTTATTGAAATCTTTTGACCCAATAATTGATTCAATAGTGTTGATTTACCCACATTTGGTCTGCCTACAATGGCAACAAATCCACAATGCTGTGTTGTTTCTGTCATTTTATACCTAATTGCTTTAACGCTTCTTGAGCTGCTGCTTGTTCTGCTTTACGACGACTCAAACCCCGTCCTAAATATTCTCGGTTATCATTGTCAATCTTACATTGGATTAAAAACTCTTGTTCATGATTATCACCCGTTACTTCAATAATCAAATAACATGGGCGTTCTCGATGAATACCTTGCAAATATTCTTGTAAACGAGTTTTGGCATCTTTTTGTTTAATACCCGGTTTTATCTCTTCTAAACGTGATTGGTACCAAAGTAAGATTAGCCGTCGTATATTTTCAATATCACTATCTAAATAAATGGCTCCAATAATGGCTTCCACTGCATCAGAAATAATCGATTCACGTCGGTAACCTCCACTTTTTAACTCTCCTTGACCAAGAATAAGATGATCACCTAATTTAAAGTTTTTGCCTATCTCAGCTAGGGTTTGACCACAAACTAAGCTAGCACGCATTTGGCTTAAGTCACCTTCATCTTGTTTTACAAAACGGTGAAAAAGTTCGTCGGCAATCACAAAGCTAAGTATAGAATCGCCTAAAAACTCTAAACGTTCATTATGTAATTTATTAGCACTTCGATGAGTAAGTGCTAATTCAAGTAAGGATATATCTTTAAACTGATAGTTTAGTGCTTGTTGTATTTGACTAAATTTCTTCATAGTAGTTGTAACTAATGTATACCACCGATACGGTTAAATCGAATACCTGTAGGCCATTCATCTGGCTGTTTTTCTAAACTAAACCAAATTGCAGTCGCTCGACCAACAAAATTCTTTTCTGGTACAAAACCAAAATAACGGCTATCACCACTATTATCACGGTTATCGCCCATCATGAAATAATGACCTTCTGGTACGACCCAAGTTGCTTTAGGTTGGCCTTTTTGTTGGAAAAAATAGTTAGGATCTTCTTGTGTACCTAGTGTAGTTAAGATCTCGTGAGGTTCATCACCTAAGGTTTCTTGTTGTATTTGTATATTTAAGGTAATTAATGAATCAGAATCAACGATACCTTCTTTTTTATACTGCTCTACAGTATAAAAATTAGGATTTGATTTAAAATTTTGATGTACTTCTTTCCAATCGCTGATTGTTGGCTCAGTATAATGTAAGTCGAGAGGCTCGGTTTTTTGTTGATCTACACAATCTTCACTGGCCGTTTGGCAATGTGGATAAATAAGTATTTTTTTCTCTTTAACAAGATAAACTATTTTATCTCCCGGTAATCCAACAACCCGTTTAATTAAATCCATTTGTGGCACATTCGGATGTTTAAATACCGCTACTTCGCCACGTTTTGGGTGACCCGTTGGAATTAATACCGTATTGGTAATAGGATCGCGTAGCCCATATGAATATTTTTGGACTGCAATAAAATCACCAATTAATAAGGTTTGCATCATTGAACCTGACGGTATTTGAAAAGGCTCAAAAAGAAAAGAGCGGATAAAAAACACCACGAATAAAACGGGAAAAAAAGATGCTAAACTTTCAACCCACCCTTTTGGTTTACCTACCTCTGCAAGTATCTTTCCATCAACATCACCATTACATTGTTTACGAACTTCTTCAACTTTTCGTTGTCTTGCTGGTTTCCATTTGAATTTCTCTAAAAACCAAAAGATCCCAGTAATAAATGTGGCAAATGTTAATATGATGGCAAATGTTCCAGCCATTTTTCTTCCTCTTTAACTGATTAATCTTTTCCTACATGCAAAATGGCTAAAAACGCTTCTTGTGGTAACTCAACATTACCCACTTGTTTCATACGTTTTTTACCTTCTTTTTGCTTTTGTAAAAGTTTCTTTTTACGGCTAACGTCACCACCATAACATTTGGCGAGTACGTTTTTGCGTAACTGTTTTACTGTTGATCGTGCAATTATATGATTGCCAATAGCTGCTTGGATTGCGATATCAAACTGCTGACGAGGAATGAGATCTTTCATTTTCTCGACTAATTCTCGTCCACGATAGGCGGCATTATCTCTGTGTGTGATTAAAGCTAAAGCATCAACTCTTTCACCATTAATCAGTACATCTAAGCGTACCATATCGGCAACCTGAAAACGTTTAAAACTATAATCTAATGACGCATAACCTCGAGACGTTGATTTGAGTTTGTCAAAAAAGTCTAATACCACTTCTGTCATTGGTATTTCATAAGTTAAAGCAACTTGATTGCCATGATAAACCATATGGGTTTGTACACCACGTTTTTCAACACACAAGGTAATAACATTACCTAAATAAGTTTGTGGTACAAGAATATTACATTCTGCAATAGGTTCACGAAGCTCTTGAATATTATTTACAGCAGGTAGTTTAGCAGGACTATCCACATAAATAATCTCATTGGAAGTGGTTAATACTTCGTAAACTACCGTTGGAGCTGTGGTAATGAGGTCCAGATTATATTCACGCTCTAAACGTTCTTGGATGATTTCCATGTGCAGTAAACCAAGAAAACCGCAACGGAATCCAAAACCTAATGCACCCGAATTTTCAGGTTCATAAAATAGTGAAGCATCATTTAAGCTTAATTTACCAAGTGCATCACGAAAAGCTTCATAATCGTCTGAACTTGTCGGAAATAAACCTGCATAAACTTGCGGTTTAACTTTTTTAAATCCGGGTAGAGGTTTATCCGCTGGTGTTCGTGCTGAGGTTAAAGTATCACCGACTGGCGCGCCTAAAATATCTTTAATTGCACAAACAACCCAACCTACTTCGCCACAATGTAAACGATCTTTATCTACTTGTTTAGGGGTAAATATCCCAAGACGATCGACATTATAAGTCATACCAGTACTCATGACTTTTATTTTATCGCCTTTCTGGAGTTCACCATTTTTAATACGAATGAGCGATACCACACCTAAGTAATTATCAAACCATGAATCAATAATCAAAGCTTGTAGTGGAGCATCAGAATCACCTTCCGGAGGTGGGATATCATTAACTAACTGCTCAAGGACATCAATTACACCAACACCTGTTTTTGCTGAGCAACGAACGGCATTACTCGCATCAATACCGACAATATCTTCAATTTCCTCAGCGACACGCTCCGGTTCGGCTGCGGGTAAATCTATTTTGTTAAGAACAGGAACCACTTCGAGATCCATATCTAACGCGGTATAGCAGTTGGCTAATGTTTGGGCCTCAACGCCTTGTCCGGCATCGACCACTAATAATGCTCCTTCACAAGCAGCAAGTGAACGTGAAACTTCATATGAAAAATCAACATGACCCGGAGTATCAATAAAATTGAGCTGATATGTTTGGCCATTTTTAGCATGATAATCTAAGGTAACACTTTGTGCTTTAATTGTTATACCACGCTCACGCTCTAGATCCATTGAATCTAGCACTTGGGCTTCCATTTCGCGGTCAGAAAGTCCACCACAAATTTGTATAATACGGTCTGAAAGCGTTGATTTACCATGGTCAATATGAGCAATGATTGAAAAATTGCGGATATTTTTATTCATATCAATAAATTATAATTTGTATTTTAGTTATGTACTGTTAATTATCTAAAATGCCACTTGCTAAAAATAATATTTTAAATAATCACGAAAATAGAAAAGAAGCATTTTACACATTAATAACCACTAAGCATAGTGTTATCGCGAGGTTTGTGATGATTTCTCAACAATATTTTGTGCAATACGCTCAATAGTAGTCCGTGGTAAGTTTCCAATAATAATAATATTTTTATTAGCAATATTGGTTGAAAAAATTGTTCGCCCACCTTGTTGTATAAATTGGTTAGACTGCTTAGTCACTTCAGGGGAAACATTAACGGTAAACGAAAAGACGCCGTCAGAAAATAATTTGGTTGCTATCTCTGAATTATAAAAGTTAACATTATAAGCTGCAATCTCTTCGAATCCTTTAGGTAACCAAGCCAAGCGCCACTCATCTAACGCATTATCTTGTTCATCGACTGATAACAAAATTGGATAAGTTCGACTATTAATATAGTTTGCTATTTTTTGCTTATCAAAATTCATATCTAACTGAACCACTTTTACCTGACTAATAATTTCATTATTTTGATCGAGTAAATCTATACGAATTGGTAAATACGTTTCTTCATCAACCCAAATAATATAGCTGTAACGATCTTTATCTTTAGCAATTATTTTAACGAGTTGTACACTTCGATTAGCTGTTCTTGTTTTTCCTAATAAAATAAAATCATAGATCTCTGTAAGATTGGTAAAATTATTATAAATAACATCAGGGAAAGCTTCGATAATACGAGGGCTATTTATAGAAAATGACGGACTATCTGGTTGAAAATAACTTGTTACACCATTATGTAAAATAATCTCTTTTGCCGGGCCTTCAAGATAAAGTAAGTAAGCATTAATATCTTCTTTTTTTGACGCACCTAAATGAGTGTATTCAAATGTTACTACATATTGATTTTTGTCTTGTAACAGAAAATTAATACGATAACTTTGATTGAGTACCGCATTATTCATCTTATTTAAAAGCATCAACGCTTCATCTGTATCATTGGCATAAACAAATAGTGAAAAAAATGCAAAAAACAGAGTAGAAATGCACCTTCTACTCTGTTTAGTAAAGAATTGGATTAAATAACGTTGAAATTTCATCTCTGCTTAATGCGCATTTAATCTTTTTTGTAATTCATAATCTTGAACAAGCAATCTAATTTTATCGTATTGTTTTTTCTCAAGTAACTGTTGATCATTCTGTTGAGTTATACCACCAACTGGCGCAATATTAACGCCTACAGGTACCGTATTTAATGTTGGCACTCCATTATCATTTTTTGTTTGATCTTGATGATACTGAACACCAGCAATAATAGCTAAAGTCACACAAGCCGCTAGACCAACTTGACTAATCTTACCAATAACGTCTTTGACTCGAACCCAAAATAATGTATTAACTTTAGGCATGACAACCTCATTAGGTTTAGGCTGCTCATCAGTTAATGGCTGATAAATATCTTCATTTGCTATCGCTTGAGCCACTTGTTTGGAAATATCTAAGGTCAAGGAACTATTATGCAATTCACCTCGCATGACGCCTCTTACAACATGATATCGATGCCAGCATGATTGCAAACTTTCATCGTTTAACACATCATTAAGAACATTCTTATCTGTAAATTCACCATCCATAAGTAATGAAAGTTGCTCTTTACTTTCTATTTGCATAGTAGATACCTTAAATTTATGACTACTTTTGGTTAATTTGTTGTTAACCATTAACTAAGTAATGGTTTAATTTTTTCATCAATAGCATCACGCGCTCTAAAAATCCGTGATCTTACTGTTCCAACGGGTGTATCCATAATTTCGGCGATTTCCTCATAACTAAGACCTTCAATTTCACGTAATGTGATAGCTGTTCTTAAATCATCCGGTAACGCTTCAATTGTTTCAAATACAACTTTTTTAACTTCATCTGAAAGTACTAAGCTTTCTGGGTTATCTATATCCCTTAATGAATCAGCACCTTCATAACTCTCAGCCTCATCAGCATCTATATCTGATGCCGGTGGTCGTCGACCTTGAGAAGTTAAATAATTTTTAGCTGTATTAACTGCAATTCGATACAACCAAGTATAAAAAATACTTTCACCTTTAAACAAGCTTAAAGATCGGTAAGCTTTGATAAAGGTCTCTTGCACCACATCAGGAACTTCTGAAGCCAGTACATAACGGGAAACAAGATGAGCTAATTTATTTTGATAACGAATCACAAGCAAATTAAACGCATTTTTATCGCCATTTAGTACGCGTTCAATCAATACTTGGTCGGTTAATTGCTCCCCCATTAAAGGCCATTCCCCATTATGTTGATAACTGTTATTTGGCCCAAAAAAGTGCTTACTAACAGTTAGATTATTAAATTAAAAAAAAGTTCCCAATATTTTAATAGAAATTTGATTATTTTATCTATTAAAACTATATTTTTCCTATTTTTATACTAAAACGTAGTGCTTTCCTGAAAGTTTTCAACATCAGAAGTATTTATAATTTCTTAATTTAATAGAAATATTTCGCGTTCACCAAGATTATTATAAGTAATTTGATAAAATTGTGGTAGATTGAAATTAACAGAACTACTTGTTGTGAAAGTAAAACGGTCATCGGATAAAACATAAAAATCATTAATATCTTTGACCATATTTTCTTTCGTTCCATTACAATTGCGATAAATTTCGACTTGGTTATGTTCATTTAGAATATAAAGATCAAATCCAGTGTCTGTATCCTCAAAAAAGAATTGAATTATGCCTTCGTAAGCGACACTATCTATTTCTTTAGGAAGTTCATTGGTTTCATCTAAAATATTTAGTGGTCTACCTTGTACTTTATTATTCGATACTGCGCCATATAAATCAATCGCATTTTCAAATTGATGAAATGATACACCGAGCCGTTCAAAGAATAGATACCATGACGATCCCCCTATTCTTAATGGTCGTACTTGGGTAGAGTTGTTTTGCGTAGTAGTAAGTCGTAACTCAACGCAATCGTCCATTAATTTCTTCATTTGCTGTTTAATTTCCTCATCAAGATTTTTACTGTAGCAAAAAATCTCTATTGATTCAGGTAAATCAGCATCTTTATGCATACGATTTAATAATGCTTTAATTGCTTCTAGAACACATAATGCACCATTAAAATGTAATACTCGAATCTCATTCCATGAATTTCGATAAAGAAGATCGATAGATCCAACTAAACTAAGTTCTTTTTTTCCATAATTGAGTACATTAGTATTTACATCATTTTCTAATTCTAAATCAAAGGTTGGATCTTCTTCTAAATTTAAAATTATGGCTAACTGACGAATTTCACATGGACCATAAAGTTGCTCTTCGGTTGCCGTAGCAACTTCGATAGGAAAATAACCTTTCAAATCGTCAATCAGTTTACTGATTTTAATATTATCTCGTTCATCACCGTCATGATAAAAAAACTTGGTTGAATCAGAAATTAGCCCGTTAAAGTAACACCAACCAACGAGTTTAACTAGATATTTACTATATTCTAAATATTGGTGGCCTACAATTGAATTAAGAATAGGTTTTTGATTGTAAACATACCATCCAGCTCGATTTATTCTATCTTCATTGACATGAATAAATGTTAATGCATCTTCTTGTAGATTATTAGAAATATTAAGTTTTAAAGTTGTAATTTTACCCGGTAATACTTCAAAAGAGGCATACAGCTTACGCGTTAAAATTGCCAAATCTTGAGGGCTAATGAGAGAATCTAAATTATTACGGCGCCCAAAGTTAAGCAAATTACGGTAGCCTGTCATCATAGTATGTAATAGTACTTCATGTACTTCACGAACTTGAGCTATTTTCCATGTATGACTTGCATCTAATTTGGCGATTAGTTGTGGACTCCAGCCCCACTGTTCAACCAATTGGCTTAATACGGCTCTGCGCCACGAAGGCGTTACTGTTGGCAAAGATAACTTTTCATTTACCTTTAAATAAAAACAGGTTCTTACTAATTCAAGTCGTTGGAAATCCTTAATCTCAACCAGATAATTAGTGATCCTTTCTAAAAGCATGTAATAGGAATCTAAATGACTATTTTGTATGTTGCCTGTTTGTATACAATTTTTCATTTCATGAGCAACAGTTCTATTTTCTGGATAGATCCAAGAATATGCTTCAAGTAATAGTGTTTTTAGTACCGCTTTAAATGGTGAATCAATACTTTTATAGAGTTGCCATAAACTGGCGCCAAAATACTCTTGAGCTGATAAACCTGTTAATGATCCAAAATCTATCCACTCATCGCGTTGGATCAACTTTAATTCAACTAGAGCCTTAACACATTCTTCGTAAGTCGTATAGTTTTTGCCATTTATAGTAAAGTCAAAGGGTACAGCAAACCATAATAACAATTTGCCTGCTAACAAATTTGCGGAACGATAAAACTCTTCAAGTAATAATATATGTTGAGCCGATCCACAGTTTTCCCCCATTAAACATTCATGGTGCTGATTAATAAAACGATCAACATCCACTACAAATAGCGTTAGTTTTACCTGCTGTTTTTCAGCCCATTGTTCAATTGCATGGCATTTTTGCTGTAAAGCTTGTTTTCTATTTTCAGACAAACTATTTTCAATACAGAGCCAAATATCTAAATCTGATTCAACCGATTGACCAATAGAACAGGTACTACCCATTGAATATAAAGCAGATATATCTGAAGCAACAGTTGAGGATGAAGCAGTAAAATTAAAATCATTTTTTAATAATTCAACAATTTCATCCGAAGGTTGATAATAAGCAATACCAAACGGCATATCATCATTTATATATCCTGGTAGTTCAGGACTATTGTAATGAAAAAGAACCGGCAGTAACGTAAAAACACTCTGAAATGCAGCAGGCATGCCAACCAAGGCACGCTCGCGTTTTAAGTTTGCAAGATCTTTGAGTTCTTTCTTTATGTTATTGATATAATATTGCATAGCATCATTTAGGTGAAACACGCGTATTAAATTACGCACAATTTCAATCTAACATTTTATTAGTATAACGTAAATAGAATGTAAATATTAAAATCTCAATAGACTGAATTATTATGATCACAATTAAAAAAATAACCAAACAAATTCAAACACAAAAATCCGTTAAAGTAATTGCTAATAAAGCTGCAATATTGATACCTATTATAACTATTGATGAACATTTACAATTATTATTCCAAGTAAGATCAAAAAAACTCAAATGGCAACCGGGTGATATCTGCTTTCCGGGTGGTCGCGTCGAAATTGTGGATTATTCACCACAACACACAGCGATAAGAGAAACTTACGAAGAATTAGGAATTGAAGCAAATGAAATAACCATTTTAGGCCAATTACCTAAGTTTATGGCAACACTTGGCATGATGATTTACCCTTTTGTTGCAGAAATTAGTTCCTTAAATAATTTACATCTTAATCCAGATGAAGTTGAAGAAATTTTTACTGTGCCAATAGATTGGTTTATCAACAATCCACCACAAATAGCAAACATGCTAATTGGTTATAAACCAGCGAATAATTTTCCATTTGATTTGTTACCTGACAAAGCTAAAAAATGGCAAAAAAGATCGGAACATCAACTCTATTTTTATCATTATAATAATCATGTGATTTGGGGATTGACGGC
>NZ_LZGM01000011.1 GCF_001690195.1 Gilliamella sp. wkB108 | reverse complement strand
ATAGATTACTTATATATAATGTAGCGTTATTTTATTTATCTAATTCTTCATCTAATTTGTCTATTTTTTGTTTCATTTGGTCCACTAGGCATTCTGTGATTTTATGAGTGAAATCTGCCAGTTCATTATGATGAATTGGAGACGGAAGCGTTAAACAAATTTGATTGATTTGTTTGTCTATTATTTCCATAGACTCTTGAGTATCTGGATTTTTTTCTGATAAAGATGATAATTTTTGTAATAATATATCGTGATAATAACGGTAAGAATCAAAATTACACCTTATATTGTATTTATCTTGATAACAAGTTTTTAGCTTGTCAGTTTTAAACACCGATGAAGAGGATTGGTTTAGTACTTTAAATTGATCTGGATAAATAATTTGATATTGGTAAGAATCATTGATTAATAATTTTTTTAGTTTAAATTGTAAATTCTCCTTATCAATTTGATAATGTTTCCAAAATATAAACTCAGTACGAAAGCCTAAATCTTTTATTTGTGATAAATAAATATCACCATTAGGACTAATATAATACTCATTAATACCTAACCAATAAGTATTGTGAGTATTATAAAAATGACTAGCTAAAATAATTTTATCTTTGATGTCCTGTTTATACATTAATGATAACTCTATTTCAGCTACAATAATATTTTGAGGATGAGCTCCTTGATTATCGATGTATTTATATTTTTTTTTATTTAAAACCAGTTTTAAATCTTCATCAGTATATATAACTGTGTTTTTATGGATTATGTCGTATAAATCATTAAAATCTGTTTCTATCGAGTTTGGAGGGCAATTTTCTTCTTTTCTAGTATTAATAAACTCCTCATTTTCATTAGGAATTACATCTGGTGTTTCCTGTTGCCAGTAATTAACATTCTTAACAAAACAATCACCTTTATATTGTTCGGGAATATTAAACAACTGACTATAGCAAGGTGTGCTTAATAGCAAGATTAAACCTAAATAACATCTTGTTTTCATTATATATTTACCTTTGATAAATCTTATTTTATTTTTTTAAAAAGACCCGTTTTAGTCATTTGATATTGACTTTTTTTAGATTTAATTTCGCCTTTTTTAAAATCGGAAAGACCTGCGTCGATTAGTAATTTTTCTTTTTGGTTAACTAAAATTGTACCATTTGCCTTTATAGTAAAATCATTCCAATATAATACTTCTCCTTCAGGCTCGAATCTTTGATCTAACAATATTGCATCAATAAGTTTACCTTCCGGATTATAACTATTTAATCGGAAAGTAATAACGTTAGTATCATTTTCCGCCAAAGCCATATATATAATACCAGTATATAAAATATCATTAAATTTGAAATAAAAAACTGGGAAATAAAGGCCACCAGTAGCAAAACCTGAATCGTGAGATACCGATTTAACGTCAACTAAAAAATCTTGATCATTAAATCTTAGTGGTGTTTTGTTGTTAGCCGAAATTTGTATTTCATGAATTTTGTTCCAATAATAGTATTTTTTTAATTGATTAGAAGAATAAGGTAATTTTATTTGTTGATAAAAACGTAACTCTTTCTTTATATTGGCTGAAAATGCAATATTTATATTTAACAAAATTAATAA
>NZ_LZGM01000010.1 GCF_001690195.1 Gilliamella sp. wkB108 | reverse complement strand
TGTTCACCAATCACAATATTTAATACATCCTGATCTGGGTAATTATACTTCTCCCCACTATTAAGTAATTGCAATGTTTGTATAGTGATATTTTTTTTACACCATAGTGCAATATTGATTAGCATCACACCTGAATTAAAATAAGTTCCAAAAGCTATATTATATTTGTCACATTGTGATTTCTGCATATAAGGTTCATCAGCCACTGCAGCTACAATCACATTATCTAAATTGATATCAATAATCGATGATAAACTATTAAGACAGAGTGTATCACTATCAATATATAATAATCTTTCCGCTACTTCTTTTAAAATCATCGGAGCAATTAATCTAACACAAGCAACTATAGGAAACTGCACAGTATTTTCTGGATTAATTTGGAATTGCTCATTAATAATATATTCAGTTATAGCAAGATTATCAGCTTTAATCGAGGTTAACTTTCGTCTATTTTCATCAGAAACATTATGAGTAAATAGATGAAAATGAATATTTTGATTTAAATTATTTTCAATGACTGAAATAATATCAACCCCAGCAGATAAAGTATAATTATTATCAAAACACAAAAGGATATGTAATATCTGCTTATTATCTAGAAAAGGAAATGATAACAATTCATTTTTTTTACTAATAAACTTGTCAACTTCTATCACAAAGCCTTCCTTAACGTTTTTTATTAATTTTATGCTTCAAATAGAGTAAATAATATTTAAAAGCAGTAATATATTTATGTTGACTTGCGAGTAGCTTTGCATAACGCCTAGTAGTTGAAGGTGCATTTTCGTTGGCCAATAATAATTTATCTTTTGCCCATGGAGAGGAAGCTATATAACTTTGATAAGTTGGAGTTAAATATAATTTGTACCAAGGTTTATTTCCGGTGACATAATGAATAATCACAGCATCTTGTACAACTAAATTATCTTCATTGCCAGCAACAGTAAGCGAAGTAAGATTATTAAAACGTCGAGGTAAAAAAACAGTCTTACCTTGCATCAAAATATTGAGAACATCTTGATCGGCAAATTTATACACTTTACCACTATTTATCATGGCAAAAGCTTTTTCTGTAAGATTATTTTCAACCCACATATCAGTATTAATATAAATCATCCCAGCATTAAAATATTCACCATAAGGAATATCACAAGCTGTACATTGCTTTTCTTGCATTTTTTCTAGATCTGAAACTACTGCTGAATATTTATTTTCTAAATCAACATTAATTAAGTCATTCAGATTATTGGTACACAAGACATCACAATCTAAATATAAAACTCGAGAAGTGACTTTATTCAATATTTGAGGGACAATGAAACGTAAACAAGTTGATGCCGAAACGTGTAAAACTAAAGTGTCAGGATTGACCGAGAAATTTTCATTAATCTCATAAATAATAATACTAACATTATTTTGATTTAATTCATTAAAACGTAAAATCTTCTCATTAGATACTTTATTAGCAAATAAATGAAAAACAAGATTTTTATCTGAATTATTGATAATAACAGACGACATAGCAATACCTGCAGGCATTGCATAATTGTCATCAAAGCAAAAAGCGATATCAATTGTTAATTGAGTTGTAATATTATTATTAAATAGTGTTAAAACTTTACTAATAAAAAGATTTTCTTCCATATATT
>NZ_LZGM01000009.1 GCF_001690195.1 Gilliamella sp. wkB108 | reverse complement strand
TATAATAATTTTTTTCCCTATTTTGTTAATCATCATGACCTAACCTTAACCTTATTATGTTGATAAATTGACTGCGTCAATATATGCATTAAATTAATTATTATCGTTATATTCTAATTGACTTAGATGAATGTAACCTTTCACTGATGGGTTATCAGTTAGTTTGACATACAACCACTCTCCTTGAGTGTTAATTTTAATAAGATCTGTATTATTTAATAATTTGCTGATAACGGTCGCTTTAGAGTTTGGTTCACTGCGGAAATTGATATAATCATCATTTGATTTCGTAATATAATGATTTTCTGTTAATTTGTATTGATCTTCAGAAATAATTTTTTGTTCTTCAGTTAATACTTTTAACCCCATATTATAATAATTATTTTCTTTGAGTCTTGGTTCAAGCTCATTGTCTATTTTGTAAAAATTAACCAAATATTGGTATGCCTTATGTTGGCTATCAGCTAAACTTGTTTCACTGTCCTGATGCTGGCTTTGTAATTTAATCAGATGTAATAAAGCTTTATCTTGCGATATAGGCAAAATTCTAATTTTTTTATCACCAACAATTGTAATTCCTTGCTGATATGCATGCCAATTTTTAGTTAAATCCTTTAGTAAAGTAGATATAAAATATTGACCAGATTGATTGTACAAATCATTCAACAGGCGCTTTCTATATCCTTTCTGATAATTATTATAGAAAAGAAAATGCCACATATTTCTTAAATCATCGTCCCACACAGGTAAGGACGCTTCATATAACAAACTATTTGTTTCATAATTAAAATAAATTACAACTTCTTGCAGTGAACTTGCTCGATTTTTTAAAAAATAATTTTTAACGTAAGGATCAACATTATCATTAAAAAGTAATTTATTATAAGCAATAAGATGTGGAGAAAAACCATTATCAGGGCTATTGAGTAATTCTAATCCTTGTTTAGGAGTAAGAATAACTTGTAAACGATCGTATACACTAACCCGAAATGTTTCACCATAAGTAAGTAAAAAACGACCATTTTTAGTAAAACAACAATAATCGTACTTGCTAAGCAAAGATTGACAATCAGATGTTATTGAATCAACATCAATACCAAAAAAATCCCAACTTTTTTGTTTGAAACTTTTTTCACTAGGGATTTTATAACCTTTACTTAGGAGAAACTCAGAGACTATGCCAACTTCTTCAGCAAAATCTCTTTCTCCCCATTTTTGCATTAATTGCTCTTCTTCCTTTTCGTCCTCTTCTGTTTGAGCCGAAACAGCTGACATAAAGAAAGTTAAAAAAACTAGGATAAGGTAATTCCTTTTATTTAGTATCATTGTGATTTATCTTCTTTTAATCAGGTGAATAAACTGTTATTAATTTTGTTTTATTACCTTGGTAGATAAAAGTATAGGTAGTCACTCCACCATCAAAATTTTGTGTGATTTTTAATTTGTTTTTACCAGACCATTTATATTCTACTTCCACACGCATATCTTCATCATCATAAGTAACAGAGAAATTTTTTCCTACTTTTATTTTTTTTCTGAAGATATATTCAGGATAGTAACGTAATGCATTATAAACATTCATAATAGTCATATTTTTATAGTTACAAGTGATTGTTGTATCCATGTCGACTTGCTTAGTTTTAAGGCATTTTTCATACCGATGAAAATTATTTATATCTTGTTCATCTTGTTTAGACAAACGTTGATAAAAAACTAATAGATTTTCATAAGGAACTATTAATTCATTATTATTTAGTTTGATAATATTTGTATGATTGCTTTGATTACAATTGTTAGATAAACTATTTCTATTAATTACAAAAAGTTGGCTAAATTTATTTGATAATAAATCATATTTTTTTAAATCTCTGCCATAATTAACAAAAAAATTATTTTCTTTTAATACATTATTAATATCTTCTTTATCTTCACCAAGCAGTTTAAATTCACAACCTAAAAAAATTACTTCTTGTTTATTATAAGTGACTAAATCATCTAATATTCTCAATAATCTTTCTCTTTCATCTGTTTGTTCAACTTGTTCATTTAATTTATCTTTTATCAAGGTATAATAATTGTTATTTTCTACATCAATATTTGACGCAAAAACAAAATTGGAAACTAAAATTAATAATAAATAACTTAATAAAAAATTCTTCATATTACTCCTAGTTAGTGTGGTTGGGAAAATAATATCTTTTTTACAATTTGTTAGCATCATTATTGAAATAGGATGGATAAGCCAAGATTTACCGTCTGGGTTTAGCGTGGCTCGGGGTGTTTTGGCTTCGGTTTTTGTTTTTTTCATCCTAAATCATTAAGTCATGTCTCCAATTCAAATTTTTACTAATCGCTTTGTATAAAGCGTCATTTAGCAATTTGTATAACTAATCTTAATCGCTATACTCTAAATATTTAATAGGTATATAACCACTTATTGATGGATTGTTAGCCAACTTTACATGCAACCATTCATTATTTTTATCAAAATCTATATAGTTTATATAAAGCTTTATTACATCAGTATGATTTGCTAGTTTCATGATAATAGGCGATTTTATGTTTGCTTTTTGGTGTAAATTTATATCTTTTTTGCCCGATTTTGTATGATAATGATTCTCCAGTATTTCATTATGGCTATTTGAAATTACTTTTTGTTTCTCTTCCGAAACTATTATCCCCATACCATAATAATTGTTTTTCTTTAACCTTTCTTTTAATTGATTATCTTTGTCACTAAAATCTGTCAAATATTGATAAGCTAAGTGTTGGCTACGCTCTAAAGTTTCACCATTATTTTGTAGATAGCTACGATATTTAATTAAATGAATAAGCGCTTTGTCTTTAGTTGCTTGTGAAATTATTACCTCTTTCCCTTGAACCCTTGTATTTTTTTGCTTTTTATTCCAGTTGATATATAACGTCATTAACAAACCTCGGAAATAAGCTTTATCTAATAACATATCATTTAAAAATCGTTTTCTATAACCTTTTGATTCGTTATTATAAAATAGAAAATGCCATTCATCTTCGTCGGAAACAATTGAATTTGATACAACTATTTCATATAATCGAATATCTTTTTCATAGTTAAAATTAACTACGGGTTCTGCTAAAAAATACTTATGCTTTAATAAGTAATTTTTAGCAGAATCATCATCATTAAAAAGTAATTTGTTATAAGCAATTAGCTGTTGAACATATTTATCTTTTTCATCATCTGATGTGCCATTTGAAAATAAATTCATTAATGAACAGGAGTAAATAAATTTACCATTATTTGTTATGCCATAATAATTATCTTCACTGGTATGTGTTTGACAAAAATCATCCATAATTACTCCGGTATTCAGACCAAAATAATCGTCAATTTTCTGTTTAAACTTCTTTGAATCAGGTGGTTGATATTGTTCTTGCTCAAGTAGTCTTGATATCTTATTTATGGTTTTGTCTGAATTATTAGTTGGGGCAACCTCTGCTTGTGCGTTAGCCAATACCTTAATTGAAAAAAAAGCCAGAACTATAATAATTTTTTTCCCTATTTTGTTAATCATCATGACCTAACCTTAACCTTATTATGTTGATAAATTGACTGCGTCAATATATGCATTAAATTAATTATTATCGTTATATTCTAATTGACTTAGATGAATGTAACCTTTCACTGATGGGTTATCAGTTAGTTTGACATACAACCACTCTCCTTGAGTGTTAATTTTAATAAGATCTGTATTATTTAATAATTTGCTGATAACGGTCGCTTTAGAGTTTGGTTCACTGCGGAAATTGATATAATCATCATTTGATTTCGTAATATAATGATTTTCTGTTAATTTGTATTGATCTTCAGAAATAATTTTTTGTTCTTCAGTTAATACTTTTAACCCCATATTATAATAATTATTTTCTTTGAGTCTTGGTTCAAGCTCATTGTCTATTTTGTAAAAATTAACCAAATATTGGTATGCCTTATGTTGGCTATCAGCTAAACTTGTTTCACTGTCCTGATGCTGGCTTTGTAATTTAATCAGATGTAATAAAGCTTTATCTTGCGATATAGGCAAAATTCTAATTTTTTTATCACCAACAATTGTAATTCCTTGCTGATATGCATGCCAATTTTTAGTTAAATCCTTTAGTAAAGTAGATATAAAATATTGACCAGATTGATTGTACAAATCATTCAACAGGCGCTTTCTATATCCTTTCTGATAATTATTATAGAAAAGAAAATGCCACATATTTCTTAAATCATCGTCCCACACAGGTAAGGACGCTTCATATAACAAACTATTTGTTTCATAATTAAAATAAATTACAACTTCTTGCAGTGAACTTGCTCGATTTTTTAAAAAATAATTTTTAACGTAAGGATCAACATTATCATTAAAAAGTAATTTATTATAAGCAATAAGATGTGGAGAAAAACCATTATCAGGGCTATTGAGTAATTCTAATCCTTGTTTAGGAGTAAGAATAACTTGTAAACGATCGTATACACTAACCCGAAATGTTTCACCATAAGTAAGTAAAAAACGACCATTTTTAGTAAAACAACAATAATCGTACTTGCTAAGCAAAGATTGACAATCAGATGTTATTGAATCAACATCAATACCAAAAAAATCCCAACTTTTTTGTTTGAAACTTTTTTCACTAGGGATTTTATAACCTTTACTTAGGAGAAACTCAGAGACTATGCCAACTTCTTCAGCAAAATCTCTTTCTCCCCATTTTTGCATTAATTGCTCTTCTTCCTTTTCGTCCTCTTCTGTTTGAGCCGAAACAGCTGACATAAAGAAAGTTAAAAAAACTAGGATAAGGTAATTCCTTTTATTTAGTATCATTGTGATTTATCTTCTTTTAATCAGGTGAATAAACTGTTATTAATTTTGTTTTATTACCTTGGTAGATAAAAGTATAGGTAGTCACTCCACCATCAAAATTTTGTGTGATTTTTAATTTGTTTTTACCAGACCATTTATATTCTACTTCCACACGCATATCTTCATCATCATAAGTAACAGAGAAATTTTTTCCTACTTTTATTTTTTTTCTAAAAATTTTATCAGAATTAAAACTCATTACATTATAAACATCCAAAATGGTCATATTTTTATAATAACAAATATCAGTAGAATCCATATCAACCTGATCCAATTCATAGCATTTCCCATTATAATAATTCCTAATATTTCTCTCTTCTTGTGTGGAAGGACGTTTATAAAAGATTAATTGGCTTTCGTATGGAATCATTAATTGATTACTATCAAGCTGAATAATACTCATATAATTATTACTATTACAAAGAGTTGATGAACTAGACCTATCATTAGTATAAATTTTACTAAAGTTAGATAATGTTAAGTGATATTTATTTAATTCATTGCCATAATTTTCAAAAAAATTATTTTTTTTTAATTCCTTAATAATATCCTCTTTGTTTCCTTCTATCGGTTTAAAATCACAACCCCAAAAAACTATTTTTTGTTGATTATAAGTAACTAATTGTTCTAATTCTCTAACTAATTTTTCCCCTTCTTTTGTTTGTGTGACTTGTTTATTTAACCTATCCTTCATTAGTGTATAATAATTATTGTTTTTCACATCAATATCTAATGCAAAAACAAAATTGGAAACTAAAATTAATAATAAATAACTTAATAAAAAATTCTTCATATTACTCCTAGTTAGTGTGGTGCAGTCCCAAAGGTATTTCGATATCCTTATTCCAGAGGATCTAATAAATCTTTACGCCTTTCGTAAGGTTTATTGCCTTTATTAGTCAATGGAATTTTTAAGTCTAATTCACTTGAGCCGGAATAATATTCTAGATAAAACATAAAAATCACCTTCCCATTAATAGTTAGCCGTGATTCATCTAATTCATTAAGTAATTTAATGTCTTATGATAATTTGATATGCCTTATCATAAAAATCTCTTATTGCTAAAACTATTCCATCACTAATTGCAACAGTTTATGTATATGGTTCAGTATATAAATATCTTGTACCTCCATATCCCCCCTACCCAAACATTGTCTGGTTATTATCTTTAGCCCAATTGAAATTAACACAAAATTGCTTATCAAAATTATTTATTGCTTTTGATTTTTAAGGGGAAAATAATATTTTTTTTATAATTTGTTAGCATCATTTTACAAATATTTAATCAGGATAATAATTAGCTATTAATTTAGTTCTATTATTTTGGTAAATAAATGTATAAGATGTTACGCCTCCATCAAAGTTTTGTTCAATTTCTAATTTATTTTTTCCTTTCCATTTATATTTGACCTCAACACTAAGATCATCATAAGTATCGGTAAAATTTTCACCTATTTTAATTTTTTTCCTAAATACGTTAGAAGGTTCAAAACTCATTGCTGTATATACATCTAATATTGTCATATTTTTATAGTAACAAACATCCATTGACCCCATTTCAAAATATTTTCTTTCAAGACATTTTTTATTGTGTTTTAAATTATTTATTTTATTTTCATCTGTAATGGCTAATTGTTTATAGAAAATTAAATATCTTTCATAAGGAATCATTAATTCATTATTATTAAGTAGTATGATAATTTTATAACTTAAATTAGAACATCTTTCAGATTGATTTGATGAATCTATAAAATAAAGGCTATTAAAATTATTTAATGATAAACCATATTTTTTTAACTCTTCATCATAATCATCAAAAAAATTAATTTTATTTAATTGATTATTAATATTTTCTTTACTTACTTCGAAACGCTTAAAATCACAGCCTAAAATATTTATATTTTGTTCATTACTACTAATCAAAGTATTTAAAGATCCGACAAACCATGCTCTTTCTTGTTCTTTTACATTTATCTTATCTATTTTTATTAAATAATAATGGTTTTTATTAAAATCAATATCAGAAGCTAAAGTAAAATATGGCAATGAAAATAATAAAAAAACTCTAAATAAAAAATTTTTCACACGGCCACTCCTAATTTATTGAGGATCTTCACCAAATGAATTTCGATATCCTTCTTTCAAAATATCAAGAGGATCCAGTAAATCTTTTCGTCTTTCATAAGGTTTGTTTGCTTTGTCACTTAATGGTTTTGTTAAATTTAATCCACTATTACCGGAATAATATTCTAAATGTAACATATATATAACTTTTCCGTTTATAACAAGTTCTGGTTTACCGTCTTTTAATAATTTACCTGTTTTTGCGATTACAGTTCCTTGTTTGACAAAATCACCTACTTTAAGTTTTTTAGCACTATCATGATCAACTTCACCATAACGAATAATAAATTGTCGTCCACTCCATGTTTCATGTTTTATTGTTATTTGATCAGTTTGAGAATAAAAAGGAGCAACTTGTAATATAACACCATCACTAATTGCAACAATCTCTGTATATGGTTCAGTATATAAATCTCTTGCGGCATGTTTTCTTGTACCGCCACTGCGCCCCCACCCAAACATTGTCTGGTTATTATCTTTAGTCCAATTGTAATTAGCACCAAATTGCTTATCAAAATTATTTATTGGTTTTACTTTGAATGGGAAAATAATATCTTTTTTATAATT
Organism: Gilliamella sp. wkB108; assembly: GCF_001690195.1. Classification (GTDB taxonomy): domain Bacteria; phylum Pseudomonadota; class Gammaproteobacteria; order Enterobacterales; family Orbaceae; genus Gilliamella; species Gilliamella apicola_L. Next base: position 30,489 of record NZ_LZGM01000009.1, on the reverse strand, counting down.
TGTTAGCATCATTATTGAAATAGGATGGATAAACCAAGCTTTACCGTCTGGGTTTAGCGTAGCTGGGGGTGTTTTTGCTTCGGTTTGTTCTGTTGATGTGTTTGAGGTATCTCCATTCTCATTGGTTTTGCTTGAATCGGATGTTGGTTTATTTTGGCTTGCTAATCCTTTAACCACATCTTTCCACCATAAGCATTTTTTGATTTTCTCTTTCTCTTTTTCCCAGCGAGTAGCCTGTTCTTGAAGATAAGTAATTATTTCATCATTTACATTGTCTTCTTCACTCTCTGCTTTGTCATTATTTTCAGTGGGTTCATTTTGAGCGGATTTTTTCTCAATTTCGTGGCGTTTTTGTTCCAGCATATTTTTAATTTCTTCTTTTTTATTTAATATACCTTGGTTTACACATATACCGTTGACACAAATTTCTTTCTTTTCCTCGTCTCCATTTTTCAGATAATCTAAAAGATTTTTTACAAGATCGGTCATCTCATTATTTAACTCTTCCCATTTTGGCATTTTACCTTCAGTATCGATTTCACAATACCATTCACTTTCATAGTTTATAAGTAGACGAGCAAGCGCCTGTGTCAGAATATCTTTGTCAATTATTCTATTAAAATAGACTTCCTTAATATAAGCATATAGCTTCGATTCTGTTGGATATTGTTTATCTAAAATAGATAGTGTTGCTTTTAAGGTAGGTTTGTAATTATCTAATGATGAATTATATTTATCTCGTTTAAAAGATAATTCCACATCTTTGTAAAATTCCAATAAGCTAGCACTTTCAGTTAATTGGGTAAAATCAAACCAATCCCAAGCGCTTACTTTTTTTACGCCTTCTCCTTTGCTTGACACCCAACCAGCTATTGGAAGATTTTTGTCGTCAAGTGCTTCAACTTGCCACCATAAAGTGTCTTGTTCATCTTCAGCTCGTTTATCTCGTGAGGTGAATTTTTCATCATGTATAGATAACAGTAATGGTGTACCTACAGTTTGAGTGCTTTTAGATAATTCAGTGGACTGTAAAGGATGTTGGCTCCATGCTACCGTGTTTTCCTTTAATGCAATTTCACCATCCGGCTTGGCTGTTTTAGCCACCTCTTCACTATTTTCTATCCATAATGTCTTGGTTTCGGTTTCTGAAGTGTTAATTTCAATTTGTATCCATTTATTATCGACATTTTTACTTTTTACCTTTATTTTTGTACCCTTATAGGGTTTACCTACTGTGGTGTCTTCTCTATTGGGATGCGCCAGTAGTTTTGCCCCTTTTGATATAGCTAAAAGTGTTTTTTCATCATCAGGCAATTTACCTGCCTCAGTCTGGGTTTGTGTAATGTAATCGGGCAAATCTTCACAGGTAAAACATTCTATATGTAGCAATGGTTTGAAATATCTATTTAGTAAAGTGTCAACGGGTAAAGTTTCAATATTTTGCAACTTTTCGTCATCATTTTTGGATATATCGATTGCATCTTCATATTCTTGATAATGTCCAATATGCCCAACTAATTCACCCGCCTTTATTGAATAAGGTTTATCTAATACCACTACTTCATCATATTTTTTCCCTCTGGATATCTTCTCCAAAGAAGCAAAATTAACCATTTTTTTCGTTTCGGGTAATGGAATAGTGGGCTTGCCATTGCGGATAATTTCGGTTAATTCAACTAAACCTTTTTTATTTTTGGTTCCGGTGATCTTAATTTGTGTGCCAATCGGTATTGTTGAAATAACTTTTTCTCCACTTTCATTTTTTACTGCTAATCCTTTCGAGCTTGCAAGATTTGAATCTTTACTTTCTTTAATTTCAAATAGTGATTCGTTTACCATTTCCCCGGTATAAACCCAACCTAAAATCATTTCGATTTTTTCACCATTTTTATATTCAAAAGGTGTCAAAGTCGGAATAGAGGTATAACCATCAGCTAAAGATGACACACCATACCATTGTTTGCCTTTATCATGAACCGCAAGATTTAAATTAACTTTTGTTCCATTTTGCAATACGGCTTTAATTGAACCTTTTGGTTCTTTACGGATGCGTAATCCCTCAATATTTTGAAGTTGATTATCAATCACTCGATAAGTTTCTTGATCCCAAAAGGCCGGCGCTGGTTCTGGTTTTTTGGGATCTTTATCATAATAAGCCGAATCAGCCATATGCATATAGAGACTGTAAAAATAGAGTTGATGTCCCGGCTCTTTTTTTTCATTTTCTGTTGTCTCTGTGGTGGTTGGAGCTGGAGTAGTGACAGGACTTGTCCCTGTATCTGTTGTAGGGGACTGACTTGGCGCTGTATCGGCAGCGGCGGGGGTTGAGTCAGACGGTGAATTTGTGTCAGCATTAGCAGCTTGAGTGGGAGTATTGTTGTCAGCAGTCGGAGGATCACTATCTGTTGTTTCAGATTTTTTTTCAGGTACACGTTCCATTTCAAGTAAATGTCGAACTAATACAAATCCCGTTGAGAAAAAAGCGACTTTTTCGCCATAATCAATTTTTGGGTAATGACCATTGACGCGATAAGCAATCACTTCGCCATCAGCGATGCAATTTACTTTTAATGGTTTACCTATGTGTAACTCATCTAATACCTTTTGGTCAATGTGGATCCCCATATGTACAAGTTTATTAATACTTACCGGATAAAAACCACTTTTGGCAGATAGTAATGCACGGAAATAATGATTAGCGTTAACCTTCTTTTTCTTATCTTCTACAACGATCGGATATCGCCATTTTTTTATTGAGGATAGTACCATAATAGAGTCCTTTAATATGGAAAATTGAATTCCCTTACAAGTACTTATTAAATTAAATCAAATGGATAACAATTTAATAATAACCTTTATAAAATATTAAATTGTAATTGCCATTAGATATATCGTCATTATAAGTAATAGAAATATTTATTTTATTGTAGTGGCATTAACGATTACTTAGATGACGATTAGTTTATTATAGTTGATTATTAAATAATCAAATAGTTTTTTATTTATCTACGTTGAAAATAAAAATAATTCACTGAATAATAATGAATTTTAAAAAAAACAGGTTTTTGATTGGTGCAGAATAACTTAGTATCGATGTATTGCAAATCGATCATTAATACTTAACCTACTTTCTAACTTTTAATCAGCAGAATATATAGATATTACTTTGGTTTTACCACCTTGATAGATAAAGTAATAAGCGGTATCTCCACCAGCAAAGTATTGGATGATTTCTAATTTATTGGTGCCGTCCCAAATATAGTCTACTTTGACCTCCTTATCTTTATAAAAGTGAGAAAAATTTTTACCTTCTTTTATTTTTTCTCTAAAAACATAATCTGGTATCAAAGCCATCGCATTATAAACATCCAAAATGGTCATATTTTTGTAATAACAGATATTCGTCCACTGCATTTCATCAGTTTTCTTTGAGTCAAAGCATTGTTGATTATTTTTTAAATTATCTATTTTGTTTTCATCTTCTTTCGAAAGGCGCTGATAAAAAGATAATAGATTTTTGTATGGGATCATTAATTCATTATTTTCAAGCTGAATAATGTACTTGTAACTTAATTGACGACACTCTTCAGATAAATTAGATTCATCAATTGAATAAAGTCGGTTAAATTCATTTAATGATAAGTGATATTTTTTTAATTCTTGATCGTAATCTTTATAAAAATTACTGTTATCTAAAATAGCGTTAATATTTTCTTTGGTTGTTTCAACATGGTTTAAGTCACAACCAGCTATACTAATCTTCTCATTATTTTGTGTAACAAATTCATCTAATATACTTTTTAATAGATCATCTTCATCACTTAATCTATCTTTTATTAACAAGTAATAACTATCTTTATGCAAATCAATATCGGACGCATAAGTAAAGTAAGGTAATAACATTAACAATAAACTGCTGAATAAAAAATTTTTCATTTTGTACCTCAATTTCCAGTCCTCTTTTCTAGATTATTTTCAGTATGAATAACGTTAATATAGCTAGGAATCGCGGGAGCATTAGTATACAGAGCAAGCCATAACGCACCTTTGACTTTGTTTCTACCTTTTGTATTACTAAAATAAAGCGAAGTTAATTTGTAAAAATCATATTTGTTGTTATCGGTTTTTAAATCAACCATTATTTCTTTTGGATTTGGATAACCTAAAGTCGCAAAAATCTTGTCCGCAACTTTTGATCCAGATCGAGATCTGTTTTTCCTCATGGATATCAAACTATATCCACAAAAGACTAAAAACAAACCTAATATTAATAAAAAGATATAGAGTATTATAAAAAAACTTAACTTTTCACTTATCATTCTCATTAGAGAATAAACCAATAATACCACTCCCAATAAGCTAGTTATAAAAAAAGTACCGTAAATTGCTGATGACTTATTTTTCATATATTTATTTAATGCTTGCGTTCCACTCGTTGCATGAGGATGTAACCATAAACGATGATCAATTGCACGACGTACAGCAAAAGCAAAATAACTGCCACCTGGCAATAGCTCTACCACCATTTCTACATAGTCTCCTTCTTTGAAGGAGATAAGTGCAAATACACCTTCAATAAGGTTATCCCCTAATTTACAACGAAAATACTCTACAATGTCGTGTGTAACAATTTTTGAGCTTCGTTGTAATGAATGGATCTCTTTTCTTATATCATATCTGACAAGTTCCAATTCACCTATTTCGGATAAATCAATAGACGGAAGACCCAGTGATTCACGAGACTTGAGAAAGTATCTTTTACTATCAAAAACTTCAAAATCAGTGATATAACCAGTAATAATTTGGTAATATTCATTATTATTTAAATTGCCATCCATATTTCATCACCTTTATATTGGTTTTATTTTTTTATTTTAGAGTATTAATCTTTATCATAATCTTCAACAAATTTACCGTTATATCTTGATTAATCGATAGAGATTATTATTCACCTTATATTAACCACATCCAAATTATAATAAATTAGAATACAACATAAAATCGCAATATAAAATTCATCTGAAATCAATATATTATTTTTTCTGTTTTACTTATTAGATCAGTTTATGTATATAATGGAAGTCTTGCCGATAAAACCGTCAAATGGAGGTTGTGATGATCACCCATATTAGCCCTTTAGGCTCAATGGACTTACTTGCTCAAGCTGAGGTAGATATTTTAAAAAAGTCAGCTAATAGTGAACTTTACCAATTATTTAGAAATTGTTCGTTAGCGACATTAAATGCCGGTAGCAAAACCGATAATACTAAAGATCTACTTGATAGATTTGAGTCTTTTGAAATTAATGTCATTAGCAAAGAGCGTGGCGTTAAATTAGAATTGGTTAATGCACCAGAAAGTGCCTTTGTTGATAAACGAATAATTCGTTCTATTCAAGCAAACCTTTTTGCGGTACTGCGAGATATTCTTTTTTTAAATAGTCAGATTAGTGCCGTTAAACAGTTAGTCTCCAATGTTAAACTTGACAGAGATCACTCTTTTTATATCACCAATCTGGTTTTTTCTATTTTACGTAATGCTAATGCGCTTCATGTAGGGGAAGAACCAAACTTAGTTGTCTGCTGGGGTGGACATTCAATCAATGAAAATGAATACTACTATGCACGCCAAGTCGGTATGCAACTGGGTTTACGCGAGCTTAATATCTGTACGGGTTGTGGTCCGGGAATTATGGAAGCACCGATGAAAGGGGCTGCTGTTGGTCATGCTCAGCAACGTTATAAAGATAGCCGATTTATTGGCATGACTGAACCATCAATTATTGCCGCTGAACCACCGAATGCCTTAGTGAATGAACTTATTATTATGCCGGATATCGAAAAGCGTCTTGAGGCTTTTGTGCGAATCGCTCATGGTATTATCATCTTTCCAGGCGGTCCAGGCACAGCGGAAGAGTTACTGTATATACTAGGTATTTTATTAAATCCCGCCAATAAAACCCAAACTCTACCACTTATATTAACGGGTCCTAAAGAGTGCGAAGAGTATTTTATTGCGATTGATAATTTTATTCGTAGTTCATTAGGCGATGAGGCAACCAAACTCTATCAAATTGTGATTGATTCACCAGAACAAGTAGCACGTATCATGAAAGAAGGAGTAAAACATGTTAAATCATCACGTTTAGCCACTGGTGATGCATATGGTTTTAACTGGTTACTTAAAATTGATGAATCACTACAGCATCCTTTCGATCCAACGCATGAGAATATGGCTGCATTAAACTTGCATAAAGATCAGCCGGTTGAGCTATTAGCCGCCGATTTACGCCGTGCGTTTTCAGGTATTGTTGCTGGTAATGTTAAAGAGTTTGGCATGAAATTAATCGCCGAACATGGACCTTATAAATTACAAGGTGATCCGGAGATCATGAAGCAACTAGATAATTTATTGCGTAGCTTCATTAAACAAGATCGAATGAAATTGCCGGGAGGAACCGCTTATAAACCTTGTTATGAAATTTGTTATTAACTGAAAATCTAAGTAATTAACACATTCCGCCGATAATCAGATCGGCGGAAAATCTTATCGGTGTGGATATTTAAAAATCACCCAAAATATCTAGTGCTTCTGACACTTTTTTCACTGCAAATATCTGCATATTGTCAGGTCTCTTTTTCGGCATATTAGCAATCGGCACAATCGCTTTTTTAAAGCCATGTTTAGCTGCTTCAGAAATTCGTTCTTGCCCACTCGGAACCGGTCTTATTTCACCACCTAGTCCAATCTCACCAAAAATCACAACATCTTGCGGTAGCGCTCGATTACGGAAGCTCGATACTAAAGCCGCGATCAATGCTAAATCAGCGCTGGTTTCTGTTACTTTGACACCACCAACTACATTAACAAAAATATCTTGATCGGCCATTTGCAAGCCACCATGACGATGCAAAACCGCCAGTAACATAGCTAGCCGATTTTGATCTAAACCAACGGTCACCCGCCTTGGATTACCATACATTGAGTGATCGACAAGAGCTTGGATTTCAACCAGTAATGGACGGGTACCTTCCCATAACACCATGACAGAACTACCCGGCAACATTTCATCACCGCGACTTAAGAAGATAGCAGAGGGATTACTGACCTCTTTTAACCCTTGTTCGGTCATGGCAAATACGCCAAGTTCATTCACTGCGCCAAAGCGATTTTTATGGCTTCGTAATGTTCTAAACCGAGAATCTGCATCACCGTCTAATAAAATTGAGCAATCAATACAATGCTCTAACACTTTAGGACCTGCTAGCGAGCCATCTTTAGTCACATGCCCGACCATAATAATAGCGATCCCTTTAGTTTTAGCAAAACGGGTTAAATAAGCGGCCGTTTCACGCACTTGCGCCACACTACCGGGCGATGATTGAATATCAGCAAGGTGCATCACTTGGATAGAGTCAATTACCATTAATTTGGGTTGCGATTGCTCTGCCAGTAGGCAGATCTGTTCAATGCTGGTTTCTGACAGCATATTAATATTATCTGTTGGTAAACCTAAACGATATGCACGCATTGCTACTTGTTGTAAAGACTCTTCACCTGTCACATACAAGGTATTCATTTGTGAGGAGAGTCTGCACATAGTTTGCAGTAACAAAGTACTTTTACCCGCCCCAGGATTACCACCAATTAAAATAGCACTACCGGGTACAACGCCACCACCTAATACCCGATCAAACTCGGAAAAACCAGTTGAAAATCGCGGGAGAGCTTCTAAGCTGATCTCAGATAGTTTTTGAATTTTAGCTTGCCCAACGCCACTACCGGCATAGCCGGTCAGTCGATCATTACGGTTTGTAGTGCTAGCTAGCCTAACTTCGGTGATAGTATTCCAAGCATGACAGGAACTGCATTGACCTTGCCAACGAGGATAATCTGCCCCACAATCATTACAGACATAAGCTCGCTTTACTGTTTTTGCCAAATTTTTCTCCTAACCTTCACTTAACAAACTGGTAGACAAAATACACCATAATCCAGTTAAATCTGCATAATTAATGCTAATTCGTGCTTTTTCGACTACTTTAGGTTTACCATGATAAGCAACGCCAAGCCCGGCAATCCGAATCATCATCAAATCATTAGCACCATCGCCAATCGCCACAGTTTGTTCAATTGGTATATCTAATGACGTTGCTAACTGTTGTAATGTTCTGGCTTTATACTTTGCATCAACAATTTGACCAGCAACTTTACCGGTTAATTTGTTATTTTTGATCTCTAATTCATTTGCATATACTGCGACTAATTTTAATTGTTGTTTTAAATGATCAGCAAAATAGGTAAAGCCACCAGAAACAATAGCTACGTGCCAGTGCTTTTTATGTAGTTCTTTGACTAAATAGGTTAAACCCGGAGTTAACGGTAAATTATCTTTGACTTGATCTAAAATCCCTTGTTGTGCGCCATTTAACGTTGCAACGCGTTTACGTAAGCTAGCTGCAAAATCAAGTTCACCACGCATGGCTTGTTCGGTCACCGCCGCAACTTGTTCTCCAACGCCGTGTAATTTGGCTAGTTCATCAATACATTCAATGCCAATCGCCGTTGAATCCATATCCATGACCAGTAATCCGGGTGAATGTAAGGTTGGTAAATTATCGATTGGTGCAACGTCAATACCTAATGTCAATGATATAGATTTAGCCTTTTTAGGCATTACGCCAGCAATACGAACAATTTGATAGGTTTTAATTTTCCATGATGAAACAATCACCATTGGCATGGCTAGTTGGTTTTGGAATTTGGATAATATGGTCTTATTTAACTTGCGCCCATAGATAATCCATCCTGTTTTGCCAGCATTATAATCAAGCGGTACGACTTCACAGCCATTTAAAGAAAGTGGTAAACCTTGCCAATGCTGTATATTTTCAGGGAGATCATTATAGGTGAGTGTGTAAGCCATATTAGAAATATCTTTTATAAACGCCAAAAATAAATTGGAAATTTATCATATCTGCCAATATTTGTCCAAACTGCGGTTTTTAGGCATATAAACTTAAAACAGAAAATGAAACGGTATAGACTCCTGAATAATTTTTACAAAAAATCCCTATTTTTAGAGTCAGAAATTTCATTTTCTGAATTTTTTTATAGATATCGATATCATTATTGACGATTAGATAGTTAATCCCCAAATGCTAAGCTGCTCTAACGCTGGGCCTAATCGCTCGCCAAGTGGTGTTAATTTATATATGACTTTTAAAGGTGGTTTATCGCCAAAAACAGTGCGCATAATTAAACCGTCATCTTCCAGTTTTTTGAGTTGGATACTTAAGGTCATATCCGTAATTTCAGGGATCACTGTTTTTAATTCACAAAAACGTTTTTCACTTAACAGCAGATAGTAAAGAATCACCCCTTTCCACCTGCCACCAATTAAATCCATCGCCAAACTAATTGGGCAATAGTAAATTTTATTTTTATAACGTTTTGACGGGCGTTGTTTATCTGTTTGCATCAAATATTCCTAACTATCTAATTTGATAGATATTGCGATAAAGTTATTTAGTAATAAACTAATGATAGAAACTATCATTTTAATAGTAAAAAAGGGAAAGGGAATCATTATGGCATTAATTATTTTAGGTCATCCAAACATTGAACAATCTGTGGCTAACAAAACAATTATTGAGAATGTACAAACCAATATGCCGGATATTGAAATACGCAATATTCATCAACTTTATCCAGACTATCAAATCAATGTCCAAGAAGAACAAGCTGCACTTTTAAGGCATAATCTGATTGTTTTACAATATCCTATGTATTGGTTTAATATGCCAGCTATTCTAAAAATATGGTTCGATGAAGTATTAACTTACCAATTTGCCTATGGCTCTAACGGCGATAAATTAAAAAATAAAAAACTGTTACCGAGTTTGACCATTGGAGCCAATGAAGAAGTTTATCAACAAGATGGGCATAATTTAATCGATGATTTTTTACAACCAGTCAAAATCTCAACCATCTATACGCAAATGCAATATCTTTCACCGATTTTTATATATGGCGTGTCACCAGTGATTGAAAGTAGCCACGATAAAATAAAAGCGTTAGCGTTAAAACAAAGCCAACGATTACAAGAAATCATTAAACAACATAGCTGATTATAATCAAATGTGATGATTTAGATTTTCTTTGCGATCATCACATACTATTTATCTCTTAGTATTTATTTAATACTGCATAAAAGAAGCCATCCCCCCCTTCTGGTGCTGGTAATAATTGTTTTAATTCACCTTGTAGCTTAGCATCATTATGCGCTTGTAAAAAACGTTCAATTTGTAATTTATTTTCATCGGGTAAAATTGAACAAGTTGCATAAACTAATGTGCCACCGACTTTTAAATAGTGCCAAATTTTGCTTAGAATAGCATATTGTAGCTCAGTTAATTGCGCGATATCGCTATCTCTACGCAACCATTTTATATCGGGATGACGGCGGATAACGCCGGTTGCCGAACAGGGTGCATCAAGCAAAATTCGGTCAAACTCTTGCCCCGCACACCACTTTTCAGGCGTCAGTCCATCTCCGACTTTAACTTCTGCTTGTTGTTTTAAACGTGCCAAATTTTGATAGATACGTTTAACGCGACTTGCATCAATATCAACGGCTAACACGTTAGCTTTAGGGGCAACTTCCAATATATGCGTGGTTTTACCACCCGGCGCGGCACATAAATCTAAAATCTGCTCGCTGTCTTGTGGTGCTAATAAGTAGGCAGCATATTGAGCAGAGAGATCTTGCACGGTCACCGCTCCGTCAGCAAAATAGGGTAATTGATTAACGTTGACCGGTGTGAGTAACTGGAGCGCACCAGGTACCTCTGGATAACTTTTAGTTTCAATTTGTTGCTGATTAAGCAACTGTTGATACTCTTGTGTTGAATAATGCGTTTGATTAACCCGTAACCACATTGGTGGTTTTTGATTATTGGCATGCACAATAACTTGCCACTGCTGTGGGTAAGCTTGTTTAAGTCGATTTAACAACCAACTTGGGTGCAAGGTTTGGGTTACATGTTGTTTGCTATCTTGTCTAAATTTTTGCTGTAACGAGGTTTGTTGACGCAAAAATTCACGAAGAATCGCATTAACTAATCCTTTGAGTTGTACTTTTTTCAGTGACTGCACAGCACTAACCGTTTCACCGACCGCGGCGTGTTCTGGGATGCGAGTATAAAGGATCTGATAAATGCCAACTAATAGTAAGTAGTGTAAAACGCGATTTTTTCCGGTCAGAACTTTACTCATCAAGGTATGAACGTAAAAATTCAGTTCAGGTAATACGCGCATCACACCAAAGCAGATCTCTTGCACTAAAGCGCGATCTTTATTGGGTATCTTGTCATTCAACTCGGTTAAACTAGCACTCAATGAGTGTCCTTGTTCAAGCACATTAAAAATAGCTTGCGCGCAGACAGCTCGGATATTTTGCTGAGATTTATCATTCATAAAAGGTCATGCCTTAATTTAGCTATTTTGATTGATTATAAAATTAATGACCCGAGCCAACCAGCAATAAACAGTGGAATATTAAAATGGGTAAACGTCGGAATAACACTATCGCGAATATGATCATGCTGCCCATCACTGTTTAATCCTGCTGAGGTTGCTAAGATAGTATCTGACGGTGGTGAACCCGCATCACCAATTGCCCCTGACGCACCAATTAAACACACGGTTGCAACTGGTGAGAAACCGAGCTGCACACACAGTGGTACATAGATTGCAGCAATAATGGGAACGGTTGAAAATGATGATCCAATACCGAGTGTTATGACCAGTCCAACTAGCATCATCATAAATGATGCCACAACCTTATTACCTGCAAATAAAGTAGCACTGTTGTTAACTAAAGGCTCTATTTCATGAGTCTGTTTTAACACTTCGGCAAATCCTTGCGCGGAAATCATTACAAAGCCTATCATTGCCATCATTTTTATACCGTCAGTAAATACCCCGTCAGCCTCACCCCATTTAATTGATCCTGAAACAATAAAGCAGATAAAACCAATTAAAGCGCCAAGAATCATAGAGCCAGTATAAAGTTGAATACTGAATGATAAGATAATGGCGACTAATGAAACCACAAGAGAACGAACACTAACATTGGTTGTAGCTTGTGAACTCATGGTTTCATGAATAACTTGATATTGTCGTGGTTTGCGGTAACTTACAAAAATAGCCCACAGTAACCCCATAAACATCCCTAAAGCGGGAATGGCCATTGCATGCATCACATTAACATGACTGACATCCATGCCAGATGAAATGATGTTTTTTAATAATATCTGATTTAAAAAGATATTCCCAAAGCCTACAGGTAAAAACATATATGGTGTGATTAAACCAAAGGTCATAATGCAAGCAATCATGCGCCGATCAAGCTGTAATCGTGACATGACGTATAAAAGTGGTGGAATTAAAAGTGGAATAAACGCAATATGAATCGGAATCACATTTTGTGAAGAAATACTGACTAGTGCAATAATTATAATTAATGCCCATTTGATGCGTTTTTTAGCACCACTGGATGTGAGTTGCTTTACTGCCCTATCAGCTAATAACTCCGGCAAACCGGATTTTGAAATGGCAACCGCAAAGGCACCAAGCATGGCGTAGGAAAGCGCAATATTTGCACCATTGCTAATTCCCGTATTAAAAGCATTGATCGTTTCGTTTAAAGTCAGATGGCTAAATAACCCACCAATAAATGCACCAATAATCAGACTAATAACCACATGAACACGGCAAAGTGAAAGTACTAACATACTAATTACCGCAATTACAACCGCATTAATCGATGAGAAAATCCCAAGGATAAAATCCATAAATAAACTCTAGGTAGACCGTTCAAAACTATCTATTTTAGGTTATGCACAGTGAAAGTGCAATTTATACAAGGTACTCATATTCAAATAACAGGAAAAATCATGATTTATTTGATAGAACAAAAATCAAATTTGTTATTTTCAAATAGCTCTATCGTTAACTTGCTAATTTGTTAATAAATCTATATTTTAAGCAATGAATTGGTTTATATTGGGAACCTTATTTTGATAGTTATACATTGATCTATAGCAATTTGAGAGAGTTTAAATTACAGAAAATTTATGTTTTTTTAATATTAATTTTTAAGTTAAAAATGACTGCTTCTTTTGAGAAGTAATAGCGAGATAATAAAAAAACAAGCTATTTAACGTTGATTCATGGTTATCGCTAACTCATGGTGATACGATGAACTGTTTTACTAAAAGTTACTTATGGACAATTATCAGGGATGACTATTATCGAAATCATCCATTAAACAAAGTAAAATAACAAGTGAATGTATATGAGCATAATGATAATACCTTAAAAAGGATCTTACTTAAATAAAGCCCTGCTCAGCGCAAGATTACTAATGGAGAATTTTTAATGAGAAATAAAATTGATGGTCACTTTTTACTTATTGGTTTAATCGCTTATCCGATTCGTCATAGCCTATCGCCACAAATGCAAAATACTATCTATTCTAAATTAAATGTGCCTTATGTTTATTTAGCATTTGAAGTTGATCAACAAAAATTACCTGATGCTGTAAAAGGTATTCGGGCATTGGGGTTACGTGGTTCTGCCGTATCAATGCCAAATAAACAACTTGTTTGCCAATATCTTGATAAATTGACACCTGCGGTGGAAATGAGTGGGGCATGTAATACTATTTCTAACGATAATGGTGTATTAACTGGTTATAATACTGACGGTATTGGTTATATGCGTATGTTAAAAGAAGCTGGTGTTGATGTTATTAATAAAAAAATAACCCTTTTAGGTGCGGGTGGTGCAGCAACAGCTATTGTGGTGCAAGCCGCATTAGACGGTGTGAAAGAAATAGCCATATTTAATCAGAAAGATGAGTGCTATCCTAAAATAGAAGCTGTCGCCAAAAAGTTGAATGAAAAAACCAATTGTAAGGTACACGTTCATGATCTCGCTGACAAAGATCAACTAAGTAAGGAACTAGCTAGTAGTACTGTTCTTACTAACGCGACCGGTGTTGGTATGAAACCAATGGAAGGACAAAGCTTGATTACCGATCCTACTTTATTAAGAGCAGATCTAGTCGTAACAGATTGCATTTATAGTCCCCGTAAAACCAAATTACTGGAGATAGCTGAACAACAAGGATGTAAAATATTAAATGGTATTGGTATGATGTTATGGCAAGGTGCAGCACAAATCAAAATTTGGACGGGAGAAGATTCGCCAATTGAATATGTAAAAGAACAAATGGGATTTAATAATTAATGGTAAATACGTTTATCTTTAATAACCAATGTTTTACCTTAACGTCAATCATAATTACCATATTAAAGCGGATGCAAGATTAAATTTTTAGGCCAATTGGAACTTGCTTCCCCCTTTTGAAAAATGAATTTACCATTGATTAATATGAGTTTTTAATAACAGGATATACGATGAAAACGGTTACTATAAAAGATCTCAAAATCGGGTCTGGCGCGCCCAAAATTATTGTCCCAGTGGTGGGAAAAACCGAAGCTGAGCTATTTGATGAGATTACTTTTTTACAAGCTATTGATTTTGATGTTTTAGAGTGGCGCGTCGATCACTTTAACTTAGTTGATGATATTGACGCTGTTAAAGAGGTTGCTAAAAAAATCACTCAATTATTACCGAATAAACCAATTTTATTTACCTTCCGAACCGCAAACGAAGGCGGGGTTAAACCATGGCCGCTAAAATCCTATATTGAATTGAATAAAGAAATGGCTAAAAGTGGTTTAGTGGATCTAATTGATGTTGAGGTTTTTATCGGTGATGAACATGTCATTGATATTATAAATGTCGCCCACCAACACCAAGTGTTTGTGGTTGCATCAAACCATGATTTCCAAAAAACGCCTTCGAAAAGTGACATTATTTATCGATTACGAAAAATGCAAGATTTAGGTGCGGATATTCCCAAAATTGCGGTTATGCCACAAACAACAGATGATGTGTTAACGCTGCTTTCTGCAACGACTGAAATGAATGAAAAATACGCAACAAGACCAATTATTACCATGTCTATGGCAGGGCTAGGAGCAATTAGTCGAGTTGCAGGAACCACATTTGGATCATCAATGACTTTTGGTGCAGCAAAAAATGCTTCTGCGCCAGGGCAATTAGATGTTAACGCGTTACGTTATATCTTAGATGTGATGTATCGAAGCAACGCTTAATTTAAGGGTGATTTCTCCATAAATTGTTTAAATTTGCTAGGTTAATTACCTCAAAGTACTTTTGAGCTGAAAAATTAGCTATTGGCAAAAGGTTAAGATATGTTTTTAACATCAGTTAACTCACGTTATAAGAAGTTGATTAACAATTAAAAGATGTCTTGTAAAAATGAAGGAAATTTACTAACAGTTAAACAATAACGAGTATATACTTAATAAGACTATTTTCTAATTAAATAGTGAATCATTGAGTTTTATCATTTATAACGCTCAGTTTTGATTTGATTAATGGGTTAATAACTTAGTATTATTTAAGTAGATAATTAACGTAAAAGTATAAGGTTTATTTGTATGTTCTCTTGGTGGGTGAAAGCTTATTTCGCAATTATTCAAATCCCGGTTAAACTCTTTGTTAAAAGTAAACCTATTCCAACTGATCCGATAGCAGAATTAGATCTTGATACTAATCGGCCAATTTTATATGTATTGCCTTATAATTCTAATATAGATTTAATGGTCGTTCGTTCGCTCTGTTTGCGTTACGATCTCCCCGATCCGTTAGAAGGTATCAACATTAATGGTAAATTAGTGCCGGGCTTTATCTATATTGATAAAGGTCCAGGTATTTTTGCCTCAAAGCGTCAACAAAATAAAGCAATAGAAATTTTAAGAGATTATATTTCAGCTCATCAACAAGATCATGATCTTGATATTCAATTATTACCAGTTTCGGTAATGTTTGGTCGAAGTCCAGATAAGGAAGGCAAAAAAAAACCAGCACTACAGGTGTTAGGCGCAACTTATAAGTTATATAAAATAATTGTGTCAGGTCGTGATTGCTATACACATTTTTCGCGAACGGTTTCCTTTAAAGAAATTAAAGTTGATGATAAACAAGATCTCTCTTTTTTAGCTCACAAATTAGCACGTGTTGCCCGTATTCATTTCGCTAAACAACGAATCGCGTCAGTTGGACCAAAACTCCCTGTCCGTCAGGCAATGCTCAATAAGTTATTAAATAATCCTGGACTTGCAGAAGCGATACAAGAAGAAGCAAAAAGCAAAAATATTAGTCTTGAAAAAGCGAAGAAAAATGCATTATCCATGTTAAACGAAATCGCAGCTTGTTTTTCTTATCGAATGCTGAGAATTACTGATTTTGTGTTAACTTGGGCTTGGCATCGATTATATCAAGGTCTAAAAGTGACTAACGCAGATCCCGTGCGTGAACTGGCACAAAATGGACATGAAATTGTCTATGCGCCTTGTCATCGTAGCCATATGGATTATTTGCTATTATCTTATGTTCTTTATCGTCAAGGGTTAGTCCCGCCACATATTGCCGCTGGAATCAACTTAAACTTTTGGCCTGCGGGCCCTATTTTTAGACATCTTGGGGCATTCTTTATTCGTCGTTCATTTAAAGGTAACAAACTTTATACTGCTGTTTTTCGTGAGTATTTAGCTGAGTTATTTATCCGTGGCTATGCAGTAGAGTATTTTATTGAAGGTGGTCGTTCACGTACTGGTCGATTATTAGATCCTAAAACAGGTATGTTGATGATGACTATTCAGACCCTATTGCGAGGTGATGCTCGCCCTATTACCGTTGTACCGGTCTATATTGGTTATGAACATGTTTTAGAAGTCGCTACTTATGCCAATGAACTACGCGGCGCCAAAAAAGAGAAAGAGAGTTTGTGGCGAACAATTAAGGCCTTTTTTAAATTGAAAAAATTAGGTTTTGGTTATGTTAATTTTGGACAGCCAATCCCATTAAATCAATTTTTAAATAATCATATTCCGGATTGGCGTGACGCTATTGATCCTACAGGTACGCAGCGCCCTAACTGGTTAACGCCGACAACAAATCTATTAGCAACACAGATCATGGAGCGCATCAATGCTTCCGCTGCCATTAATGCGATGAACTTATGTTGCTCAATTTTACTTGCCGCAGATCAGCGCGCACTAACTAAAGTTAGACTGATTGAGCATATTAATTATCTTTTAAGATTGTTAAAAAATATTCCTTATTCAGATTTGATAACTATACCCGATCAAACCGCTGAAGAACTCTTTGAACATGCCAAAGAAATGGGAAAATTTGTGATTACTACTGATGAAGTCGGTGAAATTGTTGGTTTAACCACGGAACAAGCTGTTTTGATGACTTATTACCGTAATAATATTCAACATTTACTTATTACGCCGGCGATTGTGGCAAGAATTTTACTTAAACATAATCGTATCTCCACTGATGAAGTCATTGAACAGGTTAAGCTACTGTTCCCTTTAATTAAATCGGAATTATTTCTTTATCATAATGAAGAACAACTTACCGAGTATGTACATCAAATTTTGTTAACCTATACAGAACTTAATTTAATCAATAATTCATCTGATAAATTAGTATTAAATTACTTGAAAATGTCAGGCTTACAATTAATTGCATCGTCTTCAAAAGATACACTACAGCGTTATGTGATTGCTTTTTCTTTATTGCAAAAAGACCCAACAATCAGCCGGGCTACCCTTGAAAAAGAAGGTCGGTTAATCGCTGAACGTTTGTCTGTTTTACACGGCATTAATGCGCCTGAATTTTTCGATAAAGGTGTCTTTTCCATACTGGTTGCCTCATTACGTGAACAAGGTTATCTGGATGATAAAGATGGGGCGAATATTCAAAAAATTGAAAAAATGAATGAAATCCTTAAACCGCTTATTACTACTCGAATTATGCAAACAATTGATGAGTTTAACCCTCTTATAAAACCATAGTTTATTTAAGCTTCCTTATTTTGCTTGTCTATTCAACATAGGCAAGCATATTTTTTTCATAGATATATATGAAATACCCAAATAGGTTAAAATGTCATTTGGGTATAAAATATTTGCTACTTTACTTACAAAAATTTGTAAAGAAATAAAATAATGATGCCGCTTTATTTTTTTGACTTATGTCAAACTTTATCTATTCACTCTTGTTTTTTCCTTTATTTCCATTTAATAAACGATTATTATTAACCACAATAGGAATGTGTAAATATTCCAACATAATAATTCACATAATGTAATGTCAGCTTTCTAAGGAGTGCATATGCTGCTTAACCGTAGACAGTTCTTTAAGATCTGTGCTGGTGGCATGGCTGGTACAACTGTAGCCACACTGGGTTTAGCCCCAAATGTGGCGCTTGCCCAAACTCGCCAATTTAAATTAATAAAATCAAAAGAGACGCGTAATAACTGTACCTATTGTTCTGTTGGATGCGGTATGCTTCTTTATAGTCGTGGAGACGGTGCAAAAAATGCAGAGTCATCTATTTTCCATGTCGAAGGTGATCCTGATCATCCGGTAAGCCGTGGTTCGCTTTGCCCTAAAGGTGCAGGCGTGCTTGATTATATTAAATGCGAAAATCGCGTAAAATATCCAGAATATCGCGCGCCAGGATCGGATAAATGGCAACGAATTAGTTGGGATGAAGCTATTGATCGAATTGCTCGTTTAATGAAAGCTGATCGTGATAAGAATTTTATTGAGAAAAATGAAAAAGGCACTACGGTTAATCGTTGGACAACAACCGGATGGCTAGTCACCTCTGCGGCTAGTAACGAAACCGGCTGGTTAGCATTTAAAGTGGCTCGTTCGCTTGGTATGTTGAGCCTTGAAACCCAAGCAAGGGTTTGTCATGGTCCTTCGGTATCAAGTTTAGCAGCAACGTTTGGACGTGGCGCCATGACCAATAACTGGAATGATATTAAAAATGCTAATGTGGTTATTGTCATGGGCGGAAATGCTGCCGAAGCTCACCCGGTTGGCTTTAAATGGGCAATCGAGGCAAAAATCAGTAATGGCGCTGAGTTGATAGCTATTGATCCACGTTTTCATCGTACTGCATCGGTTGCTGACCATTATGTGCCAATTCGTTCTGGATCTGATATTGCATTTCTTCTCGGTATTATCAATTACCTCATTACTCATAATGAAGTTAATTTTGAATATTTAGTGACACACAGTAATGCAAGTTTGATTGTGCGTGATGACTTTAATTTTGATGTTAATAGTGGACTATTTAGTGGTTATGATGCTAATAATCGCCAATATGATCAGACTAGCTGGGCATATCAAACTGATGATAAAGGTTATGCTCTTAGAGATAAGACGCTCAATCATCCTCGTTGCGTTTGGAATTTACTTAAACAACACGTGAGTCGCTATACACCAGAAATGGTAAATAAGGTTACCGGCAGTCCTGTCGAGAGTTTTTTACATGTCTGTCGTTCACTAGCAAGTACTAAAACCAATGATCGTGCAGCGACTTTTTTATATGCCTTAGGTTGGACTCAACACACTTATGGTACTCAAATTATCCGTACCGCAGCAATGATCCAACTTATTTTAGGTAATATTGGTGTAATGGGTGGCGGAATTAATGCGCTGCGTGGACATTCAAATATTCAAGGTTTAACCGATGTAGGTTTATTATCAAACCGTCTGCCAGCCTATCTTGACTTGCCGAAAGACTCGCAAGTTTCACTGGAACAGTATTTAGCAGAAAAAACACCTAAGCCACTTGGTCCTAGCGAAGTTAATTTTTGGGGAAATTATCCAAAATTCTTTGTCAGCTTTATGAAGTCTATGTTTGGTGATAAATCAACCAAAGATAATGATTGGGGTTTTGATTGGCTGCCTAAATGGGATAAAACCTATGACATATTACGTTTTAGTAAAATGATGCGAGATGGTCAAGCCAACGGCTTTATTTGCCAAGGATTTAATCCTCTGGCAGCGCTTCCTGATAAAAATAGTATTCGTGAAGGATTATCCAATTTAAAATTCTTAGTGAATATCGATCCTTTACCAACTGAAACTGCTGAATTTTGGAAAAATCATGGCGAATCAAACGATGTCGATCCAAGTAAGATCCAAACCGAAGTTTTTAGACTGCCAGCCAACTGTTTTGCTGAAGAGAATGGCACGATAGTGAATTCTTCACGTTGGTTACAATGGCATTGGGCCGCCGCCAGACCACCTTATGAAACATTATACGATCCAGAAATTATTGCGCGTATCTTTCTAAGAATTAAAGAGTTATACGCGGAAGAAGGTGGCGCTTATCATGATCCGATAAATAATTTAGTTTGGGATTATCAAGATCCTGAGGGGCCAGCGGCTGAAGAGCTAGCAAGAGATTATAATGGTAAAGCACTAGCCGATCTTACTGATGCAAACGGTAATATCATCCTCAAAAAAGGTCAGCAACTTAGCGGCTTTTCACAACTTAAAGCGGATGGCACAACTTCATCAGGCATTTGGATCTTCTGTGGTTCATGGACTGAACAAGGCAATCAAATGGCAAGACGTGATCCGAGCGATCCTTCTGGTAAAGGTGTTCATAGTGGTTGGGCTTGGGCTTGGCCTATGAATCGACGCGTACTTTATAATCGTGCTTCGGCTGATGAAAATGGAAATCCATGGGATCCTAAACGTGTCTTAATCAAATGGAATGGTACAAATTGGGAAGGAAATGATGTTGCTGATTTCACGGCAACATTATCACCAAGCTCTGGAGCGGGTGCATTTATTATGAATAATGATGGTTTAGGCGGATTATTTTGTTTAAATCGTTTAGTCGATGGCCCTTTCCCTGAACATTATGAACCGTTTGAAACACCTATTTCAAATAATCCACTACATCCAAGTCAAGTTAATAGTCCTGTTGCTAGAGCCTTTAAAGAAGATTTAGCGCGATTAGGTAATGCCAATGAATTCCCTTATGTTGGCACAACTTATAGTATTACCGAACATTTCCATTTCTGGACCCAGCATGCAAGACTCGCTTCAATAACTCAGCCAGAACAATTTATTGAATTAAGTGAAAATCTGGCTAAGAAAAAAGGCATTAAATTAGGAGATACTGTGAAAGTAACCTCTAATAGAGGTTATATCAAGGCAAAGGCAGTGGTAACAAAACGCCTTCCAACCTTAACCGTTGATGGTAAAGAGATCGAAACCATTGGGATCCCAATTGTATGGGGATTCACAGGTCAGACTAAGAAAGGATTTTTGGTAAATGAATTGACGCCTCATCTTGGTGATGCTAATTCACAAACACCAGAATATAAATCATTCTTAGTTAATATCGAAAAAGTTACCGTGGCGGCATAGGAAAAGGAGGTTAAATTATGTCATTACAAACACAAGATATTATCCGTCGCTCTGCAACAAATTCGTTAACGCCAGCGCCACGAGCAAGAGATTATCAGCAAGAAGTAGCAAAGCTAATTGATGTTACCACGTGTATCGGTTGTAAAGCATGTCAGGTGGCTTGTAGCGAGTGGAACGATCTTCGTGCCGAAATCGGTCATACTGTCGGTGTTTATGATAATCCGGCTGATTTAGAGCCTAAAGCATGGACAGTGATGCGATATTCCGAAGTTGAGGTTAATGGTAAATTTGAATGGCTTATTCGTAAAGATGGTTGTATGCACTGTGCCGATCCCGGTTGCTTGAAAGCATGCCCTTCCGAAGGCGCAATTATTCAATATGCTAATGGTATTGTGGATTTCCAGTCAGAGCATTGTATCGGTTGCGGTTACTGTATTGCCGGTTGTCCATTTAATATTCCTCGAGTAAGTAAAGAAGATAATCACTCTTATAAATGTACTTTATGTGTCGATCGTGTCGCTGTTGGTCAAGAGCCTGCTTGTGTAAAAACGTGTCCAACTGGCGCAATTCATTTTGGTACTAAGCAAGATATGATTCGTCATGCTGAGCATCGAATCGTTGATTTGAAAAAACGGGGTTTTGAACATGCAGGGCTTTATGATCCGCAAGGCGTTGGAGGCACTCATGTTATGTATGTACTCCACCATGCTGATCAACCTGAACTTTATCATGGTTTGCCAAAAGATCCGCATATTAGCGAAATAGTTAAATTCTGGAAAGGTGCTTGGAAGCCACTTTCCGCAGCTGCGTTTGTCGCCACATTTGCTGGTTTACTCTTCCATTATATGGGCGTTGGCGCAATCGAAGTAGATGATGAAGATATTGAGCATGAGCAAGAAGCTGATCAGCAGGCTCGAAAACGGTTAGGTTTGCCGATTTTCGGTCGTAAAAATACCTCAAGTTCATCACAACAGGAGAATCGTCATGAATAAGAAAGGGATGATTTTAAGAACACCTCTTATAGTTCGCTTCTGCCATTGGTGTATGGTATGTCTGTTTATTTTAACTGCACTTTCAGGCTTATCTTTATTCTTTCCGTCCATGAAATTGTTTGGGTTAGTATTGGGAACACCACAATTAGTTAGAGTATTACATCCGATTCTCGGTTGTATTGTGTTTGTGATGTTGATGTTTATGTTTTTGAAACTCGCTCATCATAATATTCCTAATAAAAATGATATTTTATGGCTTAAAAACTTTAAAAAAGTGATTATGGGGAAAGAAGAAGGTATTCCGATTGGTAAGTATAATGTTGGACAGAAGTTTTTATTCTGGTGCATTATGGGGTTAATATCTGTGCTGTTCTTCTCTGGTATGATCATGTGGCGTAGATATGTTTCGGATTATTTTCCTGTCCAAGTTGTTCGAATTGCAATATTTTTTCACTCTTTAGCGGCAATTGGGTTGATCTTGCTAGTTATTGGGCATGCCTATATGGCTATTTGGGTTAAAGGCTCAATTAAAGGCATGATAACAGGTTATGTATCCCGTGCATGGGCGCGTAAAAACCATTCGTCATGGTATGAGCAAGAGATGGAAAAAGTTTATCAAAACGAACTCAATGCAAATGCGAATGCGACTGTGGAATCTAAAACCAAATCAACCGAAATAGAACACAAACCAGCATAATAAAAAACTTTCTGTATAAAATAATTAATTCCGTTGATAAACCTCAGCGGAATTAATTTTTGAAATGGAAAGATTAAGGATAAAAAGAATAATAACGAGTAGGAATTTAACTATGGGCATTAAAATCATTCCACAAGAACAACTTGAACAACAAACTGTAAATTCAGTTATTAGACAAATTCCTTTATTATTTTATCCTTCACCAAAAACCCTTTACATTCATAGAGCCGAACGTTTGCGATTTTTAGCAAAAGAGAGTACGTTTAGTGATTACTTAAATTTCTGTGCCACTATTGCCGAACAACAAGCTAATATTGTTAAACAAAAGCCTATCACTGTAGATCTGACCAATATATTAAACAATGATCAACCACCGTTAAGTATCAATAATTTTCCTCTGACAAATTCATGGCAAGATTACTTAGCAACTATTTTAGATACATTTCCAACTACAACTTTGCAAATCAAACAGGTTATTGAACAGCTTCAACAAAATAGTGTTGAACAATTGCAAAATAAAGCCATATATTTACTTAAAGGTGAATTTGAACTGGTGGAAGGTAATGAATCAGTGTTTATCTGGTCTGCGCTATCCGTTTATTACAGCCAACTTGCTAGCCAAATTAAAGGTAAAGCTATCGCCGAAAATACCAATAAACATTGGTATTGCCCGGTTTGTAGTAGTATGCCTGTTGCAAGCGTCATTCAATTAGGCAACAATGTTGGTTTACGTTATTTACATTGTAGCTTATGTGAAAGTGAATGGTATGTTCCTCGCGTAAAATGTACCAGTTGTGATAATATGAAAGATATTCAATATTTTTCTTTAGATAATGAACTTTCTGCAACTAAAACAGAATGTTGTGAAGCTTGTTGTAGCTACTTAAAAATCTTAGATCAAGATAAAGATCCTCACATTGAAGTGATTGCAGATGATATTGCCTCCCTTATTTTGGATATGAAAACTGAAGAAGAAGGTTTTGCTAAAAGTGGCATTAATCCTTTTGTTTTTGCCTAAAGAAGAAAAGCAGTTAAATCAAATTATGCTTTAAGTAAAAGGTCTTTACCTATATTTGAGTGATAAAGCGAATAACTCAAACATATCCCATTTCTGCAACTTTTTAACCTATCTATAATTTTTCCAATGAAGCTTAACTTTAAAATAATTTTCAATAAAACAAAAATACAACTTAACATTTTTATTTTATAACGTTAGAATGGAACTATTGTACTAGTTTGCGAGTGTGTTTATATGAAACGTTATGGCTTTTTGCTAACAATATTATTACTTTTTCCATTTATTACTTTAGCTGATACGACTAAGAATGTTGCGATTACCGCTATCGTTGAGCATCCATCTTTAGATCAAATCCGTGATGGTGTAAAAGATGAATTGATTGAGAATGGTTATAGATTAAATGATGATTTAAATGTGCAGTATAAAAGTGCGCAAGGTAGTAGTGCAACAGCAGCTCAAATTGCCAGGCAATTTGTTGCAGCTAAACCAGATGTAATTGTAGCTATTGCAACACCAAGCGCCCAAGCAACTGCAGCGGCTACCAAGCAGATCCCTTTAGTTTTTGCAGGAATCACCGATCCTATTGCCGCCAAATTAATTAAAAATTGGGAACCGTCTGGCACCAATATTACTGGCGTTTCCGATCAGCAAGAAACCGGACCGCAAATTGAGTTTATGAAAAAGATTGTCCCAAATGTGAAATCAGTAGGTTATATTTACAGCCCTAATGAGATTAACTCTACGGTAGTACTAAAAAGCCTGCAAACTTTACTGGCAGAACAAAATATTGCTTTTTTCGCAGTACCGGCACAACGTACCGCTGATATTTCAACTGCGGCAAATACTTTGAAAGGTAAGGTTGATTTGATCTATACCACTACTGATAATAATGTAGTATCTGCTTATGAATCATTAGTAAAATTTGCTAATGAAAACAAAATTCCTTTGTTAGCCTCTTTTCCTGATGCGATTGAACGTGGAGCGGTTGCGGCATATGGCATGAGTTATTACGATGTAGGTCGTCAATCAGGTAAGTTAGTGGTACGTATTTTAAAAGGGGAAAAACCCGGAGACATTAAACCTGAAATTGGGCAAACACTACGTTTAGTTCTGAATGTGGATGCAGCTAAAAAACAAGGAGTAACATTATCTCCAGAAATTATCCAGTCAGCATATAAAGTTATCGGTCAATAATCTTAACTTTATTTTAGAATTGATAATGGTTAAATTAATATCATTTTGCTCACTATTGTGTGGGCAAAGTGAATACATTTAGTATTCCTTTTTAAAATAGAATAATACCTGATTTTCTATAATTTAGTTAGTTTTCTACAGTGAACTATAATGGATAATATTCCCTGTTGGTGAAAAGATAATTTTAAAGCTATTTAAATTAACATAACCATTAAAATGTAATTTAAAATTTACACCTTCGTCATTTTTTACTCTAGAAAATTACACAAATATGCTTTATAGTAAAAGCATATTTAGCTTGGTTGTAAAAAAATTATTACAGAGGTACCAATATGCGTAAATCTATTATAAAAATAGCTATGTTACTGGGTTTATCAGTCATAGCTTTTTCATCATCAGCAGATCAAAAAGCTGAACAGAAATTTGTTGCCATTACCGCAATTGTTGAACATCCAGCTTTAGATAATGTGCGTAAAGGTGTAGAAGATGAGTTAAAAGACAATGGTTATATTGCCGGTGAAAATTTGAAATTACAATTTAAGAGTGCGCAAGGAAGTAGCGCCAATGCCGCGCAAATAGCAAAACAGTTTGTTGCAAGTAAACCCGATGTTATCGTCGGTATCGCAACACCTAGTTCACAAGCTTTAGTGGCTACAACAAAAACTATCCCAATCGTTTTTACTGCGGTTACAGATCCAGTTGTAGCTAAGTTGACACCTAGTTGGGAAGCATCAAAAACGAATGTTACAGGCGTTTCTGATCTGTTACCATTAGAAACACAAATTGATATGATGTTAAAATTAAAATCTAATGCTAAGAACATTGGTTATGTTTATAGTCCGAGTGAAGTCAATTCAACTATTGTTCTCAAAGAATTACAAACCGCTCTTGAAAAAAGAGGAATGAAAATTATTGCAGCTCCAGCACAACGTACTTCTGACATCTCGACTGCGGCTCGAAGCTTAAATGGTAAAGTTGATTTAATCTATACCACTACCGATAATAATGTTGTCTCAGCTTATGAAGCTTTAGCAAAAGTTGCCAATGAAAGTAAAATTCCTCTTCTTGCATCTGATCCCGATTCAGCTGAGCGAGGTGCTATTGCAGCTTTAGGTATGAGTTATTATGATCTTGGCCGACAAGCGGGTAAAATCGTTATCCGTATACTCAATGGTGAAAAACCAGGTGATATTCCACCACAAGTCGGTAACATTACTCAGTTAACTATTAGTACAAAAGCTGCTGAACGCCAAGGGGTTACATTATCTGATGATGTGTTAAAATCAGCAGCAAAAATTGTCGATAAATAATTACTTCTCTTTGTATAACTAAACCGCCAATTTTTGGCGGTTATTTTTAATGGATTTTATTCATGTCGTTTGAATTTTTACTAGGCTCTCTAGGAATTGGACTTATTTATGCGTTGGTTAGTTTAGGCGTTTTTATTTCCTTCCGTTTGCTCGATTTTCCTGATTTAACTGCCGATGCTAGTTTTCCGCTGGGTGGGGCTGTCTGTGGTTTATGTATTTATATTGGGATTGATCCTTGGCTTGCTACACTGTTTGGTATGTTAGCGGGATGCTTAGCGGGTGCAGTTACTGGGTTGTTGTATGTTAAACTCAATATATTACAATTACTTTCCAGTATTATCGTAATGATAGGACTCTATTCTATCAATCTAAGAATATTAGGTATTGGTCCTTATCTGATGAATGAAACACCAAGAATGGCAGGTTCACCTAATTTATCTTTACTGGACGCCAAAACTATTTTTTCACCATTTATAGCTGAAGATTACAGTAACCAATATCTTGTTCAACCTCTTATGGTATTAGGGTTTGTAATTGTTTTTTGGTTTTTACTAAATTTATTTTTAAATACTCAAATGGGACTAGCCCTCAGAGCAACCGGGACAAACCAGCGAATGGCCAAATCTCAAGGCATTCCAACAGGAGGCATTACCATTCTAGGCATGGCAATCTCTAATGGTTTAATTGCATTAGGTGGTTCACTATTTGTACAAACTCAAGGTGGAGCAGATATTACAATTGGTGTTGGGACCATAGTAATCGGACTTGCTTCAATCATACTCGGTGAAAGTATATTCCCTACTAAACGGATATGGGCAATTATGCTTGCGGTGATTTTCGGCTCAATTTTATATCGATTATTTATTGCTTTTGCGCTAAGTAATGAATTTCTACAAGAAATAGGTGTTGGTACTGAAGATCTCAACCTTATTACTGCAATATTAGTCGTACTAGCACTTGTTCTACCTAAGCAACTGAAAAAATACTCGAAGAAAAGAGGAAGTAAACATGATTAAAGTTGGACAATTACAATTAACCTTTAATCAAGGTACCCCGATTGAAAATCATGTATTAAGAGGTTTAGATCTCAATATTAGTGAAGGAGAGTTTGTTACAATTATTGGTAGCAATGGGGCAGGTAAAAGCTCGTTACTCAATGTCATTAGTGGTGATTTGCTTGCTGACTCTGGACATGTAATGATTAATGAAAAAGACGTGACTCGTTGGCCTGCATGGAAGCGCGCAGGAATGGTAGCCAGAGTATTTCAAGATCCTATGGTAGGTACTTGTGAAAATCTGACTATAGAAGAAAATCTAGCTATTGCTTATAATCGTGGTCACAGTTTTACTTTATGTCCTGCACTTAATCGCAAAATCAGAACAATATTTAAAGAAAAACTTGCGACTTTGAATTTAGGACTAGAGAACCGATTATCAGATATGATGGGATTACTTTCTGGTGGACAAAGACAAGCCGTTAGCCTATTAATGTCAACACTACAACCGTCTAAAATATTATTACTTGATGAGCATACCGCTGCTCTCGATCCTAAAACCGCTCAATTTGTTTTAGAGCTGACTAATGAAATTGTTTCTAAACATCATTTAACCACAATGATGGTGACTCATTCAATGAAACAAGCTTTAGAATATGGTAATAGAACGGTTATGCTTCATCAGGGTCAAGTTGTACTTGATGTATCTGGTGAACAACGAGATAAATTAACAGTTACTGATTTATTAGATATGTTTGAAAAAACACGCGGCGAAAAAGTAACAGATGATGCGTTACTTTTAGGCTAAAGTTAAATAATAAGCAATATTTTGAGCAGAAATATTGCTTGTTTATCCCAATCTATTTCTATTAATTTCTTCTAACAATCCTTTTTTTATCACATTTTGTACAAAAATCGTGTAGTATAAATATTGGCTATAGCCTTATTCTGTATCAAACAAAATTATCGATACTTTAACTTTTTTAAGGAAAATAAAATGAAGAAAACATTATTATCTTTAGCTCTTATCACATTGAGTGCAACTGTATTTGCAGCTGAACCAGCTCACACTCAAGCAGGAAATGCATCATCAGAAGCAGCTAAAACTCATCACGCCAAACTAGATCACCAAAATAATTTATTAGATATTACTATTAATAGTGACAATCCAGAAGAGACTATTAAAAAAATCACCTCTCTCTTCCCTTATGAAAAAGGTAAACAATATAGTTTACATGTCTCTATTACCGAATTTCCGGCAGTAAAAGAAGAAATACAAAAAACTCAACCACCTACATCAGCTCCAACAATTCCCCCAGTCAATACAGAAAATAAAACACCAAATCAACAATAAAATAACCAAAAGCCCAGTTAACAATCTGGGCTTACAACACTATATTAACGATCTTATTTTTATCTCACTTTATTAAAAATAATATATTTTTTAAGTTGTTACTCTTTAGCAAACCTTGTGAATATTCCAATTGCTTTTTTATTAATTACAGTCCTTCTCCTTTTGAAGGATAGAGTTTAAAAGTCGGTGGTGGGTTACTTGTCTTATTTAAGCTTTGTATTTTTCATGCATTGAAAATTGGCTGATAACATTAAATGGTTTATTAAAGGCGATTAATCTATTCATCTTTTACTATGTTAATGTCTTTTTTAGGAGTAGTTTTATTATTCACTTAGTTAATAATAACATTATTTGCATTATTTCAGTCAATATAAGCTTAACTTGTAACTACTTACTTTTATAAGTGGAGTGATTTCGAGTATTTATACTTCTTTGTTCTTTATTTATACCCTACTAGACGCTATATACAAAAAAACACCAGATACAAAAAAGCCCAGCATCTCTGCTGGGCTCTCGCTTATTTATTAGTCTGGCGGCACCCTACTCTCACATGGGTAATACCCACACTACCATCGGCACTACGGCGTTTCACTTCTGAGTTCGGCATGGGGTCAGGTGGGACCACCGCGCTATTACCGCCAGACATATTCTGTATCCTCTCTTTTCTTCGTTAATGTGTTCGTTCGCTTTCTTACCGCTATCTGCAACACACCAACCCAATCCGGAACAAACTGCTTCTTTCTCTACTTCGCGCTCCAAAACAACTCCGAGTTGTAAGGTTAAGACTCTCGGTTCATTAGTATCAGTTAGCTCAATGTATCACTACACTTACACACCTGACCTATCTACGTCTTAGTCTCAAACGGACCTTACAGATTCTCATCTGGGAAAACTCATCTTAAGGCTAGTTTCGTGCTTAGATGCTTTCAGCACTTATCTATCCCGCACGTAGCTACCGGGCAATGCAATTGGCATCACAACCCGTACACCAGCGGTGCGTTCACTTCGGTCCTCTCGTACTAGAAGCAAACCCTCTCAATTTTCCTACGCCCATGGCAGATAGGGACCGAACTGTCTCACGACGTTCTAAACCCAGCTCGCGTACCACTTTAAACGGCGAACAGCCGTACCCTTGGGACCTACTTCAGCCCCAGGATGTGATGAGCCGACATCGAGGTGCCAAACACCGCCGTCGATATGAACTCTTGGGCGGTATCAGCCTGTTATCCCCGGAGTACCTTTTATCCGTTGAGCGATGGCCCTTCCATTCAGAACCACCGGATCACTATGACCTACTTTCGTACCTGCTCGAGCCGTCACTCTCGCAGTCAAGCTAGCTTTTGCCATTGCACTAACCTCCTGATGTCCGACCAGGATTAGCTAACCTTCGTGCTCCTCCGTTACTCTTTGGGAGGAGACCGCCCCAGTCAAACTACCCACCAGACAGTGTCCCTTACCTCGATTCAGAAGTATAGGTTAGAACATCAAACATTAAAGGGTGGTATTTCAAGG
>NZ_LZGM01000008.1 GCF_001690195.1 Gilliamella sp. wkB108 | reverse complement strand
GCTAAATAATGGATATCGGTATTAAAACCAACAAGGTTATTAAATTTAAAGCGGCAAAATTACAAACGCCTGAAGAGGATTTTTTAGCGATCGAAAAACCGGTTGCTCTAATTTACAACGGTATCTCACATGTGGTGATGATGACCTCGCCTAAGGATCTGGATCATTTTGCTATTGGCTTTTCATTAACCGAAAAAATCATTGAATCAGTTAACGATATCTATGGTATCGATATCATTGAAACAGCCGAAGGTGTTGAAGTTCATATTGAATTATCTTCCCGGCGTTTTATGCAGCTAAAAGAAAAACGTCGTAATTTAACCGGGCGAACAGGTTGTGGTATTTGTGGTAGTGAGCAGATTGAGCAAGTTTGTCAAGTTGTTCCTGTTTTACCTCATCACGATAAAATCGTATTGTCTGATTTTTGCCATTCACTTGCATACCTAAACCAAGTACAAATTGTCGGAAAGCAAACAGGATGTACGCATGCTGCGGTCTGGCTTGATTTACAGGGTAATTTTATTGCTGGTTTTGAAGATATTGGCCGACATGTCGCTTTAGATAAATTACTGGGTTTTCGAGCTAAGCAAATCGAAAATAATCAACAAAATCAGAAAGGAGTTATTCTTATTTCCAGTCGAGCTAGTTATGAAATGGTACAAAAAACAGCTATATGTGGGGTTGAGATTTTACTGGCGGTATCAGCAACCACCTCAATGGCGGTAAACATGGCAAAACAGTGTAATTTGACTTTAGTTGGTTTTTTTCGCGGTGATAAAGGTGTTATTTACGCAGGAGATGACCGTATTATCAGGTAAACATGGTATATCTTGCAATTTAAAATCGCGTTAAGAATTATGTTATATACAACTCACCTGATGAAAAAATATACTAATTTCCGATTATTCAATAATATACCTAAACTACAGCTTCCTTTATTAGGCATAAGCTATCATAATATAGGTACGCAAAAAAGAGTAAATTTATTGGAATAAGTCTATTATGTGATCCTTTTCTCATTTAAAAAGAAAGGTCATTACCAACTTTAGTTAAGTATGACATACTAGCTTAATTTTAATAAGCTTTTCTCAAATTAACCATTATTAATAACATTGGACAGTGACAAATTTAAGGAATTATTGTGGTGTTTTACCGTCAATTTTCAAATCTAATCTCTACCAATATTTTCAGAGGATACCATTATGCATAAAACAGCAGATATTCAACAAGCCGTTACTTATATTCAAAAACTAACCAACCAACAACCAACCATTGGGATTATTCTTGGTTCTGGATTAGGACCTTTTGCAGATACCCTCGAAGATGCTATCCATATCCCTTATGATGAAATCCCTCATTTTGCTAAATCAGCCGCTGTAGGTCATGCAAACGAATTAGTGATTGGTCGCAGTGCGGGTAAAACAGTGGTTGCTATGAAAGGACGTTTTCATTACTACGAAGGTTTTACTTTAGATCAAGTCACCTTCCCTGTGCGCGTGATGAAGATGTTAGGTGTTGAAAAACTGATTATTACTAATGCTTGTGGTGCAGTTAATACTGGTTTCCAACCGGGTGATTTAATGTTAATTACCGATCATATTAATCTGACAGCCAACAATCCACTTATGGGTCCTAATAATAATGAGCTGGGTGTAAGATTTTTAGATGTCAGTGAAGTTTATAATAAACAATTACGTGCAATTGTTATGGATGTCGCAAAAGAACTCAATGTTACCCTACGTCAAGGTGTATATGCTTGGTGGACAGGTCCAACTTACGAAACGCCGGCAGAAATTAGAATGATCCGCGTTTTAGGCGCCGATGCCGTTGGTATGTCAACCGTTCCCGAAGCCATCATTGCTCACCATTCCGGCATTAAAACCATTGGTATCTCCTGTTTAACTAATATGGCATGTGGTATTTTAGATCAGCCTTTAGGTCATGAAGAAGTGATTGAAACCGCTGAACGCGTTAAATCGACCTTTTTACAATTAGTGACTAAAACGATCGCTCGATTTTAATAGGTAAATGTTGACCATTTTAATATTGCTATAAAATCACCTGATATTAGGTATAAAACAATGAATATAAAAAATAGACTAAAAATAATGATGTTTTTCCAATACTTTATTTGGGGAAGCTGGTTAGTTACTTTTGGTGCTTATATGAGCAACACCTTACATTTTTCTGGTGCTGAGGTGGGGATCGTTTTTAGCTCTAAAGGGCTTGCCGCCCTAATTATGCCGGCAGTACTGGGGATTATTGCAGATAAATTTATTCCGGCTAAATATCTTTATATGCTTTGCCATTTTGTCGGCGCTATTGCTCTTTTTTATGCAGCTTCAGTTAATGATTCAACCATTATGTTCTGGATAATGTTGTGTAACGCTTTTGCGTTTATGCCAACTATTTCTTTGTCTAATTCAATTAGCTATTATTGTTTAGATAAGAATAATTTAGATACCGTCACTGTTTTCCCTAAAGTCCGGGTATTTGGAACAATTGGGTTCATTATTGCAATGTGGACAATTAGTCTACTTAAATATGAGTTAAGTAGTACCCAACTTTATGTCGCATCGGCAGCTTCTGTGATATTAGTCCTTTATACTGCAACCTTACCTAATATCCCAATTATTAAGCAACAAAATCAAACTTGGGTTTCAAAGTTGGGATTAGATGCATTTGTATTATTCAAAAAACCGGTCATGGCTGTGTTTTTCCTTTTTGCCATGTTACTCGGCGCAATATTACAAATCACTAACGTTTTTGGTGGTGCTTTTTTACATGATTTTGCAAAAATCCCAGAATATAAAGATAGTTTGGTTGTCCACTATCCGGCCATTTTATTATCAGTGTCACAAATGGCAGAAGTTGGCTTTATCCTGACCATTCCATTTTTCCTTAAGAAATTTGGAATTAAAAAGGTTATGATAATCAGCATGATAGCTTGGACATTGCGCTTCGGCCTATTTGCCTTTGGTGATCCTTCTCCGTTCGGATTTGTGTTACTAATGTTGTCAATGATCGTCTATGGTTGTGCCTTTGACTTCTTTAATATTTCTGGCTCTATCTTTATTGAAAAAGAGGTTAATTCAACGATTAGGGCAAGTGCGCAAGGACTATTTATGACAATGGTAAATGGTATTGGCGCTTACATTGGTTCAATTCTAAGTGGTTTAGTTGTTGATATGTGTACTCACGATGGCTTAAAAGATTGGCATACCATTTGGCTAATTTTTGCATCTTATGCATTATTACTATGCGTCATTTTCTATTTTACCTTTAATTATGACCATAAAGATACTGAGCTAACAAGTCAGTAGTTTCTTAGTCAATAAACTAAAATATAATGAAAAAGTTACAGGATTTTACCCTGTGCTTTTTCTGTTCTATTTCATCGAAAAAATTCGGTGAAACTGTTATTAAAAATAAGTAATGAGATTTAAATATGAAAGATCAGTTTATAGGTGGTTTTTTGGTTTTTTTAGGGGCTTGTAGCTTTGGTGTTCTCTCCTCAATTGTCAAAACCGCTTATCATGCAGGTTATACACTTGGTGAGGTTACCGGCGTTCAGTGTTTCTTTGGAATGCTGATGTTATGGGGATTACATCTTATTTTTAGAACGCGTCATAAAACTAAAGATAGTGTTAGTAACAATACGCCAAAGACTAAAAAATGGAAACTGTGTATTGTTGGGATTTTTCCGGGTTTGGTCGGTATTTGTTATTACCAATGTGTGCAATTAGTACCAGCTTCGATCGCCATTATTTTGTTAATGCAATACCTATGGATTAGTGTAATTATTGATTTTGTCGTTTTTAAAAATAGACCTAGCAAATTACAGTTGCTAGCAGTTATTGTCATTATTGCCGGTAGTTGTTTAGCGGCGGGAATTTTTAATAATGAAATTCGGTTAAATTTGAAAGGCTGTGCTTTCGGATTTTTAGCAGCGTTAATGTATACCCTATTTATTAGTACTAGTAGTAAAATTGGCAACGAGTTACCAAAATTAGAGAAAAGTGCATTAATGATAACAGGGGCATGTATTATTACCTTTTTGATTTTTCCACCACTATTTTTCTTTAAACTCAATATTAGTGATCAGATTTATCAATTAGGACTTTTGTTAGCCCTGCTTGGTACGGTTATACCTCCTTTCTTATTTTCTGTGGGTATTCCTAAAATTGGTATCTCATTAAGTGCGATTTTATCAGCTGCCGAGCTACCAGTTGCCGTGATGTCATCCTATTTTTATTTGAAAGAATCGGTTTATGGTATTCAATGGCTAGGGGTGATCATTATCTTATTTGCCATAGCCTTACCAAATTTAAAACACATTAAAAAATCGATATAACTTGCTAAGATTTGGTGTGGTAAAAACCACACCTTCTTTAATTAGGATCATCATTGATACCTGAGCTTGACCGATAATCGACTAAAAAAGAAACACAAGACAAAACTAATAATCATAGAATAAAAAAGAGTGATGAAGGCGATATCGTCATCAAGACTACTGAAAAAAATCCCCGATAATAGAATTAGATCTAATAAAGGAATAATTGATTCTAACAAAAGCAAAATAAGTGCAGTGAATATCATTTTGCTTACATTTATGGTTGGTTCAATTTTTTTAAAACTGTTACGACAGCCCCAGAAGATCACGAAGTAGTAAAGAACCACCAAGCTAAATAGTATGAATCTATGTGTTAATACAATGCTGGTAAAAAATGAAACTGTAAATAATAGCATTATGAAACTATATGTATGGGCATAGATCCTCTCCCCTTTTATGCCCTCTAATACAAAAATCTGTCGATTATGCACATTTTTTTTAGCTAATAGCATAAATAAAATACAGAAGAAAAACATCGGTAATAGGTTATAGATTAATTTAATTGCGAAAGAGATTATTGGAATAAATAATAAATGGTAATAATTAACCAATGATAAACTCACTGTGGTAATAAGTAAGCTATAACCAAAATAGAGAATAGCTAAAATAAATCCGATGAATCCCACTTTTACGCCAAAATCAGTAACGGAATGAAGTCGATATTTTTGACATAAAAAAATAGCAGACGTGAAAAATAGAAGTAAAGGAAATAATTGTATATTGGATAATAGAATAAAAACAACAAATAAGAATGAATCAATATCAAATTTGTTGAGTGAGCAATAAACACCAACTTGTATTAAGAAAAAGCTAATAAAAAAGATACTAACTAAAATTAATGGTAATTTAAAAAAAGATTGTGGGTGGTTATTACTCATATTATTCCTTATATTTGTTATATCCCTATTTAAGCTATCAATAACGTGATAATTAAAAGGTATTTTGTTACCATTTTACTAATATAGTTGACTTAATAACCACGTTAATTAATTACTCACTTTATAGAAAAATCAATTAGTAGCAGATATTACATTACTCTTTAGCCATTGAATAAAAACATTAACTTTAGGATTACGTTTGCCTTGAGGGGTTAATATGTGATAACGCTGTTTACAAGTAGCTGGCATTTGAGCAAATGGGGTAATAAGTTTGCCGTTAAGCAAATACTCTTCGATAAGATGTTTCCTTCCCATTGCCACTCCACAGTGATTCATAGCTGCAATTATAGCTAAATCAGATCGGTCAAAAGATATTTTCGCGATATGATTGAAATCAAAAGATAAAGAGAAATTGGTTGCCCATGTGTTCCATTCATCAAAATTTGAGTCATATCCCCATGCTTGATTATCATGTAATAAGGTGCAGTTAATTAAATTATCGATATTATTAATTAAGTTATGTTGCTGTGCATAATCGGGACTGCATACTGGAATAACTGTTTCATTCATTAAAAAATCACAATTCAACTCTTCATAATAGAGATCATCATAATAAATGGCCAAATCTATTCGATGTTTGTTGAAATTGATAACTTCATTTCCTGAAAGGATATTAAGCGAAATATATGGGTATAATTCATTAAAATTGCGAAGTTTGGGGACTAACCATCCATGGGCGAAAGAAGGTCTTGAATAAACGGTTAGTGAGCCGATAATTTCTTGATTCTTGATTTCTAATAGCTCTTGATTCAAGATATTGAGTGTTTTTTTAAATACACTAAATAAGTTCTTCCCGTCATGAGTAAGTTCAACACGCCGGTGAAATCGTTCAAATAATTTGATACCTAACTCTTCTTCCAGTTTATTAATCTGGTGACTAACCGCACTAGGGCTAATACAAAGTTCTTCAGCACTTAAAGCAAAAGATAAATGACGAGCTGCCGATTCAAAAGTATGTAATTTAGCTAACTGATAACGATTGATCACACGATTTTTTGTCAAATAGTTATCTTCATCATACATTAGTACTCTCTCCTGTACTGGTTTTTACAAACTTCAGTTAACCGTTCTACTAATGGTGATTGATATTTATTCAACTTGCTACATTGAATATATCTCTCTAAATCCATCATTTTTTGATTGAAATCACTTCTTTGAATGAATCTAGCTCATGTTAAGTTGTTTATTTATCATTTGTCAAATATTTAGTAAAAACATTTAATAAAGTAATTTTTTTAAACTAAAGAGAGGAGCAATATGGATCTACAACAAATTTGGACTATTGGTGTTTTAATCACTAGTATTATTGTAATTGTTATTTCAATTGTAAAATTTAAACTTCATCCTTTTTTAGCTTTACTACTCGCTAGTTTTTATGTTGGTGCATTAATGGGAATGGCGCCCCTTAAGATGATCTCTGCAATTGAAGATGGTATAGGGGGTACATTAGGTTTTCTAGCTGCGGTCATTGGTCTGGGTACCATTCTTGGCAAAATGATGGAGATTTCTGGTGCTGCTGAGCGAATCGGTATTACATTACAGAAATGTCGTTATTTATCACCTGAAGTAATTATGGTGCTAGTT
The DNA here is from genome assembly GCF_001690195.1 of Gilliamella sp. wkB108. Taxonomy (GTDB): domain Bacteria; phylum Pseudomonadota; class Gammaproteobacteria; order Enterobacterales; family Orbaceae; genus Gilliamella; species Gilliamella apicola_L. Next base: position 23,137 of record NZ_LZGM01000008.1, on the reverse strand, counting down.
GGTTTGATCTGCGGTATTACACTGTTTGTTGAAGTAGGTGTGGTTTTGTTGATCCCTTTAGCCTTTTCCATCGCTAAAAAAACCAATACTTCACTGTTAACCTTAGCTATTCCACTTTGTACAGCATTAATGGCCGTGCATTGTATTGTTCCACCTCATCCAGCGGCTTTATATGTTACCAATGCTTTAGGCGCTGATATCGGTACAGTCATTATCTCTGGTTTAATGGTAGGTTTATTGGCTTCATTAATTGGTGGGCCACTGTTTCTTAAGATGATTAAAAATAAAATTCCATTTAAACCTGTCCCTGAAGAGTTTTCTGATATGAAAGTTAGGACAGAAGATGAGTTACCTTCTTTAGGTTCAACTTTATTTACTGTCTTACTGCCTATTGTATTGATGTTAATTAAAACAACGGCGGAATTGAATATTGATAAATCGACCCCATTATATTCATTCCTGGAGTTTATTGGTAATCCAATTACTGCGATGTTTATCGCTGCTTTTGTCGCTTATTATGTTTTAGGTATTCGCCGTAATATGGGAATGGCAACATTATTAACCAAAACAGAAGACTGTTTTTCATCTATCGCCAATATTTTGTTAATTATAGGTGCGGGTGGCGCATTTAATGGCATTTTAAATGGTAGTGGTCTTAGTGATAGTTTGGCTGGTATTTTGTCTAACTTACATATGCACCCGATTTTGTTAGCTTGGTTAGTTGCCATTATTTTACATGCAGCCGTTGGTTCAGCAACCGTGGCTATGATTGGAGCAACAACTATTGTATCACCAATGTTACCTTCGTATCCAAATGTAAGTCCTGAAATTATTACTTTAGCAATTGGTTCTGGTGCGATTGGTTGTACTATCGTTACCGATTCATTGTTTTGGTTAGTTAAGCAGTATTGTGGTGCAACGCTTAATGAAATATTTAAATATTATACTTCTGCGACTTTTATTGCTTCCTTAGTCGCGTTAGCGGGTACATTTTTATTATCTTATATTATTTAACAAAGTGACTAGAGGAACGGAATCATGACTCCAAAAGATATTGAACATCTAATACAACAACATCCTTTAGTGGATAATTTAATAAAATTACAAGAAACCACTTGGTTTAACCCTAAAATCACCCCATTAAAAGAGGGTCTACCTTTTGTTGGTTTAACAACTAAAGATGTGCAAGATGCAAGTCAAAGGTTAGCAAGATTTGCACCTTATTTATGTAAGGCTTTTCCAGAAACAGCTATCAGTAAAGGGATTATTGAATCTGAAATTGTCGCAATACCAAAAATGAAAGTGGCGTTAGAAGCGCGTTATCACGCTAAAATCGCCGGTAATTTATTACTCAAAAAAGATAGTCACCTACCGATTTCAGGTTCAATTAAAGCACGAGGTGGTATTTATGAAGTACTTACCCATGCAGAAAAACTGGCTATTAAACATGGTTTATTGACTGAAAAAGATGATTATAGTCAGCTATTTTCAGATAAATTTAAACAGTTTTTTAGCCAATATAGTATTGCGGTTGGTTCAACCGGGAATTTAGGTTTATCAATTGGTATTATGAGCGCTAAACTTGGTTTTAACGTGAGTGTGCATATGTCAGCTGATGCGCGCGAGTGGAAAAAACAAAAGTTACGTTCACATGGTGTAAATGTTGTTGAATATGAGCAAGATTATGGTGTTGCGGTTGAACAAGGTCGCAAAGCCGCACAATCAGATCCTAACTGTTTCTTCATAGATGATGAGAATTCGCAAACCCTATTTTTAGGTTACTCTGTAGCTGGTGAGCGAGTTAAAAAGCAGTTTGAAGAGATGAACATTAAAGTTGATAAAGATCATCCACTTTTTGTTTATCTGCCTTGTGGTGTAGGTGGCGGTCCTGGTGGTGTTGCATTCGGGCTTAAATTGGCCTTTGGTGATAACGTACACTGTTTTTTTGCTGAACCAACACATTCTCCTTGTATGTTATTAGGTGTGTATACGGGTTTACATGATAAGATTGCTGTTCAAGATATTGGTATTGACAATATCACTGCCGCTGATGGTTTAGCTGTGGGGAGACCTTCGGGTTTTGTCGGTCGAGCTATGGAGAGATTATTAGACGGTTTTTATACGATTAGCGATCAACACATGTATGATTTGCTTGGATTACTTAATCAACAAGAGCAAATTCAACTTGAACCTTCTGCTTTGGCTGGCATGATTGGGCCTTTGCGAATAGAAGGAGATAAATCATATTTAAATCAAATTCATGCTTCTCCTGAGGTAATGAAAAATGCAACACATCTTGTTTGGGCGACCGGTGGAGGAATGGTGCCTGAGCAAGAGATGAAAAAATATTTAAGCTTAGCAAAATGAGAGTAATATTCTGATTGCAATGATTTGATTTATCGAAATAAAAATGGTTTTTTATTGTTTGTTTGGTAAAAAACCATTTAATATGACATTTTAAGTTAAATATCAAATTAAGTACAAAGTTTACAATTTAGTGTTTTTTAATGTGAATTTCATACAATTCTGAAATATCTTCACAAAAAGTAGTAACCGTTTTTTTCATTGTCAGACATATTGTTATCTTATTATCCTGAAAATAAAAAGGAAGTTATAGAATGGCGACATATAAAAAACCTTTATTTACCTTAGTCCCAAGCAATGATGCAATAGTTAAACAAAAATCATTAAGTTATTGGGATAAAGAATTAGAGTTATCTGATCATACGAATGAAATTTTCGCTTTGCGTATTAAGAAACTTAAACTCCATCATTCACAATATACCGAAAAAGAGTACACGAAAAATCATTCTATGAATAATAATCGCGGATTTTCATTTATTTTTCATGAAATATTTGAATCTGAACATCATGAGAAACAGATAGGAATGTTAAAAGATGATATAGCCGTGGATAAAGAATCAAATAAAATAAGGGAGTTATTGGGTACACGCTTGAAAGAGATCACCCAAGTTTACCCTGACTTAAAACTTGATTTAAATGATTTCAGTACGTTACCGACTAAAATCAAAGATCATCTTTTTGCACCACCATTGATTTTGGTTGAAGGTAATTCAATCATGCTATGGGATGACTAAATTTAAGCGAAAATTTTTCAATTAGCACTTGTCATTGCCTTTTTATACAGGGCGTTATGCCCTGTATATCATTTGAGTTGATGTTCTGTTTTATATTAATTGATCGCTTGGTTAATCACTAAATTTAACTATTAAATGCACTTTCACCATGGCTATTGATATCCAAACCTTCGCGTTCATGCTCTTCACAGACACGTAAACCAACACAAAAATCTGCTATTTTATAGGCAATGAAAGCAACTACCGCAGTCCAAACAACACAGGTTACCACACTCATTGCTTGAATACCCACTTGAGAGGCCATGCTTATCCCGTCTTGATAACCAATGCCCCCTAACGATTGGGAGGTGAATACACCTGTTAATAAGCAACCGACAATACCACAAACCCCATGTACACCAAATACATCACAAGTATCATCAATTTTTAAGATTTTTTTGAGTGAAGATACGCCCCAAACACCAGCAAAACCGCAAATAATGCCGATTAATAATGCTCCACCAACACCAACGAAACCTGCGGCCGGCGTAACACCGACTAAACCGGCAATGACTCCTGAAGCGGCCCCTAGACAAGACGGTTTACCTCGTAATACCCATTCCGTTAATGACCAAGATAAAACAGCAGCTGCAGTTGCGGCCACAGTGTTAATAAAAGCAAGTCCGGCCACTTCGTCAGCATGTGTTGATGAACCTGCATTAAATCCAAACCATCCGATATAAAGTATCGCTGCACCAATATAGACTAAAGGTAAGTTAAAAGGTTTTAATGGTTCACGATTGAAACCAATACGATTTTTAAGCATGTAAGCCCCCATTAATCCGGCAACAGCGGCATTAATGTGAACTACTGTTCCGCCAGCAAAATCTAATGATCCTTCATCGCCTAAAATTCCCCCACCCCATACCATATGAGCCATTGGGATATAAGAGAAGGTAAACCAGATCAGCATAAAAATTAATACTGCTGAAAAGCGAATTCTTTCAGCAAATGCACCCGGAATTAAGCAACAGGTAATACAAGCAAACGATCCTTGAAAAGCGATCCAGATCAGTTCATAAATAGAGCCTGAGACATCAGTAATACCAATGCCAATTAATAGAATATGATTGAAATTTCCAAAAAACCAATTTCCTTCACCAAAAGCTAGTGTGTAGCCATAAATTATCCATAACACAGCGATGAGTGAAAAGGTTACCAATACTTGTGATAACATGGATAAGACATTTTTAGCTCGCAATAATCCGCCATAAAAAAGAGCAATACCGGGAACAGACATAAATAACACCAGTGCGGTGCAGATCATCATAAATCCGTTATCCGCTTTATCAACTTGCGTAACTTCTTCAGCAAAAACGGGGCTAGAAAGTAAAACAGTTAAGGGTAGAATGAGTTTTTTTAACATAGTTATATCCTTACTAATAATTACAGTGCTGATTCATCGGTTTCGCCAGTACGAATACGGACTACATGCTCTAATGAGGTAACAAAAATTTTGCCGTCACCTATTTTGCCGGTATAGGCTGCTTTGGTAATAGTGCTAATGACATCGTCAAGCAGTTCATCACTAATCGCTAATTCAATTTTAACTTTAGGGAGAAAGTTGACATTGTATTCCGCACCTCGATATAACTCGGCATGCCCCTTTTGCCTACCAAAGCCTTTCACTTCAGTTACAGTTAAACCGGTCACCCCTATATTGGATAGTGATTCTCTAACTTCTTCTAATTTAAACGGTTTGATAATTACAGTGACTAATTTCATCATGACTCCTTATCTCTATGATAGACAAAGAGAGTAATGCAAAGCACATGCCATAATTTTTATGTTAACTATTTTTTAAAAGCGTGTTTCTCTTTTTCAACTGGGAGGCTTGATTGTTTTTATCATCGGTTAGAAGAGTTTATTTATGATAGATTTACTAAGAGATAGTAGTGATATACCTTGTTTTATTGTAGAAAATTGGCTTGGTTTTGTAGCGTGGTTACTATTAATTATTATTGAGATAGTCATGTAAAGATGTTTCAGGTTAACTATACGTTTTAGTATAAAATCATTGCTGAATTCAAGATGATGTTGCGCACTGCCTTTGTGCAGATGCGTTGTTTTGGTGCCTGATAAGTTTGACGATATAAAACAAATCAGAATGTAACCATTAATTTACGGTATTCGTCATAGGCAAAATGGTCAGTCATACCACTGATATAATCTTGTAGTAAGCGGCAACGGTAATAAAATTCCAGACAAGTAAAACTCGGGTTGCTTGATTCAAGTTTTCCTACGGCTTGTTGATAAGCATCACAGTGTTTCGCTGAGAGTTTATGGTATAAACGGGTTTCAATTGGGTAACGTTTGAGATCACCTGTTTTAGCTAATTGAGAAAAATCATCTGTTGATAAATTGAGTAAAGGACTATAAATATCCAGTAAACCGCTAATAATGCGATAACCTTGTAGTTCCAAATTCTCAACAGATTCATGATTAAATATATGTTCAAAACCAACCGTTTTGAAGATATTAAGTAATTTATATTCAGCATCATGATCTTCAAGTAATGCATGATTAAATGAGCCATGATAAATTTCTTCTATGTTTTCAAGAAATCGTTCTGCCGCATGAGGCACAAGTTTGCTAATGGTATTGACGCGTAAATACATAAAAAACTGATCTATGCCGATTGCCTTAAAATTGTTCTTTTTAAGATTATCATAAGGACGGTTTACCACTTCATCAAATAGGTCACCTTTTTTATAAGGTCCCCACGCTTGGCTTAAATAGGTATAAAGCTGCTGTATGGTTAGAATCTTCTTTTCTACTGCATCTTCAAGATCAGCAATACAATAGGAGATATCGTCAGCCGCCTCCATGATGTAGGTAAGTGGATAACGATGAAACGGTTTTATATCAAGTTGATGAGATAGCTCTTTAACAAAGACCTCTTCTGATAAATAGTAACCCGGCTTTTTCATCAGATAGTCAAATTCAGTTGGTACAGGTTCTGACCAATAAGCCGGTTTGGTATATTTTAAAATTGAGGCTATTTGAGAATAGGTCAAATTAAGTCGTAAAATCGTGTGAACTAAACGAATTGCTTGTGCATTACCTTCAAAATGACAAAGATCTTGACGTATTTTTTGTTTTAAATCTTTGAGAGATTGTGCGTCGTCGTCCTTTAATTCTAGTACAGAATACAATGAAGGTTTACCGATAGCTAAACGTGCAACAAACCAGTGGTTAATCGCAGACTCACCAAAATGACCAAAAGGAGGATTACCAATATCATGCATTAAACAGGCCATTTCAACAATACTTTCAATCGACATGATTGATTTATCGAGTCCTACCGTTTTTAATTGTCCTGATTTACTGAGTCGATGCACAATCTCTTTTACAATATAACGACCTACTTGCTGTACTTCCATTGAATGAGTAAGACGCGTTCTTACTACCGAGTTGCGCTCTAATGGAAAGACTTGTGTTTTTTGCTGTAAACGCCTAATAGCAGCAGAGTTTAAAATGCGTCCACGATCACTTTCAAAACAACGTAACACGGAATATTCATCAGATAATGTTTCTCGTTGTTTGCTGGCATAACGTTGATAATTAATTTTATTGTTAAAGTTGATCATGGTTCAAATCCTTGAGGTTGAAAAACGCAAACATGCTAAATAGTCATAACTGCTGTTTTGCCCATGTTATAGCTGTCTGGTAGTGAGTAGGTAATAGTGACACTAAGGCATTTAAGGATTTTACTATTTTTTCGGGTTGCGAATGGGTTAAATTTAAATGTCCTACTTTGCGTCCCGCTCTTACCTCTTTTTCATACCAATGCAGGTGAATTAAATCAATTGATAACCAATTTTGGTTTAACTCTGTGCCAATTAAATTGACCATAACAGCAGGTTGGGTCACATCGGGAGTAAGCAAAGGTAAATCTAAAATTGCCCGTAAATGGAGTTCAAATTGGCTAATAGAAGCACCATTTTGCGTCCAGTGACCACTATTATGTACACGTGGAGCTAGTTCGTTAATCAACAACTTATCACCAACTACAAAACACTCCATTGCCATTACACCGACATAATTAAGTTTATGCATAATGGCTGATAACATTTGTTCAGCTTGTTGCTGTAGTAATGGATTTTGTTCAGGTAATGCAACACTGATTTGCAACATACCATTTTGGTGTAAATTATGCGTGAGCGGATAAAATACGGTTTCACCTTTAGCATTACGCGCACCAACTAAAGATACCTCTTTATCAAAAGCAATGGCTTGTTCCACTATCGCTTGCTGATAGAGATCATCGGGTACATTGATATCACTCTGGATAGCGATTCGCCACTGCCCTCGCCCGTCATAACCACCACAACGACGTTTAACAATCAATAAATCACCTAGCTGATCAAATAATTGTGGCCAATCTTTTTGATGATTAAGTGGAAACCATTTTGCCGTTGCCAAGCCAAGTTCATCGAGTAATTGTTTTTGTGTTAAACGATCGGCAATAATTGGAAATACCTCTCGATTAATAAAATGGGGATGTTTAGCTAATAGTTGGGTAAAAGGTGTGTCCGGCCAGCGTTCTATTTCGGCTGTGATCACAGAGTGCTGATAAGGTATTGTATTTGGATCGACTTCGGTACCTACGGGAAAAACGTTAATACCTAGTGGTTCTCCCGCTTGCCTGAGCATTCGCCCTAATTGACCATTACCTAGCACACATACAGATTGAAATGTCATGTTATATTTCTACTCTCGGATCGGGGTTATTTAGAACTTCATCAGTTTGACTCAAGCGCCATAAAGACAAGCGTTGATAAATTGTTTTATCGTGTAGTGCTAATATTTGTGTGGCCAGAAGTGCCGCATTAGCCGCACCTGCTTTACCTATTGCAAGTGTACCGACTGGTATGCCTTTCGGCATTTGAACAATAGAATAAAGACTATCAATGCCATTTAATGCTGCGCTTTGAATCGGTACGCCTAACACTGGTATTAGTGTTTTTGCTGCTAGCATGCCCGGTAAGTGAGCTGCCCCACCTGCACCGGCGATGATCACATCAAAACCGTTTTGCTTAGCATTTTCAGCAAATCGAAATAATTTATCGGGAGTACGGTGAGCAGAAACAATTTCGACATGGTAAGTAATGGCTAAAGTATCAAGCACATCAGCAGCATGTTGCATGGTTGCCCAATCACTTTTTGAACCCATTACAATGGCTATTTTAGGTTGAGTATGCATAGAGAGTTGACTAAATATTTTTAGATACGATGTGGGCAAAGTATACACTAAAATTTGAATAATGGGGATAGCTGGTGTGGTTATTGCCTATTGGTTAATAGGCAATATTGATCGTTTGACTTAACAGTTTTATACTAATCTTTCAGATGAATTTAATTCGTTTAAGATAATAAGTTAAGGTTTAACCTTTCCTTAATTTAGAAGTATTGGTTAGAAGATAAGTTAAAATCGCTTGCTTTAAATACGCCGATTATTATCGGCGTGGCTAAGATCGACTACTGGTTTACTGCTGCAATAATTTTGATTTCAACCAGATACTCTTTTTTCATTAATCCAGCCTGAACAGTACACCGCGTAGGTGCGCTTCCTTTAGCGACCCATTCATCCCAAGCTTGATTCATTGCTGTAAAATCATGTTTATTAGCAATAAACAAGGTCGCTTCTAAAATACGCGTTTTGTTACTATTGGCTCGGGCTAAAATTTTATCAATTTCAGCTAGTGCGCTTTGAGTTTGTTTATACGCATCATTCTCTAGGTTTGTTGGAACACTGGTATAATAAATCAGCTTATTGTGGATCACCGCTTCTGACCAGCGATCTTCCGGATCAAGTCGAATTATAGTCATCATTTTTCCTTTTATAATCGATTGTCTAAGATACTTTAATAAAATCTGCACGCAATTTTTTTATTTCATCGCGTAATACCCCTGCTTTCTCAAATTCAAGATTTTGTGCCGCTTCGTACATCATCGCTTCCAGCTCTTTAACTCTTGCTTGCACTTCTTTTACTGAAACATAATTATATGGTTTACCTGGTTCAAAAGCTTGTACTTTAGCGGTCGCTTTTTTGGTGCTTAATCCAGCATCCAAAATATCTTTAATCTCTTTGCGTACCGATTTAGGGGTTATACCATGTGCAATATTAAAATCTTCCTGTTTTTTACGACGACGTGCTGTTTCATCAATGGTTTTTTGCATAGCAGGAGTTATTTTATCTGCATATAAAATTGCTTTACCATTTACATTACGCGCTGCGCGCCCTACGGTTTGAATTAATGAGCTTTCAGAACGTAAAAAACCTTCACGGTCAGCGTCTAAAATTGCTATCAATGATACTTCAGGTATATCTAACCCTTCTCGCAATAAGTTGATACCCACAAGTACATCAACTTTACCTAAACGGAGATCACGAATAATTTCCATACGTTCAACGGTGTTGATATCCGAGTGCAAATATCTAACATTTATATTATGTTCCGACAAATAATCTGTTAGATTTTCTGACATTCGTTTGGTTAGTGTCGTGACCAAAACTCGCTCATCATTCTTAATGCGTATTTTAATTTCAGACAGAAGATCATCTACTTGTGAAGCAACAGGACGAACCTCTAAAACCGGGTCAAGCAGTCCTGTCGGTCTAACCACCTGTTCAATAATTTCACCACCTGATTTCTCAATCTCATATTTAGCTGGTGTGGCTGAAACATAAATAGTTTGTGGCATAATATTTTCAAATTCTGCAAACTTTAACGGGCGATTGTCCAGTGCAGAAGGTAATCGGAAACCATATTCAACCAAATTAAGCTTACGTGAACGATCACCATTGTACATTGCCCCTAATTGTGGGATAGCTACATGGGATTCGTCAATAAACAGTAAACCATCAGCAGGTAAGTAATCAAATAGTGTTGCCGGTGGATCACCCGGATTACGTTGTGCTAAAAAGCGTGAATAGTTTTCTATACCTGAACAGTAGCCTAGCTCGGTCATCATCTCAATATCAAATAATGTACGTTGAGTAAGGCGTTGTTCCTCCAAAAGACGATTATTGTCTAATAAGACTTTCTGACGCTCTTTAAGTTCTTGTTTGATTTGAGCTATAGCATTTTCCATAATGTTTCTTGGTGTAACATAGTGCGTTTTTGGATAAATGGTTATACGCGATACTTCATTTACACTATTTCCGGTAAGTGGATCAAACAGAACAATGCGTTCAACTTCATCATCAAACAGTTCAACGCGTACAGCTAATTCATCAGAATCCGCAGGGAAAATATCTATCACATCCCCTCTGACTCTAAATGTACCACGGCTAAATCCAATTTCATTACGAATATATTGCATTTCAGCTAAGCGAGTTAAAATCGATCGCTGATCAGTGATCGTACCTTTGGTTAAATGCAAAATCATCGACATATAGGTCTCAGGCGCACCTAAACCATAAATAGCCGATACAGAAGCTACTATGACTACGTCACGTCGTTCTAGAAGTGATTTGGTCGCTGATAAGCGCATCTGTTCAATATGTTCATTTATCGAGGCATCTTTTTCGATAAACGTGTCAGTCGAAGGTACATAAGACTCCGGCTGATAGTAGTCATAATAAGAGACAAAATATTCAACCGCATTTTCCGGGAAAAATGCCTTCATTTCACCATATAGTTGTGCAGCTAGTGTCTTATTAGGCGCTAAAATAATCGTAGGGCGATTATGTTTAGCAATCACATTTGCCATAGTAAATGTTTTACCTGATCCGGTCACGCCTAATAATGTTTGATGCGCTATCCCGTCATCAAGATTTTGATTGATCCTTTTTATCGCTTCTGGTTGATCGCCAGCGGGTTTAAAATCGGAACACAATTTAAATTTTTTCATTACATCGTAACCTAATATTTTACCTATTAATAAAAATTATCCCCAAAAGGACTTGACCTTTTAAAATCTTATATTTTTTGCTCAGTTAACATAAAAACAGATAAACTCGATACTTAAAGGATAACTTGATTTATAATAACTTATTGATATATTTGAATAAATCCAAACGCGATTAAGTTGTAACCAAATCAAGCTAAAACCTGATAGTTACTGCGATCAGGACTCTTTTCAATAAACTACTCACAGAGTTATCCACAGGCATCGGGGATAACTCTATAAGTATAGTCTTTATCTCTCTTTTTCAAGAATAAGGCTAAAATTTGACACTAAAAAGAATTTTTTTTCATTGATTTTTTCTATTTTTAAATGACATTTAATAGTTAATAACTAATAAATTAATTTAGCTGTTCCAGTTTATATTGATAGCTATGATCGAACACAGGCACAAATGTTAATCGATGAGTGATGCATTTTGGTGCATCCTCTGCATGATGAGAAACAAATAGCAGTTGTGTGTGTCCGTCATTAATTAAACGGTCTATCCAACGTTTAACCAATTCACGATTTAGTTGATCTAGTCCTTGCAATGGTTCGTCTAAAATAAGTAATGTGGGATGTTTCACTAAAGCTCTTGCGATCAATACTAATCGTTGTTGTCCCCACGAAAGAGATTGAAAAGGATCATTTGCTTGCTTTTGTAACCCTAGTAATTGTAACCATTGATCAGCCAATTTATCTTGTCTATCACTGGTTGCTTGATAAATACCAATTGAATCAAAATACCCTGATAATAACACATTTTTAACGCTAGAACTGACTCGGTAGTCTAAATGCAAACTACTACTTACATAACCAATGTGTCGCTTGATATCCCAAATCGTTTCCCCTGAGCCTCGTTTACGCCCAAATAAGGTTAAATCATTACTATAACCTTGTGGGTGATCTCCTGTGATAAGGCTTAATAGTGTCGATTTCCCTGCGCCATTAGGACCTACAATTTGCCAATTTTGATTAGCTTTTACTCGCCAGCTAAGTCCATTAATAATAACTTTATCATCGTATCGAATAAAACCATTATTTAAGATCACTCGATCCAATTCATTAGCAAGCTCTACTGGCGGTTCGTCAGCTTCAGGTAATGCCATATTTTGGATATTTTCTAAATCAGCCAACTGTTTTATGGTGGCATCATCTAATATTGTTGCTTTTTTACCAATTTTCAATAGCTGGCAATCAGCAAGTACACCGATATTTTCAACAAAGGCTGGGATCTCATTAAAACGATTTAATACTAATACAATAGTCATTCCTTGTTTAGCCAGATAAGAGAGTCTTTCTGCAAGATTTTCTCTTGATAAGACATCTAATCCGTCAAAAGGTTCATCCAAGATTAGTAAATCGGGTTGCGTCATTAAAACTCGGCAAATCAGCGCTTTACGAGTTTCACCCGTTGAAAGGTATTTAAAACGTCGTGATAATAAGTGAGCGATGCCAAATTGTTCTGCTAGTTGCTGGCAAAGTACCTCATCCACTCGATTCTCTTGAATGATTTGCGCGGTGGTTAGACCTGTATCATCCTCTCCTTCACTAAGCATATCGGTGTTATTACGTTTCCATTCATCATCAATGAGTTTTTGTAACTGTTCAAATGAGATGTGAGCAATAGATTTAAATTCATTGATCACATTTCCAGATAATAAGGGTTGTTCGCCAGCTAATATGTTGACTAAAATTGATTTACCGCTACCATTACGCCCCACAAAAGCAACACTATTGCCTTGATTAATTATTAATGAGTCAATTATAAAAACTTTATAATCGCTAATTTTATAGCGGGCATTTTCTATTTTTAACATATAGATCCTCGTTGTGCTAAATTAATGTAGCTACAATAATGTTTTCTGGGTGAATGGACAAAATCGTTTGTTTACCAACAGCTAAAGCTAATTGTTCAACTTCGCTTGTTAGTTTGCTAGCATAGAGCTTAATGCCTGAAGGTAATACAAAAGCTATTTCACTCCACTGACCGTCTGTTGTGATCTCTTCAACTGTAACAAGTAAATTGTTATTACTTGTCTCATTTAATTCAATCAATGGCGCTTTAATTAACAATAAGACTGTTTTATCTTCGCTTAGTTTTAACCTTTCAACACTTTGCTGGGTAATATAAACTTTTAGTTCAGTTTGCTCATCACTCAATTTCACGGTGATAAATCCAGCAATATTGTTAGTCTTAATCTGTTTCACACTACCATATAGCTGGTTTCTGGCACTAGTTTGTAATGATAATTTCGCTGTTGCTTTTAAAATATCATCAAGTGGTACTTTGTCATCATTTAATATTTTAAAAGCGTTTAGTTGTAATTGAGTTAATAGATCATAAAGCTGTATAAATCGTACAGCATAAGCACTGAGTTTTGTTCCACCACCATTTTTACCACCGATTGCGGTTGTTAAAAAAGGTTTTGGTGCTAACTTATTTATCTCATTAATCGCATCCCATGCTGTTTTATAGCTAATATTAATCTGTTTGGCTGCTTGGCTTAACGATCCTGTTTGCTCGATAGCTTTTAGCAATGCGATCCGCCTAGGGTCGGTAAAAAGTTGCTGATTTAAGTTTAATGTTAATAAAATTTCAGGGTTAAACATACTTTTGTTGCCTTTAAAACTAAAATCTCGTTTGTACCAATATATTAGTTTATTGTAGTCGCTTTTTTTTGATCCTTCAAAACTTGTAAAAATAGTTGTTATCAAAATTCAAAAGGTGTACCTAAATATTAGTAAATTCTATAGAATTTTGCATTAGTCATTAATGATGAAAATTATAAGATATAAAGATACAAATTGAAGTATAAAAATCATTTCAAATTTAAAGATTAATTGTACTTTATAGATTAATTTTGATAGCATCGATGTATAGTGTTTTATATAACGAACGTTTATTATAGTATCTAAATTAACCTGTCTAAAATAATACTCAGACGGGTTTTTATAGAGGGATAAAATCGAACAAAATACTATTTTCGATCGATTATCTTTCAATTATGGAACCAAACATGATTAATGTTGTGAGGAATAAAATGAAAAAAATTATTGGGATTTTATTTGCTATTTCAGCAATAGCATCTTCATATTGTGCCAATGCAGTCGAAAAAGTTACGGTTTTTGCCGCTGCATCATTAACTAATGCTATGCAAGATATAAGTGTTGCCTATAGAGCTGAACACAAAGATACTGATGTTACTTTCTCATTCGCTTCTTCTTCTGTGTTAGCCAAACAGATTGAACAAGGGGCGCCAGCGGCTATTTTTATGTCAGCTGATCAAAAATGGATGACTTATCTTATTGAGCGTAACTTAGCTAAAGACAAAGAAGATCTGCTCAAAAATGCGCTGGTATTAATTGCACCAAAACAATCTAAATTAGATAAAGTTGAGATCAATTCAACCACTAATTGGGATGCAATTTTACCAAAAGGTGAAAGAATAGCTGTGGGCGATCCTGAACATGTCCCCGCTGGACTTTATGCCAAGGAGTCATTAACTAATTTAGGCGTATTTGATAAATTATCACCACACTTTGCTCCAGCCAGTAATGTACGTGATGCTTTAATGTTAGTCGAACGTAATGAAGCCGTTCTAGGTATTGTTTATAGCACTGACGCTAAAATTAGTGATAAAGTGAAAATTGTTGGTACTTTTCCAGCCGATACATTTAAATCCATTGAATACCCTATTACTTTACTTAAACCAGAAGGTAAAGACTTTTATCAATACTTGAAATCACCACAAGCTAAAGCTATTTTTGAAAAATATGGATTTATAACTAAGTAATTGTTAAGTTATATGATACTGACTGAATTTGAATGGCAAACATTGCTACTTAGCTTAAAAATAGCTGGAGTAGCAATCATATTTAGCCTACCAATTGGCATTTTAACCGCTTGGATTTTAGCGCGTTGTCATTTTTTTGGTAAATCATTATTTGATAGTATCGTTCATCTACCATTAGTGTTACCGCCTGTTGTATTAGGTTATTTATTACTGTTAACCATGGGAAGACGTGGTTTTTTAGGTGAGTGGTTAGAGCGCTATTTTAATATTAGCTTTAGTTTTAATTGGCAAGGTGCAGCTTTGGCATCTGCCGTGGTTGCCTTTCCGTTAATGGTACGATCTATCCGTTTGGCTATTGAATCTATTGATACTCGCTTGGAAAATGTGGCTCGTACACTTGGCGCTCATAAATTTCGGGTATTTGTTACAATAACCTTACCGTTAGCTTTTCCGGGTATTTTAATGGGTGTTGTTCTGGGATTTGCTCGCTGTTTAGGGGAATTTGGTGCAACTATTACTTTTGTATCTAATATCCAAGGTGAAACACGGACATTGCCTCTTGCCATGTATACATTGTTACAAATGCCTGACGGTGAACATGCAGCCATGCGACTTTGTATTATTTCAATTATTTTATCATTAGTAGCACTATTTTTATCCGAAATGTTAAACCGTTGGCATAAGCGTAAACTGGCTGGGTAATAATCTATGTTAAAGTTACAGGTAAGCAAACAATTAGCTTCATTTTCATTTCAATTCAACCAAGATATTACCTGCCAGGGTGTCACTGCCATTTTAGGTGTTTCAGGTTCCGGTAAATCGACACTAATTAATCTTATTAATGGCTTAATCAGACCTGATGAAGGTAATATCACGCTCAATGATATAATTCTTGTCGATACCACAAAAAAAATATTTATTCCGCCAGAGAAACGCCTTATTGGTACTGTTTTCCAAGATGCTTTACTTTTTCCACACTATAAAGTTATTAAAAATCTTACCTATGGTACCAAAAATAAATTGCCGGCGAAGTTTGATGAAATTGTCGATGTACTTAATATTCGCCCTTTATTAAATCGCTATCCGGCTATGTTATCGGGTGGTGAAAAACAACGTGTTGCGATTGGACGTGCGTTGTTAACTAACCCTAAATTGCTGTTAATGGACGAACCTTTATCAGCTTTGGATATGCCTCGTAAAAAAGAGCTATTATGTTACATTGATAGCTTGGTTGACGAACTAAAAATACCCATTATCTATGTCACCCATAATATTAATGAGGTGAAACGTATCGCTGATAATGTTGCAATTTTAGATCAAGGCAAACTTTATGATTATGGAAAGACAGACCAAATTTTACAAAGTGATTATTTAAAACAGTGGCTGTAAAGGACAATATCTGAACTATTAGACTCTTGTTTGATATATGAGACACCTTCGTGCCAAGCACCTAGTACAATTCTTTTTACCGGCTCAGTTTTGATTAAAAAGGTATGCGTTGCAGGTTTATGGGTATGCCCATGAATCATCGTATCAGCATTGTATTTAATCATCATGTCAACCACTGCTTGTTGATTGACATCCATAATAGCCTCAGACTTTATTCGGTTATGCTCACTACTTTTTTTACGCAATTTATTAGCAATCTTTAATCTGATAAAAAGAGGTAATATTAAAAAGAGTTTTTGTAACCATTTGCAATGCATAATTTTACGGAATCGTTGATATTGGGGATCATCCTTGCACAATAAATCGCCATGCAGAAAAACAATATTTTTATCTTGCTGAGCTAAACAATTAATATCAGTCAATATTGTCATATCACAGGATTTGGCATATTTCACACCCAATAAGAAATCTCGATTGCCATGAACAAAATATTTTTTGATATGTCGATGAGATAAAGATTGTAATGCACTAGCAACTTGTTGGTGCAAAGTAGAATTTACGTCATCCCCTACCCAATAATCAAACAGATCACCTAAAATATAGAGTTCACAATTATCAGGCAAAGTTTCTAAGAAAGATAATAAGCCTGCCGTAATGACAGGCTCATTGTCTGTTAAATGGATATCTGCAATAAAATAACGAAGTGGATTACTCAACCGTTACACTCTTAATTACAACATCTTCAACTGGAACATCTGAATGCATGCCATTACGTCCAGTTTTTACTGATTTGATTTTATCAACCACGTCAAGTCCATCTACGACTTCTGCAAAAACGCAATAACCATAACCATTAACATCAGCTGAACGATAGTTTAAATAATCATTATCAACAACATTAATAAAAAATTGCGCAGTTGCTGAGTGGGGATCTGAGGTGCGAGCCATAGCCAAAGTACCTCGATTATTTTTTAGTCCATTGTCAGCTTCATTTTTAATCGGCGCTTTGGTCTTTTTCTGTTTCATTCCAGGTTCAAAGCCACCACCTTGAATCATGAAATTATTAATAACTCGGTGAAAAACGGTATTGTTATAAAAACCTTCTTTACAATATTCAATAAAATTTTTGACTGTCTCTGGAGCTTTATCGTCAAATGTATTGATTTTAATATCACCTAATGTAGTGTGAAATATAACCATAAAATGTTCCTTATTCTCTTATTATCAAAAATGCACCTATAGATCCAAAAGTTAATGAGTTAAAAATCTCACTTAATACTGAACTTCTCACACGCTTCAAGTGTATTACTCATTAACATGGCAACGGTCATTGGACCAACACCACCTGGTACGGGGGTTATCCATCCGGCGCGATCAGCGGCCAGATTGAATTCTACATCACCTACAAGTTTACCATCTGGTAGACGATTAATTCCAACATCGATTACAATAGCGCCAGGTTTTATCCATTCACCTTTAACATAATTAGGGATGCCCACGCCAGCAACAACAATATCAGCATTACTGACATGTTTAGCTAAATCGACTGTTCGACTATGGGTAATGGTTGTGGTACAACCTAATAATAGTAGTTCTAACGCCATAGGCCGTCCAACAATACTCGATGCGCCGACAACTGTTGCATTTAATCCTGAAAGATTGACTCCTGTTGACTGCAACATTTTAACTACACCATAGGGAGTACACGGCCGTAATATTGGGTCACGCTGTAATAAATGCCCAATATTATAAGGGTGAAATCCATCAACAT
The DNA here is from genome assembly GCF_001690195.1 of Gilliamella sp. wkB108. Classification (GTDB taxonomy): domain Bacteria; phylum Pseudomonadota; class Gammaproteobacteria; order Enterobacterales; family Orbaceae; genus Gilliamella; species Gilliamella apicola_L. Next base: position 5,146 of record NZ_LZGM01000008.1, on the reverse strand, counting down.
CCTTACAAGGATCGATGCGTTCAAGAACTTTTGTTTTATCTATATTATCAGGTAAAGGTAATTGTACTAAAATACCATGAACATCACTGCGTAAATTTAATTCATCAATTAATTTCAATAATTCTTCAGTTGTTGACGAAGGGAAGTCATAAGCAAACGAGGCAAAACCAACATCATCACAAGCCTTTTGCTTATTTCTGACATAAATTTTTGAAGCAGGATCTGAGCCAACTTGAATGACAGCAAGTCCAGGAACCGATAGTCCATTGGATAAGCGTTCTTTCACTTTACTAGCAATTTCATTTCGTACTTGTTGTGCTAATACTTTCCCATCAATTATTTTTGCAGTCATGATCTTCCATTTATGTCTAATTAAAACGTTATTTTCGCAAAAGTTTTTATTAATGTCTATTTACTTGTCTATTGCCGCATTGAGTTCGGTTAAGATTTGTTGGTACTGCCTATCAATATCGGTAATTACCGAACAGAGATGAGCATCAAAAGTTTTTAATTTAGGCTTTTGTGACTTCCATTCGTTTTTGGAGATTTGTTTGATAGCACCATAATTTTTAAATAAATCAAATTGCAGCAAACTATTACCTACCACATCATAAAAAATCCGTTCACCAATATCTTGACCTTCTTGCCTGATATTATTGAAATTTTTATAATAAAAATGGGTCTCGCCCTGTTCTGTCGAAATAGATCGATGCAACAATTTTACCAATCTTTTATACAATTTGTTTAATTGATTATGCAATTCGCTATCATCGCCTAATTTTGTTTTTATCGCCTGATCAAATGTAACTTTAACTTCACCTAAAAGGTTAGAGGCTTGTTGTTCAAGTTGTGGTAATTGTTTACGTAACTCTTTTTGAAATTGTTCCGTCTGTTTTTGTAATTGAGTATCAAGAGGTACTGAGTTACCATTTAAAACTACCATTCCTTTAGGCATAATGATTAAATCATCTTGTGGATTAAAAATATGCACATTTTCCTCTGTTATTGCTATATCGTAACTTGGTTTTACTGGACACGCTTTATGAGATGCAAAAAGTGACATAGGGATTAGTAATAAAATAAATAACAACGTTTTTAACATATTTATATCCAAATCATAAACAAAATAGAATTATAACTGCTCATCATAAAGATCCATAATAAAACATTTAATTATAGGTTATGTAGCTATATAACAATATGGTTCTTTAGATTGTTAATCCTCAAATCACGCTATTTGTTAGCTATCTTTTCTTTTTTATTAACATTGAAACCCTATTATCAAAAAAATTCAATCATTAATATCTATTGCAAATTTTAATAAAAAACTAATTTAATCTTGGCATGTAAAGATGTTTCAGGTTAAACCTATGTTTGAGTATAAACCCAGTGCATAATGTGCAAAAATATTACAAATCACAGAAACTTATCCACTATATTTGCGACTTGACTTTATAATAGTTAAATCAATAGATATAATCTATTTTAGCAAATACAATTATCTACTTTTTTTCTATCAAAGTTGAGTATAGTATTTTAAACATTAAATCTAAATTCTGAGAGGTATTGCATGTATACTGTAATTTTTGGACGTTCAGGATGTCCTTATTGCGCGAGAGCTAAAGAGTTAGCAGAGAAATTATCGCAAGAACGTGAAGATTTTTCTTACCGTTATGTGGATATTAATGCTGAAGGTATCACAAAAGAAGATCTTTCTAAAAGTGTGGGTAAACCTGTAGAAACTGTTCCACAAATATTCATTGATGAAAAACCAATTGGTGGTTGTACCGACTTTGAAGCTTATGCCAAAGAGCATTTAGGTTTATATAAAGATTAATTAAAATAATTTACAAGTTATCATTATTATGCCACCCCTCGGTGGCATAATTTTTTGGATTAATCTATACTCAATTAGCGACCCGGCAACTTTTTCCATGTAACTTCATTTCGTAAATAAGTTGGCTCTACCTTTTCAACATTAACTGTTTCATTCTTCTGCCATTTTTGATTAGCAATGACGATAAGATCTTGTGCATGAGGTAATAAAATATCACTTTGTTTAATATCTGAAAGCATATTTGGATAAGTTTGCCAACCAGTTCCAGCACTATAGTTATCTTGGGAAACGAGTTTCACTTGTTGTACGACTTTTTCTGGTGCAATAACACACTCAGGAAAAATAGCATGCCATTGGTTGTTGTTTAATTGATATTGTCCTAAATAGACTTCATTCATTCTGGCGTCAATGGTAGCAATTACATTACTTGCTTGTTTGGTACGATATGCTCCTTGCGCTAATGTCATTAATGTTGAGACACCTATCATCGGCTTGTCTGCTCCGAATGCTAAACCTTGTGCTACACCTATACCAATTCGCACACCAGTAAAACTTCCGGGGCCTTGCCCAAAAGCAATAGCATCCACTTGTTGAAGGGAACAATCTGATTGCTGGAGAAGTTTATCAATCATGGGGAGAATTTGTTTAGTGTGATCTCGAGCAGAAATCACAAAATCATGAGTGATTTCATTACGATATAACAAAGCTGCTGAACAAGCTTCTGTCGATGTATCAATGGCTAAAATAGTACTCATCTTTTTTCCAAAAAATATATGATCTGCCCTGTTAACTTTTAGATAACAGGAAATTGATAACGTTATTAATATCTCGTGTTCTTGGTGATGGCGGTAAGCTATTAATAAATGTCGCTCCATAAGGTCTCATCACTAAACGATTATCGCAAATAATAATCGCACCACGATCATTATGATGACGAATTAATCGCCCTACTCCTTGCTTCAAGGTGATAACAGCTTCCGGTAATTGTACCTCATTAAATGCGTCACCTCCTTGCATTTGGCAATCCTCCATACGAGCTTTAATTAATGGATCATCCGGCGAGGTAAAGGGTAGTTTATCTATGATAACACAAGATAAGGTGTCTCCTCTTACATCAATTCCTTCCCAAAAACTACTGGTAGCAATTAAAAGTGCATTTCCGTTATGTATAAATTGTTCAAGCAATTTAACTTTACTTGTTTCTCCTTGCACTAAAACCAGTAATTTAGTTAATTCGCGAAACTGTTTAGCTAAAGCGTTCATCATGGCATATGAGGTACATAAAAAGAAACAACGACCTTTATTCGCTTCAATAACCGGCAGTAAAATATCTACTAATTTTTCTGCATTACCTTGCTCATTAGGTGAAGGTATATAACGAGGTACACACATAATCGTTTGATGTAAATAATCAAATGGACTATCTAATATCAATGATTCAGCATTGGTTAATCCTAAACGTTTAGTAAAATAATCAAGATGATTATCAACGGATAATGTAGCAGAGGTAAAAATCCAACTCCCTTTACGTTCGTTTAAGAGTTCGGTAAATTTATCTGCCACAGATAGTGGTGTTAGTGCAAATACAAAATAATTATAAGTACTTTCATACCAATAACTAAACCCAGGAACATTAGTTTCAGTCAACTTTTTTAATAATGAATTATATTGATTTACTCGTTCGAAACAGTTATCAAGTGTTGAAGAACGTCCGGATGCCAATAATAAAACTTCATGACAAAAATTTAACGCATCAAAAAGGTAAGATAATTCTTGTTTTACTGACTGTTGATTAAATAAATAACGTAAATTACCTTTTGTATTTTGTTGATTAATGACAATACGTAAATCCTGAGTGCTTTTTTGGAGCTTATCTGCGCATTGTTGTAACTGTGACATATCTTTAACCTCTGTGCGATAACAGAGATTAATCTCTTTGGCGAGATCAAATAGCTGCCTACTACTTAATTGTTGACCAAAATAATGGCAAGCTAAATCAGGAAGTTGATGAGCTTCATCAAAAATCATCACTTCAGCTTTCGGAATGAGTTCCCCAAATCCCGTGTCTTTTACCACCACATCAGCTAAAAATAGATGATGATTTACCACAACCACATCTGCATTTAAAGCTCGCTTTCTGGCTTTAACTACATAGCAATCATTATAATGTTCGCATTCACTACCAAGACAACTATCATTTGTGCTGGTTAATATTGGCCAAATGGCATTATCTTCGGTAACCGTTGTACATTTACTTATATCACCATCTTTAGTTTTAATTGACCAGTTCTTCACTCGCGCTAATTCGACACGTAAATCCTTATCCAAATCTCCGGCTGCGGCATATTGATGATACAATCTATCTAAACAAAGATAATTAGCACGCCCTTTAAGCAATGCTATTTTACCTGTAAAATTTAATGCTTTTTTAATAATCGGTAGATCTTTACTAAATAGCTGTTCTTGAAGATTTTTAGATCCGGTTGAAATAATGACTTTCTTATCACTACGCAAGGCAGGAACTAAATAAGCAAACGTTTTACCGGTACCTGTTCCCGCTTCAACAACAAGTGATTGTTGCTTTTGTATTGATTCTGATACTTTACTTGCCATATTACGTTGTGGATCTCTAGCCACAAATCCATCAATAGTTTTAGCCAGCAAACCATTTTCAGCAAAATCATCAATCACTTAAAATACACCTAATAAACAAAGAAAAGATAAATTCAAGACACTAATAAACTAAAAAATCTAATTAAGAAATTAAACAACAGTATGAAAACATAGCCTTTATTTTAAAGGAGGACTTACTTTTTAAATTGGTATAAAAAATAACAAACATAAAATCTCGTTAATATAACAATTAACAAGAAAAAAAGAAATGAGAATATACTTTCCCTCAACAACATGTCTATTTACTTGATTGATATTCATTTATCAAGGGGGGAAGTAAAATCACTTCAACGAGTATTTTAAAAAAAATGAACAAGAGTACTAAAACAGATAACCAGTAAAAATAACACCAACTAAATAGAGTTGATGTTATTTTAACAATTTAGTTTTTAGATAAATCAAATAATGCTTAATTGACAATAAGTATCTTTTTTCTTTGTACATCAATTTTGAATAAGCGCGAATTGATGAAGTTTTTTTGTCATTATATAAAGGCAAGACATCATCTTTCCAAGGTGATTTAGCCAAATAATAATCAAATAATTTAGTTTTATAAGGCTGATGCCAAGGTTTATTTTTGGTGATGTAATGAATAAATACAGTATTTGACGGTACTTTAGAATCTTCATTACCATT
>NZ_LZGM01000007.1 GCF_001690195.1 Gilliamella sp. wkB108 | reverse complement strand
TTGCTATCGCTTTATGCTCCGCAAATTCCAGACCATTATCAGAGGTTATCGTCTTAACTCTATGTTTTATATTTGTTAATAAACTAATTATTGCCTTCTTTACCTCTTCTGCTGTTTTTCGCTCAACTTTTTTTATTAAGGCTAATCCTGTTTTACGTTCAACTATTGTGACTAATGCCTGCTTTCGATTACCACCTATAATCGTATCTACTTCAAAATCCCCTATGCGACCTCTTTTTTCCACTATATTGGGTCGGGTATCAATTCTTAACCCGTCCACTATTCGTCCTCGATTTTGATAACGACTTAATCGTTTATTTCTCCTGTGACCTCTTTTTTGTCGAAGATTCACATAAAGATTGCCTCCTTGCTGCTTATCTTTATAAATATATTGATAAATATGTTCATGACTCACACCTGTGAAATAACTGATTTGTTCCGGACTCCATTGCTCTTCAAGCTTATAGGTAATATAACCCCAGGTCGTTTCACTTATCCGTATTGCTCGTCTACCATTGTTTTTTCGTCTGCTCACCGCAAATTTATGCGCCTTACTATGGTAGTAATAACCGCGAGGGTCTTTATTACGCTTCAGCTCTCGATAAATGGTTGATACATGCCTTCCTAGTATTTTAGCGATAACTTTTTTCTTCAAACCTATACGCTTTAGACAAGAAATCTGGTATCTTTCTTTACGGGTAAGTTGTTTATATTTCATGATGTAATCTCAACTTTGGTCGGTGACAGATTAATCATTATAAATGACTTACCTTTTTTATTGTCACCTTTATTTTAGTTAAGATTCGCACTTAGTACTTGAATTCAAGTCGTTTAAATAAGATTAAACGGTATAGACTCCTGAATTATTTTTACATCATGAATGCACACAATCAGAAAAATAAAAACATCGCAGCGAGATGAAAGTGATAAAGCACAGGTATTAATAGTAGTAAAAATGCGGTTGAGAATAACTGGATGGCTCAAGCTGTAATGATTACTTGGCGAGTGATTCGACCGAAGGTAATAGGTCAACAGGTTACAATTACAGCAGTAGATGTTCTTGTTAAAAATGAGGTAAAACGGAGGTAGCAAATGAATTTTTAACCAGTCTAATGCTTGAAAAAAGGAAATTAATTCACCTTGCATTAGTTGATCCGATAGGAGATAGTAACATCGAAAATGCAGTACAAAAACTTGTGAAAGTTACTAAAATTTACTCTTTAAGAAAAAGAGTAGTAATAAAAATACAGATAATGCGTTAATAGGTTCAACAAGCAGTACTGTTAACAGGAATAGGCGGAGTTAAAATCAAAAAAATAATGGTGATTAGCAGGTTTATTATGGCAATCATATTTCCATTTATTAATGCCAAGTAATAGATTTATGTTTCACTTGGCGAGATTAAGCTTTGACTGTGGTTATTTAGGTGTTCGATTATTTTTTTGTGTCCTTATCATTAATTGTCAGCTAATTTAATTTTACCATTTGACCCTCTTTTATAATTAATAATAATGTTTCCACACTTAAAAGGTACAACCAAAATTAAGCATGTTTCGAAGTTACAACATTTTTTGGACGGTTTGCTTCCGTCTGGTAATAGATAATTATAACGTCCATCCGGTACATAGATAATACAATCTTTATCATGTACATTTTGATGCCATTGTTTCGTTGTGGGGGTATATGGTAAGACTATTAAAATTTGTTTACTCCATTTTTTTGATTGTTCTACCGCTTTTTCGAAAAATTCCCATTTTTTTGAAAAAGGTGGATTACAAAAGGAGGTTGATCCATTTTGGCAGTCTAGAAACCATAATTCACTGGTTAGTGCATTCGCTTGTTCATCGATATATGCTGATGCAAATTTAATTTTTTCATTTCCACTTGCACAGCAAACATCAGTATCGAAACCTTTGATGTTGAGTAATCTTAGTGCATCATTAATTAATTCTGGCGGTGTTCGCCAGTAATCTTTTTGTGTTTTTTCAGTATTTGTTTGATTTGTTATAGCCATTTTTCTTTCAATAAAAAAAGGCGCTTATGCGCCTGTGTATTGTTAATCAACAAACAAGGTTCTATGAACATTGTTTATACTCGTTGGTTATGTCAGTTTGTGTTAGTTATCCATTGTTTACTACCATTTTTACCACAGTCCAGCCTCTTTACAATTATATTTCGTCATTAAATTCAATCCAAGCAAATGTAATGTGTACATCTTCTTTTTGCATATTTTTTGATAAAAATCAGTTAAATTGCTGATTTTTTGATTTCGCATTACCGATAACCTGTTAAATTCTGCACTGTATTAGAAGGTATTTAAATCAGTTAATGGAGTTGGTTAATTCTATGTTGAGATGTGTTTTTATTTTGTTTGTTTAGTAGAATTTGTATGACTGAATTTTACGCTCGAATGATTACAATTGTCAGAGGATTTGATTAATTATTGTAACGGTTAAATCATCTAATCAATCATGGTTGAATGACTTTTATCACTATTTAATATTAGCGAAATTTAAAAAATGACTATTCTCTGTTTTTATAGAGAATAGCCATGATAGTGGTTAAGGTTGATTAGTCAAAAATAGTTGTAATGATGGGTTTTGTGTTTCGTTATGGAAACCATAACCAAGTGCCATTAAGTGTTTATTAAATTCATCATTATTATTATCAGCAATTTCAAATGCAGCAAGTACGCGACCATAATCTGTACCATGACTACGATAATGGAACATAGATATATTCCAATTCGTGCCTAATGTTTGTAAGAATTTGAGTAAAGCACCTTGCGACTCAGGGAATTCAAAACTATAAACCTGCTCTTGAATCACCTTACACGGTTTGCCGCCGATCATGTAACGGACATGGAGTTTAGCCATTTCATCGTCAGTTAAATCAACTACTTGATAGCCTGCTGCGGTTAATTCTTGCATGATCTCTTCTTTTTCGTTGCTTTTGGAGATTTTGACACCTACAAAAATACATGCCGAATGGTCATCGTGATAACGGTAATTAAATTCAGTGACAGAACGACCACCAAGCAGTTGACAGAAACTCAAAAAACTACCTTTCTTTTCAGGAATGGTTACTGCCAATAATACTTCACGTTTTTCACCTAATTCACAGCGTTCTGAAACGTAACGTAAACTATGGAAGTTTAAATTAGCACCAGATAAAATATGTGCTAAATTTTCACCTCTAATATTATGTTTTTCAACATATTTTTTAAGTCCGGCTAATGCTACCGCACCTGAAGGCTCGGCAATGGCTCTTACATCATCAAACAGATCTTTAACTGCTGCGCAGATTTCGTCACTATCGACAGTAACAATGTCGTCGATATATTGTTGGCAAAGTCTAAATGTTTCATCTCCAATACGTTTAACAGCTACACCTTCAGCAAATAAACCAACCCGATCTAAATCAACAGGTTTACCCTCATCCAATGCTGCTTTTAAACATGCGGCATCTTCTGGCTCAACAGCGATGACTTTAATTGAAGGCATTATTTGTTTGATTAAAACGGCAATACCCGCAGCAAGACCTCCACCACCAACGGGGACAAAAATGCGGTCGAGTTTAGCATTTTGCTGCAATAGCTCCATAGCTATACTACCTTGTCCTGCAATGACGAGTGGGTGATCAAAAGGCGGAATAAAAATACGGTTCTGCTCGTTAACTAATTCCAATGCTTTTGCTTTTGCTTCGTCAAAATTGGCGCCATAAAGTAGTACTTCACCACCAAAACTTTTTACTGCTTCAACTTTAATATCAGCAGTGGTTAATGGCATGACAATTAGAGAACTAATTCCTAACTTGGTAGCAGAAAAAGCTACACCTTGAGCATGATTACCTGCTGATGCAGCAATTACCCCTTGTTTACGTTCTTCTTCACTCAGGCTTGCGATCATTGCTTGTGCGCCACGAATTTTGAAACTATGCACCTGTTGTCTATCCTCACGTTTCACAAAAATTTGATTGTGTAATCTTGAGGAGATTTTTTCCATTTTTTCCAGTGGTGTGACTTGAGCAACGTCATAAACAGCAGAACATAGTGTCGCTTTTAAATAATCTGCACCTGTCAGTTTTTTATCTACCTGTTTCATCATTAACCACCTAATTTGCTTTTGTCACGTACTGCACCTTTATCGGCACTGGTTGCTAAGCTGGCGTAGGCTTTGAGTGCAAATGAGACATAACGATCGCGATTGTGTGGTGTAAATGCTTTATCACCACGTTCAAGTTCAGCAACACGCCGACGCTCAAGTTCCGAAGTGGGTACATCTAAAACTAATTTACGGTTCGGAATATCAATATCAATAATGTCGCCATTACGAACAAGGCCAATTAGTCCTCCATTAGCGGCTTCAGGTGAAATATGTCCAATGGATAAACCGGAAGATCCTCCAGAGAATCGACCATCAGTAATAAGCGCACATTTTTTACCTAATCCCATTGATTTTAAATAACTGGTCGGGTAGAGCATTTCTTGCATACCTGGCCCACCTTTTGGGCCTTCATAAATAATGACAACAACATCACCTTCAACTACTTTACCACCTAAGATACCATCAACAGCATCTTCTTGACTTTCAAATACTTTAGCTGGTCCGCGAAAAACGAGATTTTCGGCTGCCACTCCAGCGGTTTTAACGATTGCGCCGTCTAAAGCGACGTTACCATATAGTGTAGCAAGTCCACCATCTTGGCTGTAGGCATGGGCTTTATCTCGAATACATCCTTTTTCGCGATCATCATCGAGTGAATCCCAATAACAGTCTTGAGAAAATGCTTTAGTGGTACGAATACCTGCCGGACCACTTCGGAACATTTTTTTCACTGTTTCATCGGTAGTTTGAGTAATGTCATATTGCGCAAATGTTTCTTGCAATGATAGACCAAGGACGTTATGAACATTACGGTTAAGCAAACCAGCCTTATCCAGTTCAGACATGATGGCTACAACACCTCCAGCACGGTGTACATCTTCCATATGGTAAATAGCTGTACTTGGCGCGACTTTACATAAATGAGGAACTTTACGTGATAATTTATCAATATCCGACATAGTAAAATCAATTTCACCTTCTTGAGCCGTGGCCAGTAAATGTAAGACGGTATTGGTTGATCCACCCATAGCAATATCTAATGACATGGCATTTTCATAAGCAGCTTTAGTGGCTATTGAACGAGGAAGATAAGAGACATCATCATGTTCATAATAACGTTTAGTTATTTCGACTATACATTTGGCTGCATTCAGAAATAATTGTTCGCGTTGTTTATGGGTGGCAATCAAAGATCCATTACCGGGTAGTGAGAGTCCTAATGCTTCAGTTAAGCAGTTCATTGAGTTGGCAGTGAACATGCCAGAACACGAACCACATGTAGGGCAGGCTGATTCTTCAATAGCTCGACTATCGTCATCACTAACATTAGGATTAGCACTTTGGATCATGGCATCAACAAGATCTAATTTAATAATCTGGTCAGAAAGCTTGGTTTTTCCTGCTTCCATTGGTCCACCTGAAACAAAAATAGTTGGGATATTAAGTCGCAAGGATGCCATTAACATTCCAGGGGTGATTTTGTCGCAGTTTGAGATACAGATCATTGCATCAGCACAATGTGCATTTACCATGTATTCAACAGAATCGGCAATCAATTCTCTTGATGGCAGAGAGTAAAGCATTCCGCCATGTCCCATAGCAATACCATCATCAACAGCGATAGTATTAAATTCTTTGGCAATCCCACCTGATTGTTCAATTTGCTTGGCAACAAGTTGTCCAATGTCTTTGAGGTGAACATGACCTGGTACAAATTGCGTAAATGAGTTAACCACTGCGATAATAGGTTTACCAAAGTCTTCATTTTTTACACCCGTTGCACGCCATAAAGCACGGGCTCCCGCCATATTCCTTCCTTCGATTGAGGTGGCTGAACGATATTTAGGCATTTCTTGCTCCCAATTTTTCTTATGCAAGCGACCGATTTTTATCGGTACGTAATTCGTTATAGACAATCATCTTTATATATAAAATATCCGCCGAATGAGTTGGCGGATTTGAACTATTTCTATTTAGTTAACTGGATCTAACCAACCATATTTATCTTCGGTTTTACCATTAAATAGACCAAAGAATGTTTGTTGGATTTGTTTGGTAATTGGACCACAACGACCAATGCCGATTTCAATACGATCTACGCTGCGAACAGGGGTAATTTCAGCCGCAGTACCAGTCATGAAGACTTCATCTGCTAAATAAAGTGATTCACGGGATAATGTTTGTTCACGAATTTCAATACCTAAATCACGTGCTAGTGTTAATACTGCATCACGAGTAATACCTGGAAGTGCTGATGAGGATAGAACAGGAGTAAATAAGATACCATCTTTAATGATAAATACATTTTCACCAGCCCCTTCTGAAAGGTGACCATGCACATCTAATGCCAAACCTTCTTGGAAGCCATTAGCGCGTGCTTCTGAGCCGATCAATAATGAGGATAGGTAATTACCACCAGCTTTAGCTGCCGCAGGAATGGTATTAGAGGCTACACGATTCCATGATGAAACCATAGCATTAATGCCTTGATCCAACGCATCTTCACCTAAGTATGCACCCCAAGGGAAAGCCGCAATCATTACATCAGTTTTATAGCCATCAGGCGGATTGACTCCCATGCCAACATCACCAATAAATACTAATGGGCGGATATAAGCACTATCTAATTTATTTTTTCTGATTGTTTGTCGAGTCGCTTCCATAATTTCTTCAAGAGAATAGGGAACAGGAAAACGATAAATTTTGGCTGAATTTAATAATCTTTGGGCGTGTTCTTTATGACGAAAGATTGCTGGACCTTTATGTGTATTATAACAACGAACTCCTTCAAAAACAGATGTACCATAATGTAACGCATGAGACATTACATGTACTTTAGCATCTGCCCATGGAACCATTTCACCATTAAACCAAATATAATCAGATTTTGCTGTAGAACCCATTTTGTTTTCCTCTTAAATTTTACTTTTTGTTAAGTATAAGTCTTACTCTATGTTTCTTATCAATTAACACCTGAGCATTATACTATACTTCCTATTTTGTTTAACTGCTAAAAAATAAACGCTTGTTGCTATAACTATTTGTTATATCGACCTTTATTGGTAATAAAAAGTTATAGTTCAACCGAAATAATATCAACTAATTTAAGTAGTTGATTTTGTAAAGCTGAGATCGAACGATCAGTTGTTAACTCTAAGGTTAGTGTTAAAATCTGCTCAGCATCTAATTGCATTTGTAGACTCTCAATATGTCCTCCTCGATGACGAATGACCCGTAAAATACGTTCCAGAGTGCCTAATTTATCGTAAGCCTTCATCGTAAGTTTATGCTTAGCTATTTCGTTCATCGCTTACTCCTTAATACTTTTGTCTAACATATTTTCATTGGCCGCACCAGGTGGGACTAATGGCCATACATTTTCTAATTCATCAATACAGACATGTAATAAGTAAGCACCTGATGAACTGAACATATGATCTAACGCCGGCTCTATTTCTGATTTTTTACTGATTTTTTCACCAGGAATATTAAAGGCTTTTGCTAATGTCAGAAAGTCAGGATTATCAGACAAGTTAGTTTCACTATATCTTTCGTTAAAAAACAACTCTTGCCACTGTCTTACCATTCCTAAGCGTTGATTATCAATTAATACAATTTTAATGGGTAATTTTTTGCGTTTTATCGTAGTAAGTTCTTGAACATTCATCATAAAAGAACCGTCACCCGACACACAAATTACACAATCATTTGGTCGGGCTAGTTGCGCGCCAATAGCTGCGGGTAAACCAAAACCCATGGTACCAAGCCCACTTGAAGTAATAAAATTTTGTGGATGAGTAAAACGCATATGTTGTGCTGTCCACATCTGATGTTGTCCTACATCGGTAGTGATAATGGTTGTCGGAGTTTTCCGTTCAGAAATCGTTTTTAGTAGAGCAGGTGCGTAAATGGCTTGTCCTGGATGATCATAACGTGTTGGATATTGTTCTTTTAAGCGATTAATTTTTTTGTGCCATTCATCTATTGATACGGTTTGATGTAGTTGGGGTAGAATTTGTTTTATATCACCTTGTAAGCCTAAATGAGTTTGTTTTAATTTATTGATTTCGGCCTGATCAATATCCACATGAATCACTTTTGCATTACGGGCAAACTCATTAAGTTTACCTGTTACTCTATCGTCAAATCGAACCCCTAAAGCAATTAATAAATCGCACTCTTGAACGGCTAAATTAGCTACTTTAGATCCGTGCATACCAATTAAACCTAAATAATAGGGATTTTCTAGATCAACTGTACCTAATCCTTTAAGTGTCGAGACACTGGGTATTTGAGTTAAAGCCATAAACTCTTGCAACTCTGGCATTGCACCTGATAAACCAACACCACCGCCAATATAAAGTACAGGTTTTTGCGCTTTGGCAATCATGTTTTTGGCAAGTTTTATCTCATCTTGAGAGATAGCAGGTAATTCAATTTTATCAGTATCATTAGGTTGTGGCGGGAAGGTTAAATATTGTTGGTAATTAAGGTCAGCTAGTTGAATATCTTTCGGAACGTCAATCAATATTGGACCGGGTCTTCCCGAATTGGCCAGACTAAACGCCTCCTCTAAAATATTAGGTAACTTTTTGGCATCATTAATTAAATAACTGTGTTTTGTGCAAGCTAATGATAAACCTAACACATCCACTTCCTGAAAAGCATCGGTTCCAATTAAACTGTTAGGTACTTGTCCTGTTATGGCTATTACCGGAACAGAATCAATTAAAGCATCGGCAAGTCCAGTTATAATATTAGTTGCGCCTGGACCAGAGGTAGCAATACAAACCCCTATTTTGCCGGTAGCTCGTGCATATCCGATAGCTGCCATAGCCGCACCTTGTTCGTGACGGCATAAAACATGTTCAATACCACCATCGTAAAGTGCATCATATAGAGGCATAATTTGTCCACCGGGATACCCAAAAACGGTGGTAATACCTTTTTCTTTTAAGGTTTTAACTATCCACTGTGTTCCTAACATTCATTCCTCACTTGTTTTTCTTATCTTTAATTAATCATAAAAAAAACCCCACTTTTAAGAGCGGGGTTTTTTTTGATTTTATGTGTAAACATATTTTAACTCAAAAAACGCCCCCGCGTTGGAATAATGACCACGCTGACAATAATGTTAATGAGGACGATATTGAGTAAAAAATTCATAATGTTGTAGATTAACTTTTTTGTAATTTTAAAATTGATTTTTACCAAAATACTCGTTTTTCAAAAAAGTGCAACAGTTTTTTTATCGCTTTTTAATAATCTTATGTTGAAGATATGAAAAAAGTGATTAATTATTTATTTTTTTGATATAAAATAGCATCAGTTTTGCATTAGGTTTTTATTGTTATTCCATCCTAAAAATAATCAATAAAGATTAAACGAAACTATACTAGATGCAACAAATTGCAAGTTTTATAAGATGTATTGATGATAACCGTATCAGAATCGATAACAATGAGGAAATAATGATGAAATTTTTAAAAATATTGGCTCTTTTTTTTATGAGCTTTATTTTAGTAAACTGTGATAATTCAAAATCTGATTCAACTAATACTGATAGTAGTAAAACATCCCAGTCATCCCAAAACTATGATGCTTCTCAAGCAGTAGTTATTGCAGAAGCTAAAAAACAATTACCAATCAAAGTAGATCAAATAACTACATTAGTAGATATCTTTGCAAAAGATAACTTTATTAATTATAAATATCAGATTACAGAAACACCAAAAGATGCGTTATTAGTACCTGAAAGTCAGCAAATTATATTAGATAACATACGTCAAACATATTGTAGTGATCTTCCTGAAATAAAATCATTAAGGGCTTTCTTCCCGAATGGTGCGAATTATCACTATTATATCGATGATGAAAAGATTTTTTCACTTCAATTAACACCAGCATCTTGTCAAGCAAAATAATATTAGGTAATAAGAATTGTTTGCTTAAGATTTAATAAATTATTTACTTTAATAGTTTATTATAATCTTCAAATATATAGTAGTCATAGGGCTGTAATGCCCTATAACTTATTGTTTAGTTTAACTTGTCTCATCTTCTATTTAATTAAACCAATAGCCATATCGATTTCCTGACAAATTACAAAACAGCATAATTAATCAGTTTGTTATAACTAGCTTAGGATCAATTTATTTGATACACTAAAGCAGGTGCAAGATTATGCAACACCAAAGGCTATGGCAATATGTATCAGCGACCTCGCCAAGCCAATCAAGGAAAGCCACCTTTATTAGCAACTTAATCTCTTTTTTCAATTCTATCTATTCATGGAAAGATTACATAAAAATTGGTGATCTTAACCGGGTAATAGATATTTAATTATCTCAATTAATTAAATATCTTAATGTAATAAAATGAAGTGATTAATGGGGTTTTATTTTAGTGATTGATTTTATTTAATTTATATTAACTTTACATTCCATTCGTCTCTAACTTAGGAGAAAATAATGAGTAAACAAATATGCAATCCGCTTTCAAAATATTATCACGATAAATTTCCAAAACAAAAACAAGCAGCTCCGGGATTACAATGTGAAATGTCACCTGTTCCTGATTGTGGCGAAAAAAGCTATAAAGGTCATCAACGTTTAGAAGGTCGAAAAATGTTAGTTACCGGTGGAGATTCCGGTATTGGTCGAGCTGCTGCGATTGCCTATGCAAAAGAAGGGGCTGATGTGGCGGTAAATTACCTTCCACATGAGCAAAAAGATGCGGAAGAGGTAGCAAAAGTCATTGAAGCTGCTGGCCGTAAAGCGGTATTAATTCCGGGTGATTTAAGTGATGAAGCTTTTTGTAAAAAATTAGTTGAAGAAGCACATCATAAACTTGGTGGATTAGATAATTTAACGTTAGTTGCTGGCAAGCAAACAGCCGTTGAAGATATTATGGAACTTACCACCGAGCAGCTTAAAAAAACATTTGAGATCAATGTATTTTCACTCTTTTGGGTAACCAAAGCGGCGCTAAGTTATTTAAAACCAGGTTCAACCATTATTACAACTTCATCTGTTCAAGCTTTCCAACCAAGTGGTAATCTCTTAGATTATGCCTCTACTAAATCAGCAATCATTGCTTTTACCCGTGGTTTAGCCAAACAATTAGGCCATAAAGGTATTCGTGTCAACTGTGTTGCACCGGGACCTGTATGGACACCATTACAAATTTGTGGTGGCCAACCTAGTGATGTTATACCAGAGTTTGGTAAACAAACACCATTAGAACGAGCAGGTCAACCTGTTGAACTTGCAGGCGTCTATGTTCATTTAGCTTCAGAAGAATCAAGTTATACAACGGCTGAAACATATGGCGTGACAGGTGGTTTGCATACAAATTAATGAATCATTTCCATTGTAGAAGAGCGGTTTCATGCTCTTCTATTGCTGTAATTTTGGCGCTAAATTTAATTTAAAAAATCACTCTATTATAAAATAGATAATAGTATCAATATTCAATACCTGTTTAATAAGGGCAAAATAATGAAAATTTTTAATCTAATAACATTGGCAGTAATGGGACTTATGTTAGTTAATTGTGATAATTCGAAATCGACTGTAAATGACATTAAGCAAAAAGTTGAACAAACAAGTTCCGATGTTAATGACAAAATAAAGAGTTTATATGACCAAACAAAATCAGAAAGCGAAGCTGCATTGAGTAAGTTTAAAGAGGGTAATTACAGTCTAGCTCAAGATGAAGTGATTAAAGTTTTTAAACAAAATTTACCGGTAGTGTTTGATGAGAATACAACGTTGGTTGATTTATCAAAAGGTAATAACATCATCGATTATAAATATGCAATAAAAGGAATAACTAAGGACGTTTTGCAAAATGAAGATAATCAAAAAGCTAGATTGAATAATTTGCTTACCATTTATTGTGGAAACGGTACAAGTATGGCCGCGTTAAGGCTTATATTTCCAGATGGAGCCAGCCATAATTACTATATCAATGATGAAAAAGTCTTGACTCTTGATATGAAACCAAGTGATTGTAAGGAAAATTCAGCTAATAAATAACAGGGCGTCAGCCCTGTTTTTTTGTATGCTGATTACTCTAATGATTTACCTTTAGTTTCCGGTATTAAAAATACAAAAGCTAAGGCTGATACTAAATAAGTAGCAGAAAGTAAAGCTAAAGCATAACTAATCGAATAAACTGTTGCTAAATAAGCAATAAGAACTTGTGAAACACCAGCAATACCACGACCAACATTAAAAATAATATTTTCCGCGCTAGATCGTGCATCAGTAGGATAGTGTTCAGCAAGTAATGCGCCATACCCACCCATCATGCCATTGACAAAAAAACCAATGGCAGAGCCAAAAATAATTAAAACAAGCATATTAGTTTGGTGGAAATAGAACCAAATGGATACCGCGGAAACAAGTAAAAATACAATATATGAAGGACGACGCCCGAATTTGTCACATAACCAACCAAAAATTAGAATTCCAAGCGACATACCGATAGTGGTTGAAATTGTCCAGTTCATGGTATTTTTAAAAGGTAATTTAAGCTCAGTTGCAATCATGTTGGGCATCCAAACCATAAGTCCATAAAAGCCAAAATTCTGTACAGCACAAGCGATAGTTAGCCCAATGGTGGTAGCGGTTGTTCTTGGATTTTTGAAGAGTTTTCCAATCGCAACTTTGTTTTTATTTTGGTCTTTGATATTTTGCCAAATTTCAGGCTCTTTTAAACCTTTGCGCGTCCAAGCTACAAATAGGGCAGGTAATACACCCATAGCAAAAGCCCAACGCCAGCCATGAATTTCACCAACAAAGTTAACCGTTAATGCGGCTAAAATAATACCCACTTGGAAACCTAAAGCGACAATAGCTGTAGCTCTTGAACGTTTATTTTTAGGCCAACTTTCCGACACTAAAGTCATGCCAATCCCAAATTCACCACCTAAACCCAGGCCACTTAAAAAACGAAAAATTAAAAAACTTTCATAATTAGGTGAGATAGCACATAGACCAGTAAAAAGAGAGAAGATTAAAATAGTCCATGAAAAGACTCTTACTCGACCATATTTATCCGCTAATATTCCAAAAAAGATGCCGCCCAATACCGCACCTAATAAAGTGACAGAGGTTAGAGTACCTAGATCTGTTTTAGTGAGATTAAAGGTAATGGCAATTAGGTTAAAACAGACACCTAAAATCATCATATCCATGCCATCTAATGCATAACCGACTGTCGATGCAAAAAGCGTTTTCTTTTGATAAGGGGTTGTGTGTTCGCTTTCACTTTCAGCTTGCTTGACCAAGTCTGCTTCAGTTTTCATGTTTACCTCTAGTTGTTGAAGATAGATAGTTGCTTAAAATAAGTCTTTTGCAGATGTTTAATTTATCATTAAGCAGGTGGGGGATTAAAAGCGGTGGAAAGTATATACTTAATTGCTTTAAAATCCAAATGAAAAGCTCGCCAGCAAATAGGTTTTTTATGATTAGATATTCCATTTATTGTTAAAGTGAAATGTTTGTAATTAATCTATCTGTAATTTAAGTGACAATTTAGGTGATTATATTAAGGTGAGAATTATCCCGGTGCTAGGAGCAGGAAGTAATAATGGAAGATTAACCAGTCATTTTTTTATAATAATCAGAATTTTCCGCCGAGAGTGAAATCGGCGGAAATATAAGCATTATTCTTCAGTAAAGTACCAGTAGCCTTTATTGACCAAATTGAGCATAACTTCGAGAGTAATATCATCTTGTAACTGTTCGTAGTAAAGAACTTCACTCTCACATAGTACATCGATAATTGCCATAGGGAGATCTATCTTCTCACCATGAATATAACCGATATCACCAATTTTAAGGATGCGGATACTTGGTACGCGATATAATGCCACACCTGATTGTAATAGTGATTCAAATTCGTCATATTCATAAGGTGGTTCAACAGGGATGATATTCAGTTCATGCATAGGTAAGGTAATATATTTACCAAACCAGTCATTAAAGAGTGCTGGTGTTTTAATTAATTCGATCATTTGATCTTGTAATTTGGCCAATTCATAAGGTTGAATTCGATAAGGATCAGTAGGTAATTTTAGATTAGGATCTTGGTAAAATATGCCATTAGGCAAGTTGTCAATGACATAATCGGCAAAACCGCTTAAAAGATCTTGCGATGTTTGTGTTCTAAATCCAACTGAATAACTCAATGATTCTCCAATTGATACGCCATTATGTGGGAATCCAATTGGGATATACAAAATATCACCCGCGGTTAACTCTTCATCAATAATAGGTTGGTAATCTTCAACATGTAATAATGCTTTATGCGCACTAAATTGTTTATAATTTGGATTACGATCTCCAACTTTCCAGTGTCGGCATCCCATACCTTGGATAATAAATACATCATAATTATCAATGTGAGGGCCTACACCTGCACCTTGTGTCGCGTATGAAATCATCAAATCTTCAAATTGCCATTGTGGAATGCATTTAAATGGTTCAACCAAGGTTGCTGCAGGTTCGTGCCAATGATCAACGGCTTGGACTAATAAACTCCAATGATCTTCACCTAAATTATTAAAATCAATGAAAGGACCAAATTTTGCATCCCATATGCCATTTTTGTTTGTCACAATGCGACTTTCGATCTCTTCTTCCATGGCTAGACCAGCTAGCTCATCAGGGGTAATTGGATCGATAAAATTAGCAAAAGCATCACGTAAAATAACCGGCTTTTTTTGCCAATAGTTGGTTAGAAAATTATCCCAGTCGATAGTTAACTTATTATTCATTTAACACCCCTTTATAATTGAATAATTGACAAAAATTTTTAGTGGTTTGGTTTGCAATTAGCTCTAAAGAAACTCCTTTTAAGGCAGATAGATATTGAGCAACTTGCCGGACATAAGCAGGTTGATTTTCCTTACCTCGATATGGCACTGGTGCGAGATAAGGTGAATCGGTTTCAACTAAGATGCGATCCAGTGGTACATATTTAGCCACTTCACGTAAGCTTTCAGCATTTTTAAAAGTAATAATACCTGAAAAAGAGATATAAAATCCTAAATCTAATAATTGCTTGGCTGTTTCTATATCTTCAGTAAAACAGTGTAAAACACCTGATTTAACCTGTTCTTCTTTCAATATTGTTAATGTGTCTTGTCGGGCATTACGGGTGTGAACTATGACCGGTTTATTTAATTTTCGTCCTAAACGAATATGTTCCCGAAAGATGAATTGCTGTAATTCAATATTATCTTGTTGGTAATAGTAATCCAGACCAGTTTCACCAAGCGCAACAACATTTTCTTCTTGTGCTAAGGTTTCAAATCGCTCAGCATTATAATCTTCATCATCGAGATTAAGAGGATGAATACCGCACGAGTATGAACATTGATTTTGATATGGTGTAAGCATCTGTTTCATTGATTGATAGCCAGAAAGGGTAGTGGCTACACTTAAACAATGTTTAACATCATTGTTAATAGCTTCTTGCATTACATCATTAATGGATTTGTTATTATAATCTAAACTATCTAAATGACAGTGAGAATCGATTAAAAACATAAAAAACTCTTTTTATTCATCTGAATGTTGTTCAAAATCACGGACAGGTTTGATAGTTGACCAAGAACGGCAAGCAGGGCATAACCAGTAAATGGAATTAACCGTGAAACCACATTTTTTACAACGATAGTTAGGAACCGCTTTTATTTGTTCCCCCACCATGTTGCGTAATAATAATAAACTCTCTTTGGCTCGACCTTCTTCAGCATCGGCAACATGATAATCCATTAATCGATAAAATCCTTTTAAATTTGGATGTTTAAGTAACTCTCGATACATGTAATATTGTGCTGCATCTAAACCTTTTTGCTTTTCTATAATATCGGCAAGCATGAGTTCAGCGGTATTGCCAGTGTCTTGCTCAACACATAATAGTAGGAATTGTTGGAATTCATCTTCTTTTTGTAATTTTATATAGCACTCTTTTAATAATGGTAGCGCTTCACCAATAAAGGCTTTATCTTGCTCTAAAATTTGTTTAAAAGAGGCGATAGCTTGTTCAGTTTTATCTTGCACCATAAGAACTCGCCCAAGCATTAAAGAGGTACGGGCGCATTTGGCATCAGTATTGGCTGATTTTTGTAACAAACTATAAGCTTTTTCGAGGTCATCATTGGCAATTGCCAGTGATGCTAGTTCGCAATAAAATTGAGCAATATCAGTTTTATATTTGGTATTTCCAAGTTTAACCAGTTTAATTGCTGTATTAATTGCATTGATCCATTCGCTAGTGGATTGATATATGATGATAAGTTGTTGTAATGCTGATTGTTGAAAATCCTCTTCATCAATCAGCTGTAAAAACATATCTTCTGCCCGGTCATAAAAACCTGCAACCATATAATCGCGCCCAAGTTGCTGAATGGCTAAAAGACGTTGCTCAAAGGTTAACGATGAACTTTCCATTAATGCTTGATGAATGCGAATAGCTCTATCTACTTCACCTCGTGATCGGAATAAATTACCCAATGTTAAGTGAGCTTCAAGTGTGCCTTCATCTTCTTTTACCATATCTAAGAAGAGATCAACCGCTTTATCCTTTTGATTGGATAAAAGGAAGTTTAGGCCATCTACATATTCGCGTGATAGTCGATTTGATTCATTGGAATATTTTTGTTTTGCATTCCTGTCTCCCATATACCAACCATATGCAGCGGCAATTGGTAGTAACAGAAATAACAGCTCAAACATAATAGTCTATTCTTAATTGGTTTGGGTTAAATTTGTTTTTTGCTGTGAAGCCATATCTTCATCATATTTTTTCTGTAATTTATTCAGTTTTCGTTTAGTTACCGCATGTTTTAATTTACTTTTCACAAAAAAGTAACCGGTTAGTAACCAACCAACAATGAATCCAGAACCAAATAAAATTGCCAGTAAAACAGAGAGTCGAAGTTCAGTTTTAGCAATTAAATAATTGAATGTGACAACTTGATCATTAGCCGAACCTACAGCAATAGATAGGGCAAAAATGATGATGATCAATATAACCAATATAACAAATTTCATAAAGTTGACCTTTTTACATTGTTTTTTTACTCAAACGTCTATTTAACCTGAAACTTTTTGACAAATTTAAGTACAATAAAAACATTATGTTGCTACTATATGCCATTTTTTTGCATAAAAATAGCAGATTAATGTAATACACCAAGCAATACAAGTACCTAAAACTAAATCACTTGGACGATGCATTCCTAGCGTTAATCGACTGATTTCAATGAGTAAAGCCCATAAAATAATTGCACTTACCACCAAGTAATGGCGTTTAAATCCAAATATTGCTATAGCCAGAAAAGCCCAAGTTGTCACAAATAGTGTATGTCCAGAAGGAAATGAATAACCGGTTTCCTCCTCCCAATGTGAATACAACCAATTAGGTATTGTGGTGGAATTATTCGTAAATAATTCATGTATAACTTGTTTTCTTTCTGATTTTGGTAGCGAATAAAACTGTTTATCATTGATTTTATATTCATTGGCTAGCCATACAACATAGGGTCTAGGTTCTGCAAACTTATATTTAATAATACTTTTTATTACTTGACCAGCTAAAATTGCACTGACTAATATAATCCACAAAAAAAACATCTTTTTTTTGGTTTTTACTGGCATTAATATACAAAATAACATAAAGAAAAGTATTGATGAAATTATTGCCCAAGGATAACTAGCTGTTTCGGTGATCCAATAAAAATATTTTGAAGTACTATTTAATGAGCCAGGATGCCAAGCCCAATCCATAGCAATAATTGCTAGTGGTACAACCAAAAAAATTACCAGTGTGGCTATTGTTTTTTTTATAATTAGCCCCATTTATTAACCCAACTTACGCACAAAGTGTGATTATTTTAACATAGATAATCGATTGTATTTAACTTTTCTTATCTATGTTTTTGTCAAAAGTGGAGATAATAATGCAATTAAGACGTGTTACACAAGCGAAACTCCCTACCCCATGGGGGAGCTTCACTATTGTCGGCTTTGAGGAAATTGCAACAGGTAAAGATCATGCTGCGCTTGTATTAGGTGATATAACACAATCAACCCCTATTCTTACGCGGATCCATTCAGAGTGTTTAACGGGAGATGCACTTTTTAGTTTACGCTGTGATTGTGGATTTCAGTTAGAAAGCGCATTAAAGCAAATTGGTAAAGAAGGTAGAGGAATTTTGATTTATCACCGACAAGAAGGTCGTAATATCGGTTTAATTAACAAAATTAAAGCCTATGCATTGCAAGATCAAGGGCTTGATACAGTTGAAGCTAACGAACAATTGGGTTTTGCTGCTGATGAACGTAATTTTTTACTTTGTGCTGATATGTTGACATTACTTGGTGTTAAACAAATCCGTTTGCTAACTAATAATCCAGAAAAAGTAAAAGTACTGGAAAATTCTGGTATAAAAATAACGGAACGAATTCCTTTAGAGGTCGGTGAGAATCCTTATAATGAACACTATTTAGAAACCAAAGTCGCTAAAATGGGGCATTTACTTCATCTACATCATAATGGACATTAATTTTTGTGAATAACAAATTCGTGTTTGTATCTGAATTTTGCCACCGCATTGTGATTTACTTTTTTAAGTAAGTGATTACCGAATAAAATAACCCCAAATTGCTATATTAGCTTTTTGGGGTTTGTTATTATGCGAAACGGTAACGCTTTTTTTACTAAAATATCATAAAGTTAAAGCGAAGATTAAGCGAATTAATTTTGTCTCTTAATGAGTACTTTAATTAATCTTTATCACTTCGCAAAACACCACCATTGGCAATCTGATCTTTCGTGATTTCGTGCATAATAATTTGTACGGCTTCACGTTTACAATTAAGTGTTTCAACAATTGCATCAGTTACTCGTTTGGCCATTTCCCTTTTTTGCTCTACACTGCGACCTTCCAGAAAGTCAATAACAACATTTGGCATACTATTTCCTTATTGATTAATTTGGGCTAATTGCGCATCTGTCAATGCAATATCCTGATTATGACAGATACCAATACCTGATTGAATAATTTTTTCGGCAATTGCTTTTGCTTCATCTAATGAATGCATTTTATAACTACCGCATTGATACTCATTTAATTCTGGGATCTCTTTTTGTGATTTTACATTTAATACATCATGCATTGATTTTAACCAAGCCGCTATCACCTGAGATTCATTCGGTTTGCCAATTAAACTCATATAAAATCCAGTCCGGCATCCCATGGGTGAAATATCAATGATTTCAACGTTATCGCTATTTAAATGATCTCTCATAAACCCAGCAAATAAATGCTCTAAAGTGTGAATACCTTTTTCAGGTAACTGCGCTTTATTAGGAATGGTAAAGCGAAGATCAAAAACAGTAATGTTATCACCTTTAGGTGTTTTCATCGTTTTAGCAACGCGGACAAAAGGCGCTTTCATTTTGGTGTGATCAACTTTAAAACTATCTAATAATGGCATAACTCTCTCCTTAGTTTTGTTGCGAGTTATTTTTAAATAATAACTTAACAAATTTAACTATAGTGTACATTTATTCAGCCAAAAGGCGTAACATTTCTTGTTCGTCAATAACTTTAATATTAAGTTCTTGCGCTTTATCTAATTTTGAGCCTGCGGATTCCCCAGCAATAACAAGGTCAGTATTTTTCGATACACTACCAGTCACTTTTGCTCCTAATTGCTTCAATTTATTTTTGGCTTCATCACGAGTTAAAACCGATAATGTTCCGGTCAAAACGACTGTTTTACCAGAAAATGGCGAATCGGTTGTCGTCGGTTTTGCTTGTAAATCGATATCTTGCCAATGAATACCAATTTCGTCGCTGGTCAACTGTTCTATCACATTGCGATTATGTGGCTCTTGAAAAAAGTCAATGATGCTTTCAGCTATGACAACGCCTATATCATTGACGGTTTGTAATTGTTCTAAGGTCGCATTTTCAATTGCTGGTAAATTGCCTAGTTGGTTAACCAGATTTTCGGCAGTCACTTCGCCAACATTCGGAATACCCAAGGCAAAAATAAAACGACTTAAGGTTGTATTTTTAGAATTATCAAGAGCCTTAATTAAGTTATTGGCAGATTTTTCACCAATTTTATCTAATGAGCATAGGGTAGGGACATTTAGTTTATAAAGATCAGCAGGTGTTTTAACATAATCTTTATCAACTAATTGTTCAATGATCCGATCGCCCATACCATCTACATTCATTGCTCGACGAGACACAAAGTGTTTTAAAGCTTCTTTACGTTGTGCCGGGCAAATTAATCCACCAGCACAGCGAGATATGGCTTGACCTTCATCTCTGACGATTAACGATCCACATATTGGACAGTGAGTTGGGAAGATGATCTCTTTAGTATCAGCTGGGCGACGATCTAATAGTACTGCAACAATTTTGGGAATAACATCACCAGCACGGCGAATGGTGACATAATCACCCTCACGAACCCCTAAACGCGCTATTTCGTCACTATTATGCAAAGTGGCATTACTGACTATAACACCGGCTACTGATACAGGCTCAAGTCTTGCTACCGGTGTAATTGCACCCGTTCTTCCTACTTGAAAATCTACTTTGTTCAGTTGGGTTACTTGTTCTTGCGCTGGAAATTTAAAAGCAGTAGCCCAACGAGGTGCGCGAGCAACAAAACCTAACTCTTGTTGTTGCTCAATTTGATTCACTTTTATTACCACTCCGTCGATATCAAAATCGAGGGACATTCGTTCTTCACCAATTTGCTTAAAATAATCCAGTGCATCTTGCGCACCTTTACGTATTTGTACTTTATTGCTAACAGGTAATCCCCAAGCTTTAAATTGCATTAAACGAGCATAATGAGTATCAGGTAGCATAGCACCTTCCACTATCCCTACACCATAACAGAAAAAGGTCAGGGGTCTTTTGGATGTGATTTTAGGATCTAATTGTCGCAAAGAGCCAGCCGCAGCATTTCTTGGATTAGCAAAGATTTTTTCATTGCGTTTTTCTGCATCAGCATTGAGTTTTTCAAACCCTTTATGTGTCATAAATACTTCGCCACGAACCTCTAAACGAGTAGGGATATTTTCGCCTTGTAATACTAAAGGAATAACTTTAATGGTTCTAACATTTGCTGTAATATCCTCACCCGTCGTACCGTCTCCACGTGTTGCCGCTCGTACAAACTGACCATTTTCATAGAGCAAACTGACCGCTAATCCATCAAGTTTTAGTTCACAACAATATTCGACATGCTCATTCTCACTTAAATGTAATCGGTCTTTGACCCGTTTGTTAAAGGCAAAAAAGCTCGTTTCATCAAATACATTATCCAAAGATAACATCGGCATTTCATGTCTAATTGATGCAAATTGTGATAAAGGTGTTCCTCCAACACGCTGTGTTGGTGAATCAGGTGTAATAAGATCGGGATGCTCAGATTCTAATGTTTGTAATTGTTTAATTAACTTATCATATTCTGCATCTGGGATTTGTGGTTCATCTAATACATAGTAGAGGTATTCATGATGTCGAATAAGGTTACGTAAAGATGTCAGTTGTTCGGTTATTTGCTCAATTGATTCTAACTGATTGGTTGAGTTTTCGGTTTTATTATTTGATTGTGACATGATTAAGGACTCTTATATTTAAATATAGATGATTTGATAAAACGGCTTCTTAGTTTTGGTTTTAGCTAATAATTTCATTTGACTATACGCTATGTATAATAACTAGTGAAGCAATAGATGATACGTTAGATCTAAACTCTGTCATTACCACCAACTTTAATCATTGGTGGTAAATTGTGCAAATAGATTTGAAATATATTGATTACATCTCGTTACATACTGTTTTAATGCGATTTTTATAACTATCAATTTTTTGTGGTGTTAACATATGATGTTCATCATCCAATACTACTCCGTTGACATCATCAGCAATTCGTTGGGCAGTTTGGAGCATTAATTTGAAATTTTGCTGATTATTCCCTTCAGTTGGTGCCACCATAAAAATAGATACGCCAGGCGTAGTAAATTCATGCATAGTTTCGGGATCGAGATAACCAGGATTAACCATATTGGCTAAACTAAATAACACCGGACCATTACCGGCAGGATCAACATGACGATGAAAAATTCGCATATCACCAAATTGAAATCCAGATTGCATAATGCTAGCTAATAAAACATCACCTTGTAACAATTTACCATTTAAACCTGT
Source organism: Gilliamella sp. wkB108 (assembly GCF_001690195.1). Taxonomy (GTDB): domain Bacteria; phylum Pseudomonadota; class Gammaproteobacteria; order Enterobacterales; family Orbaceae; genus Gilliamella; species Gilliamella apicola_L. The sequence continues at coordinate 58,066 of NZ_LZGM01000007.1, read as the reverse complement.
TACATTTAACACGATGATCTCAGTTTTAGTTTTTTCATCTAATTTTAATGATTGATGCTTATTATGTTTAACTTCAGGTTCGGATTTCTGATTGTGCGTTTTTTCTAAAATTTCAGCCGATTTATTTGTTTCAATCTGTTCTTCTATATCTAATTGCCCATTATCTTTATTATCATGATGAACAGTTATAATAGGCTCTTTATCAACTTCTGGTTCGACATCTTGAATACTGCTAGTAAATAAATCATCTTGCAATGGTCTATTTTCTTGTTCAGGTTCTTGAAGTCGATTTTCGGTACTATGATTGTCTTTTTTATCTTTATCTTTCGGATTGATTAAAATGACTTCGTCTTCAACAAAATCATTGACATAGTCGTCTTCAAAATGTTTAGTATTTTGGGTGGTAATTTTTCCTTTTTTATCCGAATTAAAGAGAGCAGAACGTTCCTTCTTATTGATCCAAAATCCATGAATCAATAATGCAACAATGACCAAGGACGCAACAACAATCAGAACAATACGTAAATTATCCATAATAACCATCTCAGAATTAAATTAAATATAGACTCAAATCATTCAAAAATATTATTGAACAAAAATGATTACGGAGTACAAATATATAAAATATTTACTATTTTTTAGTTAATTTAATCAAAATTAATTGACACAATCAACTTACAAGCTTTTAAGTATACCACTTTATTCAAGATACTTTTAACACTATAAATAAAATAAACGTATATTACTTTAATTTCCATAAATAATCATAATTATCAATATAATTTTTTCAAAAAGATAGCTGAGTTATTGAATTTTTAGAACTCTGTGCTATTAACATGTAAAGATACTTACAATCTATGCATAATTTTTGTAAAATCTTCGGTTACGTTTAAATAAGAATAATTCTTCTAGAACTAGAACAAAAATTATTATACTGAGGTCATTTGTATATGAGATTTAACAAACTATTACTAACAGTGCCTGTGGCGTTAACCAGCCTATTTTTATTAGCAAGTTGTGATAATAACAAATCGCAAGGTGGTAATAGTCAAATACCGAAAGTGACTGTATTCAAAGTGCAACCACTAAATTATACGTTAAAAATTGCGTTACCAGGCCGTGTTGTTGCTTCTCAAATTGCAGAGATTAGACCTCAAGTCGGCGGTATTATATTAAAACGAGAATTCGAAGAGAGTTCTAATGTTAAAGCTGGTCAGTCACTTTATCAAATAGATCCTGCTATTTATCAAGCTAACTATGATAGTGCTGTTGCAAGCGTAGCGAGTGCTAAAGCTAATGCAAATATTGCACAGTTGACTTTAAAACGTTACGCAGGTTTATTAACCACAAAATCAATCAGTCAACAAGATTACGATAAAGCAGCAGCCGATGCAAAACAAGCTGATGCCAGTGTACTTGTTGCGCAAGCAGCAGAACATACTGCCAAAGTAAACTTAGATTATACTAAAGTATATTCCCCTATTGATGGTTATATTGGTAAATCTAGTGTCACTGAAGGTGCTTTAGTTGCCGCAGGGCAATCAACACCGCTAGCTTTAGTGCAACAACTAGATCCGATTTATGTTGATATGACTGAGGCGGCAACTCGTTATAACAAATATCTGCAAGATGAAAATGTCATTTTTGAACCCGCTACGGGCAATAATGTAGATCTATTTTTTAATGACGGTTCTAAATATGCTTATCCTGGTAACATTAAATTCTCTGATATTTCAGTTAATGAAACAACAGGTACCGTTACGTTACGTTCAGAATTTCCAAATAAAGAAGGAAAGATTTTACCGGGTATGTTCGTTAAACCACAGTTAACGCTTGGTTATATTAAAAATGCGCTACTAGTTCCACAGCAGGGTATAACAAGTAACCAACAAGGACAATATACAGCCAAAATTCTAAAACCTGACAATACGATAGAATATCGTCAAAATATCCAAGTTTATACGGGTATAAGTGGTTATTGGATAGTAACTAAAGGTATTGATGTTGGAGAGCAAGTCATTATAACAGGATTACTTAATTTAACGTCTGTTGAATTGGGGCAAACTATTCAAGGTGAAATGGTTGGCGAACCGGCTACTCTATCTCAAGAACAGTTAGATAATATCACTAAAAACACTATGAAATAAAACAGGGGTAGATTGAATTATGGCTAAGTTTTTTATTGATAGACCTGTTTTTGCATGGGTAATTGCTATCATGATGATGCTGGGCGGCGCTTTATGTATTAAGCTTTTGGCCGTAGAACAGTATCCGGATATTGCACCACCAGCGGTGACCGTTACTGCTACTTACCCTGGCGCGGATGCGCAAACTATCGAAAATACTGTAACACAGTTAATTGAACAAAATCTTACTGGCCTTGATAACTTGATTTATATGAAATCAACCAGTAGCGCTCAAGGTGTGGTACAAACCACATTGACTTTTGCACCAGGGACTAATCCAGATTTTGCTCAAGTGCAGGTATTAAATAAGGTTGAGAGTATCAAATCTCGTTTGCCTGAAAGCGTGCAGAAAAATGGTGTGTCTGTTGCAAAAAATAATACTAACTTCTTGAAGGTTATTGGTTTTTACTCAACTAATCCACAAAAAACTCAGGCAGATATTGCTGACTTTGTTTATTCAACTGTACAAGATCCTATTCGCCGTGTGCAAGGTGTTGGTGATACTACTTTGTTCGGTTCTGAATATGCAATGCGTATTTGGTTAGATCCAAATAAATTAAACTATTTTAACTTATCCATTGAAGAAATTACGGCAGCAGTTCAAGCACAAAATGCGCAAGTAACAGCCGGACAATTAGGCGCATTACCTGCGACCAATGGACAATCGCTTAACGCCACTATCACTGCGCAATCTCGTCTAAAAACACCTGAACAGTTCCAAAACATCTTAGTTAGGGTTAATACGGACGGTTCAAATATTTTGTTAAAAGATGTGGCGAAAGTAGAAATTGGCGCATCGGATTATAATTTTATTTCACGTTATGATGGTAAAGCTTCTGCAGGTCTTGCGATTTATCTGGCAACGGGTGCTAACCAGTTAAATACTTCCGATCAAGTTGACCAAAAAATTGCTGAATTATCTAAAATCTTCCCGGAAGATATTCAATATGCATATCCATATGATACCACGCCATTTGTTAAGCTTTCTATCAGCAATGTGATCCATACATTGGTTGAAGCGATCATTTTGGTTGTTATTGTTATGTATGTATTTTTACAGAACCTTCGTTCAACATTGATACCAACCATAACAGTTCCGGTTGTATTATTAGGTACTTTTGCAATTCTGTATATTTGTGGATTTACCATTAACACATTATCAATGTTTGCTATGGTACTGGCTATCGGCTTATTGGTCGATGATGCGATAGTGGTTATCGAAAACGTTGAGCGAATTATGCATGATGAAGGGTTGTCCCCTTATGAGGCAACTGTAAAATCGATGGAGCAAATCACCTCAGCACTAGTCGGGATTGCTGTAGTGTTATCCGCTGTATTTGTGCCAATGGCATTTTATGGTGGTGCCGCAGGTGGTATTTATCGCCAATTCTCAATCACTATTGTAACAGCGATGTCATTGTCAGTAATTATGGCAATTGTGTTAACACCGGCACTTTGCGCTCAAATTTTAAAAGCACCATCTAAAAACAAAGTCCAGAAAAAATCATTTGCTGATAAGTTAGCATCAATTCCACCATTTAGTTGGTGTGCAAATTTCACTAAATGGTTCTTTGGTTTGTTCAATAGTTTTTACGAAAAAAGTCTACGTCTTTATGAAAAAGGTGTAATAAAAGTCATCCGTTATCCATTAATAACATTTGTTTGTTATGTATTAATTGTCGTTGGATTAGTATTTGGATTTAACCGATTACCTACCGGTTTCTTACCTGATGAAGATCAGGGGGTAATTATCATCATGGCAGAATTACCACCCGGTGCTACATTAGAACAGACTATGGGCGTTTTAAATAAAGCTTCTCAATATTACACCGAAAAAGAAAAAGACTCTGTTAAAGAAATATTTACCGTTGCTGGTTTCAGCATGGTAGGTCGTGGTCAAAACATGGGACTTGGATTTGTTCGATTAAAAGATTGGAATGAGCGACCACGAGCAGATCAAAAAGTGAAAGCGTTAGTTGGTCGCGGTATGAGGTATTTATCTACATTAACCGAAGCGCGAATCTTTGCATTGAATGTTCCAGCAGTACCATCATTAGGTATGGCTAATGGTTTCTCTTATATGTTAAAAGATAGTGCCGGTCAAGGTCATGATGCATTAGTACAGGCATTTTTCCAAATATTTGGTGAGGCCTCAAAACATCCTTCACTACAGCAAGTACGACCAGCTAGTATGCTTGATGTACCACAGTATAAAATTAATGTTGATTTTGAAACAGCTCAAGCTTTAGGTGTCTCAGTAGGTAGTGTAAATACGGTATTATCCACCGCTTTAGGTTCTGCATATATTGATGACTTTGTTTATAATAACCGAGTTAAAAAAGTCTATTTACAATCTGATGCACCTTATCGTATGTTGCCTGATGATTTTAGTTATTGGAATGTTAAAAACAAAAACGGTCAAATGGTACCTTATGATGCTTTTGCCACCACATCGAAAAGTTACGGTTCACCTTCACTTGTTCGCTATGATGGTGTTGCGGCAATGGGGATCAGTGGTCTAGCTGCTCCAGGTTTAAGTTCTGGTCAGGCTATGTCAATAATGGAAGAGTTGTCAAAAAAATTACCAAAAGGTTTTACTTTTGACTGGACTGATATCTCTTATCAAGAACGTCAAACTGGTTCACAAACAACTACACTTTACATTATTTCGCTTATTGTCGTGTTCTTATCATTAGCTGCATTATACGAAAGTTGGACGGTACCGATTTCGATACTATTTGTTATTCCACTTGGTATTTTAGGTACTGTGTTTGCAACTATGTTTAGAGGACTAGATAACGATATATACTTCATTGTTGGTCTATTAACGACTATGGGATTATCTGCTAAGAACGCAATTTTGATTGTAGAATTTGCAAAAGATGCTCTCGAAAAAGAAGGTAAATCTCTAATTGATGCTACTTTAGAGGCATGTCGTTTACGTTTACGCCCAATTTTAATGACCTCATTTGCCTTTATTCTTGGGGTATTACCATTAGCATTAAATAGCGGTGCAGGCTCTGCTAGCCAAAATGCAGTAGGTACAGGGGTAATCGGTGGAATGTTAACAGCTACATTTTTAGCTATATTCTACGTACCATTATTCTTCTTGTTTATTACTAAGATGTTCACTAAACATAAGAATAAGGTAGTCTTACCAAGTCAAAAATATTTACCTAAAGACTAGTAATTTAACGTGAAGATAGGTAATTAATTTTAAACAATGCGCTGATTTCGATTAGCGCATTTTTTTTAAGTAAATTCTTTAATTACTTGTTTGGTGTAGCTAAAAATAGCTACCTTGATAGATAAGATTGGTGTAATCAATTAAAGGTCAATAGCATATTAAAAGTGATTTAGTAAATAAATCATGAATCAGGTTATGAAGTGAAATTAAAGTCTCTGTTTTATTTATGAGATTTGATTAATTGTTGACTTATGTGAGCGTGAGTAATAGCAATAGCTAAGGCATCGGCAGCATCTGCCTGTGGACTTGCTGGTAATTTTAATAATAGCTTTACCATATGTTGGACTTGCTTTTTATCGGCAGCACCAGTACCAACGACACTTTGTTTGACTAAGCGAGCTGCATATTCAAAAACGGGGAGATCATTATTTACTGCAGCGACAATCGCAGCGCCCCTAGCTTGCCCCAGTTTTAAAGCAGAATCGGCATTATGAGCTAGGAAAACTTGCTCAATGGCAAACATATCTGGTTGGAATTGTAAAATAATTTCACTAACACCAGCATAGACACGTTTTAAGCGAGTAGGGAGATCTTCAACTGCGGTACGAATACATCCGCTACCAAGGTAGGTTAATTGACGTCCTGTTTGACGAATTACACCGTAACCCGTCAAACGAGAGCCTGGATCGATGCCAAGAATAATGGACATTAAAGTGTTGCTGCAACTTCGTCTGAAACTTCACCGTTATGGTAAACTTCTTGTACATCATCACAATCTTCAAGCATATCAATCAGACGTAATAGTTTTGGTGCAGATTCAATATCAAGATCAACCTTAGTTGCGGGGATCATTGATACTTCAGCCGCTTCAGCGACTAAACCAGCTGCATCAAGGGCATCTTTGATTTCGCCAAATGACTCAGGGGTAGTAAATACATCAATAGCACCATCATCATAGGTCACAACATCATCAGCTCCGGCTTCAAGTGCTGCGTCCATAACTTTATCTTCATCAGTACCAATAGGGTAAGAAATAACGCCTTTTTTGGTGAAAAGATAGGAAACTGAACCATCTGTACCTAAATTGCCACCAGTTTTGGTAAATGCATGGCGAACTTCAGATACCGTGCGATTACGATTGTCACTTAAGCACTCAACCATGACGGCTGTACCTGCTGGACCATAGCCTTCATAGATAATGGTTTCCATGTTGCTATCGTCTTCACCACCAACACCACGAGCAACGGCTCGATTCATGGTATCACGAGTCATATTATTCGATAATGCTTTGTCCATAGCTGCGCGTAAACGAGGATTTGACGCTGGATCGCCACCACCTATTTTGGCTGCTGTTACTAACTCACGAATAATTTTAGTAAAGATTTTACCGCGCTTTGCATCTTGTGCTGCTTTGCGGTGTTTGGTATTGGCCCATTTACTATGACCTGCCATAAAATTCTCCAGATTAAATAATTTAAAAATCATCGCATTTTAGCAAACTTTTACTAAAAATTCATTATCATTATAGTTATTCGTTTTTAATAAACAAATATCTTCAAAAAGAACAAGTAAATAGATTTAACAACTGGGTTAAAGATGCTTTTGTTAATTTAATTATGATCACCATTATTTGGACTTATAAAGGTTAGGGTATTGGGTTTTAATAACAGTTAATCACAGGCAATTTTTAACTCACCTCTTATAGATTAATAGAGAACGCTATCGATCAGAAGCTGGATAATCTATGTTGGGAAACGATTAAATCGATTAACTAATTAAACAGTTCTATGCCTGAATTGCTGTTAATTTTGGTAATTAAGCCTGTTTTGGCAGAGTACTTGACTCAAATGTAATTATCATCACTCATTATGTAATAATAAGGAGTAGGGAGATGTTAACATTAAGGTTGTCAGTAATATCATAAAATCATGGATAAAAATGAAAAAAATATTTGCAGTATTAATGCTAAAAGTTAACAGGGGTAACTAACACTTACTTATTGTTATTAAATGATATTTATGAAAGTAAAAAAGGTAACTATTAGTTAAAAATAAAAAGCACCATTTGAGTAAGGTGCTTTTATATATATTAACAAGATGTTAATAGTAATTAACTAACTCATTCCATATTGTTTTAATTTTTTGCGTAAAGTTCCGCGATTGATACCTAGCATATTGGCTGCTCGAGTTTGATTGCCACGTGTATATTGCATAACCATATCAAGGAATGGGTGTTCAACTTCAGCTAACACTAATTCATATAAATCAGTAGGATCTTCACCACTTAGTTGTGATAAGTAATTTTTTAAAGCCTGCTTTACTGAATCTCGCAAAGGTTTTTGTGTTATTTGGTCTTGTGAGTTTACAGTTGTAAATTTAAGTGCTGCAGCTGTAACGCGTTGTTCTGACATAGTATTTTTAACTCTTTTGGTTGTTTCTAATTTTACTAAAAAATGCTTTCAGTGCCTTAACTTGCTCACTTGTATCGCTAAGTACACTAAATAAGCGCCTAAATTGATCGCTATCAACATAATTCTTGGTATACCAATTTACATGCTTTCTGGCGATCCTTAATCCTTTGTATTCTCCATAAAATTGATAAAGATCTTCAAGGTGTGTTAACACGACTTGCTCTACTTCATCAATAGTTTTCTCTTTCTGTAACTTTCCATGTGTTAAATAGAATGCAATTTCTTCGAATATCCAAGGTCGCCCTTGAGCTGCTCGGCCGATCATTATAGCATCAGCTTGCGTATATTGAAAAACATCTTTTGCCTGTTCTGGGGTAGAAATATCGCCATTTGCAATTACAGGAATAGAAACACTTTCTTTTACTGCTTTGATTGACTGATATTCTGCCTTACCATTAAATAGGCATGCACGAGTGCGCCCGTGAATAGTAATCGCCTTTATTCCACAATCCTGCGCAATTTGTGCGATTTCAATGCAATTTCTATGATTTTTATCCCATCCAGTCCGCGTTTTTAAAGTTACTGGCACATCAACCGCACCGACAACTTTTTGCAAAATAGTTTCAATCAGTTTTGGATACTGCATTAAAGCAGATCCAGCCAATTTTTTATTGACTTTTTTAGCTGGGCAACCCATGTTGATATCAATCAACTGAGCGCCATGTTTGACATTAAATTCTGCCGCTTTAGCCATTTCGTCAGGATCAGAACCGACAATTTGTACAGCACGGATACCCACATCATTTGATGCAATCATCCTGAGCGCTGATTTATCGGTATGCCAAACATCTGAATTTGCTAAAAACATTTCTGAAATCGTCATGCCAGCACCAAAACGATAACACAAGTTACGAAATGGTTTGTCACTAATTCCAGCCATTGGCGCCGCAATTAAATTGTTAGTTAATGAGACCCCACCAATGCTTAGCAAATTGAGGCCGGCTATATTACGCATTTTTTCTCGAAGTTAAAAGGGGGTAATGTTAAATTTTTAATTTTTTTTGCCTGTAATCCGGCACCATTCTTGTTGTTCTATGACCGGATCAAGATCAAAATGTGGTTGATATGCGTTACAAACAGTCGCTGATTGCGTAGCTAAAATTCCCGATAATCCTAAATATCCTTGTGGTTTTACCAGTTTACTAATCTGAGGCTCTAACTCTTTAAGTGGTCCGGCTAGAATATTAGCCACGACCACATCAGCTTGTAAGTTATCAGGAATATCTTTGGATAAATAGAGCGCTAATTTTTCACTAACATTGTTTCGCTCAGCATTATCACGACTTGCTTGTATTGCCTGTGGATCAATATCAATACCAATGACTTGTTTAGCGCCAAGTTTTAAAGCGGCAATAGCTAAAATGCCAGAACCGCAACCATAATCTATGACTATTTTATTGGTAAGATCTAAACTATCGAGCCAGGTTAAGCATAAAGCTGTGGTTGGGTGGGTCCCAGTACCAAAGGCTAATCCGGGATCTAACATTACATTGACCGCGTTAGGATCCGGTACCTCACGCCAACTTGGACAGATCCAAAGTCGTTTGCCAAATTGCATTGGATGAAAGTTGTCCATCCATTCTCGTTCCCAATCTTTATCTTCCAATTGTTCAAATTTATAGGAGTATTGATCTAAGTTGAGTAGGGTCTTTAATTGATTGATATCGGTTTGTGCATCATATAAGCCGATAACATCAGTGTTGCCCCAAAGTTTCGTTTCCCCTGGTAATGGTTCAAAAACGGGGGTATCAAATGTGTCTTGAAAGGTGACAGAGACAGCACCAGATTCTTCTATTTGTTCACTAATTCGCTCAGCAAGATCGTTAGTAGTATTAATTCTGAGTTGGATCCAAGGCATAATTTTTTCCTGTTTTACCAAACATATTGGCAATAATAAAAACAATTAATCCGATGATTAAAGAGGGTACAATTGGGTGAAGCGAAAATAACTTAATGTTATAAACCGCTAATAACGTATAACTTATTGCACCGGCTAACATTGAACTAAGCGCACCAGTAGCATTAGCTCTCTTCCAATATAACCCCAATACAAGTGGCCATAAAAATACCGCTTCAAGCCCACCAAATGCAAGTAAATTTAACCAAATAATCATATCAGGTGGGTTTCTAGCGGCTAAAATGAGTGAACCACCAAAAATTAGCGTAACGGCTACAGATATGCGTGTTAAGGTTTTATCACTATATTTTGTGTGCGGTTTAATACTTAATAGTAGATCTTTAATAATCACCGATGATACTTGTAATAATTGAGCATTAATGGTTGACATAATAGCGGCTAAAGGTGCGGCTAAAAAGATACCTGCGGCTAATGGAGGTAATACCTTAATAATTAAAGTAGGTACAACTTGGTCGGGAATGGTCAGATCGCTTATAATAACTCGACCAAGCGCGCCAGAAAGATGCATAGTTAACATAATTACAGTGACCACAATGGTGCCAATAATTATGCCTTGATGCACCGCTTTGCTATCTTTGTAGGCCATACATCTTACGGCGGTATGGGGTAAACCAACCACACCAAAGCAGACTAATACCCAAAAGGAAGCCATAAATGGTACATCCATAAAGTCATTAGGACCTTGAGGCGTTAAAAGTGCAGGGTCGATCTCTTTCAAGCTTTCAATAATGGTTGTGATACCGCCGCCAGCATAAATGATTGCAGTTAAAAGTAAGATAGCGCCAATAATCATGACTAAGCCTTGAAAGGCATCATTTAAAATGCTTGCTCTAAATCCGCCGAAAGCTGTGTAGAGAACTGTGCCTACCCCAAAAATTAATAATCCAGTTTGATAAGGAATTCCCACAGAGGCTTCAAGTAATCGCGCGCCACCAATAAACTGAACGGTCATCGCGCCCACAAAAGCTACTACTAAAGCAATACTTGCAAACCAAACAATCATTCGGCTCTTATAGTGAGCATATAACATATCACTTAAGGTGATAGCATTATATTTGCGAGCTAAAATAGCAAATTTTTTGCCTAAAATACCTAGCGAAAGTAATACGGTAGGTACTTGGATCATTGAAAGTAATACCCAACCTAGTCCGTATTTATAAGCAGCTCCAGGACCACCGATAAATGAACTGGCACTTATGTATGTGGCAGCTAAGGTCATGGCAAGTAAGAAGCCACCCATTGTCCGATTACCAATAAAATAGTCGGTAAATTGATTTACCTTTTTCCTTTTTACATAAGCATAAATTGATAAAGCAAAGACAAAAATAAGGTAGATCACCAGCGGTGATATAATATCGTAGTTCATTGTCTGATCACTTATTTTATTCTAATGATATATTTTTGAATTGAAATTTCACAATAGCCCAGCATAGTAAAATAAAGCCAACTGGAACCATGATGCAAGAGAGTTCGAACCATAATGGTAGTCCTAAAAATCCTATTTTATCACTGACATAATAACCACTAATTACCCACGCAATGAAATAAATAATAGTTAACAATAATGAAATGATCGCTTCTTTATTAGCTTGTTTGTAACGTGTATCCATGTTGATTAGGTGAGTGATAATTTAAAGGTGTTCTAGAGTAAAAGAAACCGCAAAACATAGCAAGCATATTGCAATTTATGCAACATAATATTCTAAATATATCAATTTTAGCAATAATAGAATTACTATATAGTGTATAACAAATCGATTATAAATAACCCAAATCATGGAGAGAAGAATGTCAAACTATTTTAATACCCTAAATTTACGTGAAAAGTTAGACCAACTAGGTAAATGTCGTTTTATGGCACGTGATGAATTTGCATCAGAAGCGAGTTTTTTGAAAGGCAAAAAGATTGTCATCATTGGTTGTGGGGCGCAGGGGCTTAATCAAGGCCTTAATATGCGGGATTCTGGTTTAGATATTGCTTATACACTACGTAAAGAAGCGATTAATGAAAAACGAGCTTCTTGGAAAAAAGCAACCGAAAATGGTTTTAAAGTAGGCACGTATGAAGAACTAATTCCAACGGCTGATCTGGTAATTAACTTAACACCAGATAAACAACATTCAGCTGTTGTACAAGCTGTCCAACCATTAATGAAACAAGGGGCGGCTTTAGGTTATTCTCATGGTTTTAATATTGTTGAAGTCGGCGAAAAGATCCGTTCAGATATTACGGTTGTTATGGTTGCGCCTAAATGTCCGGGTACGGAAGTACGAGAAGAGTATAAACGTGGTTTTGGTGTACCAACCCTTATTGCAGTGCATCCAGAAAACGATCCTAAAGGTGAAGGATTAGCCATTGCTAAAGCATGGGCCGCGGCAACCGGTGGTCATCGAGCAGGGGTTTTACAATCTTCATTTGTTGCAGAAGTAAAATCAGATCTGATGGGTGAACAAACTATTCTTTGTGGTATGTTACAAACGGGATCTTTATTGTGTTTTGATAAGCTTGTTGCTGACGGTGTTGATCCTGCTTATGCATGTAAATTATTACAATTTGGTTGGGAAACGATCACTGAAGCGCTAAAACAAGGCGGTATCACATTAATGATGGATCGTTTATCAAATCCAGCTAAATTAAGAGCTAATGCATTAGCAAAAGAGTTAAAAGTGATCATGACCGATCTTTATCGTAAACATATGGATGATATTATCTCCGGTGAGTTTTCAGCTACCATGATGAAAGATTGGGCTAATGATGATGTTAATCTATTAAAATGGCGAAAAGAAACAGGTGAGACTGCCTTTGAAAAAGCGGCTGAATATCAAGGTAAAATTGATGAGCAAGCTTACTTCGATCAAGGTGTGGTAATGATTGCTATGGTTAAAGCTGGTGTTGAACTTGCTTTTGAAACCATGCTTGAATCAGGTATTTTACCAGAATCAGCTTATTATGAATCCCTGCATGAGTTACCGCTTATTGCTAATACTATTGCGCGTAAACGCTTATATGAAATGAACGTGGTTATTTCTGATACCGCTGAATATGGTAACTATCTATTTGCTAATGCCGCAGTGCCATTATTAAGAGAAAAATTTATGCCTATGTTACAAGCAGGTGATCTTGGTAAAGCTATACCAGAAGGTAGTGTTGATAATGCACAATTACGTGATGTGAATGAAGAGATTCGTCATCATCCAATTGAAGAAATTGGACGTAAATTGCGTAGTTATATGACCGATATGAAACGGATCAATGTTGCCAGTTAATAGACTCGGGCATTAAAAAATAAAAGGTGCTTTTAGCACCTTTTTTTATGCTTAAGATCTGTTGCAAAAATGTTTCAGGTTAACTATATGTTTTAGTATAAATTATTGAGCGATCTAAAAGGATCAAAAAGGCAAAAAAAGATTAAATTTAGATCTAAGTTAGATCGTTTTGATCTCACCAAAAAATTATTAAAATTTTTAAAAATTAAATAATTAAATCATTTTTATTTTATATTTTTATTTATTTTTTATCGAAGTTATGTTATCTTTTTGTGCAAATTTAATTCGATTTGCGAGGATAACATATCAATGAAAATGGCTTTTCGCCCAACCGATTGTTGGCGTTGGTATTTTGATAAGGAATATGACAGTTTAATGCTAGAAGTGTCAGATGATATGTTATTTCGTTCTAGTTATTCTAGTAAAATGTTAATCCCTGATGTATTTTGTGAGTTTCCTTTTTCTGTCAGTGATGCAACGGCTTACTATCTTTTTCATGATAGCAGTAGATCTTTGAACTTGACTGAACCACAACGAATTGAATTGTCAATTAATGCAATTATTGCCGCTAATTTTATTAAACCACAAATGCCTAAGAGCTGGTATTTCAGTCAACAATCGACGTTGTATGTGCCTAAAATTGCTGATATTGTCGAAGTTAATATGCAAGAAGGTGGGCAGAAAGTCTTTTTAATGGTGGTTGAGGCTGGTGATAACGCTTCACTGTGTATCATTGCACAACCTACATTTGTTGCGATGAATAAAACTTTTAATTTTGCTGAAGCTATCAAGGTGATGAATGATAGATTAGCACCAACAACATATAATTTTGTTGATAATATACAAGAAATAACCGATTTGAAGGCTATTCCCTAAAATTAAATCCCTATCTAATCAGCTTGGTAATTAAATAACCTAACCTGAAAAATTCATCGAACACATAAGCTCATACCTACGCTCATATCTATGGTAATACGATTTGGCTTCTTTATGACCTTGATCAGCTGCCAGTTTCAGATAATATAAGCCGGTAGTATATAATGCTACATCATCATATAGTATCTTTCCTAGGTTAAATTGTGCCTCCATATCGCCATTGTTAGCTTTAGTAATCAAATCGGAAGTTTCTTTTTCTTTTTCAATAAATGGGGAACAAGTATAAATGTAAGACTCATTTTCTTTAAACACATTACAATAACTGTTATACCAATATAGAGTTTTAGTAAAATCTTGTTTAATGTAACGTCCAGATTTATATTCGTCAGAGATTTTTAATTTTGCTAAAACATGTCCTGCTTCGGCTGCTTTTTCCAACCAGTACATACTTATCTTTTGTTTTTCTAAAACAGAATCGGAACTTCTTGATGAATAAAAGTAAAGTTCAAATATTTTATATTTAATTTCAGCATTATCAATATAACTATCATATTTAATATAGGTGTTAATTATTGCCATTTCTAGTTCTGACGAAAATTCTATATTCGCAGTTTCTAATAATTTCACCATTTTAAGTAATAGCTTAGGATCTTTATCCATAGCATATGAATAATAATAGATCGCGGTTAAATTTTTGCCTAAATCTTCATACCATTTTGCAATGGCTACACTCACCTTAATATCAGGATTATTCTTGTCAAATTTACGCAATAAAGAGTATATCTTATTTTTTTGGGGTTGTTTTAACTGTTGTTTATATAATTCACATGCTCTTGATGCTTCTAAAGTGCAAGCTATATCAAAATATTCGATCGCTCTATTTAACTTTTCATCCTCAGCATAATAAAAACTAAGCCTTAACATTGAAGGATAATCTTTAGGATCCAGATTTTCTTCGATTTGTTTTATAAGGTCATCATGGTTAGTCTTATTTTGATTTTCGTCATTTAAGAAAGAAATCTTACTAAGGCTTTCATCTTGTGATTCGATACCTTCTTCTATTTTTGCAAATGCAAGGTAATACCCTAAATCATGCTCCTGAATATCTCCAGCCGCTTTAAAATACTCTACGGCTTTTGTAGGATTTTTATTGACGAAGTAATCATCAATATATAATTGACCAATCAAAAATTTAACATATGGATTATCGTTTAAGTCTTTATCTTCCATTCTAGCGATTGTAATAAAATGACTTAAAGGAATTTCTTGTAATTTAAAGCGATTTAACAATATTGTCAGTGACTCAGTATCGCCACTTAATATGGCTGTTTTATATAACGAAACACCTTTACCGAATAACTTAGGTAATAAATTATAATTTATTTCATCATCCGTTAATGTATTACAACCAAATTTTTTATAATTACTAACTGAACCATCTTTTCCCTTATAATCGGAATAGGGGTCATAATCTAAGGCGAATGCTGTTTTTTTAGTTTTTACCAGATTATAAAGTTGTTTCAGCCTATTGCAATCTCTAGAAGAAAGGCTATTGGCTAAATTAATATAAGCGGTTGCTAATCTTCTAGTACTCTCTAAATTATCTTTACCTTTATTTGATTTGTTCTGATATCGGTTATTGTTACCATTGCCAAAACTACTCATTACGGTACTAAAATCATTAGACGAAAACGCGCAAGATGAAAATATGAATACAAAAGTAAACACACATATTTTTTGAATCATTAACACTAACCTTATATTTCTATTTATTTCTTTATTTCTTCATTTATTGTTATTATTTTTTTGTAAAACAATTATTACATAATGTCGATAATAAATGAATTTTTGTATCACTTCTTTAATAAGTTCAACTCAATATCACTTTTAGGTATACAGCTACAGGTTAAAATTCGATTTTTACTCTTTATTGCCGCTTGTGTCAGGGCTGTCACTTCTCCTTGTTTTAATATGACCTGGCAACGACCACAAACACCTGCTCGACAAGAGTAGGGAATAGGTATTTGATGTTGTTCTAACTGCTCTAAAATAGTTTGCTGATTGTTACCATTAAATGATTGACCTTCAAAGGTTATAATACAAGTTTGTTGCTGGTTATCTGTTTTTTTCGGAAAAGATTGAATATATTTTTTAGCGTTTTGGCGCTCTAACACTTCTATGTGATCTTTTATGCAAATAGTTCCAGAATTACGAGCAATCATATTCATGCCAAAATCGATTTTGCCTTGATCATCGGATCTAAAATAGCCTAAAGTGGTAAGCGGTTCGTTATTGGCTAAATAATTGGTTGAATTAACATTGATTGTAGTCAATACACAGCGCGTACAAGGTTTTACAATATCAAATACGACATCACCAATTTTAATAGTTTTCCAGCCATCTTCGGCGAAAGGTAATGCACCGTTTATAATGATATTGCCACGAAATTGTCCAATATCAAGTCTTTCCGGACACTGTTGTTGTAGGTAGTTGAATGATGCTTCGTTTAATAAAAGGTAAGGGTAACCATCGGCAAAGCTAACAGGGACATCAGGATAACGTTTAGTTCGTCGGGATAAATGACGACCAAGCCAACGTAACTGCACATCTTTATGTAAATATTGGCTAAAAAATTGATTTACTTTAATTGATGCAATATGCGATGTAAAGTTTGATCCCCATACGTGTGTTGATTCTTGACTACTGGAAAAATCGTCGAGATCAATACAGAGTGATTCGCCCGTAGGTAAACTAATATGTACTTGGTTGTCGCTAACCGATGTTTTAATCTTTAACAACTGAGGGAATTGCCTCGCTGTAATGAATGTTCCGTCAGGTTCACTAATCATCAAAATGCGATCGTGTTCAAATCCGCCTTGTGATACTGTTGCTTGTGTAACAGCAATGCCTTGCATTGATTTAATCGGATAAATAAAAAGCTGATTTACGCAGATCATAATAACTTAAGTTAATAAAAAAAGTTGGCATGATTATATACTAATTATTGCGTATTATAGAGTGCTAATTTAAGGCATTACTATTACTTAGTTATTTGTTTTTTCGATATAAAAATATCAACTATTTTATTAATAGGCATCTAAAAATAAGAGTGTAACTAAACACTTTTCTTTTTTTTGTTAAACAAACAGCATGAATCAAGCCGTGTTATAATCGACGTTCGATAATATTTTGGATTGGATGATATTCAGCTTTTATATATGAAACATTATGTTCGCATGGTGTATCGTCTTCCAGATAGGTGATCTCTTCAAGTTTCAATAGCGCTTTATTTTTATCTACATTTAATGACGTCTCAACTTTTTCATCATCGATATTGATCGCCATAATATTTTGTATTCTTTTTTTAACTTTTTTACCTGTCATCTCTTCAATATAACCAAATTTAGAAATTTCTAGTTGGCTAAATTCAAATTGATTGAACAAATTAGTTGGGATCAGTGTAAACTCAATCGATACGGGAATATCATCAAAAAACATAAGTCTAACAATTTTATAGACAAAATCAGTTCGTTTTAACCCTAATGAATTTGCAATTTGTTCATTAGGTACCGGAACAATACTTGCAGAAAGCACTTTTCTGGAGCCTTTATACCCTTGTTTTTTGGCTTGATAATCAAAATGAGAAATAACATTAAATTTTCCGGTTAAATTAATATTCCTTTCTGATGAACCCACATGCAAACCTGATTTTCTAACACGATAAACTAACCCTTCATCTAAAAGATGTCTGGTTGCTTCCCTAACGGTGGTACGAGTGACATCAAGAATTTTAGCAATATTAACTTCAGTATCAATTTTTTCACCCATAGAGAGATTTTTTTCCTCTATTAGGTTAGTAATATAATTAATAACTTGTTGTTGTTTAATTGTTACATTACCACTCATTTTTACCTCTCTACGGATTTAATTTATCATTTTGATTCAAGGATAAGCACATATCAACATTTCTGCAAGATATTGATGATTATTATCATTTTCGAATAATGATTTTAACTCTACACCAGTAACTATTCTCGCAAATTGTACAACAAAGCCCGATAAATTTGTTTTCACTAAAAAATATGTATATTCATAAAATAGTTAGAAAATAAAGTGTGATTTACTTAACATTATGAATAAAAATATATATACATATTGCCTCGATTAAATATTATTTAAATGCCATTTAATATGTGTACTCATATTAAATATGGCTACATATTTTAACTTTCGAGGAACTTTACGATGAATAAAAAACTATCATTGAGAGCTAAAATTCAAAGTTTTGGTGGATTTCTCACGGCCATGGTGATACCTAATATTGGTGCTTTCATGGCTTGGGGTTTTATTACCGCACTTTTTATTCCGGCCGGTTGGTTACCTAATGAACAGTTAGGTAGTTTA
The DNA here is from genome assembly GCF_001690195.1 of Gilliamella sp. wkB108. Taxonomy (GTDB): domain Bacteria; phylum Pseudomonadota; class Gammaproteobacteria; order Enterobacterales; family Orbaceae; genus Gilliamella; species Gilliamella apicola_L. The sequence continues at coordinate 39,758 of NZ_LZGM01000007.1, read as the reverse complement.
GTTAGTCCTATGATTACTTACATGTTACCGATGCTTGTTGGTTATACCGGCGGTGACATGGTGGGTGGCAAACGGGGCGCAATAATTGGCACCGTCGGTACTATGGGGATTGTTGTTGGATCGGATATCCCTATGTTGCTCGGAGCAATGGCAATGGGGCCATTAGGAGGTTTTTGTAGTAAAAAACTAGATAAATTGTTAGAAAACCGTTTACCAAACGGATTTGAAAATATTATTCAAAACTTTGCATTAGGCTTTTTAGGTATGGGGCTAGCTATTTTAGGCTACTATTTTATTGGCCCATTCATGCTGTCTATTACCAATATTATTGCTGCTGCTATTGATGCACTATTACAAACCGGATATTTGGCTTCTTTGGCGTTATTAATCGAACCAACCCGCGTTCTGTTTCTTAATAATGCCATCGATCAGGCTATCTTTTATCAACTGGGCATGAAAGATGCTTTGGCTAATGGTTCATCTGTTTACTTTATGGTATTTGCAAGTCCCGGTCCTGGATTAGGACTATTATTAGCATTCTGCTTTTTTGGCAAAGGGATGAGCAAAAAATCAGCGCCTGCCGCCACAATCATTCATTTCTTTGGTGGTATTCATGAAATGTATTTCCCTTATGTATATATGCGTCCACTTATGATATTTCCATTAATGTTAGGTTCTGCTGCCGGCATTATGGTTTTTTCATTAATGCATGCAGGATTAGTTGCTGGTGCAACACCTGGCTCTATTTTTGCTTTTCTAGCCTTAACTCCTCCGGGTAAACATCTTGCTACTATCTGCGGTATTGGTGCAGCGGCTTTAGTTTCTTTTATCGGCTGTAGCTTGTTACTTAAGATTAATCCAGGTACAGAAAAGGATGAGGATTTCTCTAGTTCAAAACAAGACGTTATCAATACTAAATTAGAAGGAAGCAGTGCTTCTTATTTAAAAGCGAAAGCTGAGATGAAACTGGGTAATAACACAGCAGAATCAACAGCAGATCTTGATCTAAAAAATATTCAATTTATTGCGTTCGCTTGTGATGCAGGAGCAGGTTCAAGTGCTATGGGGGCAACGCGATTTAAAAAATTATTAAAAGAGCGCGGTGTTGATAAAGACATCGTAGTGAAACATTTTTCAATAGAGAACGTACCGCCAGAAGCTGACCTAGTGGTTATTCAAGAAAGGTTAGTCGAACGAGCCAGTCATACATTAACGCAACCAATTATCAGTATTAAAAACTATATAGGTGATGCGAAGTTAGATGAACTTATTGACGATATAAAAACAGCTTTGTCTTAAATGTTTCCTGTTGAATTTATTAAAAAATAATTTTATCACTTTATTAATCAAGAGATGCGAAATGAAAGTACTAAAAATAACAGACATAAAAAAAGCTGAAGTGATGGAACAAAATGTTCCATCCTTAACTCAAGGACATGCCATTGTAAAAATTTTATATAGTGGTATTTGTGGTTCAGATACTCACTTCTATTTGGGTATGCACCCCTCCTTAAAACCGCCTACAGGCTTTATCCAAGGTCATGAAGCGGTAGGGATTATTGAACAGATTTCACCTAATCAACAAGGGTTGTCAGTCGGTGATAAGGTTGCGATTAATCCTTTAGTTGGTTGTGGCGAGTGTATTAACTGTATCACTGGCTTCCCTAATATTTGTCGTGTCAATCGCCGGGTAATGGGATTTAGGTTAGATGGCACATTAGCGCAATATATATCAATCGATATTAATCAATTAGTAAAATTAGATAGTAAAATTGATATGAAAATCGCTGCCACCTTTGAACCTTTAGCAGTTGGTTATCATGCTGTCAATTTGTTAAAACCTATTCCCTTGAAAGATCACCCAATCATTATCACCGGAGGTGGCACTATTGGAGTAGTCACTGGATTAGTTTTAAAACATCTTCATCATCTCAAACCAATAATTATTGAAAATAATCAATCAAGAGTGGCATTACTCAATCAGTTAGGTTTTAGTGTAAAAAGCAGTATTTCAGAAGTAGAAATATTAGATTCTAAAACAAGGCCGATTATTTTTGAATGTTCAGGTGTTAGAAAGGTACTTGATGAGATCATTGAAGCACCAAGAAAACCTGAATATTTAGTGATTATCGCCCAATACGCTCGAGGCAATAGTATTAATCTTCACGAGTTACAATCTTCTGAAATAGCAGTTATTTCTAGTCATATGTATACGCCTTGTGATCTACAAAATACAGCAAAACTATTAAGTTTGAGTGAGGTACAGGCAGACTTATCCAAAATTATCTATGAAAACATATTTCCTTTAGATGAAGCAGATAAAGCCTTTAAACAGGCTATATCTGGTGATCTCAATGGAAAACTAAAGGTACTCATAAAATGTTAAGTTTGATTGTTATAAAAAATAAGTGAGGAAATAATGAATTTAGAACAGTTATGTAAGTCAGCAAAACAAGCTAGGCGTGATATTGTTACGATGATATATCGCTCTGGAGCAGGGCATCCGGGTGGTGCATTATCGATTACTGATATCATGACCTATCTTTATCATAATGAAATTGATTTTAATCAATGGCCAAGATCGCGTTTAGTGATGAGTAAAGGACATGCCGTTGCCATTCAATATGTATTACTTCATCAATTAGGATTGATTAAAGATGATGAGTGTTACAGTTTTCGCAATATTAATTCGCGATTACAAGGTCATCCGAATATTAAAACCATTCCACAAGTTGATGCTAATACCGGTTTATTAGGACAAGGCTTATCTATTGCTTTAGGTATGGCGGCAGCTAAAAAATTAAATAAAGATCCTAATAAAGTTTATGCCATTATTGGTGATGGTGAAATGCAGGAAGGGCAGATCTGGGAAGCACTACAACAAGCCGCGCATATGAAAATGGATAATTTAATTGCGGTTATTGATTATAACAAACTATCCTCACATGATGAGGTCAATACAGTTTGTAACTTGGAGCCTTTAGCTGATAAATTGCGAACGTTTGGTTGGTTTGTTATCGAATTACTTGATGGCAATGATATGCAACAAGTTATAGACGGTTTCTCTTTTGCTCGTCATTGTAAAGGTAAACCGGTAGCTATTTTGGCTCATACCGTTAAAGGAAAAGGTGTAAGTTATATGGAACATAATGGTGATTGGCATTCTAAAACGCCAACAGATGCGGAATATAAACAAGCTATGGAGGAATTACAATGATAGAGATGAAAGCTCCCCGCGATCTTATTGGCAAGGCTTTAATTACTTTAGCTGAAAAAAATTATCCTATAACCGTTATTGATTGTGATTTAGCCAGTTCAACACGTGCAGATCAGTTTGCAAAAGTTTATCCTGAACGTTTTTTTGAAATGGGAATAGCTGAAGCATCTTCATTAAGCTTTGCTGCTGGTCAATCTTTTGAAGGCTTGATCCCTTTCTTTATTGATTTTGCTATTTTTTCAACAGGTACAGTATGGACACAGCTAAGGCAATCTTGTTATGCCAATGCCAATATTAAAATTGTTGGTACACATCCTGGTGTTGATGGCGGGTTTGATGGTGCATCACATCATGCTTTAGAAGATATCGCGTTGACCAGAGTGCTGCCTAATTTGACCATTTTATCTCCCGCAGATGCTGATGAAGTTTTTGCAGCTTTTGAACAAGCGACCAAAATTAAAGGGCCTGTGTATATAAGAGTAGCACGAGAACCAATGCCTGTTCGTGACAAAACAACAATACCAAGAATAAGTGATATAGGTGCAATTGCCGATGAAGGCGATGACTTTGCTATTATTTTTGAAGGGGCTAGTTATGAACAAGCTGATGATGGTTATCGTAAATTAAGCGCACTTGGTTATAAAGGTAAACTCATCCATTTAGCCTGTATAAAACCTTTCAATACCGATAAATTCACACAATTATGCCGATCAGCTAATGTTTTAATTACCGTTGAAAATCATAGTGTAAATTGTGGAGTTGGCGGGTTAATTGCTGAACAGAGCATGCAACATAAAATTCTTAAACCACTTATCAGGATTGGTATCCAAGATACTTTCACTGAATCAGGAAAGAGTAGTCAGTTAAAGGAGAAATATGGACTCAGTGGTGATAATATTTGTCAGCAGTTTTTAAAAACAATAGCTTAAAATATAAGTGGTTACAATAATGATTGTTTGTAACCACTTTTTTTTAGGTTATCCATGCACTGATAGCGAAATTGATAAATTAAACATGGAATGATTTTAATTAAAATTTAAAGGTTTATTTAAGTATGTCTAAATATGTACATCCTATTTTTGAACAGCATTGGCAATTTACAGAACAAACTTTAGATTGGAAAACGGCGATTGAATTGGTTGGAAAACCTCTAATTGATAGTAAATATATTGAACAAAGATATATCACTTCGATTATTGATAATGTCAATCAAATAGGCGCTTATTTTATTATTGCCGACGGCTTTGCTCTTCCTCATAGCAGATCGGAAAATGGTGTGCTGAGTATGGAAACTAAATTTTCATTATTGAAATGTAAAAATCCGGTTACTTTTCCGGAAGGTGAATCTGTATCTTTGTTGATTATGTTAGCAGCAGGTGATAATGATAGACACTTGGAAGCGATTACAGATCTGATCACTTGGTTAGAAGAGGAAAATCGATTAGACAATCTGGTTAATATCAAAACAGAGTCTGAATTTGAGCAATTATTATTTAGTGAGTAAATTAAGCAATGAGGTTATGCCATACATAACCTAAACCCATTAAGCTTAATGGGTTTTATAGCTTGAATTCAAGTACTAAGTGCATCATCTTAAATGAGTTAAATTATAATATAATCCTGTCAAGAAGTTTCAGGTTAGCTATATGTTTAAATATAAAGCTACACTATTTTTTAATACCACTATGATTTTAATGGTTGATAAGTTATTTCGGTAATGGAATATATTATTTAGTGAGTAAATTAAGCAATGAGGTTATGTATGGCATAACCTAAAGCCATTAAGCTTAATGGCTTTTATAGCTTGAATTCAAGTACTAAGATGCATCATCTTAAATGAGTTAAATTATAATATAATTCTGTAAAGAAGTTTCAGGTTAGCTATACGTTTAAATATAAAGTCGCACTATTTTTTAATACCACTATGATTTTAATGGTTGATAAGTTATTTCGATAATGGAATATATTATTTAGTGAGTAAATTAAGCAATTAGGTTATGCCATACATAACCTAAAGCCATTAAGCTTAATGGCTTTTATAGCTTGAATTCAAGTACTAAGCGTATCATCTTAAATGAGTTAAATTATAATATAATCCTGTCAAGAAGTTTCAGGTTAGCTATACGTTTAAATATAAAGTCGCACTATTTTTTAATACCACTATGATTTTAATGGTTGATAAGTTATTTCGATAATGGAATATATTATTTAGTGAGCCAATTAAGCAATGAGGTTATGTATGGCATAACCTAAAGCCATTAAGCTTAATGGCTTTTATAGCTTGAATTCAAGTACTAAGTGCATCATCTTAAATGAGTTAAATTATAATATAATCCTGTCAAGAAGTTTCAGGTTAGCTATACGTTTAAATATAAAGTCGCACTATTTTTTAATACCACTATGATTTTAATGGTTGATAAGTTATTTCGATAATGGAATAAAATGTTTTTCCATTTGGGGTCATAACGGAGATTTCATCATCAATTTTATGTCCAATTAAAGCTCTGGCTACAGGACTATTGATTGATATCCAATTTTTCTTGGGATCAAATTCATCGGCACCAACAATACGATAAACCTGCAAGTTACCATTTTCATCTTCGAGTTTAACCCATGCCCCAAAAAATACTTTGCCTTCTTGTCTTGGATCGGGATCGACAATGGTGAGTGATTCTAGTCGTTTAGTTAAAAAACGTACTCGCCTATCAATTTCGCGCAAACGACGCTTACCGTAAATATATTCGGCATTTTCACTACGATCGCCAAGAGCCGCAGCATCTGATACTGCTTGAGTTACGCGGGGTCGTTCTTCTTTCCATAGATATTTCAGTTCACGATCAAGTGCTAAATAGCCTTCTCTGGTTATGTAAATTGGTTTATCCATTTGCTTAATTCATATCTTAAATGATCACCTAGGCGCTTAGTATGGTTTATTCTCGCTTTTAACACAATTGCTATCTAAGATTTTTGTTTAGCATCAACAGAGCATCAAACCGGGTGACTAATAGTAACATTGATAATCTTTACTTTATTCTGTAACTCAGTGAATAGGCCTTTATTTTCGATTTTTCCCAAAAAAGTTAATAAATTTACTTAAAGATAGTTGCCCGATAAGATTTATTTTTTAATTTGTCAGATTGTAAATAGAGCTTAATTGCAACCGCAAACCAGATAGGTATATAATTACGTCCTGCTTAAAAATAGACAAAAAATTCATGATAAACAATCAAATTAGCCAAATTATAGCGGGTGAATTAACCGTAAAACCAGAACAAGTATTAGCTGCAATTCAGTTATTAGATGAAGGTAGTACAGTTCCTTTTATTGCGCGTTATCGAAAAGAGGTAACCGGCGCATTAGATGATACACAACTGCGGACACTTGATAGCCGTTTAAGTTATTTGCGAGAATTGGAAGATCGCAAACAAACAATCTTAAAATCGATTGAAGAACAAGGGAAACTAACCCCAGAATTAAAAAATAGTATCATCTCCACACTTAGTAAAACCGAACTTGAAGATCTCTATTTACCTTATAAACCTAAACGTCGAACACGCGGACAAATTGCCATTGAAGCAGGTCTTGAACCACTTGCTGATGATTTATGGCAAAATCCTACTTTAGATCCTGAAAGTGAAGCTGAAAAATATTTAAATGCAGACAAAGGGATCACCGATACTAAAACAGCCTTAGATAGTGCGCGTTATATTTTAATGGAACGTTTTGCTGAAGATGCAGGCTTGCTTGCTAAAATTCGTCATTACCTTTGGAATAATGCCCACTTAGTCTCGCAAGTTATTAATGGTAAAGAAGAAGAAGGTGCTAAATTCCGTGATTATTTTGCCCAAAGTGAGTTAATTGCTAAAGTACCTTCTCATCGTGCTTTAGCTATGTTTCGAGGACGTAACGAAGGCATTTTACAACTTTCATTAAATGCAGATCCTCAATATGATGAAGTTCCAAAAGAAAGTTATTGCGAACAGATTATAACCGAATATTTGGGTATACATTTTAATGATGCACCCGCTGATAAGTGGCGAAAAGCGGTGATTAATTGGACATGGAGAATTAAGATTTTAATGCACATGGAAACCGAATTAATGACCACATTGCGAGAAAATGCCGAACAAGAAGCAATAGATGTTTTCGCTGCCAATTTACATGATATGTTAATGGCTGCACCAGCAGGTATGAAAGTGACTATGGGTATGGATCCCGGCTTACGCACAGGTGTCAAAATTGCGGTGGTCGATGCAACAGGTAAATTAGTCGCGACTGAAACTATCTATCCTCATACCGGTCAAGCTGATAAAGCAGCAATGATTGTGGCAGCACTTTGTATCAAATACCAAGTGGAATTAGTGGCAATTGGTAATGGTACTGCTTCAAGGGAAACTGAACGTTTTTATCTGGATGTACAAAAAAAATACCCTGAGGTAAAAGGGCAAAAAGTAATTGTTAGTGAAGCTGGTGCATCGGTTTATTCAGCATCTGAGCTGGCAGCACAAGAATTTCCAGATCTTGACGTGTCGATTCGTGGTGCCGTATCTATTGCTCGTCGTCTACAAGATCCACTTGCGGAATTAGTTAAAATCGATCCTAAATCGATAGGTGTAGGTCAATATCAACACGATGTAAGCCAAACCTTATTGGCTAAAAAGCTCGATGCGGTAGTAGAAGACGGTGTAAATGCCGTTGGTGTAAATCTAAATACCGCCTCTATGATGTTATTAGCCCGGATTGCAGGACTGAATAAAGTCATTGCTCAAAATATTGTTGATTGGCGTAATGAAAATGGACAATTTGCGGATCGTAAACAATTATTAAAAGTCTCTCGTTTAGGCCCTAAGGCTTTTGAACAATGTGCTGGATTTTTACGTATTATGGATGGAAAAAATCCACTTGATGCTTCAGCTGTACATCCAGAAGCTTATCCTGTTGTTGAACGAATACTGGCAAAAAATCATAAATCATTAAAAGAGATTTTAGGTGATACTACCTATTTAAAATCACTTAATGCTGTAGATTATGTTGATGAACATTTCGGGGTACCAACCGTGACCGATATTATCAAAGAACTCGATAAACCAGGTCGTGATCCAAGACCTGAATTTAAAACTGCGCAGTTTGCTGATAATATCGAAACAATGGAAGATTTAAAAGTTGGTATGATCATGGAAGGGGCGGTGACCAATGTGACAAACTTTGGTGCATTTGTTGATATTGGTGTACATCAAGATGGTTTAGTGCATATATCAGCCTTATCAGATAAATTTGTAGACGATCCAAGAACAGTAGTAAAAGCTGGAGATATTGTTAAAGTTAAAGTTGTAGAAGTGGATATTGCACGAAAACGTATCGCATTAACGATGCGACTTGATGATAACGTTACAGCTACGAAATCAGGGCAAAATAAATTTTCATCAAACGGTAACGGAAAAGAAGCTTCATCTAAGCAACAAAGTGAACGTAATTCCCCATTCAATAGTGCAATGGGTAATGCATTTGCAGCAGCGTTTAACAAAAATAAATAGAAATTATAACTGATTAATAAGTAACAAATATGGTTCCGTTAATTAAGAGTAACGGAACCATATTATGTGATTAAGTTTAATGCCGTTTAATGTATATTAATCATCTGTATTTAATAAATATTGTAATCCTTCAGCCAATTCGCCTTGCCAATGTAAGTAATCGTGTCCGCTCGCAGTTTCATGATAAAAGAAGGTATAGCCTTTGGCTCTCAAAATATTACTAAAATGACGATTACTGGTTAGTAAGTTGCCTTCAAATAAACCTGCATTTAGGTAGAATTTAATTGGTTTAGTTGATTGTTGCGCAAATTGTTCACTGAGCCATTCACCGGTATGATTTTTAGGCGCCCACCCAAACGAACCTGACAAACTTAAGACATTGGGGAAATATTGTGGATATAAAAACGCAATATACGATGAGGCAAGTCCACCGAAACTAGAGCCAGCAATTACGGTGTGATTTGGTTTAACCTCAATATGGTTTTGCTTTAACCAAGGTAAAAATTCTGTTACCAGCATATCAGCCAGCTTAGTTGAGTAGGGGGGTAATTCTTGTGATCGGGTTTCACTATCTAAGGTATCAATCATCACCATAATAGTAGGCGCAATTTTTTTGTGAGCGATCAAATTATCCATGATCGTGATAATAGCTGTTTTTTGTTGATATTGTTTACTATCAAATAGAATGACTAAATTTAACTCAGCCGGTGGTAACGCTTGGCTATTTGCCGGCCAATAGATAGTAATATCTCTTTCATTATTTAAAATATGGCTATTAAAACGATGCTCAGTTAACTTGCCTTTAGGTGAACTAGCTTCAGGTTTAATACCAAATTGTACTTTTGCATCGGCTAATTCTACATAAGATTGACGATGAAATTTATCGCTACTATTTAGCGGATAAAAATGTGGATTAAGTGGATCTTGCTGTGCAGTAGCCACAATAGAACGCCTTTGTTCGGATAATGGTTTCGCTGTAATTGGGATATTAGGTGCAAGTTGGTAACTGTAGCGAGTTGTTTTAGGTACGATGTAACTACGAAACCAGACATCACTATTAGCTAAATGGTATAGATCATCGTGATCACCTGTTGGCGAGCCGAATATTTTGATATTTTGCAGTTGCCCACGCCATAAAAATGTCATTATCACATTATTTTCGTCATAAGGTTCGATTAACGGAGTACCTTGCTTAGCGATTTTTTGCCAAAAAATCGATGTATCTTTATTCGTTGATAGTGATTGCTCTAGTTTAATTAGTTCCGGACTAATTAGCGTATAAGCTTTAGGTATACCGGGAGGTGTGCTTTGCCAAATTAGCTCAAAAGGTTGTTTGGGTTTTCCTTTAGCAACAAATTGATAATTATCACTTTTTGGTACCGTAAAAAGGAATTCATTACCATTACCACTCAATTGACGTAAGTGTTCATGTTGGATTGTATAGAGATCTAAATTATCCAGTGAATCAAACTTACCTTGAATTAAATCGCCCTGATTAAAATAAAGTTGCAAACAAAACGATCCGCTTTCGTCCAAGTATTGGTTTGTCATCATCTCTCCTGTAGCAAGTGATGCACAAGATTGATCGGCATTACCGCAAAGCGGTAATGCCAATAAAGCAACTCCATATAAACAAAATTGCTTTATTTTGCCAAATGAACCCTTACCAATCATAATTTAAAACAGCTGAAAATTGACGTTCTACCCCATAGAAACATGCTGATTCACCTGCACATGAGGAAACATAATGTTTGTTAAATAAATTATTAGCATTAACTTGCAAAGATAATCCTTTCATACTTGGCATTTTAGCAGATAAATCATAGCGCAAAGTCCAGTCATATAATGTATAGGAAGATACGGCAAAACGATATCTATGACTATTATTATTTTCAAAGCCACTAGAACTACCCGTATGACGTATACCAAAACCACTGGATAATCCATTCAGTGCGCCATCGATAAATTTATAATCACCCCATAAAGATACTTGATGCTTAGGTGTCTGCTCAATAGGATTTCCTTTTAGACCAACTACTGTTGTTTTTTTGTATTCAGTATCAGCATAACTATAAGAAGCTATTAAGTCTATATTAGGTGTTAATTCAGAATGTGCTTCAAATTCAAAGCCTTGAGAACGTACTTTACCTGTTTGTACATTCCACCCATATTTTCCAACAGAACTATCATAGGTTAACACATCTTTTTCATTCAGATGATATATGGCTGCAGTTAATAAGGTTTTACTATTTGGAATTTGATATTTTATCCCAGTTTCAATTTGAGCTGATTTAGATGGTTTAAATGCTTTCTTATTAATATCAAGACTAGCATTAGGTTGGAATGAAGTACTGTAACTAACATATGGCGATATACCATTATCGAAAGCGTATAATATCCCTACACGTGTAGTAAAAGCATTATCGTCAATTGCTGTTCGTTTATCTTTACCAGTTGCAAGACGATTTTTGATATTTACTTTTGATTTATCATAACGTCCGGCTAATAAAATATTCCATTTATCTATTTCAAGTTGATCTTGTAGATAAATGCCAATTTGTTTTAATGCTTGTAAATTATCATTTTGAGCTGTAAATTTATCGCCAGCTTTAGGAACAGAAATATGATAACGCGGGTGTTTCCAGTCAATAACGTAATCTCTATGCTCGGGATCAATGCGATTTAACTGAGAATCATCGCGATTCCATTTATAATCGAAGCCTAAAGTAGCATTATGTGTCACTATACCAGTATCAAATAATGATTCAAGACGATTATCCATAGTTAATTCTTTGTTATTAATATGTTCTGTTTGTGGTCTACGGTGGATGCTAGTATTAGACTTATCATCATAAGTGTATAACATATATTTAAATCGTTGAGTATTTTTAGTGTAGCGTAAATTTTGCCTGAAGGTGAGATTATCATTAAAATCATGATCCAAAGCATACCCTACAGAATATTGTTCACGCCAAGAGTCAAAGAAATTAGGATCACTAACGGCAAAATCATAGGGGATTTTACCATGACTTTTATCAACAGTGCCACGTTTAGGTAAGAAGTTACGTTCGTTTGCATCAGGATCTTTTTGATAGTTAGTTAATAAGGTAAAAGTAGTATTTTCTGATGGCATCCAAGTTAGTGCTGGAGCAATAGCAATACTTTCTTCTCGCACAAATTTAGGTTGGGCATCACGTTCTGTACCAATACCATTTAGGCGGAATAATACATTATCGGTTATAGCCCCACCAAAATCGAACGCCGCTTCACGTAAACGTTGGTTACCAGCGCGAACTTGTACATGACGAATCGTTTCAGCTGTTGGGCGTTTACTGGTCATCCCAATTAACCCTGCAGGAGAGGATTGACCATATAATGCTGATGATGGTCCTTTGATTACTTCAACCCGTTCAAGTAACCAAGGATTTAGAGCGACATTACGAGAGTTTAATGTTCCAGAGTAATTAAGCCCATCTAAATAACGTGACGCATAACCAAAACCTCTAACTCTTACTTCATCCGCTCTATTTGAATCACCACGATATTCGGTAAATACACCGGGTGTATAACGCAACGCTTGCGAAACTGATGCGGCATTTTGCAGATCCATTTGATCGCGCGTAATGACAGAAACCGATTGAGGTGTTTTAATTAATGGAATATCACTTTTCGTCGCTAACATACTTCGTGTTGCTACAATACCTTTGACTCGGCCTGTGGCATATTCAGTTTTACCTTCCACATATATGGTATCGGTATTATTTGCTGAATCATCTACTGTTTCTTCTGCAACAGCAGGATTAACAAATATGGCTAGTACTATTAATGCTGAAATCTTACTAAATTTTAATGGCGATATAGACATTTTAGCCCCTCTCAATTTGATTAAATCTTGCGCAGTTTAAACTAAATGATAATCATTTACAATTGATTATTTGATAAAAAACAATAATTACAAAATTATTAATTTAATAACAATGAGTTAATTTATAGGTGTAGCGATTGTTTTTGGAGTGATGTCATAAAGTGAACTAAAATCGCAAAATGCAAGCGGTTAAATTTTTAAGAGGATTTAGAGATTATAGGTTATAGATTATAGATAAATAGTTGGTGTGGTTATCTGCTGTAAACCATACTGTTTTAATTCATTGGCAAAAATCTCAACTTGCTGTTGAGTCGCGGCTGGCCACTGTTTTGCCACTCCGTGAACTCCATGATTATGAAAGGCATTGATACGAATCCGTATTTTAGGATCTAACGCTATCAAAAATTTAGCGATATTTTCAGCATTGTTTTGTAGATCGGTTTGCTGGGGAATAAGTAAAAATCTAACTTCGTATAATTTGTTAACCTTGGCTAGATATTGAATGGTTTCCTTAACTCGTTGATTGTCGCGTCCGGTTAATTTTTTGTGAACACTACTATTCCATGCTTTAAGATCAATCATTGCCCCATCCATAACGTTTTCTACTTTTTGCCAACCTTTTTGCGATAAATAACCGTTGCTGTCGATAAAACAAGTAAGATGCTTTAAATCATCAGATTGTTTTATCTGGTCAAATAGCGATTGAATAAAAGGTAGCTGTAAGGTCGCTTCCCCACCACTAAAGGTAATGCCATTAAGAAAGGGGAGGTATTTGCGGATAGTTTGTAAAATATCATCAACACTATATTGGTAAGTCATTGGTATTGATTGATATTGGCATGAATTAATACAAGTATCACACTGTTCACAAATTGATGATTGCCAGATCACCTGATGATTTCGGAAAAGTAATGCTTGATGAGGACATTGCTCAACACAATGTCCACAATTTCGGCATAATGATATCGTGTAGGGATTATGGCAATTTAAACAGCGAAAATTACATCCTTGTAAAAAAATAACTAAACGGTTTCCCGGCCCGTCAACACAAGAGAAAGGTAAGAGCTTATTAACGATTGCCCATGACTTGCTCATGACTAATTACTCTCGGTGTTCGGCATAAATAGCTATTACCTTCAGTATCATCCGCTGCTTCACTACCTAAAAAGGTCGTATTAATTCGGGAACCTTCTTGTTTATATTTAGCAATATCTGATAATCTCACCATATAACCAGTTACACGCACCAGATCATTACCGCTGATATTGGCAGTGAATTCCCGAAAACCATATTGGAAGGCCGCTTTACAAATTTGTTGCAAGGCTGATTGGTTATTTACGATAGTTTGATCTATGGTTAAGATGTCGCTTATACCAGAGCTATAATATTTATGATGTTTGAATAAAGCCATAATATGACTGACTGGATCTGGTTCATGTCCATAAGGAATTCTCAATCCGGGCGTGGTTCCTCGATCGGTGCTAATTCCTGATTGGGCATGTAACATAGCTTTACCTTTCCAAGCATGTTTAATTGTATGGTTATCAACAAATTGAGCCAGTTGCTTAGAAATGGTTAAAGCAAGTTCATTGGCATCTTCGTCTTGTCCATAACGTCCGGCAAGGTTTGTTTTTTCTTGTAAAATATTGACTGCTTCAGCCATGGCATAAACCCCGAACATTGGCGCGAATCGATTCGCATCAATTAATCCTTCTTTAACCAAAAAACTACTATTAAAAAAGTTAGATTTTTCATAGAGAAAGTTAGATCTTGCTTGGATCAACTTTAATTGTAGCTGACAATAATAGGGGAGAGTGTTTTGTAAAAAATCATCAATATTTTTACTTCGTAGTGCCACTTCTTTTAGATTGATTCGAGAAAGCGTGCTTCCGCCTCCAGCAACAGGCAAAGAGTTATAGCAACTTACTACACCATAGCCTTTATCATCAAAATCTTTTTTGATCATCTGATTATTGGCAATATGAGGTTTAGCGGTTTCACAAATATTACCAATGGCTAATGATAATAAAGGTTCAGGTGTTAGATTTTCATCGTATATAAATGTTAAATTCGGTGCTACTTGCTTGAGTTCTTTATCAACGCGTAACACTAATCGACAAATAATGTTATCTGTCGGTCCAATATTGGCATGCATAAAGGCATCAGGTAAATTACGATCGAGCATGATCCAAAAATGTTTTAAGCGATCATAGAGTTCATTTTCACTAAGATCACCAACATAAGGGAGTAATAATTCATCTAAACAGCCTAAATAAACGGGCATACTTGTGACAGATGGAACATGATGATAAGCAATCGTCAGCATATTTATGGCATCATCAAAGGTTTTCGCTGGCTTAAGTTCTAACCATTTAGAACCCTGTTTTAGCAATTTAGCATAATCGGGTAAAACATAACGAGGTTTGTAGGGAGCATGTCCTTCGTACATATCACAAATGACTCGTTCATTTAAGGCTTTTTCTGTGTCGCTATCAAGCTCCACATAAGGCAAATTATTTTCAGCGGCTAAGGCGAGTAAATTGGCTTTTTGCTTAGGGGATAAATTGGGATCGGTGACGATTTTATAACAATCGCTTTGAAATTCTGTCATGTTCATAATAACCTCAGTGCTAACAGCAAATATCGATGAATTATTTTAAACTTAAATTCATTAGGTTTGTAAACAAAAAGAGATAAAAAATAGATTTAATTTATCTCTTTTATCCAGAGCTTTACACTCTTGGTTTCCATTTATGTTTGGAAAATCTTAAATCTTTTTTAACAATTAAAACCGTTAATTATCGAAAATAAATGGTACTGGCTCATATTCAGATGCATTAATTGGCGTGTGTGCCTCAAAATATTGTTTAACTGCATCTGCATCTCGATAACCGGTATCAACATAAGTTGATAAGGTATTGGTTACTGGGTATCCGTCTCCTCCCGCAGCTAAAAAATCTAATGTGGCTATGCGATAGCTCTTTTGTAAATCGAGCGGTTCATTATTAATTTTTACTTCAGCTATTTTATCACCAACTTTGGTTATGGTGAGATTTTTAAAGTGTGCATAAGCACCCGAACCCGGTTTTTTACTTATAGCTACATTTAAATAATCAATTAATTGCGCACCAGTTAAATCAAAATAGACAACACTATTACCAAAAGGTTCGACTTTTAATATATCGCGATAAGTAATATTGCCCTCTATTAAAGAATCGCGAATCATTCCACCTGACATTATGCCAATATCGGCATTAGTTTTTTCAACAAAGGCACTGAGCAAGAATTGCCCCATATTACTTTGTTGATATCTAACAACATTTCGATCACCTTCAAGACGACCGGTTAATTCTCCACTTTTGACCAGTAACTGTTGTTTACCTTGCTCTTGGTAAGGTTTCAAATGCTCTAATAGTTGTTTATTTTGGGGGATCTCTTGGGTGTAATATTCTAACCGCTTAGTACCATTACCATTATCGACTTCTTTTTTCAAATTGATTGGAATTAATTGGTAATTTTGTAAGGTCAGCGTTCCATTTAAAAAGATGAAATCGGCTCTACCGACATATTTACCCCATTCATGCGCTTGAACAATCCAAGTTCCATTTTGTTGATCCGGCGCACAAGGTGTACCCGGTACATATTCAGTAATTCGTTTATTGGAACTTGCCATGCAAACTGGATTTTGGGAATGTCCACCAACTATCATATTTAAATCTCCCGCGGGTAATCCTCGGGCTAATTCGACATCACCCGGCGCCATTGAACCATGTTCGCCATTTTCATAATGCCCCATATGGGTAACGGCAATGATCACATCAGGGTTTTCATTGGCTTTTAATTGTGCTATCACTTTTTCAGCTTCGGGTAATGGTTTACGAAACTCGATGCCATCGGTATTTTTAGGTGAAGCCAGAAAAATCGTATCGTCAGTTGTTAAACCAAAAACAGCTATCTTAACGCCATTTAAATTAAATACTCTATAAGCATCAAAGACACGATTATTACTATCTTTGAAGTAAGTATTGGCTGATAAGAAAGGGAATGTAGCCCATTTTTGTTGTTCACGAATGACGGGTAGCGGATGATCAAATTCATGATTACCTACCGCCATTGCATCATAACCGATTTCACTCATTCCGATAAAATCGGGTTTTGCTTGTAACACATCGGATTCAGGAACACCAGTATTAATATCTCCGCCGGATAGTAACAGTAATTTGCCACCTTGGGCGGTGACTTCTTGGCGAATTTGATCTACAACTGTTTTTTGTGCTGAAAGTCCATATTCTCCAATATCATTTTGCCAAAAACGACCATGATGATCGTTAGTATGTAAAATAGTAATTTGGTAGGGTTTATTTTTTTCCCAAGCTGTCGCAGTTGAGTTTTTGGTTGAAACTCCAGCTATTGAGGAAGCTGAAAATAGACTCAAGCAAACAAGCAATGACAAATTCTTTTTAAGATTAAAATGATACATGGTGTCTCCTAAATCCTTAAATTGCTACTCAGTGATTACTTTATAAATAAGCTGAGGTTGTTTAGCACTTTCTCCAATCATGATATTGTCATAGAGTTTTTGTTTAATATCATCAAGTTTATCTTTATTTGCATGAATAGTTAATAGCGATTCACCTTTAGTGACTTTATCCCCCACTTTTTTATGTAATACAATACCAACAGCAGGATCTATGATGTCTTCTTTGGTTGCACGTCCAGCACCTAGTTGCATAGCTGCGATGCCGATTTGATCCGCTATGATTTTAGTCACATAACCTGATTGCAGAGCAGGTAATTCAATTTGATAAGGCGCGCTGGCAAGTTTTTCAGGGTGATCAACAATGGAACTATCTCCCCCTTGAGCCTCAATCAGCGTTTTAAATTTTTCGATAGCTTGTCCATTTTTAATAGCTGCTTGCAGTTTTTCTCTGGCTTCATCAAGTGTTTTCGCTTTGTTAGCAAGTACCACCATTTGGCTACCTAAGGTTAATACAAGTTCGGTTAAATCAGCCGGACCTTGACCTCTTAATGTATCAATTGCTTCTTTAACTTCTAACGCATTACCAATAGCAAATCCAAGAGGTTGGGACATATCGGAGATGATTGCCATCGTTCTTCGGCCAATTTGATTACCAATGTTCACCATTTCATGAGCAAGTTTTTCAGAGTCAGCCATATTTTTCATTAATGCACCGTCGCCCGTTTTGACATCTAAAACAATTGCGTCAGCACCAGCAGCTAATTTTTTGCTCATAATTGAGCTGGCGATTAATGGAATTGAGTTAACCGAACCGGTTACATCACGTAAGGAGTATAGCTTTTTATCCGCAGGTGTTAAGTTACCTGATTGACCAATTACAGCGACACCTTTTTGATTAACTTGATTAATAAAATCTTGTTTATCTAACTCAATTTTAAATCCTGGAATTGACTCAAATTTATCATTGGTACCGCCAGTATGCCCAAGACCACGTCCTGACATTTTAGCAACAGGAATATCTAAAGCAGCAACTAATGGTGCAAGAACTAAAGTAGTGGTATCACCAACGCCGCCAGTTGAATGTTTATCAACTTTGATGCCTTTGATCGATGATAAATCAACGGTATCACCTGAGTACATCATTGCTTGCGTTAAGTCAGCACACTCTTTTGAGGTCATGCCTTGGAAATAGATAGCCATAAGTAAAGCACTTACTTGATAATCAGGAATAGTGCCATTGGTGTAGTTGGTAATAAAAAATTGAATTTCTTCTGTTGATAAGGCTTTTCCGTCGCGTTTTTTTTCAATAATATCTACAAATCTCATTATAATTCTCTCTTAAAATTAATCTCTTTTGTCTATATATAGCTAAAATTATATATAAATTATTAAAATACCGTTTTGCCAATTGTGATATACGTTATTTATCATATAGATAACATAAGTAACTTAACTGGTTGTATTGGTTTATGTTTCTAGTTTACTGTTGGTTCGTGCCGTCAATTAATCTAAATCACTCGGTGAAAAAGACCAAGGTAACAACTCACCAACTGTTGTTTCTTGTATTTTGCCATTTAAATTAGTCAAGATAACCGGCATGTCTTTAGCACAAAACTCACTTATCACTTGGCGACATGCTCCACATGGTGAAATAGGTCCTTCGGTATCACCAATTACCACCAGTTTTTTAAATTTACGTTTACCTTCTGAAACTGCTTTAAAAATGGCCGTTCTTTCTGCACAATTTGCTAATCCATAAGAGGCATTTTCAATATTACAGCCTAAAATAGCTTCATCATCTTCGGTAATTAAAACAGCACCTACCTGAAATTTAGAATAAGGAACATAGGCTTTGGAACGCGCGGTTTTGGCAAGTTCAATCAATTTTTCAATTTTCATAGTGATAATCCTTTAGGTTATTAATGACATTATTTAACGGGCGACTGTAAGTTGAGACGATATACCCCAAAACCTATCTGGTCTTTGTCTATATAGCTTATTGGATAATGTGAATGTTTCCCAATAAATGCTTTTGCTTCATCACTCGGTGATGATTCAAAGCGAATGTCTAATTTTGTAGCACTCTTAATTGGTGCAATCTGCCAGTTATTATCAACTGTCACATTGACTGCCCCTTGTTTCTTCGTCGTATTTGTTATATAAGCGGAAAGAATCACTCTCATATCATCCGGTGAATTAAATTTCACATTTTTTTCTCCTGTACCGGGAAATATTCCGGTGTAGGCGCGATAGTTATTTGTGGCAATAAGAAACGCTTGCTTTGGATCAATCGGTTTTTGTTGATAAGTGAGATCTTTTATTCTTTCAGCATTAGGATTGATTAATTGACAGTTTCCGTCATAACGTGGCGGTTGGGTTATATCAATTTGGTAATTGACACCGTCAATAGTATCAAAATTATAGGTTCTAAATTTATCCCAATTGATGAGGTATTGTGGTTGTGACGAATGAATATCGATTTGATTATAGACGCCAGCCGAGCATTCAAGCCACTCTTTTACCTCTTGTCCTGTGATTTTTACTGCTGATAGTATATTAGGGTAGAGATAGATATCAGCAGCATTACGGAAGGTAAGATCGCCTTTTTTGACATCGACAAAGGCACTTGGATCATTTTTCCTTCCACCAGCTTTAAATGGGGCAATAGCTGATAACACTGGTAGGTCATCAAGATCTGGATCTCCTTGGACAAAGTGTTTGACATAATCCATTTGGGCATCACTAATAATTTGTAAAGCAGAAGTATCTTCAACCAATGCTAAATAACTATTAATATCGGTTGAGACTTTACCAATCGGCTTACCCACAAATTCACGAGTTGCTTGATGATCTTCTTTTAAAATTTGTGTCATATTTTGGTCAGCATCAATAAGGGCTTTTTTGTTTTTAGCATCAAAAATTGGGCGAGCTTGAGATTTACCCGCTGTGACTTGCCAATTTGATTTATCTCCGTCAAGGACTAAATCAACCACACCAAGATGACTTCCCCATTGACCGGGCATGACCGCAGGAACATTGTTGATTTTACCGGTTTGCAAGTCCGTATTGGGTAATGATTTAAAGTTGTCACTAGGGAATACACCGTGAGAATGTCCAAACATAATGGCATCAATCCCTTTGATTTGACTTAAATAGTAGACTGAATTTTCGGCTAAGGCTTTGTAGGGATCGGCTGAAACACCAGAATGAGGAATCGCAATAATGACATTTGCCCCTTGTTTTTTCATCTCAGGAACAAGTTTTTGGGCGGTTTCAGTAATATCTTTTACCGTTACTTTACCGTCAAGGTTTAGTTTATCCCATAACATAATTTGTGGAGGTACAAAGCCAATATAACCAATTTTGATTGTCTGCTGTTTGCCGTCTCTATCTATAACAGGAGTATCAACAATGAGGTATTGTTTGAAATAAGGTTTATCGGTTTTAGCATCATAAACATTGGCATTGATATAAGGATATTTAGCACCAGCTATGCTTTTTTGTAAGAAGTCTAAACCAAAGTTAAACTCATGATTACCTAAATTGCCTACAACGTAATTAAGTGTATTCATTGCTTTAAAAACAGGATGAATATCCCCTTTAGATAGTCCTTTATTTACTGCATAATCTGCCATAGGACTACCTTGAATAATATCCCCATTATCGACAAGAACACTATTTTTAACTTCACTTCTGGCTTGATGAATTAAATTTGCTGTTTTCACTAATCCAAAGGTATCAACATATTGATCTTGAAAGTAGTCAAAATTCATCATGTTGCCATGTAAATCTGTTGTTTCAATAACTCTTAAATCGACAGTTGCTGCATTAAGTGAACCAGAAATTAATAGGGTTAGGCAGGTTAAAGTTAACTTATTTTTGTTCATACAAATCTCCTATTTATTTCTACGATTGTTATTGATTAACTGGCGTTAATAATAACAATCTTTGGTATTCTAAAAATCTTGCAATTATTGCTGGGTGATAATGTTGGCTAGTTATCGCTTGTTGCAGTTCATTTTTATCATCCGATGTAAAAAATGAAAGAACATAGTGCGTTAAATGCTCTTTTATCGCCTTTTCCACAAAGGCTGCATAAATTCCACATAAAGTGATATCGAGTAATTCTAATCTTGAAAAATGGAATATCGATTGCGCGATGTGGTGCTCTTTTTCGATATCTGTACCAAAAATACCCGCATCATCGGTATTGAGTGTCACTCTTACACCTTGCTCATAGAGCTTTCTCACCGGATGATTATAGATGTTGCCATGAAGTTCATTAACTAAAATACGGTTACTTGTTAGGGCTATTTCTAACGTAATATTATTTTTGACCAGTTGTTGAATAAGATTTTCATCCTCAATAGCCCGAATACCATGCCCAATTCTTACTGCACCATGTTTAAGTGCTTGAATAATACTTTGCGCTGATTCAATTTCACCGGCATGATAAGATTTTTGTAATTTTAGTTGTGAAGCTAATTGATGCGAATCTTGAAAATCGTCAAAATGACCGGCTTTTTCATTGCCAGCTATATTAAAGCCAGTAATAAAATGGTGGGGATTATGTTGAATAAAGCGTAAAGTTTCATGAACAATTTTAGCACCCAGATGACGAACGCCTATTACATGATATCTGACTGTTATTTGATGTTGCTTTTGGACATCAACGATAGCCTTATCCATTTGCGTGAGTGTTTGATGAAATTTCTCTTTATGCCAAATAATTTCACCATTATTTTCAGTCGTACAAATATGGTATGGCGATAAAAATAGTTCGCAGTAAATAAGTCCTTGCCGGGCGTTTCTGTTTAAAAAATCAAAAGTAATGGCGTAATAATCTTCCGGGGTTTTTAAAAAATTGGAGACGGTATCATAAGTTTGAATAAATTGGTTAAAATTGGTTTCATCATACCGATAACGGCCATTTTTATATTCGTTCGCATCGTATTCTCCGGTTGGATAACATAGCGAATCAGGGAAGGGAATATGATTTTTCTCAGCTAATTTTTGAGCCATAAAAGGAGTAATACTACCTTCAATATGCTCATGTAATATTACTTTGGGAACAATTAGTTTATTCATATCATGTTTCTAGCTAATTATATTTATGCATATCTTTATAATGATAACATTTCTTATGTATTTTGGTGTGATTTACGTAATTTTTATTATGGTTAATATCACATTTTTATATTATAAATCGAAGACTTTTATTAAAAAGATCACAAGTGTGATGGTTTAGCTTTTTTCCTGATCTTAATCAAAATAATAAGTTACTTACTTATCACTGAATAAATATCTAGGTTTTGAAAAAGCCTTAAGATCGTTAAATGTAATTGTGCAAATAATTACATTTAATTAACATGTCCGATCTTAAGCTTCTATTAGTTACAATTCATACTGTTAATTATTTTTTATCATTTTTAAAAATTAACATAAATACAATGGCTAACACTAAGGAGTAACTCGCAAAAACAAGCCATACGGATCGCCACTCTATAAAACCTTCAACAGAGGTAAAACGATCAACCACGATGCCACTAATGACCGAACCCAAATAGGCTCCCAGACCGTTTGTCATGGTCATAAATAGACCTTGAGCGCTGTTACGGATACTTGGTGATACTGATTTTTCAACATACATTGAGCCAGAAATATTATAGAAATCAAAGGCGCAACCATAAACTATCATTGAAAGTAGTAATAAAATAAAGCCAGTTGGTGACGGATCGCCATAAGCAAATAATCCGAAACGGGCAACCCAAGCTAGCATACTAATTAGCATGACATATTTGATGCCTAAACGTTTCATAAAAAACGGTACAAACAGGATAAATACGACTTCTGATATTTGCGAAATTGATAAGAGTACAGAAGGATATTTGACCACTAGGCTATCGGCATATTCAGGTATTCTTTCGAAGTCATGTAAAAATGGGTTACCGAAGGTATTGGTAATTTGTAAAATACCACCAAGTAAAAGTGCAAATAGAAAAAAGACCGCCATTCTTGGTTGTTTGAACAATACAAATGCATCTAATCCTAATGAGCTAATCAGTGTTTTTTCTTGATTATTATTTTTTGCAGTTGGAATTAATGGCAGGGTTAGAGCGTAAAGGCTAAGTAAAATTGAACATATGGCTGCAATATAGAGTTGTATATTACTTAATTCTAATTTCAAGAAGCTCACTAACCACATCGCGACAATAAAACCGATAGTACCAAAGATTCTAATTGCCGGGAATTGTGAGATAACATCAAATCCTTTAGATTCTAGGCAACAGTAGGAAATAGAATTTGAGATAGCAATGGTTGGCATGAATGCTAAGCAGTGAATTAACATGATAATCATCATCAAAAATGGTGATGTTATTGAGGCTGCACAGAATAATGTTATTGCACCAATTAAGTGACAAAGCATATATAGACGATTGGCGGGTATCCACCTATCGGCCACAATACCGAGTAGACTAGGCATAAATAATGAGGCGATCCCCATTGTGCCATACACCGATCCCACTTCAATACCGGTAAATTTCAATTCACGCATCATGTAGGAACCTAGTGTGATTAACCAGCTTCCCCAGATGAAAAATTGCAGAAAAAATATAATTTTTAATTGTAACTTGATATTCATTTTGAATCCTTATTAAATCAGATCTTTTAATAACCTATTACATAAATATTAATGAATAAATTCAAAAAATTTACTGTCACTTAGACATTAAAGTTAAACATGTTCACTATTGGAATAGTCGAGTTAGATAACGCAATGAAATGACTATCCCAATCATTAATGTTATTTCTACTTTTATAAAATCTTAACACTAACATAAATAGCGTTTTGCAGCTTTTTATTGTTCGTTATTGATTTAATAAAACCGATTCTAATGCAACAGTGATCATCTCTTTGAAACCAAGTTGACGTTGTTCAGCGGTCATTGCTTCCCCTTTACGGATATGATCTGAAACTGTACAAATTGCTAGCGCTTTGGCTCCATATTCAGCAGCAACACCGTAAATACCCGCCGCCTCCATTTCAACACCTAAAATGTTGTATTTTTCCATTACATCAAGTATGGTTGGATCGACAGTATAAAAAAGATCGGCCGAAAAAAGATTACCAACTTTAACTGGAATACCTAATTTATTGGCAGTATCAACAGCATTGCGGGTTAAATCAAAATCAGCAATCGCTGCAAAATCATTATCATTAAAACGTATGCGATTTACTTTTGAATCAGTACAAGCACCCATTCCGACAATAATATCACCAAGATTAACATTTGGGCTAATTGCACCGCATGAGCCTATGCGAATGATATTTTTCACACCATAAAACTTGATAAGTTCGGTGGTATAAATTGAGCAAGATGGAATACCCATTCCATGTCCCATAATAGAAACTTTTTGACCTTTGTAATAACCGGTAAAACCTAACATAGCTCTTACATTAGTTACTTCTTGGGCTTTTTCTAAAAAGGTTTCTGCAATAAATTTTGCTCGTAAAGGGTCGCCTGGCATCAAAACCGTTTCGGCGAAGGCATTGTCAACAGCATTAATATGTGGAGTTGGCATATCGTTCTCCTGAAAGTTTGTTACTAAAAAAATAATTATTTCATTCCATGTTGTGAGCTATTTTTTAATAAACGATTTACCATAATCCATAGGAGATAAATCGAAATAATCAGCTACACTTTGTCCTATATCTGCAAATGTTTCACGATGTCCTAAAGATCCAACCGGAACACAATCACCGTAGGCTAAGACAGGTATGTGTTCACGCGTATGATCTGTACCAGTCCAAGTCGGATCGCAACCATGATCGGCACTGATAATCAGTAGATCACCGGGTGAAACAAGCGCCAACATTTCAGGAAGTCGGCTATCAAAATATTCCAAAGCTACTGCATAGCCTGATACATCACGTCTATGACCATATGAAGAGTCAAAATCTACAAAATTTGTAAACACAATGGTGTTATCTTTGGCTTGTTTGATTTCTTCAATTGATGCATTGAAAAGGGCTTCAATACCTGTTGCTTTAACTTTTTTGGTAATGCCAACTTGAGCATAGATATCAGCTATTTTACCGATTGAAACCACATTACCTTGTTTTTCCTCAACCAATTTTTTCATCATTATTGGTGCAGGTGGCTCTACAGCTAGATCGTGACGATTACCTGTGCGAATAAATTCACCGGCCTTTTTACCAATAAATGGTCTTGCTATTACTCGTCCGATATTGTAATTACCTTTGTTAAGTTCATCTCGAGCAATTTCACAAACTTCATAAAGTTTATCTAAACCAAATGTTTCTTCGTGGCAAGCTATTTGGAAAACAGAGTCAGCAGAGGTATAGAAAATAGGTTTGCCTGTTGCCATATGCTCTTCACCTAGTTCATCAAGAATGACAGTACCGGATGAATGACAATTGCCGAGGTAACCTGGCAGATTGGCTCGTGAAACTATTTTGTCGAGTAATTCTTGTGGGAAGCTATTGGTGGTATTGGTGAAATATCCCCAATCAAATAATACCGGTACGCCGGCAATTTCCCAATGTCCTGATGGCGTATCTTTTCCTGAAGAGATTTCGCTAGCATAACCATAGGCACCAATAATTTTGCCTTCCGTTTTCATGCCTTGTGGATAGTGACCAGTTGATTCATATGCTGCTTCAATTAGTCCTAATTTGGCTAAATTAGGTAATTTTAGTGGTCCACTACGTCCTTTTTCTGCTTTGCCTAATGCACAAGCTTCCGCGATATGACCTAATGTGTTAGACCCTTCATCACCATATTTTTTTGCGTCTTCTGCACCGCCGATCCCAAAGGAATCAAGGATCATAATAAAAACTCTTTTCATAATTTCCTCTAATTTTAAATAAAACCAAATTCACAATTAATTTAAGGAATAAAACTTCTTAAAAATGTGATCTAACACTCATTTGTCATTTTTATAACCACTATCGGATTAAAAACTACTACTTTATGTTGGTTAACGTCAGCTTTTAATGTAATTTATAAAAATAAATCGTTTGTGAGCTATGATACATGATAAATAAAAACAAAAAAGATTTAAGCGTTGCTTTAGCTGATTATTTGATTAATGCTAACGTTTGTAAAAATGATCGTTGCGATAATTTTGCGGTAAATGACGCTAAAGAATATGTTTCACCTTCACATTATTTAGGATTTCCTGCACTACATTGTAGCCGATGTGGCAGTAATGCCTTACTACTGAGTAATGAAGATATTAACCGAATCTTATTACCAAAAATTGATTTTTATTTAACTAAGATTACCAAGGCATGTCCTAATTGTTATAGTTTGAAAAGTATTAGTTATGGTAAAACACAACAACACACTTTACGACGTCAGTGTAAGGTGTGTCAGACTGTTTACAATGATGATAGTTGTTTAACTCAACAGCAGTTACAGCAACAAAAAAAGCTAATCTTGTTATGCCAGTTGTTATTTGCTGATAACGGACTGGATTTTAAAACTATAATAGCTGAATTAGGTATCAGTTATAGCTATTTTTATCATTTATTACAGCAACTTGAATATATTATTGCAAAAAATAGTTTGATGATTTTTAAACAGAAATTATGGAAAAAGGTTTATCATATCAGCACGCAATCTTTGATTGTTCCGGCAAAAAATAATGTTTCCTTGTGGGGTATTACTTCTGTTCTATCAGATAGTGGTTATGTATTATTAAATAGCCTTAATTACACCGAACAAGTTATCTCGTTACAAAGTCGTTATAATGGTAAAAATACTCAGATTTTATCCTCTGAATCGAAATTGAGTGATATAGATCAGATATTGTTGAAATATGATCGCTTTTTTGAACGTAAAAGTTTCGATCTTTTGATTTATCATAGTCTACCGTTTACTACCGATAAATATACCCTTGTTGAACCGGTGGTTTGTGCATATGTTCATTTTCATGCATTGAGACAGTTTTATCATGGCTTGAGAACCAACCACTATTTAGAGCATGAAATTGTGTTGCGTAGTGCAGCTATGACCAGCTACAGTCAAGCTATTAAACACAATCATTGTGCGATTTATTATTTGCATGAATTACAACCAGCAAATGCTGATATATTGTCGATTGCTAAATATAAAGTAGGATGGTGGTCGAATCCTTGGTATGAGTTAAAAAATGCGCAACATAAAACCTGTCGCTTTATGGGTTTATTGACGAGTAAGAATAAGGTGTCAGAATCTGAGATAGCAAGTTTGCCCGCTTCATTTCAGATGAATGAGCGCTTTTATACTCGCTTTTATCAATATTTCCCAGCTGCAAAATTACGTAAATTATCGCCTAAATATCTCATACAATTACTCAATATTTTCACTGGGTTTTATAATTTTTGTTTGCTTGATGCTGAGCAGGAAACACCTGCTCAAAAAGCGGGGATAACGATTAAGCCATTAAGCATCGAAGAATTGATAAAATATCCGGTATCGTTGTGATAACATATAGGGTTTATAAGCTTTATAATCCAACTAGCTAAGTTTACTATTTTCTAAGCAATTTTTTGTAAGCGTAAGGGTAATGTTATGCATTCATCAACCTCAATGGCTCTTACTTTAATTTTTAGAGTTTTAAACCGAGTTTAGTTAATTATCTTGTTATTTAATTTTGTGTATATCTTTTATTATGAAGATGAAGGTTGTGATTAATGAAACAGAAGATCCCCAATACTTTTGCCCTTGATGTATTTGCTAATAATGTGATCACCGTTACCAGTGTAGATCAACTTAAACAGGTGTGGAAAAATAATCCATTAAATCAACCAATAATGATAATAGGTGAGGGGAGTAATACTCTGTTTACTTGTGATTTTGCAGGTACAGTAGTGGTGAATCGTATAAGAGGGGTAACGATAACCGAGACAGATGATGAGTGGCACTTAAGAGTTGGGGCTGGCGAGATTTGGCATGAAGTTGTCGCTCAGTCTATACAGCAAAATATTCCTGGACTTGAAAACCTTGCTTTAATTCCTGGTTGTGTCGGATCGGCGCCCATTCAAAATATTGGCGCATATGGTGTTGAGTTTCAAAAAGTCGCTGATTATGTGGAATTACTTGAATTAGCAACCGGTAATATTATTACAGTAACTGATGGGCAGTATGGTTATCGGGAGAGTATTTTTAAGCAAAAATATTCAATAGGTTATGCGGTTATTTATGTTGGTATTAAACTGACAAAACAGTGGCAACCGATATTAACTTATGGTGAATTAAGGAATTTTGATGCAAATAAAGTCACAGCTAAAGTCATTTTTGATAAAGTCTGTGAAATTCGGCGCAGTAAATTACCCGATCCTAAAGTGTTAGGTAACGGTGGTAGCTTTTTTAAAAATCCCGTGGTAGATAAAAAAATTGCCGACTCTTTACTTGAAAAGTATCCGAACATGCCTATATATCCACAAGCAAATAACCAAATAAAGTTAGCTGCTGGTTGGTTAATCGATCAGTGTGGCTTAAAAGGTTATCAAATTGGTGGGGCAGCCGTACATGAGCAACAAGCTTTAGTATTAGTTAATAAAAACAGAGCCACAGCTCAAGATGTAGTGGAATTAGCTCGTTATATTCACAAGACAGTATTACAAAAATTTTCGGTTAATTTGTCGCCAGAGATTCGCTTTATTGGTCGTACCGATGAAATTGATGTAACTCACTATTTATAATTAATCAGAC
Organism: Gilliamella sp. wkB108; assembly: GCF_001690195.1. Lineage (GTDB taxonomy): Bacteria > Pseudomonadota > Gammaproteobacteria > Enterobacterales > Orbaceae > Gilliamella > Gilliamella apicola_L. The sequence continues at coordinate 10,939 of NZ_LZGM01000007.1, read as the reverse complement.
AATGAAACACTCTTATTCATTTCCTATTTTATTGACGAGTTTGTTATTTGTAACAATCTCATTGTCAGCATTGAATACACAAGTACCATTATGGCTAGTACATAATCAGTTTCCCGTTTGGCAAATCGGTTTAGTCGGGTCAAGTTATTTTGTTGGTAATCTTATTGGTACCATCGTAGCTAATTGGTTTATTAATAAATTCAATGCCAGACATACTTATAGCTATAGCTGTATTATCTTTGCTATTGCAACGATTGGATTAAGTTTTTCAATGGATTTTTATAGTTGGGCGATATGGCGATTTTTTATCGGTATTGCCTGTGCAGTCACTTGGGTAGTGATTGAAAGTTGTATTTTAGTGACTGGTACGGCGCGGACTCGTGGGAAAATGCTCGCTGTTTACATGACAACTTACTATTTAGGGACAGTGTTTGGACAAGCACTATTACAATATTTTCCACAAGATGTACTCTATTTCGGTTTAGTTGTTTTAGTGTTAATGGGACTTGCGATCTTATTTATTTTAATGACTCACTATAAACTTCCAAAAAGGAAGAAGAGTAGTTTTAATATCATGCCAATGATATTACATAAACCGTCTAGGCTTGGATTAATCGGTTGTGTAATTGCCGGTATGTTGATTGGTTCTTTATATTCTTTAATGCCGGCTTATTATTCACATTTGGGATACAGTGATAACCAAGTTGCTAATTGGATGATTTTATTAATTTTATCTGGAGTGATCGCGCAACTTCCAGCTAGCTGGTGTTCAGATAAATATGGACGGCGAGTTGTCTTACTCGTTGAATCTTTGTTAGTGGTGGTGGCTTGTGTATTGCTGGCTTTCAATCTTTTTGCTGTCTGGGCGATTATTTTGTTAGGTTCAACAATTTATACGATCTATCCTATTTCTATGGGCTGGGCATGTTCATGTGTCAGGAAACAAGATATTGTGGCTATGAATCAAGCGATGCTTCTCACTAATACTTTAGGTAGTTTAATCGCACCAGCGATTATTTCTTACATCATGGATAAAATTAGTAATGATTACTTATTTGTCAGTTTTGCTATAATCTCATTCTATTTTGTTATTTTATTAGTCAAAAAGAGGGGAGCAGATGCGCATCAACCAAAATCTACTCAAACTAATTGAAATTTTAGCTGACGGTCAGTTTCATTCTGGTGAAGAACTGGCTACATATTTTGACATAACGCGTGCAGGTATTAACAAGTATATAAAAGTACTTCGCGAATGGGGCTTAGTATTATCTTCGATACAAGGCAAAGGTTATTGTTTAGCTTCTAAGTTAGATCTGCTCAATGAAGTTAAGATAAAACAATATTATCAATCCGATAACCGTATTGAAATATTACCGATTATTGATTCTACTAATCAATATTTGCTCGATAGAATTGATTCACTAAAATCGGGTGATTGTTGTGTTGCTGAATTTCAGACTCAAGCAAGAGGAAGAAGAGGTCGTCAATGGTTTGCCCCATTTGGAAGTAATCTCTATTTTTCAATGTATTGGCGATTAGAACAAGGGATAGCCGCTGCTATGGGATTGAGTCTGGTGGTGGGTATTGTTGTTGCAGATATACTTCGTGAATTATCCGGACAAGATATCAAGGTTAAATGGCCAAATGATCTTTATTTGCAAGATAAGAAATTAGCAGGCATTTTAGTCGAATCAGCCAGTAAAACAGGTGATTGCGCACATGTGATTATTGGTATCGGTGTGAATTTAATGATGACTCAGCCTGACACAAATATTGTGAATCAAAAATGGATCAATTTAGGTGAAGTAGATCGTAACTTACTCGTGGCTAAAATTGCACAGATCTTAAAGGTGAAGTTACTCGAATTTGAGCAGAAAGGTTTGGCACCATTTATTAAGGATTGGAGTCGTTTAGATAATTTTGCTAATCGTCCGGTTAAATTGCTAATTGGTAATGATATTATTCGAGGTATTGCTAAAGGCATTAACGAGCAAGGCGCTTTATTGTTAGAACAAGAAGGCAAAATTAAGGCTTATATTGGTGGTGAAATATCTTTAAGAAGCGATGAGTAATTCTACATAAAACCAACCCTATTTTGCTTAGGGTTGGTTATTGATATACAGCTATTTTTTAAATTTTAACAAACGTAGTGCATTGATTGTAACAATTGCAGTGGTACCAGAATCGGCTAGTACAGCGAGCCAAAGTCCGGTAAAGCCAAGTAAACTGGTTACCAAAAAGATAGCTTTAATGCCTAATGCAATGGTGATATTTTGTTTAATATTACGATTAGCAAAGCGAGTTAGACGGATCAATTTAGGTAAACTCAATAAACTGTTTTTAGTGAGTGCCACATCGGCAGTTTCCAGCGCCACATCACTACCACTTCCCATAGCAATCCCAACGGTAGCAGCTTTCATCGCAGGTGAGTCGTTAATGCCGTCACCTACCATAGCTATGGATGTTTTATGACTTAAGGTTTCAATCGCAGTCAATTTATCCGCAGGCAATAGCTCTGCGCGATAATCCATATTAAGTTGACCAGCTATAGCTTTTGCAACACGCTGGTTATCACCTGTTAGCATTATGCTTTGTAGTCCTAAGTGATGAAGTTCATTAATCGCCGTCTTTGCATCAGTTCGTAATATATCTTGCAAAGCAATAATACCAAGAAGTTTAACTTTGGTGACGACGACCACCACTGTTTTACCAGCACTTTCAAGTTGATGAATGATCTGTTGATTTTCATCACTTATTGCTTCCGATACTGTCTGGATTTTATTCGGAGAAACGATATAGAAGGTCTCTTGATTAATATTACCTTGAATGCCAATACCAGCAATTGCTTTACGATTATCAGCCTCAACAAAACTAATCTGATTTTGTTTGACATAATCGACAATAGCTTTAGCCAAAGGGTGATGTGAACCACTTTCGATAGCTGCTGCAATTGAAAGTAACTGCTCTTGGCTTATATCATGGCAACTAATATCAGTCACTTGTGGCTTGCCAGCCGTTAAAGTCCCTGTTTTATCAAAAGCCATCATTTTAACCGAACCTATACGCTCTAAAGCTGCACCACCTTTAATCAGTACACCTTGTTTAGCTGCACTAGACAGCGCTGAGGTGATCACTGCCGGCGTCGAAATGACCAGTGCGCATGGACAACCAATTAATAGCAGCGTTAATCCTCGATAGATCCAAGTATACCAATCAGCGTGCATAAATAGCGGTGGTATAATAATAACTAAAAGCGCAAATAGAGCGATTGACGGTGTGTAATAACGGCTAAATTTGTCAATAAAGCGTTCTATTGATGCTTTGCGATCTTGGGCATCTTCAATAAGTTGTAAAATGCGATCAACCGCATTTTGTCCTGTTTCTGATATGACTTTCAGTTCAATGGTGGTATCGACAACCAAAGATCCGGCTAAGATTTTGTCTCCACGCAGATAATTAACAGGAATTGACTCACCAGTTAAAGCACTTTCATCAATACTGGCTTGTTCGCTCATTAGTATTACATCGGCAGGCAGTCTTCCACCTGAGGATATTTCAATAATATCGCCCGGTTTTAAACTATGGCTTGCAACCGTTTGTCGTTTACCGTTAGTAATAATTATGGTCTCTTCGGGCATTAACTTTATCAGTGATGAAATCCCGGTTTTCGCTTTATAACTAGCAACACCCTCTAGCATTTCACCTATCATAAAGAGGAAGATAACCATCGTGGCTTCTTCAGCTGCTCCAATAAATAATGCCCCGATAGCTGAAATACTCATTAACGTTTCAATAGCAAATGGCGTACCGTTACGCATCAGAGTAAAGGCTTCTTTAGTAATTGGTAGCAATCCTATGATTGCAGTGATAATGAAGGCATACTCGCCCACATTATGATTAAACAACAAAATGAGATAACTTATCACAATTAGACCAGCTAAAATGGCTAACGGTATCAAAGCTGCCTTGTCAAAAATCTCAGTGTGTTCATGTTGGTGGATAGGTTGTGACGTGGTTTCAAAGATTGGTTTATAACCAAGTTCAATAATTTTATCTTCGATTTGTTTGATAAATTCTTCGTCACTGTGGTTCACAACGACAATCAATTTTTCAGTGGCAAAGGTGATTGTTACTTGAATGATATTGGGTAGTGTTTTAAGTCCATTTTCTATTTTCTGGGCGCAATGCGCACAGTCCATACCTTGTATTTTCCATATGAGTTTTGGATTTTGGCTTTGCCGCTCAGGCTCCTCAGGGGGATCATTAAATTCATTCGTTTGGGTAGGATTATGGCTATCTCCACCACAGCAATGAGTTGTTTCTTGACTGCAACAGACATCATGTGGGGTATGGTTATGATTGTGAGCAATATTGTGACAAACATCGTGACAATTATGGTGATGCTCATGGTGGTGATAAATGGATTTGTTATTATATAACATAACGTTATCTCCTTTTGTTGATGATATTGATTCTACTCCTTACTGGCTAAAAAGGAATCATTTTTTATTAGAATTAAATAAATTGAGAGCAATTTAATAAACCAAAATGCGAATTGAGTGATTTAGTATTGAGTTTGTTTAGTAGGTATTTACGATATTATCAAAGAAAATAGAGGGTTATACTAAATTGAAAGTGATTATATCAATAATCATCAGAAACACCTTATCAAGCCTTTTATTAATTTGATTCGCCCTTAACTGTTGGATTTAGCGCGCTAAGAAAAATGAAACGGTATAGACTCCTGAATATTTTTTACAATATAGGCATCATTTTATAGACAAACAAATCCTGTTATCACTCGCTTCGCTGTTGGATTTAGCGCGCTAAGAAAAATGAAACGGTATAGACTCCTGAATATTTTTTACAATATAGGCATCATTTTATAGACAAGCAAATCTTGTTATCACTCGCTTAGCTGTTGGATTTAGCGCGCTAAGAAAAATGAAACGGTATAGACTCCTGAATATTTTTTACAATATAGGCATCATTTTATAGACAAGCAAATCTTGTTATCACTCGCTTAGCTGTTGAATTTAGCGCGCTAAGAAAAATGAAACGGTATAGACTCCTGAATATTTTTTACAATATAGACATCATTTTATAGACAAGCAAATCCTGTTATCACTCGCTTCGCTGTTGAATTTAGCACACTAAGAAAAATGAAACGGTATAGACTCCTGAATATTTTTTACAATATAGGCATCATTTTATAGACAAGCCAATCCTGTTATCACTCGCTTCGCTGTTGAATTTAGCACACTAAGAAAAATAAAACGGTATAGACTCCTGAATATTTTTTACAATATAGACATCATTTTATAGACAAGCCAATCTTGTTATCACTCGCTTCGCTGTTGAATTTAGCTGTTATATGATACTTAAACGCATAGCTGACCTGAAATATCTTTACAAGTCATAAAAAGTGAAATCGTTTAAATCAAAAGATAAGAATGAGTTTAAATGCTAATCGTTTTTTATTTTTTCCCTCTCTATAGATTTTGAGTATATAATTGTCGATCCCTATATGATTGAGATTAAATATGCCTAGTTCTCCTTCTTTTCGTAAACTAAAAACCGTTATTTTTACAGCCTTTCTATTTACTACTTTTATTGTTGGTGTTGCTGGCGCACTGCAATCGCCAACTTTGAGCCGTTTTTTAACGTTTGAAGTACATGCATCGGCAGATAAAGTCGGTATTTTTTATTCCATTAATGCGATTGCCAGTATTGTTGGTAGTTTTTTATTGGCTAAATATTCTGATAGTAGCGGTGATAGAAGAACAATCGTTATTTTTTGTTGTTTAATGGGGATTATTAATAGTGTCATTTTTGCTTTTTCTCGCCAATATTTAGTGTTAATTACTCTCGGTGTTTTGTTTGCAGCATTATCATCAGCAGCGATGCCACAAATTTTTGCATTAGCACGTGAGTATGCCGTTAAAACGGGGCGTAATGTTGTAGCGTTTAATTCTTTAATTCGAGCGCAATTATCGCTTGCTTGGGTTATTGGACCTCCTTTGTCTTTTGGTTTGGCAATTCATTATGGTTTTACTACCATGTATCTTACGGCTATGTCGATGTTTATCGTTGCCATTATTTTTGTGGCTATTTTTCTTCCTTCGGTTGAAAAGAATCCGATTTCATCCCTGAATTCGGCAAATATAGCTATGGCGAATCAGTCTGTTTTTAAAAATCGTAATGTAGTTTTTCTGTTTTTATCTACTATTTTTATGTGGACAGCGAACATGATGTATATCATTGATATGCCTCTTTATGTTGATTCAGTATTACATCTTTCCAGTTCATTACCCGGACAATTAATGGGGTTAGCAGCAGGGATTGAAATTCCTGTTATGATCATTGCCGGTTATTTAGTACCGATCTTAGGTAAACGAAATCTATTTTTTATTGCTATTATTTGTGGGGTACTATTTTATATAGGTATAATTTTCTTTACCAATGAACTAGCGCTATTTAGTTTACAAATATTAAATGCACTTTTTATTGGAATTGTCGCTAATATAGGCATTATTTACTTTCAAGATCTTCTGCCAACGCAAATGGGCGTAGCTTCAACTTTGTTTAATAATGGTATCACTTGCAGCATTATCGTTGCAGGTCTGCTTCAAGGTTTTTTATCGGATTTATATGGTCATGAAATCGTGTATTGGGTTGCCTTAGTTATGGTTTCTGTCTCATTTCTGTTTTGTGCGTTGGTTAAAGATGTTAAAGAACCTGTCACAAGCAAGTAATGTGATGCACAAAGCTCGTCTTCCTAAAAGGAGGAAGACGAAAAGGCTTTTTAATTGAGATCAAACTTTGCTAATAACTGTTCATAGAATGGATAATGCGTTCTTTCATAACTAATCGGTGAAATAGCAATGTAACCACTGTTAGCAGCATCCAATTCCTTATTTTCATCATAGACTTCTTGATTCCGTTTGGCTCGAAACCAGTAATATTCATTTCCTTCCGGATCTTTGGTTGGTGTGATCTTAAAATTACTGACATCAGCGTCACCTTGTTTGGTGATTTTAATGCCTTTGACCTCCTGTGCATTACAAGCAGGAAAATTGATATTAAAACAGATATTATTAGGTGTAGTTAATGATAATAATTGTCGAACAACTTTTTCGGCACAATGTTTTGCCACATCCCAATTCGTTGGCTCATTATCTTCAGAAGAAACTTGGCTAAGCGCTATTGCTGGTATGCCTAATGTCATTGCCATTATTGCGCCACCCACTGTGCCGGATAGTATTGTTTCAAATCCAACATTTGAACCGTTATTAATTCCTGACAGAACTAAATCAGGTGGGCAATCTGTCATTAAATACTTAAGGGCAAACAGCGAACAATCAGCCGGTGTGCCATAAACGGCATATTCTCTATCTGAACGTTTAGCAACTCGAAAAGGTGCTTTTAAACTGACCGCACAAGACACGCCACTTTGATCAATCGCTGGTGCAACTACCCACACTTCGTGAGCTAGCTTTTCGGCAATAGTTTTTAATAAAATTATTCCCGGCGCATCAATACCGTCATCATTGACTAATAAAATGCGGTTTAGTAATTTTTTAGACATATAATTTCCTTATTCAGTAAAAGTATTACATTGATTAATTGAGCCACTGTCAAATCCTCGTTTAAACCAATTGTAACGCTGTTGTGAGGTTCCATGAGTAAAACTATCAGGGACTACGTAACCATTACTTTGGCGTTGCAGGCGATCATCCCCAATGGCTTCAGCTGTTTTTAATGCTTGTTCAATATCACCCACTTCGAGGATATTTTGTTTTTGCATAGCATTGCCCCACATACCGGCATAACAATCGGCTTGTAATTCTAATTTGACAGATAATTGATTATTAGTTTTTTCTGTTTGTCCTTGCTGTAATTGTTCAACTTGATTAAAAGTTCCCAGTAAATTTTGCACATGATGTCCAATTTCATGCGCAATGACGTAACCTTGTGCAAAGTCACCGCCACCACCGAGTTGTTGTTTCATCTCTTGATAAAATGACAGATCTAAATAAACCGTTTTATCGTTACTGCAATAAAATGGACCCATAAAGGTTTGTCCTGTTCCACAAGATGTATTGGTTGAGCCAGAATAGAGTACTAATTTAGGCGCTATATATTGTTTACCTAAGCGTTGAAATTCACTACTCCAATAATCTTCTGTACTTGCTAAGATCACTGAAGTAAATTTGGCTACATCTGGATCATCTTGGGGGTAACTGCTGGGTGAGGATTGGGTACTGTCAGTATCTACAAAGTTTGAGTTAAGTAAAGGTGTCAAATCAACGCCATAATAACCCGCAACTAATACAACAACAAATAGAGCGATTTTACCTTTACCACTTAGTGGGATTCTTGTTCCTGTTTCACTTCCTGATTGTGAGCGACGATCTTCAATATTATCACTTTCTCTCTGGTCTCTCCAACGCATGGGAATTACCTCATCAGTCTCAGTTAAGTTATTTTAAAGGATAAAAACTATGGATTCTAGATTAAGTTTATTTAAGAAACTAATCATCCAATATCCCATTTTTTAGATAATGTCTGCTTTTTTGGCTGTTTTATTTTTGGATTTGTTATCCGTTATAATAAATCAAATTATCAAATTTTAACAATCTAGGATTAGGTTTTGCATTTTCATAGATTAGTTAACCTTGTTTTGATTACCAACAAACTTTGCTTAATAGATATGCAATTGTACTAAATCAGATACAGTAAAAAAGCTATATCTCATCAATGGCAAAGATCACTTCAACGATAATCTAAATAATTGATGTGATTTTACAATATAGAGTTATTTTGCTAGAATTAGCGCCGATTTTTTAAAAAAAAGAGTAGTTTTGTCGTTATCCGCTTCTGATTGTGCTTAATGACAATGCCTTAGTATTTTATTTTTTATCCTCTAATTTATATCTTTACCCGTTTTTTGCTTCACCTTTATTGAGTTCAGCGACATATGTTTAATGTGTCAAGTGAATAATTATTTTGTCTATAAGTAATAAGTTTATCTCGTTGCATTTTTGCTTTCTCTTATTTATATAAAAATAGGTACTATTTTATGAAGAAAATAAGTAAGTCTGGAAATAAACCATTAAATATTAATGATATTACGATAATTGATGATAGTAAGTTAAAAAAAGCAATTACTGCTGCTGCGCTTGGTAATGCAATGGAATGGTTTGATTTTGGGGTATATGGTTTTTTAGCTTATATATTAGGACAAGTCTTTTTTTCTGATGCTTCCCCCAGTGTACAAATGGTAGCGGCATTAGCAACTTTTTCTGTACCATTTTTATTTCGACCATTAGGGGGATTAGTTTTCGGGATTTTAGGTGACAAGTTTGGGCGTCAGAAAGTGCTTTCAATTACTATTGTAATTATGTCTTTGAGTACTTTTTGTATTGGTTTAATTCCCTCTTATGCCACAATTGGTATTTTTGCACCTATTTTATTATTACTCGCTAAATTAGCTCAGGGTTTCTCTATTGGGGGGGAATATTCCGGCGCGGCAATTTTTGTTGCAGAGTACTCGCCTGATCGTAAACGTGGATTTATGGGAAGTTGGTTGGATTTTGGCTCTATTGCTGGTTTTTTAATTGGTGCGGGATTAGTAGTACTATTATCCGCTCTACTAGGTGAAGAGAACTTTCATGCTTGGGGTTGGCGTATTCCTTTCTTTTTTGCCTTACCGTTAGGATTGATAGGTCTTTATTTACGTCATGCATTAGAAGAAACACCAGCTTTTCAACAGCAAACGGATTTAAAGGATGATAAAGATCATAATAAAACACCACCGAAAATTACGTTAAAGCAGATCATATCGCAGTATTGGCAAAGTTTTTTGATCTGTGTTGGATTAGTTATTGTCACAAATGTCACTTATTACATGTTATTAACCTATCTGCCTAGTTATTTGTCACATAATCTAAATTATCACCCAGATCATGGTGTATTAATTATTATTGCAATCATGATTGGAATGTTATTTGTACAACCAATGATTGGATTAATCAGTGATAAAATAGGACGAAGACCCTTTATCATCGGTGGTAGTATTGGTTTATTAATACTGGCTTATCCCGCTTTTGTGATGATTAATAGTGATGTAATTTTACTAATTTTCTTAGGATTATTAATTCTCGCTATACTACTTAACTGTTTTACTGGCGTTATGGCATCAATTCTACCGGCGATCTTCCCTGTTAGTATTCGTTATAGCGCTCTAGCAATTGCCTTTAATATTTCAGTATTAATCGCAGGTGCAACACCGACAGTAGCAGCATGGTTAGTTGAGGTAAGTAATAATTTATACATGCCAGCCTATTATCTAATGATTGTAGCGTTAGTTGGATTAATCACGGGATTAGGAATGAATGAAACAGCGAATAAACCGCTTCGAGGTGCTACTCCTGCTGCATCTGATCGTTCTGAAGCTAAAGAGATTTTATCTGAACACTTTGATTCGATAGAACAAAAAGTTGAAGATATTGAACAACAGATAGAAACACTACAAGAACAGCGTCAAGAATTAGTGGATCAACATCCTAAGTTAGATTAATTGTAGAAACTTAACGTAAAAAAGTTTCAGGTTAATCTAACGTTTGACTATTAATTTAGCCAATACACTAGATAAACAGCTCGAATTTAAGCTTGTGTATTGGCTTATTCTCGATCTATTTTTTCATGATTAAATTGATATGCGATGAAGTAATATTTTACCAATTTCAAAAATCAATTTAGCTAAAATGCATAATTTATTGATCATCATCGATCTAAATTAAAAATCTGTTTTTATTTGAATATCCATTTATGATATCAAACAAATAAAAACTTAAAAAAACAGTTAACTACATACTATTTAGCTGTAAATTAAAAGTTAATAGAATCATTAACTAAACTACCTAGGATCAATTTT
>NZ_LZGM01000006.1 GCF_001690195.1 Gilliamella sp. wkB108 | reverse complement strand
GACGATGATTAAGTCGATTCTCAACCGCTTTAATCTCTTCATCACTGATGCGATTAAATGCCAGTCTTTTTGGGAAGTATTGTCTGATTAATCCATTTAAATTTTCATTACTTGCTCTTTCCCATGAACTATACGGATGAACAAAATAGTATTGACAACAAAAAGTATTAGCTGAATTCCAGTTAATTTAGTTCGTTTTTAATTATGTGATCTTAATCATATTAAATTTTATATTAGAGTAAAAAGAATTAATGTGGTTCTTCCATTAATCATCATTCTTTACTTTTTAGATTTAAGATTCATTTAGTTTTGTTTTGTTGCAGACTTAGTACTGTTCTGGCATTTGAGGTACTGGTTGCAATAATATCTATTACGCCTGAACGTAACGCACCTAAAATAGCCGTAGCTTTTGTATTTTCAGAAGCAATAGCAATGACACAAGGGATATTGCGTAGTTCTTCAATACTCAAGCCGATGACACGATCATTCATCACCGTATCAACTGGATCACCGTTAATATCGAAAAATCCATAACCAGCAATATCACCGATAACACCTTGCTTTAAGGTTGCATCTGTTATCTCCTGTGGTGTAAACCAACCAAGTTGAACCATATAACTATTTTCATTCATATCACCAAGTCCAACTAAAGCAATATCAGCTTTAGCTGCACGCTCTAATGTATCTTTTATCACGCGATTTTGCATAAATGCCTGCTTCAATTCACGATTTTCAACATAAGCAGGGGCATAAAGTGTTTCACTTGTAGCGTTAAATTTTCTGGCTAAACTTCGACTGATATGATCGGCATCAATCAATTCACCAACTCGTTGAGTCCCACCAATTCCACAAATAAATTTACACTGTTTTTCAGGAAAAACACCTATATGGCTAGCAATTGCCGCGACATTACGCCCCTGTCCTACCGCAACTGTCATGCCATTTTTTAAAACACTAGATAGGTAATTAGTCACCAACGTTGCCACTTGTCGACGTTGTTCATCTTCATCTTGGTGATCTAAGGCTATAAGAGCGCGTTTAATTCCAAAATTATCAACAAATTGTTGTTCAATTCTTGAACTAAAAACCGGATGATATTTGACATTGATTTCAACAATACCTTCTGCTCTGGCTTTTTTTAGTAATCTTCCAACTTTAATACGAGAGATCCCAAAACGTTGAGCAATCTCCTCTTGAGTTTGTTCATACTCATAATAAGCAACAGCAATTTCGGTGAGTAGTTCTAATTCTTGTTTATCTTCAAATACGTCCATCTTATTAGCCTTTTATTTTTTATTATATCTGCTGATTTATAATAGATAATATATTACAAAAACCTTCTGCATGCCATGCACTACGACCAATAAATAATCCATCAATATTGGATTTTAAAATTAATGCTGCTGAATTACTGGGATTCACACTGCCACCATAGAGTAAAATCATTTTGTCAGCGATTTCATTTCCGTATAACTGAGTTAATGCATTTCTCAGTGCATGATGAATATATTCCGCTTCATCTGGCGTTGCCGGAACACCTTGTTCACCTATCGCCCAAATGGGTTCATAGGCAAAAATTACTTGAGTAGCTTGCTCTTTACTAACGCCTGACAAAGCAATTTTCATCTGTTTAACGACAACTTCTACTGATACTCCCCAACATTTTTCTTGAGCGCTATCCCCTACACAAACCAATGGCATAAGCCCATGATTGAGGGCGGCATGAACTTTTTTATTAATCGCAAAATCAGTTTCCCCACAATATTTTCGACGTTCACAATGCCCAAGTTCTACAAGCAAAGCTCCGGTATCTTTCACCATAAGAGCAGAAATTTCGCCCGTAAAAGCCCCGGCATCTTCGTAATGCATATTTTGTACACCTGTTAAGCAATTTACTTGATGTGTACTCATATAATCTGTTACTTCCCTAACTGCTGTGAAAGGGGGAATGACAAAGGGTTGGATAGAATCTTGTAAATTTTCTGGATAAAATGTTCTAAATTGTTCACAAAAGAGTAACGCTTCGGACAACGTTTTATTCATCTTCCAACTCGTACCTATGTAAATTTTTTTCATAAGGGCCTCCATTTAACAAAAATGATTAAAACACATGAATTAAAATAAAACAAATGTTCACACCTGAATACTATCAACAAACTTAGCTCTATTGCAATATTTATTACATTATTTTGTTTTTATCTTTAATTAAATATCTAAAATTCATTTATAAAAATGTGATCAATATCTCTTTCATTATTTTTTGTATCAAATAAAATGCTGAACTAAAGTTCATTATTAAATCATATGAACAGAACGAAAAATAATAAGGAGCTCATTTATGTCACAACATCGTTTACCTATCGTAGCTTTAACTATTGGTGACCCGGCAGGAATAGGACCGGAAATTTCAGTTGCAACCGTACAAGAAAAGAAAATCTATGAAGCTTGTAAACCTTTTTTGATTGGTTCTATACCTATTATCAAAAGAGCGATGAAAATAAAAAACTGCGATTTTAAAATCAATAAAATTGATAATCCATCTCAAGGAGAGTTTAAATTTGGAACAATTGATGTACTAGAGCCTAAACAATATGATTGCGAGAGTATTGAATGGGGTAAAGTACAAAAACTAGCCGGCCAAATGTCGTACGATTACATTCTCAAATCAATTGAACTTGGTTTAAATAATGAAATAGATGTTGTTTCAACAGCTCCCATACATAAAGAAGCAATTAAATTAGCCGGTTGTAAACAAGCTGGTCATACCGAAATTTATCAAGATGAAACACATTCTGATTACGGATTAACTATGTTTCATGTTCGAAATTTGAGAGTGTTTTTTGTTAGCCGACATATGGCATTAAAAGATGCGTGTGATTACGCCAATAAAGAACGTGTTTTAGCTTGTGTTAAGCAGATACATCACGAATTTACAGCACTTAATTTTGATAAACCACGTATCGCCGTTGCCGCATTAAATCCTCATGCTTCAGATAATGGCTTATTTGGGCATGAAGAACATGACAATCTCATTCCTGCTGTAAAAGCCGCTCAAGAATTAGGCATAAATGCCATAGGTCCTGTACCTGCTGATTCAGTGTTTCATTTAGGATTACAAGGACGTTATGACGCTATTTTATCTTTGTATCATGATCAAGGGCATATCGCATGTAAAACCCTTGATTTTGAACGATCAGTTACGATTACTTTTGGTCTGCCATTTATGAGAAGTTCTGTTGATCATGGAACTGCGTTTGATATCGCAGGCAAAGGCATTGCAGGAGCAGTCAGTATGATTGAATCAACCTTAGTTGCTTCAAACTATTGGAAAATGAAACACCACAAATAATGTGGCTAATGGAGGTTTTATGAACAAATTTCTTTATATAGAAAAGGGTGATAACGGATGGGGTGGACCACTACTGATCCCTGTCACTGAAGGCAAAAAGATAATTTATATCACAGCCGGTACAAGACCTGCTCTAATTGACAGATTAGTTGAGTTAACTGGTTGGCAAGCAATTGATGTATTTAAAGATCCTGAACCAGAAATAAGTACCATAGGATTAGCTGTTATTGATTGTGGTGGGACATTACGTTGTGGAATTTATCCGAAAAAAAATATACCGACCATTAATCTACATCCTTGTGGTAAATCTGGACCATTAGCCGATTATATTGTTGAAACACTGTATGTATCTGATGTGTCTCCGGCGAATATAATGCTCAAAAATGAGAATGGAGAATATGCAAAATTAGGTATTGTGTCGGATGATTTAACCGGTGCAACAACTGTAGGGGTATTGTTGGCACGATCTGGCATTGAAACTGCGGCTTTTTTTGATGCCAGTTCGCTTGAAAGTAGTCGAGATTATCAAGCTATGGTATTAAGTAGTGATAGCCGACCACTGCCTGCAGAACTTGCTCAAGAAAGAGTCAAATATGCCACTAAAGTACTTAAAGAAAAAGGCGCTACTCATTTTTCTAAACGAACTGACACAACTATGCGTGGTGGTATTGGATATGAAATAGATGCCATGCTTTCACAACTCGAACCCGATAGCATTGCAATTGTTGTTCCAGCCATGCCTCAATCCAATCGTATATTAGTCGGAGGTTACTCAATAATAGATAGTGTTACCCTAACTAAAACCGCGGTGGCAAGCGATGTCAGAACCCCCGTAAAAGAAGCGCACATACCTACATTATTAGCATCGCAAACAAAACATAAAGTAAGTCATATTGCCTTATCCACTGTTTTAGACGGTAAAGCATCACTCATAAAAGCATTAACTAACAACCGACATGAAGGTTCAAAAGTGATTGTCATTGATGCCGTTTCAATTGAAGACATCCAAACCATTACAGATGCGATTATTGAGATTGATTGGAATATTCTGGCTGTAGATCCGGGACCTTTTACAGAACGACTAGCATCAGTAAGATGCTTATCTAAATCAAATCGAGAGAATATTACTTCACCTCAATCAAAAAATACAGCAAATGGCGTTATCGTTATTGCTGCAGGAAGTGCCACACCTGTAACAAAAAAACAGTTAACTCACTTAATTAATACTAACTCAAATACCGTTCATATTCCTGTTGATGCTGAATTATTAATTGATATCAATAACTCTGCTGATGTAGAGATTAAACGATCGGTCGATTTAGCTATCCAACATCTAACGAATAAGCCCAATGCAATATTAGTTTTTGAAACAGCTTTAACCGGTAAAGTACTCGATCTTTCTGAACAAGAAAAACTCTTCGATCTCAAACAAGGTCAAGCTGCTAGCAATATCAATGTTGGACTTGGAAAAATTGTTAAAAGTGTTTTAGCAACCATAAAACAATCAGTAAAAGGGCTATATATGACAGGTGGTGACACTATGGTTAATGTACTTTGTGGTCTTGACGCCAAGGGTATTGAATTAATCGATTATGTCATTCCTCAAACTGATATTGGCCGAATTGTCGGTGGAGATTATGACGGAGTGATATGTGTAGGTAAAGGAGGATTAACCGGTACAGAAGATATCGCAACATCAATAGTCGAACGAATTTATCAAGAAGCAGAGAAATTTGAAATTTAACAATCAAATAAAAGGTGTTGTGATGAAAAATATTAATATTTTAGAGAAAATGAATAAAGTTCCTGGCGGATTGATAATTATTCCCCTATTGGCTGCGATATTGATTAATACATTTTTTCCTACGGCTCTTGCTATCGGAGGGCCAACTTCTGCCCTTTTTAAAAATGGTTCAACAGCTATGATGGGAATGTTCTTATTAATATGCGGCTCATCAATTAATATAAAACAAGCGGGCTTACCTCTGTATAAAGGATCCGTATTATTGTTTCTAAAAATTGCCGTTGGTGCTTTTGTCGGTTGGATCGTTGGTTCTTGTTTTGGACCGGATGGTTTTTTAGGACTATCCACATTAGTTATCATTGTATGTTTAACTAGCTCTAATAGTTCTTTATATATTGCCTTATGTGGTGATTATGGAGATGCAAGTGATGCGGGAGCTATTTCAGTATTTTGTATTAAAGATGGACCTTTTGTCAGTATGGTGGTACTTGGTGCAACTGGTTTAGCCAGTATTCCATTTGCATCATTAGTATCAATGATTGTTCCATTATTAATTGGTATGACTTGGGGAAATTTGGATAAAAAGTTCAAAGATCTTTGTTCTTCTGCTCAACCTTTAATTATCATAATTATGTCCTTTGCTATCGGTGCGAATTCAAGTATGAAAACCGTATTTGCTGCAGGATTATCAGGAATATTATTAGGAGTAATATCAGCTGTAACTGGATTAATATTTTTCTTCGCATATAATCTATTTTTAAAGAAGAAAACAGCATTAGGCGCAGCATTAGGTACCACCGCAGCAAGTTCAGCTTTAACACCGGCAATTGTCGCTCAAACCGATCCAGTCTTATTACCTTATGTTGATGCAGCAACGGCTCAGTTAGCAACAGCAAGTATCATTACCATGATTACTGCACCATTACTGGTTGCTTATTTCGATAAGAGATTAAAGGCAAATAAACCAATAGAAGAAACATCGACAAGTTAATATCAAACTCACTGTAAAATGATAAGATCTTATCTAAATAATAGTAATTGTGACGTTTATTACTGTCACAATTACTAAAATATCCAAAAAAGTATAAAGCTCAATTTCAAATTATACATGAATCAATTCTGCTTAAAGTCATAGTCTCAGCATGGGTTATTAAGGCTACCTACTGTTAGCCTCTGGTTTGAAATACAACTAAGTGGGAAATTCAAACAACAAGAGAAGGAGATGCTACTTTATTTTGTATAATTGATTAAATGATTAAGATCAATAAGTCAAAACGATACCGATTCAATTTAGACTTTTTTTCTGATTTAGTTAAAAAACTCACGTTAAGATCGGCTCAGTCAAATAAAAACTCAACCCATCAATCATTCTTACACGCTACAGAAATAATCAATCACTGTATAATCAGAAATACTCAAATCATTCTAGCAAATAGCAATTTATTAACTTTCATCAAACAATCTGCCTATCATAAATAATATTTATCTGAATCAAACTTTGTTTATATTAAATTATATTACTCACAAATCATTAGGTAATATTGTACATAATTTGATAACTTATATCTTATAAATTGAGACCTAGTCCCATATTTTGAGACTTTATATGAGTATATTAAATACCACAGCAGATATATTTAAATTAATGCGTCAACTAAAACGTGAAATTTACGTTAATGATTTGATTGCAAACTTAAACATGCCTAAAAGTACTGCTTCAAGAATTTTGAATCAGTTAGTTGATGCTGGTTTTTTAGAAAAAGAGCCTGACAAGCATGCTTTTAAAATTGGTCAACTAATGTTTGAAGTGACTCATTCTATTGGTTATCAAGTACCTTTAGCTGAACAAATTTTGCCATTACTTAATCAGGTATGCCAGCTAACTCATCATACTGGTTATATTTCATTACTTAGTGAGCAAGATGTATTAGTTCTTAATGCTATTGCCGGAAGTCATCCTTTACGTGTAGTAACCGAACCGGGTACACGTTCAAGTGCAATTGATACCTCTACAGGACGAGCAATCCTTGCCAGAATGAGTGATGAGGAAATAAAAGATTGGTTTTTTACTTTCTATGCGACCAATAAAGATGCACAACAGCTTTATACTCAGCTAATGCAAAGAATAACCAATGTCAGAAAGAACAGATACTCTTTTGCTATTAATGAAACTATACCGGGGGCAGCTTCGGTAAGCTGTGCTATTTTTGACATAAAAACCAATAAATATCTCGCCTTTTGCCTTACCTTTCCTGTAGCTCAAGATAGTGATGAACAGATAAAAACACTATCTCAGCATCTAAAAAAGGTCGCAAAAACTATTGGAGCAAAAGTGGGTGATACATATTGGATCGATCATGAATAATTTATTTTTACTATAAGACAAGAGAAAACTATGAACAATTCACTCCGCCAAAGCCAAGATAGCAATGATCTTAATAGCATTGAATATCTAAAATGCTTTAATCCTGCTACGTTTATTTTTCTTATCATACTTGCCATATTCGGTGCAATTATTGGTATTCAATTACTAACAACCTTAGGTGTCACGCCTAATACTGCAATTATTGGCGCATTAATTGCAATGCTAATCGCCCGTATTCCGCTATTTTTATTGAGACGGTTTCGATCTGTTCATGTGCAGAATTTAGCTCAATCAACTATATCAGCTGCAACCTTTGGCGCAGCAAATTGCTTGCTAATGCCGATAGCTATTCCCTATGTGTTCGGTCGTTCTGATCTGGTTATCCCATTATTTATAGGTGTATCACTAGCGATGTTACTTGATGGCTATTTGCTATATCGTATGTTTAATACCAATATTTTCCCTGCTAGTGGCACATGGCCACCGGGTGTTGCAGCTGCTGAAGCAATTAAAGCTGGAGATAAAGGTGGGCGCCAAGCAAAAATTCTTAGCGTTGGAATTATTGTTGGTGCTGTAGGAGCATGGTTTCGCATTCCAATGGCAGCATTAGGAACAGCGTTTATCGGTAATATTTGGGCGCTATTCATGCTTGGTGTTGGTTTTTTACTACGTGGTTATTCTATAGAGCTATTTAAAGTAAATATTAACGAATTATACATTCCTCATGGCATCATGGTTGGTGCAGGCTTAGTTGCATTGTTACAAGTTATTTTCATGATCAAGAAAAAACCCAAAGAACAGCTAACTAATAAAATGGCTGTCCAAACTGAAGGCGCAGATAGTAAGCGTATATCACGTTCTTTTACCATTGGTGCATTAGGTTACATGTCAATATCAATGTTTATTGCCGTCATAGCTGGTTTATACAGTGAAATGAGCCTTCCTATGTTATTGTTATTCATCTGTTACGCCGCATTTGCTGCATTTGTACATGAAATTATTGTCGGTATTGCAGCGATGCATTCAGGTTGGTTTCCGGCTTTTGCTGTGGCATTAATTACATTAATCATCGGTATTGTCATCGGTTTTTCTCCTGTCGCTTTAGTCATGTTATGTGGTTTTTCTGCTGCCACTGGCCCTGCTTTTGCTGATATGGGATATGATTTAAAAGCCGGTTATATGCTACGTAATAATGGTAAAGATTTAGCATTTGAAACCTTTGGAAGACGTAATCAATTTTTTGCTGCTTCATTAGCTTTTCTTGTCGCGATCCCTGTGGTCTATTTTTCATTCCCTCACTACTTTGAAATTGGAGCAATCCCACCGGTTGCTAAAGTATATACAGCAACTATACAAGCAGGGATCTCCCCAGATGTAACTAAATCATTGTTGTTATGGGCGATACCAGGTGCAATCATTCAATTAGTGGGGGGGCCTAAACGACAAATGGGCGTCTTACTTGCAACTGGTCTTTTGATTGCCAATCCTCTGGCTGGTTGGGCTGTAATGATTGGTATAGCCGTGCGCATATTAATTATGAAATTAGCCGGAGAAAAATGGAAAACTGACATGGAAGTTTTTGCTGCTGGATTAATAGCTGGAGATGCAATCTTCAACTTTTTTAATGCAATGTTCAAAGCCAATAAATAATACTAGACATATTATTAATAATTAATAAGGACAATTTTTATGAGTTTAATGCAAACACTTAATGTTTATGAAGCACTTGATAGTGCTCATGCATCAGGTAAAACCGTTGTTGATCTTTTTACTCATTACCCTAACGTTAAAGTTGAATATAAAACAATTAGCGGTCAAAAAGGGAGTACTGATTTTGTTAAGATCACCATCGTTGGGCAGACTGGCAAAATAAATCATGGTCAGTCCCCTACTTTAGGTATTGTCGGCCGATTGGGAGGTATCGGCGCTCGCCCAACCCGAATTGGTCTTGTATCAGACGGAGACGGTGCGATAGCTGCTATTTCAGCAGCATTAAAACTTGCTCAAATGCAGCAAAAAGGAGACACACTTCCGGGGGATGTAATTGTAACGACACATATTTGCCCAGATGCTCCAACTCGTCCACATGAACCAGTTGATTTCATGGACTCTCCGGTAGAAACCGAAGATATGAACGATCAAGAAGTATTACCAGAAATGGACGCAGTGCTTTCTATCGACACAACTAAAGGTAATCGTGTTTTAAATCATAAAGGTTTTGCAATTTCACCAACCGTTAAAGAAGGTTATATTTTACGCGTATCTGAAGATTTATTACGGATCATGGAAATGACCACAGGTAAATTACCCGTTACCTTCCCAATAACAACTCAAGATATTACACCATATGGAAATGATGTTTTTCATATTAACAGTATATTACAACCTTCGATTGCTACCTCTGCACCAGTAGTAGGTGTGGCAATTTGTACAGAAAGTATCGTACCGGGATGTGGAACAGGTGCAAGCCATGAAGTAGATATAGCTTTAGCCGCTAAATTCTCTGTAGAGGTAGCTAAAGAGTTTACCCGTGGTATCAGCCACTTTTATGATGCCACCGAATACGCTCAATTACTTAAATTATATGGTTCATTAGCACACTTACAAAAAAGACAATAAATAGGAAAGGTAAAATGTCCAATAAACGATTAGGTACGATAACTATTGGTCAAGCACCCAGAACAGATATTACTCCAATTCTGGCTGCACATATTGCAAATGATGTTGAATGTATCCATCTTGGTGTATTAGATAACTTTGATAAACAAACCATCAATAATAGATTCAAACCACAACATGGTGAAGCAATTTTGACAACTCGTTTATTGGATAATACTTCGGTTATTTTAGGTAAAACAGAAGTCCAAAAATGTCTACAACACAAAATTGATGAATTACAACAAAAAAACTGCTCAATTATCGCCCTGCTTTGTACTGGTGAATTTCATGGACTAACCTGTAGAAAGTCGTTATTGATCGAACCGGATCGCGTTATACCTCCAACAATTTCTGCTATTATTGGTAATCGGAAACTTGGTATCATAGTACCGTTAAAAGAACAGATAAATAGTGAAGCAGCAAAATGGCAAGGATTAAAACAACCACCCTGCTTTTCAGTTTCTTCACCTTATATCGGAACAGAAAAAACACTAACAGAAGCAACTGAAGAGTTATTAAAACAACATGTTGATTTAATTATTTTAGATTGTATGGGATTTACTTATATCCACCAAACGATTGTAAAACAATTAAGTGGCAACGTTCCGGTTGTATTATCTAATGCCTTATTAGCCCGTTTGTTGGCTGAATTAATGTGAGAAAAATGATGAAATTACTATTGTTAAGCAATTCAAAACTTCCTAACAAACAATACTTGGAGTATGCGCTAAAACCTATAAAGCAGTTTATTGGTGAAAAAAAGCACGCTATTTTTGTTCCCTATGCAGGTGTTACCCAATCTTGGGATGACTACACCACTAAAGTCCAAAGTGCATTGGCAAGTTTATCTATTGAAATTACTGGGATCCATACGCTAGCAGAGCCAATCAACGCTATTGAACAAACTGAAATCATTATCGTTGGTGGAGGAAATACCTATAACTTACTAAAACAGTGTCGGGAAAATAAAATTATTGAGGCAATCCAACAAAAAGTAAAACAAAATGGTCTGTATATTGGTTGGAGTGCCGGTGCTAACTTAGCCTGCCCTACAATCTGTACGACTAATGATATGCCTATTGTCGATCCTAAAGGCTTTGATTCTCTTAATCTGATTGATTATCAAATCAATCCTCATTACACCAATGCCTTACCACAAGGACATCAGGGAGAAACTCGTGATGATAGAATCGCTGAGTTTTTAGTAGCTCAACCGAATTACCAAGTTATTGGCTTACCCGAAGGTGATTGGTTAGTGGTTGAAAATGGCCAATCACAACTGCATGGCAGTAAACCTGCTTTCAGATTTAAATCTGACCACTCAAAAGAAGAATTACCTGTTGGAAGTCAATTTTAATAACCGACAAAATAGCAATTATAGACAAGATGATTACTCATCTTGTCCTAAAAATAAGCAATACATCCCTTATAATATGTTTTACCAAAAACCTGTATAAAATGCGCTATTACTTTATAAATAGATAAATCAGTTGAAGTAATTTTTTGGATTGACTGTTGCAGATAATGACATTGAATTAATCATAAAAATAAAGAGGATAAACATCACTCATCGACTATCAATATGGGTAATTTTATATTTTAAAAGACACCTATTTTTAATAAAACCTGCAAACACTCTATCGAACGCAATTAAATCCTATTAACTTAACCAAAATCTTTACAGACATTTTCAACATTTATTCTTAGCCATTAATTAAATTATTTATTACTAACAAATTGATTATGATCTGTAACTCAATCACTTTATTTTTTTATTATCTTACAAACCGTTATCATATCAAATTTCAGCTGTATTTATTTAATTTTTAACGCATTTTATTATTACAATAAAAACAAGCAAAAAGAGTAATAATGAGCTTATTTAACATTTGCTTCACAAGACACGGATGACTTAGTGTAATTATCATCTCGATGAAACGTATATTTTTGTCTTGGGAAATGACTAGTAGTAACATTAAATTGGTTAGCATTAAAACTATCAATACCAAATTTATCGCCTGTTTGCATAATAACTGCTGAGCCATTATAGATAAGCTTATACAGAACAACTCTTCTGTTCAACGAATAACAAAGTACTCCCGTACCATTAGAATTTATTTTCATTGTAGTCAAATATGGTCCATAAGGCCCCGCCCCAGCAACCCATACCCCAACTATCTTACTATCAGCTTCTTGTGGCACAGATGCTAAATAATCATTATCACTTCCCACAGTACTACATCCAGTAGTCAACAAACACAGTATTAACGAACAAAAAAGAATTTTTTTCATACTATTTCCTTATAAATTATTTAATTTAATAGTATGAAATTTATAAAGTAAGGACAAGAGAAAAAACACCAAACACAGATGCATAATAACCCTGTGCATGCAAGGAACACTTTTTTAATAATTCAAATATCCATTTAGGGCGCGGTTTATCCCTGTACATACAGGGAACACGGGCAAATATGTGGTTTGACTGCCCCGGCTCCCGGTTTATCCCTGTGCATACAGGGAACACAACAAACTAAACCCATTTTTGGCGCTAAATGACGGTTTATCCCTGTGCATACAGGGAACTCAAGCTGTTGATGTTTCCACGCTGTCACCGGTCGCGGTTTATCCCTGTGCATACAGGGAACACATCAGTTAGTTTTTTGATTGTTTCTGGTGTTACGGTTTATCCCTGTGCATACAGGGAACACTGCGGCATCATTAGGGTGATCGTTGTCCGATCCGGTTTATCCCTGTGCATACAGGGAACACTGGTTGGGGCGTTTGATGCGATTTCGCCTATACGGTTTATCCCTGTGCATACAGGGAACACGCTGTTGCTGGAGATTATAAAAAAGGTGACGCCGGTTTATCCCTGTGCATACAGGGAACACAACCATTAAGCAGAATATAGGTCGCGTATTTGCGGTTTATCCCTGTGCATACAGGGAACACGTTATATAACAGTTACATGTAAAACGAGGCTCCGGTTTATCCCTGTGCATACAGGGAACACTGCCGTCACACCAATCCAACCATCATCGCCAACGGTTTATCCCTGTGCATACAGGGAACACTAACTCCATGTCAGATTAAATGTATTACTGACCGGTTTATCCCTGTGCATACAGGGAACACGGTCAAAAAAAATCAATCAGAGACAATTTTTACGGTTTATCCCTGTGCATACAGGGAACACTCTAATTATAACCTATTGTTTAATAATTAAAATAGTGAGGTCGAAATTTCTACCAACTTTTTAGTATAAAAATCATACTATTTTTTGCAAAAGATGAACATGTTTTTTGCACAATAAACTAAATCTTGTGTTATTCAATATATGTCCAATCATTTCTTCTGATTAACTACTCAAGAAAAAGGTTATCAATTGAACTCGACTGAGGCTTTAACTTTTATTTATATATTATATTATCTTTGACGGCAAAGGTGGGTATATCAATACATTTGCGTTAATAGTATTTGATTTATGGCGTTTGATGAATAAAAACTGACTCTCATCGGTTGTTTTAGTTTATGTATTATTTTAAGGAACGATTTATCGTTATACGATAAGGACATTAAGTTAACTTTGCATCTACAATTAAAAGTACCAGTTTAATCCGATAAATACTAAAAAGTCGTCACATATTTACTATCTGTATTCATCAATAAATCTAAGAACTTTGACCCTTGACGATATTTTAATGACAGCATTAGGTTTAATTTTTCATAAAGTATTGCTGATTTATTTGCCAAGACAATTCCCTCATTGAAGAAAGGTATTAGTTGGTAATCATTCAATCTATTGTGTAATATTATTCATTAATACGCTTGCAGTATAACTCTGTTTTCAATTTGAAATTATCCTTTTCATGATGATCATATCTATTTTCTATAATAGTTGTTATTTTGAATTTATCTCTTGACAAATATTCAATACTATCATCACGTTCTATCGTTACATCTATAGAGGTTTTTTGCGGAGGTCGTTTTTCATAAAAAGCGTATAAATTGAATTCACTAGAGATCTTACCTATATCAATCCAAAGTCTCTCATTTTTCATATAAAACTTGGTGGGAATTTTCTCTTCTTTTTGTTCAGGAAAATTGCCAAAATTCTGATAGATACCGTCCTTCCACAATACTCTATAGTCAAAACAAGTACACTCCCAACTCCCTATAAGATAGCGGTTGGTAATTTCATTATCATTACATCCAAACAAAGTTAAGCAACCCAAGTAAATCAATACCAATTTTTTCATCATATATCCTTATAAGGCATGATGAATAATGGTATTTGATTTAAAGAACATGAGCAATAAAAAACATTTAAACATTTTAAGTAATTTTTATATGAAAGGTATACTAAGGATTAGATATTTATATAGGAGTTATGTCATATCGGTGTTGGTCTACTTCTTGTGATATCGTAGCTGACCAACTGTTTTAGGTTATCAATGAAGTGGTTTATTTTTTCAAACAACAAAAAGTCAGCTTAGCGAGTGATTAATTTTAGACAATTTAACCGTATAAATATGCTTTATTATTTAGGTGTTGATAAATCATTTATGAGTTGTTAATTTCCTACAATCTTCATTTCTTGTTACCAAAAAAAAGTACATTTTTATAAGTTGTGTTTATGTTGTCTAAAAGTTCAAATGCTTCGGGTTGCACTGCGTTTGCAAAACGTTTTTTAATTTCTTGAGGAACATAACCATGTTCAATAACTTGACAAATAATTTCATGTAATATACTGCCTTGTATATCATAAACGTCATTGACTTGCTTATAAATAAAGTCATATTTCACATCAATTTGATCTTTCATTGGGCTACTCCTAATTTTGGAAAAAGTAAGTCACCTTCTACGAATAGGTTGCTGTTATTATTCGAAATTAAATCCTATTGGCGATCTTTTCGATTATTGTTATCAAGCTTGGAAAATAATAGTCCTAAGTCAACCTTTATCACTATCTGAGATCTAAAATATTTCACTTTAATTTAATTAATATTATGCGATCGTTTTATTAAGAGTAACCACAACCTGCTGAAGCGGTTTGTTGATACGTCTCGTTAAATAATAACTTATTAATATAAAATCTATTTTGGACAAATACGATATAAAATAATCGTTTTTAGTTTGTCTCTATCTGTTTTGGTTGGATCGGAAAGATATATTTCCTCATGACTATTTTCAATTATTTTCATTCCATTTGAAGAGATATAATCTAATAAAATTTCAATCGTTTTGCCTTCATTTGCATAAGATCCAACATGCAAAATATAGGCTACTTTTCCATATTGCCATTGTTCTAGCTTTACATTATCTATATCTTGACCGCTTGTTGGTAAATTAGTCACATCATTTGGTAACGGTAGCGCATAAGTCCCGATCCAATCACTTTTGTTTTTTACCATATTAATTTGTGGCCAACGACCTCTTAACTTATCGACTTTAAATACATGGCCATTTGCTTTGTATATTTTCCTTACGCCATATGCTGCCGTATATAATGGCTTCATCAATTTGCTTGTTTCTGTATTTGGATCGCCAATAACATCAATAGAAACAACTTGTTGCATTGGCATGTCACTGATTTTAGGTATTCCTTCTTTTATCTTATAATCTAATCCTTCATGCATATTCATTTCATCCATAGAACAATCCTTATATTAAATAGTTTTTCATAACATCCTTTAAAAAAAGGATAAAGAAATTAGAGTATTTCTGTTTTATTAGATTTTATTATTATCCCTTATCATAATTGAACGAGAAAGAATACGTCAACTCTGCTAATTTCCTTTCAAGATTGTATTTAACATGCAGCTTGACCATAAAATAAGAACGTAAAATAACACTCAAGCCTATTAGATAAGGTTTTTCGTTTTGAGTTAGTGTGTTAAGTACCTTTTAAAGCTATACAATTAAATAGCCAAACCAACCAAACAGCTAATCAAGTTAAAAATAAATTATTTTAATTCAAAGTTTTCGAAATTCCATTTTTCAGTAGACATATTATATTCAAGATTCATTGAGAAGTGACTTCTAACAATTCCACCAAAGGAATTTTCGGCATCAACGTCACCTTCAATATAATAATGACATATACCATCCTTTTCACCAATTTCAATTAAGCCATTTTTATCTGAATTCGGGAATGTTGCTGTTGACGGTAATTGTAATGTTGATTTGACTTTATCCAGAGCCTGCTTCCTAACTGACTTCTCTGTATCAGGGCATGTATTGTCTTTACCACAACCAGTCAAAATCACCCCTAATAACCCGATCAATAAAATTCGTTTCATACCATTCTCCTTTTATTTTTTTGTAATAGTATGTTATTTAGGCAATTCAAACAACAGAAATCGACTTTCGCCAGTTATTTAGGTTTACATATTGATTTAATGGTTCACCTTCAAAAATAGAATTAAACACCTTCACACATGAAGAGCAATAATAATCAATATCTATCCATACGACTTATCCCTGTGCATACAGGGAACACTTTTGTAATCGGCACTGTGCGATTGCGCCGCCCGGTTTATCCCTGTACATACAGGGAACACATTAAGTTGCCGACTGGCATTTTTAAGAAATCCGGTTTATCCCTGTGCATACAGGGAACACAATTTGCGGGAATCTGTTAGTTATTCTATTCGCGGTTTATCCCTGTGCATACAGGGAACACTACTGGTCAACTTAGAGCTTAAACCCAGCGAGCGGTTTATCCCTGTGCATACAGGGAACACGATTGTCATTTTGCTTATTTTAGCCTATTTTGCGGTTTATCCCTGTGCATACAGGGAACACAAGTTCAGGCTGATAGTACGGCGTGAGTATTGCGGTTTATCCCTGTGCATACAGGGAACACGCTAATTGTAATTGTGTGGTCATGTTTACCTACGGTTTATCCCTGTGCATACAGGGAACACCTGTATATTAAATGCTGAAACAATAAAAAATCCGGTTTATCCCTGTGCATACAGGGAACACACTGGAATTACGCAGATTAGTTTATGAACGAACGGTTTATCCCTGTGCATACAGGGAACACGCATCCTTACCGAATTGGCAATAATCTATATGCGGTTTATCCCTGTGCATACAGGGAACACTTGCATATATTTAATCTTGATTTGTAATGCTGCGGTTTATCCCTGTGCATACAGGGAACACGAGTTCACATAAATTAGAACGGTGCTTTATTTCGGTTTATCCCTGTGCATACAGGGAACACGCAATTTCACAAGTTCATATGAAAAATTTCAACGGTTTATCCCTGTGCATACAGGGAACACGATAATGAGCATGTTAATGAGTTCAAAGAATCCGGTTTATCCCTGTGCATACAGGGAACACTTAACACTTACTGACTGCCGTGTTCCTGTTGGCGGTTTATCCCTGTGCATACAGGGAACACTAGACTGACTGATAAACTACCTGTATATAATCCGGTTTATCCCTGTGCATACAGGGAACACTAAATGTCATGATAAATAGTTACGCGTGTTTGCGGTTTATCCCTGTGCATACAGGGAACACTGCATCAAGTTTATTGTACTGAACCTGCCCGCCGGTTTATCCCTGTGCATACAGGGAACACAGTCTGACAAGTGCGCTTTGATAGCTCATAATCGGTTTATCCCTGTGCATACAGGGAACACTCTTATTATAACCTATTGTTTAATAATTAAAATAGCATGACCAAATTTTCTACCAACTTTTTAGTTCAAATATTAATCAAGTTATTTTTCCTACTTTATTGATTTTTAATAAATTATAATTTTGAGAATATTAAACAGATGAAATGTACCGCGGTTGAATTTGTTTATCTGAATCAAATAATTTTGACCCCAGCAGGAATCGAACCTGCAACTAGCCCTTAGGAGGGGCTCGTTATATCCATTTAACTATGAGGTCATCGACGGGGAAAGTTATTTTAGTAAATTTACACAGATAATGCCAACCAAATAACGAAAAATTTTCTATTTTGAGTAAACATGATACAATTATTGAATCTGGAATTTGATATTTTTAATTAAAAATACTATGAAAAAGAAAATTGCTGGGGTGTTGTTTTGTGTAATGGGATTGACAAGTTGTGCAACTTATCAGCCAGAAACAAATAGTTATAGTGACCCACTGTCAGGATTTAATAAGGCGATGTTTAATTTTAACTATTATGCGCTCGATCCTTATATTTTAAGACCCGCTGCTGTAGTATGGAAGGATTATGTTCCACCCCCTATTCGTACTGGTGTAGTGAACTTTTCTTATAACCTTTCAGAACCTGCATCTATGGTAAATAATTTGCTTCAAGGTGAAGTTCATAAAGCAGGAACCCACCTTGCCCGTTTCTTTTTAAATACGGTGTTTGGTATTGGTGGATTAGTGGATGTCGCCAGTATGGTTGATCCGCAATTACAAAAAGGCAATAAGCGGAGTTTTGGTGATGTGTTAGGTTATTATGATGTACCTTACGGCCCTTATGTTGTTCTACCTTTTTATGGTTCAGCAACTTTACGTGATGAGGGTGGCGGTATAGTCGATACACTTTATCCTCCTCTTGTTTGGCTTGATTGGCAATGGGCTTTGGTACGTGGTATCTTTGACGGTATTGAGGCGCGAGCTGTTGCTATTGAATATGAGGATCTAATTAAAAATAGTGATGATCCTTATAACTTTATGCGTAATGCCTACTTCCAACGTCATGATTTTGTGGCTTCAGGCGGTAAAGTTGATGAGGAGAAACAACAGCAACGTGAAGAGTCTATTGGTAGTTTTATCAATGATATAGATTCTGAATAATCATTTTAATTTGCTAAAATAGCTAGTATTAACCGCCGGTAAAATCGGCGGTTTTTTATTATTTTTTTCCTTTCATTTCAGGAAGATATTGCCAGAATCGTTTGGGCATTTGTTGTCGTTGTAATTTATGATTTTCTCTTTCTTTAATTGTAAGTGCTTCGCAATAACGATGCCACATTGATTGAAAAAGGATTTCATCTTCACTCAGATATTTTTGGTTAATTTGGCTATCTATAATTAAATCATCTCGATCACCTAGTGATATCTGTTCGATCTTTTCTAAATCGTATAAAAAGCCATATTGTCGTTTTTCATCATATATTGCCCATTTTTGATCGGCATAACGATCTTTGAAAAAATCAAGTACCAGAGGTAGCGCGTTATAGATAGGAGCAACAATTGCGAAATAGATCTTTTCGTTAACCATTTGTTCAGAATTATTGGTTGGATTTTTAAGCACATTGAACCGAACAAATTGCAGTAAATATTCACGTTCTTTGCCGACTTTACGAGATATTTCCCTTATAGTAAGCACGTCAGGATCAGCAAAATCTGTTTCAATTGAGTAAGGGGATTTAAATACTTTACATATATAGCGAAAAATCATTAAGTCATTTTCTGGAAGCTCAGAAAGCCATACACTCATCAATTGATGTAAGGTAATTTTACTTATTTTCTTCTTTAGCGCTGTTTGAACTCGTTCATATTTGTTATTGCGAATTTCAACGTAGTGGCTTTCTGATGTTAAAAGCGGTTCGATCTCTCCTTCTGCAACCAACGCTTCAGGCATTTTTTTGAGTTTGAAAGCATCAAAAACCGCACAAAGTAGTCCTTCAAAGGTTTTATCATAATAAAACACTAGCATAACTTACCACCCCATAACCAATTGCTGTGGCATATTGGTTGTTTTGGCTTCAAGTAATGGTTTTTCTTGTAAAGATAGTCGGATATATTCTTCAGAAGAATGGAGTAATTTAAATCCTCTCATCTCATGACATAAAATAAAAAATTGCGCACGCTTAAGTACTACTCCTATTCGTTTAAGCGCTTGTAAATTCAGCTTACGATGTCTCCTTGCTAAAATAATCAATTTAGCCGATTTAACGCCAATACCAGGAACACGCAAAATTTTCTGATAACTATCGCGATTTACATCTACAGGAAAGAATTGTGGATTGCGTATTGCCCATGACAATTTTGGATCTACAGTGAGATCAAGATCAGGGTATTTGTCATTAACGATTTCATTAACATCAAAATCATAGAAGCGAAGTAACCAGTCAGCTTGATATAATCGGTTTTCACGTACTCTTGGTACCTCTTGTACCACTGGTAAGCGTTTGTCGTAACCATTAACTGGAATGAAACCTGAGTAATAAACACGTTTCATACTTGGTCTTTTGTAAAGTTTAGCTGTTAATTGTAAGATCTGATTGTCGGTTTCGTCAGTTGCCCCGATTATAACTTGGGTACTTTGCCCTGCTGGTACAAATTTTGGTGTTGATCTTATTTTTTTACGATCTTCAATATTTTCCAGCAAATTTTGTTGAATATGTCGCATTGGTTGATAAATGCTTAGATGATCCTTATCTGGTGCGAGTAATTTGAGATTTTTCTCAGTAGGGATTTCTAAATTAACACTCATTCTATCAACTAATAAACCAGCTTGACTAATGAGTTCGTTGCTAGCTCCTGGTATCGCTTTCATATGAATATAGCCATTGAAAGCGTATTCATCACGTAATATCTTGACAGCTCTAATCATTTTTTCCATGGTATGATCGGCGTTTCTTACGATACCAGAACTTAAAAATAATCCCTCGATATAATTACGACGATAAAATTCAATAGTTAAATCAGCTAGCTCTCTGGGTGTAAAACCCGCTCTTGGAATATCATTACTTTGCCGATTAATACAATATGCACAATCAAACATACAATAATTAGTCAGCATTATTTTAAGTAGAGAGATGCAGCGACCATCCGCGGTAAAAGTATGACACAATCCCCAACCATGTGCGTTACCTACGCCTTTACTTTTGTTTGATCGAGAAGTACCACTGGACGCACAAGAAATATCATATTTCGCTGATTCTGCTAATATTTCGAGTTTGGATATCATCTTTTCATTCATTTTTTAGCCACTTAAAATAACTGTTTATTCATACAGTATTATAGTAAGATTTTTCTACTTAGCAAGTAAATAATTTATGTAAAGATGATTAAGAATTAGTGTAAATTTAGTATAAATAAATAGGATATTGCTTTTCTGTTCACGAATAAATAGATTATAGGTATTGTTCAGCTTACAAGTGTACGCTATAATCACTTCAATTTTTCTTATGAAGCCAGATTATTTAGGAGTAGGACATTAAATGAAACGTGTTGTTATTACAGGGTTAGGTATTCTTTCAAGTATTGGGAACAATACTAAAGAAGTTTTAGAATCCCTAAAAGTTGGACGAAGTGGAATAACTTTTTCACAAGAGATGAAAGATAGTGGCATGCGTAGTCATGTATGCGGAAATGTTAAATTAGATACAACAGGACTGATTGATCGTAAAGTGGTCCGCTTTATGAATGATGCTTCTATTTATGGTTATCTAGCTTTACAACAAGCAATTGAAGATGCAAAACTTACCCCAGAACAAGTATCTAATCCACGAACAGGGTTAATTGCAGGCTATGGTGGTTCAACGAAAACCCAATATTCAGTTGTTGCTGGCATGAAAGAGAAAGGGTTACGTGGTGTTGGGCCCTATGCGGTAACTAAATCGATGTCTTCAGCAATTTCTGCGTGTTTGGCAACACCTTTTAAAATTAAAGGGGTGAGTTACTCCATGACTTCTGCATGTGCAACATCAGTACACTGTATAGGCCATGCAGCAGAGCTAATTCAACTTGGTAAACAAGATATTGTTTTTGCTGGTGGTGGTGAAGAGTTGTGTTGGGAAATGTCTTGTGAATTTGACGCAATGGGCGCTCTATCAACCAAATATAACGATACACCTGAAAAAGCTTCTCGCGCTTATGATGCAAATCGAGATGGTTTTGTTATTGCAGGTGGCGCTGGCATGGTTGTCGTTGAAGAATTAGAACATGCACTAGCTCGTGGCGCGCATATTTATGGTGAGTTAGTTGGCTACGGCGCAACATCTGATGGTTATGATATGGTTGCCCCGTCCGGTGAAGGTGCAATGCGTTGTATGCAACTTGCTATTCAAGATCTTGATGCTCCTGTTGATTATATCAATACCCATGGCACATCAACACCTGTTGGTGATGTGAAAGAGTTGTGGGCAATTAAACAAGTCTTTGGCGATAATATTCCAGCTATTTCTTCAACTAAATCAATGACAGGTCATTCATTAAGTGCAACTGGCGCTCAGGAGTTAATTTATTCATTATTAATGTTAGAGCATGGTTTTATCACTCCAAGCATTAATATTGATGAATTAGATGAAGCGGCAATTGGTATGAATATTATTACTGAGCCAACCGAACGTGAATTGACCACCGTGATGTCAAACAGTTTTGGTTTTGGTGGTACTAATGCTTCAATTGTAATGAAAAAATACAATGCATAGATGCAGAGCATAAAATAATAACCAAATTCATTTAAAGTATAGAAAGCCGATCTTACTAAGTAAGATCGGTTTTTACTCTCTCTACACCCGTAATATAGAGCTTGCTAGCTTATATTTTCCCTCAATTTAGCACTTCTTAACCAACACTTTTTCATATAACATTGGCTATCACACGAATAACAAAATGTTAACATATTGAACTAGCGAACGTTCGTTATATGTTCACTATAAAGAAGCTGTAAACAACTTAACAAAAAATCAGTGTTGTACTGCCTAGGATCTAAATTACTACTTTTTTATACTAAAACGTATAGTTAACCTGAAACATTTTTACATCAGGTAAGCATATATTCTAACTTGCATATTTCTGTTTTCTAGTTTAATTTAATTAGCGCAGGTTAACTAATACTTAAAGAGTCTATATGTCTATATCATTCAAAGAACAACAACAACGAATTAGTTTTGTAAAACATTTTTTTGCCGAGCAATTAGCCGAAAACCTATCCCTCATTGAAGTACAAGCACCACTGCTAAGTCAAGTTGGTGACGGCATTCAAGATAATTTATCCGGAACTGAAAAAGCAGTTCAAGTTAAGGTCAAAGCTATTGCTGATAAGCAATTTGAAGTGGTTCATTCCCTTGCTAAATGGAAGCGTAAAATTTTAAGTGAGCATCATTTTGCCGTTGGTGAAGGACTTTATACCAATATGAAAGCATTACGTCCGGATGAAGATCAGCTATCCCCTATCCACTCTGTTTATGTTGATCAATGGGATTGGGAAAAGGTGATGCGTCCTGAAGATCGTAATTTAACCTATTTAAAACAGACCGTTGAAAAAATTTATTCAGCGATTAAAGCTACGGAAAAAGCTGTTTGTGAAAAATATCATTTGTCACGATTTTTACCTGAATCGATCACATTTTTAGATAGTGAACAACTGTTGCAACGTTTTCCTAACCTATCACCTAAAGAGCGTGAAAATGCTATTGCCAAAGAGCTGGGGGCGGTGTTCTTAATTGGTATTGGTGGTAATTTGTCGAATAACGAAAAACATGATGTACGTGCGCCTGATTATGATGATTGGAGCAGTGATAATGAGTTAGGCTCAAAAGGGTTAAACGGTGACATTTTAGTTTGGAATCCTGTCTTAAATAGCGCCTTTGAAATTTCCTCCATGGGCATTCGGGTGAATGCTGAAACCTTGAAACGTCAATTAAAAATAACTAATGATGAATCTCGTTTACAAATGGCTTGGCATCAAGCATTAATTAATGGCGATTTACTACAAACTATTGGCGGTGGTATAGGTCAATCACGTTTAGTAATGTTGCTTTTACAGCAAAAACACATTGGACAAGTCCAAGCCAGTGTTTGGGATGATTCAATAAAACAACATTATCAAAATTTATTGTAATTATTCTATTTTAGCTTTCCCACTTTTAAATGAGTGGGAAGGTAAGATAAACGAACAATTCATTACTTTTACCCTAACCCTTTGCCACAGAACCAATGGTTACTGAGAAAATGACCAATATACATAACCCTCATATATTAAGCACTTGTTCTACCTTTTATTAGCAACTTCCAATAGCTAAATCTAGTTTGATTTGAATTAACGTTTTTAGACTTGTTAATATTTGGCATTGTTCATCAATAATATGGCATTTATCGATAGCTAATCCAAAAACATGTGATCCAGGGTGTTGAACAGACAATCTTACTTTAAATGATATTAACAATAAGATTTAAATTAAGATCACTATACCTATTTTTTAAACAGCTTCATGTTTTAAAATCTTATTTTTAACCTAATTTGTTTAGATCTAATCATTGCATCAATGTTTGAGTATGATTGCAATTTTAATGATGAACCGATTAAAGGATAAAACAATGTTATCGCTAAACGAGTGGTTTGATACTCCCTTCGTCGGTACTAACCGCATCAGGTTCAACGGGTATGATCTCAGCCAATGGCACCCCGGATGAAATAATTAGAATAGTATTAATAATGGATTAAACAATGAGTTTAAATAATTACCAATACTGATTATGGTGTGTATACTTTTTTGCCTATTCTAATTATGTTTTACTTATTTTTTGAATTAATTACTCTTGATAAGGAGTTGATTCATTTGTAGATTCATCAGGTTCAGATTGATTTTTTTCAACAGGTGCTTGAGTTTGTGACTCTGCTTTT
Source organism: Gilliamella sp. wkB108 (assembly GCF_001690195.1). Taxonomy (GTDB): domain Bacteria; phylum Pseudomonadota; class Gammaproteobacteria; order Enterobacterales; family Orbaceae; genus Gilliamella; species Gilliamella apicola_L. The sequence continues at coordinate 761 of NZ_LZGM01000006.1, read as the reverse complement.
TCAGTTTTTTTGCTTGATGTATAAACATCATCTAATCTAACATAAACAATATTTTGTTGGCCATGATCACATCTTCCCACCACTTGTCCTTCAATTTGTTCTTGTGATTGATCGGCTGGTACAAGTTTTAATTGAAATTGTGAAGCATCAACTCCATTGTTTTTAATTTTTTCAGCTATATTGGCGCTAATTTCATCACAATTTGATGCAGCAGCAATCATAGGAAGGCTTAATAATAAAACTGAGACTAATTTTTTCATACCCTTTTCCTTTCTTATTAAATAAATGACAATAACATCGGATGCATTATAAGACTATTAGTATAACTGTCTATATTATTTTAGCGGAAGATTAAAAAAATTGTATTGTCATTATGCGTAAAAAAATAACCATTTTTCAACGTAGTTATGAGACTGATATTTTACTTTGTTGATCTTCTAAACATTTTAATTTATTTAAAATCCAAGCACGAATATCAGCGAGATCGGCTTGAGATAATCCATTAACAAAATCACGCTTTTCATGTAATTTGTTTCTATCTTCCTCCGTTAATACCACCCCTTTTAAATTTAATAACACTTCTTTACGATATACCGAATAAATAAAGTCTTTTATTAAATCATCTGAAAGATTAATTGTTGTCATAAATATTCCTTCCTTATAATAGTGTGACTTACTTATTAAACAAACACTTGATCTAAATCCTTAACATATAATGATAGAAAGGAAACATTAGCGAGCTTAATTTGCCGTCAATATCT
>NZ_LZGM01000005.1 GCF_001690195.1 Gilliamella sp. wkB108 | reverse complement strand
TATCGAAAATATAAAAATGAACCCCATCATCAAGGTCTTGAAACGCATCAGTTGGGTATAATATTTCAATGATATCTCTGTCTCGTTCCAATACATCTTGATATTGATAATGATTATTTAATTTGACTTCGGCAATATTTTGTCTAGCAATAGGGAGCATACTAGGATCTGTTTCTAAAGCATTACTAATTGCTAAAAATAGTTTTTTTCGTGGAAAACTATATTTATTATTCATATAATTACTAAAATCATACTGAAAATAGATTTTATTGGGTTCAATAGCTTGAGCTTTTAATTGGTTAATAATAGCTGTTTGGTTATCCATTACTGTCTGTGCGTAAGCAGATTGAATAACCAAAAAGCAAAAGACGATAGCCAGCCTAACTATTTTTAATCTATTTTCCATATTTTAACTTTCCTAAATAGGGCGTTTGCGCCGAATATTTGCGATTATCTAGCATAACCGTACAATGACACCTTACTTAACTTCTTCTCTTTCATTGTATTATTTTAGTTATTGTTTATAGATTACTGATTAATATATTATTTTATTTTCCCATTTAATGATTACTTACTTTCCTCACTTGGTTGGTGATGTTCTAAGTAAAAATCAAAAAGTCCATATTCAAACGTATCAGGAGAGATAGGTGCTTTGCTATCATAAAATTGTTGATTGTCAATTTCATCATCCTCGAATAAATCTGTGGTATGGGTAACTTGACCTTTTTCATCAAGGTATTCGTTTTTTATAACGTTTCTATTATTTTGTACCGACAATGTAATATGATTAGTTTTCACCCCTTTATTATTAAATCGTTCATAGATTGCGTTAACTTCACCTTCTTTTACTTCACCTCTTTTAATAAGTTTAAATGTGCGGATAATAATGCCACTACCATTTTTGATAGTTTGATAACGTGGATAATAATTGCCATTTTCATATTGGCTTTCGATAAGCATGTCCTGAAAAACAGGGCTTTGCAGCACATTTAATTTACTGGCAATTAACGTATTGTTATTATATTCAAATTGATATGCTACTTTTATAATACGTGTTTTTTGCACAATGGAGATAATTTTCCCCATCTCTTTTTCTACACGAATATAGCTAGGCAATGCAACTGCTTGCTCTACATTGTCTAATGGTTGTAATTGCCCGTTATCCCCCATTGTAAAAAAGTAGATATCGTTTTCTAATGGTTTAAATTGCTCTAAAGGCAAGGTGATTGGCGATTGTTGCCATTTTTCTTTGATAAGGGTTTTATATTGGTAGTTATCACCCACTTCAAATTTGATTAAATCACTGTATTTCTCTTTGGGTTGTTGATTTTCAGCCTCAATTAAGCTTAATGGTGCTTGATGCGGGAAGTTTTTATAGCGATTATTAAAAAAATTAGGGTATGGCAGTTTATTATAATAAGTTTGATTTGGCTTAATGCCCAAAAATTTAGCCCGGTTTATGGCTTCGCTATCCCACGGTGTGGTATTGATATCAAAAGTATGTCTAAATAGCTTACCAGTTAAGACACCAGAAGTTTTTTCAATATCCATAATTAAGGTATTGTAAGGATGAGCTTCTTCCAAACTCTGACTTGTCTCAAAAATTTTATCTGGTTTGTTATTTGTCGTTTCGATTACTTCCCCTCGTTGATTTAATCGCTGATTTTCAATTCGAAGGTAAGGTTTTTTAGATTTATCATAATAGATAACATGATTGGTTTTAATACCCTGATTATCAAAATACTCTTCTATACTCTCAATGCCATCTTTTTCAAGATAGCTAGCTTGCATGGTTTGCCCGGTCGATATATTTTTTTCATTACTTTTTATACTTTTCCCGTTTTCATCGTAAAAAATTTCATAAAAGAATATTAATTGTTGATTATTATTATACATTTCCAATACTGTATGTTTTAAATTCTGGTTTGGCCAATAATCGTAAACAAAGTGGGCAATGGACGTTAACGGTCTTTTTTGGATACTGATGACTATGCCATTTTTCTTTTCGACCCGTAAATAGCAGGGTAGCTTAAATATATCTTCAAATTTCTCTTTTTTTTGTAACTGATTATTTTTATCGAAAATATAAAAATGAACCCCATTATCAAGGGCTTGAAACGCATCAGTTGGGTATAATATTTCAATGATATTTCGTCTTCTGTTTAATACATCTTGATATTGATAATGATTATTTAATTTGACTTCGGCAATATTTTGTCTAGCAATAGGGAGCATACTAGGATCTGTTTCTAAAGCATTACTAATTGCTAAAAATAGTTTTTTTCGTGGAAAACTATCTTCATTATCCATAAAATTACTAAAATCATACTGAAAATAGGTTTTATTGGGTTCAATAGCTTGAGCTTTTAATTGGTTAATAATTGCCGTTTGATCGTTCATCGTTATCTCCGCACGTGCAGTTTCAATACTGGTTATTATGCCTACTATAAAAAATAGTAAGTAAATTTGTCGAATTTTTTTCATATATACCTTAATATTTTAAATGAGTTAGCAGCCTTTATATATTATGATATTCCGGTAATTAGATATATTGAGATATCTGCCATAGCTTGTTTATTAATTTCTTTCTTTCTTCATATTTTGAATTAAGATTTTCCTCATCATTTAAAGATGTTTTATATGCCAGAAAATATGGATCGAGATCTTTTCCTATACAATCAAAATCAGCCAAATTACATGTAGCTAATAATAGATATAAAAAAGTATGGCAATTGGTTTCATCAAAACTATTGAGATTATAACTCCATACATCGTCAAAGCTTTTAGCAAAATCTCTAATTTCTGCTATTATCTGCTCATCTGTTCTTGAATCTCCAGGTAATAGGTAGGGATTAGTTGTAAAGTCAATTTTATCTGGATGAAATCGACCGTTTTGATGAGCATCAAATGGCCTTATTGAAAGATCGTTATTTTCTTCACGTCTCCCTGCATTGCGTTCTTCTGTATTAGATAATATTTTACCCTTATCTTTCTCTCTTCTAAGTTCACAATCACCATTTAAAAAACCGTTACCTTTTAAAAAATTACTTAATCCGGATCCGAAGAGTACAGCATCATCTGGATACCAACCATAACTTTCACGAAAACCATTGGCTTTTTTACATATTCCATTTAACTTAGGCAGATCCTTTTCGGCTAATCGGTCTTTTCTTGCCTTTTCCATAAATTCATCGGTTTCGTCCTCATCTTGATGAATAATTTCAATCCAATAATGTCCAGGATCTATTTGAGTAATTGATTTAACTGTAATAAAGATTCTGCTTAATACAATATTGTCTAATTTTCTGGCACCGTCTTTAACTTTTGTGTAGATACCATAATCATAATGATCATTTGGATTATTATAAGTTTTACCCATAATATCTATTATTACATTTTGGCCATCGAAAGCTCCCATCTTTAATTCCTTTTATACCTAAATGTTACTTCAGCCTCTTCATATCCAGATGACACCATTTGAGTTTTCCCTTGCGCATCGGTTTTGCCTTCAGCTATGATTTGTTTATCAGTTGGTTAATGATGATATAAGTAAAAATCAAAAAGTCTATCGTCAAAACCATCAGGGAAAAAAGGTAGTTCATCATAAAATTGTCGATTTTCAATTTCACTATCCTCGAATAAATCCGTGGTATGGGTGACTTGACCTTTTTCATTAAGATATTCGTTTTTTATAACGTTTCTATTATTTTGTACCAACAATGTAATATGATTAGTTTTCACTCCTTTATTATTAAATCGTTCATAGACTGCGTTAACTTCGCCTTCTTCAACATATTTAAATGAGCGGATAATAATGCCGTCAGCATTTTTGATGACTTGATAAGTTGGCGTAGAGTCGCCACTTTCATATTGGGTTTCGATAAGCATGTCCTGAAAAACAGGGCTTTGAAGCACATTTAATTTACTGGCAATTAACGTATTGCTATTATATTCAAATTGATATGCTACTTTTATAATACGTGTTTTTTGCACAATGGAGATAATTTTCCCCATCTCTTTTTCTACACGAATATAGCTAGGCAATGCAACTGCTTGTTCTACATTGTCTAATGGTTGTAATTGCCCGTTATCCGCCATTGTAAAAAAGTAGATATCGTTTTCTAATGGTTTAAATTGCTCTAAAGGTAGGGAGAGGGGGGATTGTTGCCATTTTTCTTTGATAAGGGTTTTATATTGGTAGTTATCACCCACTTCAAATTTGATTAAATCACTGTATTTCTCTTTGGGTTGTTGATTTTCAGCCTCAATTAAGCTTAATGGTGCTTGATGCGGGAAGTTTTTATAGCGATTATTAAAAAAATTAGGATATGGCAGTTTATTATAATAAGTTTGATTTGGCTTAATGCCCAAAAATTTAGCCCGGTTTATGGCTTCACTATCCCACTGAGTGGTATTGATACCCAGAGTATGTCTAAATAGCTCATCAGTTAAGACATCAGCAGTTTTTTCAATATCCATTGTTAAGGTGTTGTAAGGGTAAGTCTCGTTAAGAGCTTTTTGAAAATCAAAAATATCAATAGGATTTTGATTTGTCGTTTCGATTACTTCACCTTGCTGATTTAATCGCTGATTTTTAATCTGGGGGTAAGGCATAGTTTCATCATAATAGATAACATGATTGGTTTTAATGCCCTGATTATCAAAATACTCTGCTATACTCTCAATGCCATCTTTTTCAAGATAGCTAGCTTGTATGGTTTGCCCGGTCAATATATTTTTCCTGTAACTTTTTATCCTTTTTCCATTTTCATCATAAAAAGATTCAGAAAAATAGATAATATGATGATCATTGTTATACATTTCCAATATAGCATGTTTTAAATTCTGGTTTGACCAATAATCGTAAACAAAGTGAGCAATGGCCGTTAACGGTCTTTTTTGGATACTGATGACTACGCCATTTTTCTTTTCAACCCGTAAATAGCAAGGTAGCTCATATACATCTTCAAATTTCTCTTTTTTTTGTAACTGATTATTTCTATCGAAAATATAAAAATGAACCCCATCATCAAGGGCTTGAAACACATCAGTAGGGTATAATATTTCGATGATATTTCTATCACGTTCAAATACATCTTGGTATTGATAATGATTATTGAGTTTTACCTGAGCAATATTTTGTATTGCCGTAGTGAGCATACTTGGATCTGTTTCTAAAGTATTATTAGCTGTTAAAAATAGTTTTTCCTTTGGAACACTATCTTCTTTACTATAGAAATTACTAAAATCATGCTGAAAATAGTTTTTATTGGGTTCAATAGCTTGAGCTTTTAATTGGTTAATAATAGCCGTTTGATCATCCATTACTGTCTGTGCGTAAGCAGATTGAACAGCCAAAAAGCAAAAGACCATAGCCCGTCTAACTATTTTTAATCTATTTTCCATATTTTAACTATCCTAAATAGGGCGTTTGCGCCGAATATTTGCGATTATCTAGCATAACCGAACAATGACACCTTACTTAACTTCTTCTCTTTCATTGTGTTACTTTAGTTATTGTTTATAGATTACTGATTAATATATTATTTTATTTTCCCATTTAATGATTACTTACTTTCCTCACTTGGTTGGTGATATTCTAAGTAGAAATGAAAAAGTCCATATTCAAAAGTATCAGGAGAGATAGGTACTTTGCTGTCATAAAATTGTCGATTGTTAATTTCATTATCCTCGAATAAATCCGTGGTATGGGTAACTTGACCTTTTTCATTAAGGTATTCGTTTTTTATAACATCTCTATTATTTTGTACCGACAATGTAATATGATTAGTTTTTACTCCTTTATTATTAAATCGTTCATAGATTGTGTTAACTTCACCTTCTTTCACTTCACCTATTTTAATAAATTTAAATGTGCGGATAATAATGCCGTCAGCATTTTTGATGACTTGATAAGTTGGCATAAAGTCACCATTTTCATATTGGGTTTCGATAAGCATGTCCTGAAAAACAGGGCTTTGCAGCACATTTAATTTGCTAGCAATTAACGTATTGTTATTATATTCAAATTGATATGCTACTTTTATGATGCGTGTTTTTTGCACAATGGAGATAATTTTCCCCATCTCTTTTTCTACACGAATATAACTTGGCAATGCAACTGCTTGCTCTACATTGTCTAATGGTTGTAATTGCCCGTTATCCGCCATTGTAAAAAAATAGATATCGTTTTCTAATGGTTTAAATTGCTCTAAAGGTAGAGAGAGGGAGGATTGTTGCCATTTTTCTTTGATAAGGGTTTTATATTGGTAGTTATCACCCACTTCAAATTTGATTAAATCACTGTATTTCTCTTTAGGTTGCTGATTTTCGGCCTCAATTAAGCTTAATGGTGCTTGATGAGGGAAGTTTTTATAGCGATCTTTAAAAAAATAAGGATATGGTAGTTTATTATAATAAGTTTGATTTGGCTTAATGCCCAAAAATTTTGCCCGGTTTATGGCTTCGCTATCCCACGGTGTGGTATTGATATCAAAGGTATGTTCAAATAATGAATCGGTTACAGTAATATCGCTTTTTTCTATATCCATAATTAAGGTATTGTAAGGATGAGTTTCCTCTAAACTCTGACTTGTCTCAAAAATTTCATCAGGTCTTTGATTTGTTGTTTCGATTACTTCGCCTTGCTGGTTTAATCGCTGATTATCAATCCGAGGGTAAGGTTTTTTAGATTTATCATAATAGATAACATGATTGGTTTTAATACCCTGATTATCAAAATACTCTGCTATACTCTCAATGCCATTTTTTTCAAGGTAGGTAGATTGTATGGTTTGCCCGGTCAATATATTTTTTTCATTACTTTTTATGCTTTTTCCGTTTTCATCGTAAAAAATTTCATAAAAGAATATTAATTGTTGATTATTATTATACATTTCCAATACTGTATGTTTTAAATTCTGGTTTGGCCAATAATCATA
>NZ_LZGM01000004.1 GCF_001690195.1 Gilliamella sp. wkB108 | reverse complement strand
TCGGAGTTTGCATCGGGTTGGTAAGCCGGGATGGCCCCCTAGCCGAAACAGTGCTCTACCCCCAACAGTCACTCATGAGGCGCTACCTAAATAGCTTTCGGGGAGAACCAGCTATCTCCCGGTTTGATTGGCCTTTCACCCCCAGCCACAGGTCATCCGCTAATTTTTCAACATTAGTCGGTTCGGTCCTCCAGTTAGTGTTAACCAACCTTCAACCTGCCCATGGCTAGATCACCGGGTTTCGGGTCTATACCCTGCAACTTTTCGCACAGTTAATACTCGGTTTCCCTTCGGCTCCCCTATTCGGTTAACCTTGCTACAGAATATAAGTCGCTGACCCATTATACAAAAGGTACGCAGTCACATATATCCAATGATATACGCTCCCACTGATTGTACGTACACGGTTTCAGGGTCTATTTCACTCCCCTCCCGGGGTTCTTTTCGCCTTTCCCTCACGGTACTGGTTCACTATCGGTCATTTAGGAGTATTTAGCCTTGGAGGATGGTCCCCCCATATTCAGACAGGATATCACGTGTCCCGCCCTACTCTTCAAGCTTCCACATCATGTGCCTTCGTGTACGGGACTTTCACCCTCTGTCGTGCGACTTTCCAGACGCTTCCACTAACTCATGATGCTTCCCACTTTGGGCTCCTCCCCTTTCGCTCGCCGCTACTCGGGGAATCTCGGTTGATTTCTTTTCCTCGGGGTACTTAGATGTTTCAGTTCTCCCGGTTCGCCTCACTTGACTATGTATTCATCAAGCAATAGTGCAGTTACCCACACTGGGTTTCCCCATTCGGACATCGACGGCTATAACGCCTTTTATCGGCTCACCGTCGCTTTTCGCAGATTAACACGTCCTTCTTCGCCTCTAAATGCCTAGGCATCCACCGTGTACGCTTAATTTCTTAACCTTACAACTCACAGTTGTCTTGGTTTTCATTACGCTTTTCTTTCTCTTTCTTACTGCAAACTAACATATCTTCATATATCAGCATGCCGCAAAAACGAGAACTCGTTTCTTTCAGCTTGTTCCTAATTGTTAAAGAGCTTTATCTTTCTGTCTACTCAATTAAAGTAAACACAAAGATAATTATTCTGAAAAGAGATAACTTTAATGGTGGAGCTAAGCGGGATCGAACCGCTGGCCTCCTGCGTGCAAGGCAGGCGCTCTCCCAGCTGAGCTATAGCCCCAATAATTCACTTCATCTGTTTCCCCAATTCGCTTAACGTAGCTCGCTCTGTGCTAAGTAATGCTGTTTCATCACCTACGCTTGCGTTTATATCGCAGAATTAAGTTGAATTGGTGGGTCTGAGTGGACTTGAACCACCGACCTCACCCTTATCAGGGGTGCGCTCTAACCACCTGAGCTACAGACCCAATAAAGTGACTCTTTTCTAAACAAACAATCTGTGTGAACACTTACGAGCACTTCGTAAGGAGGTGATCCAACCGCAGGTTCCCCTACGGTTACCTTGTTACGACTTCACCCCAGTCATGGACCACACCGTGGTAAACGCCCTCCCGAAGGTTAAGCTATCTACTTCTGGTGCAACCCACTCCCATGGTGTGACGGGCGGTGTGTACAAGGCCCGGGAACGTATTCACCGTGACATTCTGATTCACGATTACTAGCGATTCCGACTTCATGGAGTCGAGTTGCAGACTCCAATCCGGACTTAGACGTACTTTATGAGGTCCGCTTGCTCTCGCGAGGTCGCCTCCCTTTGTATACGCCATTGTAGCACGTGTGTAGCCCTGGTCGTAAGGGCCATGATGACTTGACGTCGTCCCCACCTTCCTCCGCTTTATCAACGGCAGTCTCCTTTGAGTTCCCGACCTAATCGATGGCAACAAAGGATAAGGGTTGCGCTCGTTGCGGGACTTAACCCAACATTTCACAACACGAGCTGACGACAGCCATGCAGCACCTGTCTCATAGCTCCCGAAGGCACTTCCACATCTCTGCAGAATTCTATGGATGTCAAGACCAGGTAAGGTTCTTCGCGTTGCATCGAATTAAACCACATGCTCCACCGCTTGTGCGGGCCCCCGTCAATTCATTTGAGTTTTAACCTTGCGGCCGTACTCCCCAGGCGGTCGATTTATCGCGTTAGCTTCGGAGCCCATCACTCAAGGCAACAAACTCCAAATCGACATCGTTTACAGCGTGGACTACCAGGGTATCTAATCCTGTTTGCTCCCCACGCTTTCGCATCTCAGCGTCAGTATCTGTCCAGAAGGCCGCCTTCGCCACCGGTATTCCTCCACATCTCTACGCATTTCACCGCTACACGTGGAATTCTACCTTCCTCTACAATACTCCAGATAACCAGTTTTAAGTGCAATTCCTAGGTTGAGCCCAGGGCTTTCACACCTAACTTAATCATCCGCCTACATGCCCTTTACGCCCAGTCATTCCGATTAACGCTCGCACCCTCCGTATTACCGCGGCTGCTGGCACGGAGTTAGCCGGTGCTTCTTCTGTAATTAACGTCAATTGTTGCACCTATTAGATACAACACCTTCCTCATCACCGAAAGTACTTTACAACCCGAAGGCCTTCTTCATACACGCGGCATGGCTGCATCAGGGTTTCCCCCATTGTGCAATATTCCCCACTGCTGCCTCCCGTAGGAGTCTGGACCGTGTCTCAGTTCCAGTGTGGCTGGTCATCCTCTCAGACCAGCTAGAGATCGTCGCCTTGGTGAGCTTTTACCCCACCAACTAGCTAATCCCATATGGGTTCATCAAATGGCACATGGTCCGAAGATCCCATGCTTTGGTTTCTCAACTTTATGAGGTATTAGCAGTCGTTTCCAACTGTTGTCCCTCGCCAC
>NZ_LZGM01000003.1 GCF_001690195.1 Gilliamella sp. wkB108 | reverse complement strand
CCAGTTCATCGAGATAAACTGGTGGCGGAAATGTTAAGCAAATTTGATTTATCTCTTTATCAATTATGTCTATATTCTCATTAACCGTTGGATTTTTTTCTGCAAGGGATACTAGCTTTTGAGATAAAATATCGTGGTAATAACGATAGGAATCCAAAATACACATAGTACTACTATATTCGTTTTGATAACAAGTTTTTAGCTTGTCAGTTTTAAACACCGATGAAGATGATTGGTTTAGTACTTTAAATTGATCTGGATAAATAATTTGGTATTGGTAAGAACCATCGATTAATAATTTTTTTAGTTTAAATTGTAAATTCTCTTTATCAATTTGATAATTTTTCCAAAATATATATTCTTTACCATATACCTGTTTTTTT
>NZ_LZGM01000002.1 GCF_001690195.1 Gilliamella sp. wkB108 | reverse complement strand
GAAGCGATTGGACTCAATAAAATGATTAAAAAAATAGTGTTAGTCATATTTATATTTTTTTTATTTCTCTATCTATTAGGGAGCTTCATAACGGATACTATCAATCCTTTAGATTTTGCAAAAAGATTGGAAATTCGTGCTATGGGGATCAAACCCAATGTACCATTCTATGAGTCTACGCGCATTATTGTAGGTCCTTTTAAACCACGGCATCATTATCCTTTATTCCCCCCAATCACTCTTGAACAAGCTGAAAATGCCCCTCATCGCGTTCATGCTCCAGATAATACTTTCTTGAACATTGTTGTCGTTGGTGATAATTATCAAATCAAAGAGCGTTGGATTTATCGCCGTAAACCTGACTATATCTTACTCAATGAACAGCAACAAGCTAGCTTAAAAAACCTTGAAAACGGTGACCACTTTTTTATTCTGGATGATAATTTACAACTACAACCTATCACCATAGAAGAAGCTATTACCTTACCCAACTATATTAAAGTCATAAAGGAAATGGGGAAAATTATTTCCATTGAGAAAAAAACTTTAAAAGCCTATTTTAAACATGAATATGAATACTGGCCACACAGTGAAGAAGTTCTTTTTTTTAAAAATACAATATATAGTATAGATAGAAAAACAGTATTAAAGTCTTTAGTTGTCGAGTTTGATAAAAATGGGAACTATATATTATGTACAACTAAAGATGAGCATAACAAAGTGGTTTCTATAGAAAAATATTACCCTAGAGGTAGTGAATACTTTTCCGAAAGAAGCCTGTTTAACCAACAAGGGGAAAAAACTAATATTATTTATATTCCTAATGTTGGCGAAAATAAAAATGTACATCTTGATAAAAATGGCAATATAACAGAAGTGACTTATGAAGGGAATCGACACATTGTGCTAGCGGATTTTGAAGAAGATGAGCGTTATAAAACGCTGCAAATTGATACCAGTAAAAAATACAAAGCAATTGATAGTTTAGAGCCAGAGAAGTAAACGGTAACTAAAGATTGGC
>NZ_LZGM01000001.1 GCF_001690195.1 Gilliamella sp. wkB108 | reverse complement strand
TGTGAAAAGAGTCAGTTGTTGGGACTGGTTTGATTTTAAGCAGATTAAAGAAAGTGCCAGCTTAAAAGAATTTTATCTTAGTGCAGAAAAGACCTTAAAAAGAAATAAAGATAATTCATCTTTAGATCAGTACACGCCAACCATAAAAGAGGTATTAACAATCTTAGATAAGCAATATAAATCAGGGCAAGAGAAATATGCAATGATAGAACTAAATTGCTTTAAAGGAATCGTTGATGAACCAATATTAATCACGGCGCTAGCACGGTTATTAATTAATTATGAAAGTGAATGGTATGGTAAACTTAATGCAGAAGGTAAAATATCAAAATGGGAAGAATTGAACAGTGAAATGACCGGAGATGCCCAAAACATCTTGGACTATTTAAAGAAAGGGAATGAAGCAAAATGTGATGCGTACATAAGCACATTAAATGCAAGCAAGCAAAAACCTGTAAAAAAAGGATTGGAACAGCTAAGAAGAGAAATTAAACGTTTACCTAAAAACTTTAAAGATCAAGCAGCAGAAAAACTGAGTAAAGAACAACTTGAAATTTGTGTTCAATTAGAAGAGCTAGAAAGGTGTGTCATGCTTTGGGAAAAAACCAAAGAAAAGGCGAAAAAAATGCTGTGGTGGGATGATGTGGTTAAAGGCTTAGCTAAGCAAAGCCAACAAACTGACACTACTGCTGAAAATGGAAAGGGTGCAGATACCTCAACCGCACCAGCAAACTCCACGCCACCCGCCACCCTTAGCAAGGATGGTAAAGTATGGTTTATCCATCCTATCTCGCTGTTTAAATTTGTGACATATCAAGATCTGATCGATGTAGAAAGTTTCCTTGTTATGTATGAAAGTGAACATAAAAATTTTAAAAAAGAAGAGGAGAGTAAAGTACCTGATTTTAATCAAAAATCCAAATATACACTTCGGGGTATTATTGAACGAATCAATCTATTTTATAGAAAAAATAACGAATTTAAACCTAATATTTACTATCTATCTTATATGTTAGCCACAGCCCGTTGGGAAGCGACTTGGGGAGATGATGTTTTTTGCTCGTTGTTCGAACATGGTTCATTATCATATTTTAATCGATATGATCCTGTATTAGCTTCTACAGAAAAATTACGAAATGATGCGAAAAGGTATGGAAATACAAAACAGGGGGACGGTTATACATATCGCGGTAGAGGTTTAGCCCATTTAACCTTTAAAGGCAATTATAAAAAAGCCAGTGACTATTTTGGTATTGATTTTGTAAAAGATCCTGATAAAGCCGCTGAACTTGATAATGCGGTACCAATTTTGATTTGGGGAACGATGACCGGCGGTTTTAGTGAGCAAAAGATAACAAAATACATTTATAAAAATCATATTGATTATAAAGCCGCAAGAAAAGTAATAAATGGAAGTAATTACGCTGATAAACTAGCAGAATTTGCTAAGCGTTTTGAAGCTATTCTTCGACAAACCTCAATTTTGACTGAGGAGTTTTAATATGCAAAAAATAATTCTGTTAATATTCACGCTAATTATTAGCACTGTTTGCTGTGCAAAGCAACCTTGTTCAAATAAAACGTTTGTAGAAAATTATCACTTTAACCTTAATGCTCAACCTTATAAATTTACTTCTTACTATTGTGATGAAAAGGAGAGTGAAGTTTTTATAAAGCCCGGTATATTAGAAGTACATGGAAAAAATATCAATAAATCCCTTAAAAATGTAATTGGAATGAGAGGTGGGATAAGTGTTGGATTTTCAAAATGGAATAATAAACCCGAATTTTATTATATTAGTACACCATCAGATTATACCGAAGCTGATATACCTATAATGATTAAAAATAACAATTTAATGGTTGACTGTATCTATATTAAGGAACAATTTAAAAATTATATGGTGACAAACCATTCTTATTGTGGTGAACCACAAATTGTAGCCGATGGGTTTGATGATGATGATGGGTTTGAAAATTTATTTCCAGACTTTTACTTATACGGTGTATTTTACTATATATTCTTCCCAGAAACTAATCACTATTTATCTAATAAAGAGTTTGATGTGTTTATTGGCAAATTAGATGATATCAGTTTGTACCGTCGCTATTCATCAATCAAAAATTATGTTTCGAATAAATATAC